>CAJTVP010000005.1 GCA_910580205.1 uncultured Eggerthellaceae bacterium
GCGACCCGGAGATACCCACGATGATGGCGGGACGGATGCCTCGGTTGAAGAGGGCGGTCTCGAGGAATATCTGACCGTCGGTGATGGAGATGACGTTGGTGGGGATGTAGGCCGACACGTCGCCTGCCTGCGTCTCGATGATGGGAAGCGCCGTCATGGAACCTCCGCCGTTCTCATCGGACATCTTCACCGCGCGCTCCAGCAGGCGGGAATGCAGGTAGAACACGTCGCCCGGATACGCCTCGCGTCCGGGAGGACGGCGCAGCGTCAGCGACATCTGGCGATAGGCGACAGCCTGCTTGGACAGATCATCGTAGATGATGAGCACTGCCTGGCCCGGATTGTCCGCGTTCGCCGGCTTGCCGTCCTTGCCGTTGTAGATGAAGTACTCGCCCATCGCCGCGCCGGCCATGGGAGCGATGTACTGCAAGGGCGCTGAGTCAGAGGCGTTCGCGGACACGATGATGGTCTTGTCCATGACACCGTGACGCTCCAGCGTCTCCACCACGCCCGCCACCGTGGAGGCCTTCTGGCCCACAGCGACGTAGATGCAGATCATGTCGGTTTCTTTTTGGTTGATGATCGCATCGATGGCGATGGCCGTCTTGCCCGTCTGGCGGTCGCCGATGATCAGCTCACGCTGACCGCGACCGATCGGGATCATGGAGTCCACGGCCAACAGACCGGTCTGCATGGGCTCATGCACCGGACGGCGCGCGGTCACGCCGGGAGCCTTGAACTCAACGGGACGGCTGCCTTCGGCCTTGATGGGGCCTTTGCCGTCGATGGGCATGCCAAGCGGATTCACCACGCGGCCGAGCATGGCCGGGCCTGCGGGCACCTCCACGATGCGACCGGTGGTGCGCACCTGGTCGTTCTCCTTGATCGCAGCGACGTCACCAAGGAGCACGGCGCCGACTTCGTCTTCTTCCAAGTTCTGAGCCAAGCCGTAGACGGTCTTGCCGTCCCCGCTGGTGAACTCCAGAAGCTCGCCTGCCATGGCGTCGCGCAGCCCATCAACGCGGGCGATGCCGTCACCAACCTGGATGACGGTGCCCACCTCCCTGGACTGAACATTGACGTTGAGCGCTGCAAGCTGCTTGCGCAGCGCCTCGTCGATCGCTTGAGCGGTGATCTCTGTCACTGGCTATCACCTCCATCTGAATCTTTCAGAACGTAGCGCGCGCGATTGAGCTGGCTAAGCACGCTGGCGTCAATGCGCATCCCGTTCACACTCATGATTATTCCGCCGAGGATGGACTTGTCGATGCTCTCATTCAGCACCGCCTTGCATCCGAGCTCGGCCTCTGCCTTCTGTTCGATCAGCTTGCGCAGCTCGTCATCGAGCGGCACGACCGTGACCACGTCCACGACCACCAGCTTGAGCTTGTCCGCCATCACGTCTTCATAGGCGTGATACACCTGACCGAGCAGATCGATGTCTCCCTGCTCGACCATAACGGCCAGCGTCTCAGTGAGCGCGGTTTCGCAATCAGCGAACACGGCTTTCGCCAAGCCGTAGCGCTGCTCAGGCGAATAGGCGCTGTCATTGAGCGCCAGGGAGAGATCCATGTCCTGATAGATCAGATGCCGAAGCTCCTGGATCTGATTGCGGACTGCCACCGCCGCATCCGCGCCACCCGCATCGTTGGCGGCGTTGAACAGCGTGTCGGCGTAGATCTGCACCTTGCCTTGTGTCACCAGCCGGTTAGTTGCCATTGAAGCTCCCCGCTTCTTTGACGTAGCGCTCGATGATGGCGCGATGCTCGCCTTCGGTGAGGTCGTTGCCGATCAGCTTCGCCGCGACATCCACTGACGTGTCAGCGATGGATGCCTGAAGCTCGGCCATCGCTGCTTTCTTCTCCGCTTCAATGGTGATGCGCGCCTTGGAGATCATGTCCTCAGCTTCGGCCTGGGCCTTGTCCTGGATGCTCTGGCGCACCGCCTCGCCGGTCTCGCGCGCCTCGGCGACCACCTTCGTGGCCTCCGCCTTCGCATCCGCCAGCTGCTGTTTGTACTCCGCAAGCACGCGCTCGCTTTCGATCTTGGCTTCCTCTGACTGCTGCAGAGCTTCCCTGATCGTGTTCTCGCGCTTCTCCAGCATGCCCGCGAACATGGGCCAGCCGAACTTCGCGAGGATGATCCAGAGGATGATGAAAGCGACCAGCATGGGAACGAATTCCAGCATGTCGGGCAGGATGGCGGAGATGCCACCCACTTCTTCGCTTTCAGCCGCGAAGGCGAGCGACGGGCAGAAGGCGGCGCTCAACGCAGCTGCGCTTGCCATCGCCATCTTTCTCGCTCTTGTTCTCACGTGCTTCCTCCTTCTAGCCTTTTTGGCTTGAACTTGCTGCCGATAAGACCAGAAGCTACATGATGAACGCGAGCACGAAGCCGATGAGCGCGAGCGCCTCTGCAAGAGCAGCACCAAGGATGAAGTTGGTGAACAGACGGCCTTGCAGCTCAGGCTGGCGAGCGGTGCCGACGCAGCAGCCATAGCAGGCGATGCCGATGCCGATGCCAGGGCCGATGGCGCCGAGGCCGTAGCCGACGACCTTCAGGGCAGAGAGTACCAATGTAATTTCCACAGTTTCCTCCTTTTGCCGTTTTTGAGCCTGTTTTCTCAAAAACCTTTTCCTATGGCGACCGGGCGTGGAACCCGGAGATGCCCTTGGTGGGCGCGACCGCTTGAAGGTGGGCCGCAAGGCAGAAGGCGGTGCCCCTGCCGACCTGGCGTCTTCGCCAGCCTGCTCCCTAGTGCGCGGAAGTGGCCAGCTGGATGTAGACCGAAGAGAGCACGGTGAACACGTAGGCCTGAAGGAACGCCACCAGCGTCTCCAGAGCGTACATGACCACGAGCAGCAGGAACCACGGCAGCGTCAGCACGCCGGAGACCACGTCGATGGACTGGATGCCCGTGATCAAGAACGTGCTGGTGGCCAGCGCGAAGATACCAAGGACCATGTGGCCGGCGAACATGTTGCCGTAAAGTCGGACCGCCAGCGTGAGCAGGCGGATGACCGTGGAGAGCAGCTCCAAGAACCAGATGATCGGAACCATCACGATGGGCAGTCCGCTGGGGGCCAAGGATTTCAGATAGCCCAAGCCGCCATGGGTCTTGATGCCCCAGAAGACGAAGTACACGAATGAGATCAAAGAAAGCGCCCATGTGACCGAGATGGTGCCCGTGGGCGTCTTGCAGCCGGGGATGAGCCCGACGAAGTTGCTGATCAGGATGAAGAAGAACAGCGTGGCCAAGAACGGCACGTGCTTCTTGTAACCGTGCCCGATGACGCTCTCGCCCATGTCATTGCGGACGAACTGATACCCGTATTCCACCGTGTTGATGAACTTGTTCTTGGGGATCAGCGTCAGCTTCTTGGACACGATGAGGATGACCGCGCAGGTGATGATCCAGCAGATGATCATCCACAGGATGTACTGCGTCATGCCGAACTCGGCATTGCCGATGACGATGGCGGAGTCGAACGATGCTTTCAGGTGAGGGACTTCCTCACTCAGCCACTCCAAAGCTCCCACGTGCCTACTCCTTCTTCTCTTGCTTCTCTTTGCCCGTCAGGGTCCGTTTGACCCCGAACGCGATGGCGAACACCGAAAGCGCGACCGCCTCTGCGAGCACGAACGGCATGGCCACATCACGCGCGACGTTCACGCAGATGATGGCGAAGGCGAACATCAGCACGAAGGAGATGATCAGGCTCAGAAGCAAGATGGACATATGCCCGAAATTGCTGGTGGCCGTCACCTTCCGCGTCATGCGAAGACCTGCGATCAACGGCAAGAAGCCGATGATGCCCGCAAGCGCTCCACATACGATGGCTGCTGCCATGACCCGCTCTCATCCAAGGTGAACTCACGTTTACGCAAAACACCCCGTATGATACCCATACAAATGAAAAGCGGTAACAAACCGGCAACAAAAAGGGGTAAGCGGTCCCTCATTCCGCCAGCCCCTCAGATTGGCGTCATCGAGCAGGGGCTGACGGCTCCAAAATGGAGCCGGATCAGAGCTCCGGCGCGCTCTCAGGGATGTATTCCCGGCAGAGGATCCCGGATTCGGCCAGCATCTCTTGGGCCAGCTCATCCGGATAGGGATTCTGGTAGACGATCTCTTTGATGCCGGCGTTGATGAGCATCTTCGCGCAGACCACGCAGGGCTGGGTGTTCACATAGATGGAAGCGCCATCTATGTCCGTTCCGAAGCGCGCCGCTTGGATGATGGCGTTCTGCTCCGCATGCAGCCCGCGGCAGATCTCATGGCGCTGCCCTGACGGCACGCCCAGCTGCTCACGCAAGCATCCCACTTCGCTGCAATGGCGGATGCCCGTGGGCACGCCGTTGTAGCCCGTGGCCAGGATGCGCTTGTCCTTCACGATGACCGCGCCCACGCCCCGGCGCATGCAGGTGGTCCGCGTGGCCACCTGGTTCGCCAAGGTCATGAAGTATTCGTCCCAGCTGGGACGCTCATCTGCGTGGGCCATGTCAGTACCCCAGCCCCGGATACAGCTCATGGGCCGCCAGAAGGGATTCCACGTCTTCACGGACGCTTGACAGCGCGGAGGCGTCTTCATGGCCGAAGACCGCTTTGGAGATCAAGGATCCTATCTGGTAGAAGTCATCCCCGTCGAAGCCGCGCGTGGTGCCCGCTGCGGATCCCACGCGGATGCCGCTCGTGACGAAGGGCGAGCGCTGCTCGTTCGGGATGGTGTTCTTGTTGACCGTGAGCCCCACGGACTCCAGCAGGTTCTCGGCGTCTTTGCCGGTCACGTCCGCTGGCGTGAGGTCCACCAGGCAGAGGTGGTTGTCCGTGCCGCCGGACACCAAGCGCAACCCGCCATCCGAGATGCCCTGCCCCAGCGCCTTCGCGTTGGCCACCACATCGCGCGCGTACTCCGCGAAGGCGGGCGTCAAGGCTTCACCGAAAGCCACGGCCTTGCCCGCGATCACGTGCATGAGCGGGCCGCCCTGAGCGCCAGGGAAGAGCGCCTTGTCGATGCGCTTCGCCAGCTCCTCGGAGTTGGTGAGGATGAAGCCGCCACGGGGCCCGCGCAGCGTCTTGTGGCTGGTGGACGTGACCACATCAGCGAAGGGGACGGGAGAGGGGTGCACCCCACCGGCCACCAGCCCCGCGATATGCGCCATGTCGATCATGAGGAGCGCGCCCACGTTGTGCGCGATGTCCGCCATGCGCTCGAAGTCTATGGTGCGCGGATACGCGCTGGCGCCGCCCACGATCAGCTTCGGCTTGACCTCGCGCGCGCGGCTCTCAAGCTCATCGTAGTCGATGGTCTCTGAATCTGGGCTCACGCCGTAGGGCACGATGTTGTAGAACAAGCCGGAGAAGTTCACCGGAGAGCCATGGGTGAGGTGGCCGCCGTGATCCAGGCTCATGCCCATGACCGTGTCGCCCGGTTGGATGAGCGCCAGGTATGCGGCGAAGTTCGCCTGAGCGCCGGAATGGGGCTGAACGTTGGCGAACTGGCAGCCGAACAGCTCGCAAGCGCGAGCACGGGCCAGATCCTCCGCCTGGTCCACCTTCTCACAGCCGCCGTAATAGCGCTTGCCGGGATACCCTTCGGCGTATTTGTTGGTGAGGACGCTGCCCACCGCTTCCATGACCGCGCGGGACGTGAAGTTCTCGCTGGCGATGAGCTCTATGGTGCCGCGTTCACGGCCGAGCTCCTCTTCCAGGATGTCCGCCACCTGCGGATCGCACGCGCGAAGGATGTCATGAGCCATGGGAGCGCCTTTCTGTGCCTGTTGGATGGAAGCGCTTATGGTAGCGCAATGTGCCCGGCGCGCAGCCCTCATTCCTCAAGCGCCATGATCTTGGCAACGCGCCCGGCATGGCGGCCTTCCCCGAAGGGCGTGGAAAGGAACGCATCCACGATGCGGATGTTCTCTTCCGGGGATACGAAGCGGCCGGACACCGTGACGATGTTGGCGTCGTTGTGCTCACGGGACAGCACGGCGAAATCCTCGCGCACGATGTTGACCGCGCGGATGCCATGGACCTTGTTGGCGGCCACGGCCATGCCGATGCCGGTGCCGCATACGAGCACGCCGAACTCCGCCTCACCGGAAGCCACATCCTCCGCCACCAGCGCGGCGAAATCCGGGTAATCCACGCGCGCGTCCGTGTCCGGCCCGCGGTCGATCACGCCGAAGCCCTCTGCTTCCAGGTGCTCCTTCAGCTGCTCTTTCTGCTCGAACCCTGCATGGTCGGCGCCGATGCTCACGCGCATGGGATCCTCCTTGTCGTCGGTGGTCAGATTATACGCGCTCAGGCTCAGCGGAGGATGCGCGGAAGAGCGCCCGTGCAGTCGATGACCGCGGAGGCTTGGCCGCACGCCGCCTCCTTTGCCAACAGAAAGGCCGCCCCGGCTGAGCGAGCCCGTTCTTTGAAATCCGGCGACAGCGCGAAGACGCTTTGAGGAGCGGGGTCTCCCGCGAGATTCGCCGAGGTGGCAGCCAAGGGAGAACCAGCGCGACGGATGAGCTCCTGAGCCATCCGGGATGCGGGCGCGCGCAGGCCGATGGTGCCTTGGCTGCTGCGGAACGCGGGGGGCACCGCATCAGAGGCGCGCACGATGAGGGTGAGGGGGCCGGGCCATCCCTCGCGAGCGAGGTCGAAGGCATAGGCGGGCACATCGCGTCCATAGCGGTCGAGCGCTTCGATGCCGTCCACCAGCCACGCGATTGGCTTGTCAGCCGGACGCCCTTTGATCTGCGCCAGCACGCGCCCATCTTCTGCAGCGGTGACCGCGATGCCCACGCCCGCCACTGTGTCCGTGGGGAACACCGCCGGTTTCCCCGCCACCAGCGCGGCTGCCGCAGCGCGCGCTTGGAGCTCTTCCATGACGCCGTCCGCCACGCGCATCCCATCCGCCGCCGCGCTCATGATGCCGCCAGCATAGCCCGCTCCCTCCCCAGCAGGGAAGATGCCAGGATGGGTCACGGATTGGGATGTCTTGCCATGGCGCAGGATCCGCGCCGGGCTTGAGCTGCGCGCCTCCGGAGCGGTCATGAGCGCTGAGGGATCATCGAACCCAGCGAGCTTGCGCCCGAAGACCGGCAGCGCCTCTTCCAGCGCCTCGGTCACGAAGGCGGGGAGCACCTCATGGAGGTCCGCTTCTTCCGTGCCGCGGGGGTAGGTGGGTGCGACGGGAGACGCGTCTGGGTCCGTGCCCAAGAAACCGCCCACCGTTTGAGCGGGCGCCGCGTACGTGCCGCCCGCCGCGCGAAACGCCGTCTGCTCCAATTCGCGCTGCAGCGTGATGCCCGCCAGCACGCCGTCCTCTTCAGGCAGATCCTCTGGGCGCACCTCCACCAGCAGAGCCGCGTTCGCGTTCTTCCCATCGCGGGCGTGCGGGCTCATGCCATTCACGCACACGCTGCCCTCTTCGCTGGCGGCCGCCACCACGCTCCCACCTGGGCACATGCAGAACGTGTACACGCCACGACCGGCCTCCGTGTGCATGGCCAGCTTGTACTCCGCCGGCGGCAGCCCTGGGTGCCCTGCAAAGGGGCCGTATTGCACCTGGTCGATCATGGCCTGGGGATGCTCGATGCGCACGCCCACGGCGAAGGGCTTCCGCTCCATCTCCATGCCTGCATCGTGCAGCAGCGCGAATGTGTCCCGCGCGGAATGGCCCATGGCCAGCACCACCGCCGACGCCGTCACATCCTCCTCCGTCCCCGTGCGCAGGTTCCGCAGCGTGGCGATGATGGTGCCATCAGAGGCGATCCGCTGCCCCGCGAACTGGGTGGAGAAGCGCACCTCTCCCCCTGCGGCTTCTATCCGCTTGCGCAGGTTCTGGACCACCTTCGGCAAGAAATCCGTCCCGATGTGCGGATGCGCATCCACCAAGATGTCCTCCGGCGCACCGCAAGCGGCGAACTCCTTCAGGATGGCACGGGCGTACGGACTTTTCGTCCCCGTGGTCAGCTTGCCATCAGAGAACGTGCCAGCCCCGCCTTCGCCGAATTGGATGTTGGAATCCGGATCCAGCGCACCGCCCTCTGCGAAGGCACGCACATCCCGCATCCGCTCTTCCACAGGCCGCCCCCGCTCCACGAGCAACGGGCGAAGGCCCGCTCGCGCAAGGCGGAGCGTGCAGAACAGGCCCGCAGGGCCCGCGCCCACCACCAGAGGGCGCACGAAGCCTTGGGTGGCTGCAAGATGCGCCAAGTCAGGAGGCTCCACGAGAGCGGGTTCTGATGGCAAGAGCACCTGCACGCCCCTGGCCGGGTGCAGCTCCTCCAACCCCCCCACGCCCGCGATCTCCACCTGCACGTTCACCACGAAATGCACGTCGCGCTTCTTGCGCGCGTCCACGCTCTTCCTCAAGATCTGGAAACTGACCAGCGAATCCGATGCGATGCCCAGCGCGTTGGCCAGCGTTCGCTCCAGATCAGCCTCGCGTCCCGGCAGCAGATCATCCAAGGGCACCCGCACGCCCGTCACCTGCAGGATCACGCCAAGCTCCAGCCCGCCAGAAGCCCTGTCATGAAAGCCCAGTGCAAGTTGAAGCCACCGCACGCGCCATCCATATCCAGCGCCTCGCCCAGCACATGCAGCCCAGGGACCTCTTTGGCTTCCAGCGTCTCCGGGCAGAACGCATCAAGGGCGAAGCCGCCCCGGTGAACCTGGCAGACGCTCTCATCTCCGATGCCTTGGACGGGCAGATCGAACGCCGCCAGCCTCTGCGCGATCCTCCGCGCGCTCTCCGCGTTCGCCTCCTGCGCTCCTTCCAGCCCCAAGCTCTTCAGCACCTGGTCCGCCACCAAGGGAAGCACCGCCCCTTGCAAAAGCTCGAAGTTGGAGGGCGTTTTCGCCAGCATGCGCGCAAGGTCCGTGAGCCGGGATGCCATCAGTGCTCCGGGATCCGCCACCTCTGGCAGCAGGTCAAGGCGGATGACGTCCCCCGCCTGCGCGGATCGGGACAGGTTGAAGATGCAGATGCCAGAGACGCCATATTTCCGAAAGAGCACCTCCCCGCGCTCTTCGGCCACGCGCTCCCCTTCCCGGAGGAGGCTCGCGCTGCAACGGACGCGGATGTTGTCCAGCGCCCGCGTGAAGCGGGTCTCCGTGGCAAGGGGCCCCAAGATGGGCTTCGGCGGCTCGTAAGGCAGCAGCCCTTCAAGGCCGAACGCGCCCGCAGCCCCTCCAGCAGCCACCACCGCCGTGCGCGCTCGGATGAGCTCTCCGCTCGCCAGATGGATGGTGAAATGGGAACGCTCCGCCTTCGGTGGGACGATGCGCTGGACGGCGGAAGAGACACGCATCTCCACGCCAAACCGCTGCAAAGGCGCGCGCAGCACTTCCAGGACCACGCTGGCTTTGTTCGCCTGGGGATACAACCGCCCTTCTGATTCCTCACGCCAGAGAAGGCCGAGCCGCTCGAAGAAGCCCACCACCGGATTGACCGATGATGGAGATGACGCGGTCTGCTGCTCCAACGCCTTGGATACCATCTGGAACCCGTCCGGATCGTTGTAGGCGTGCGCCTGGATATGGGCGTTCGAGAAGTTGCAACGGCCATTGCCAGAGCGCAGGATGGAACGCCCGACCTTGTCCGTCGCTTCCAATATGAGGATGCGCGGCAACGCAGCGCCGGCGCGCACCGTGGCTTCGCAGGCCGCCACCGCGCAGATGAGCCCGGATGCGCCTCCCCCTATGATGGCGATGTCATGCATGGTCGTGATTATAGCGAACGGGTCAAGCAACGCCGCATGCATAAAGGAAGCGTCACAGAAGCAGGTGAGGTCAGTGAGGGTTCCCAGGGTGCCTGAGATCGGGCCGCCTTCGGGCCAAGTGGCCTTCGCGCCACGCCGAGCCCGAAACAAGGTCCGAGATCAGGTGCCATTGGGAAGCCGCAGCGTCAATAGGTTACGAGCCCGGATGGGCTCGTAATCAAAACTTATTTGGATTCGATCTGAGGAATGGGGTCAGCATCCTCTTCGTCCAGGTTGCCCTCATAGACGTAGTGCTTCGTCTCGCGGGCGATCATGCCGGAGAGCAGCAAGACCACGATGATGTTCGGCACGGCCATGAGCGCGTTCGTGATGTCGGAGATGGACCAGACCAGGTCCCCGATCCCGATGGCGCCCAGAAACGCCACGATCAGATACAGGATCTGATACAGCTTGATGGCGTGCTTGCCGAACAGATACGTGATGCAACGATTGCCGTAGTACGACCAGCCCAGGATGGTGGAATAGGCGAACAGGATCATGCCCACCACCAAGATGGGCGTGCCGATGACGGGGATCTCCGCGAAGGCGGCGCTCGTGAGCTCCGCGCCCGCCGTGATGCTGCCCGCCATGACCTGCGCGTTCAGCTCCGCGTTGCCCAGCATGGTGGACACCAGCACCAGACCCGTGAGGGCGCAGACCACCACCGTGTCCCAGAACGTGCCCGTCATGGACACGAGGGCTTGCCGAGCCGGGTTGCGCGTGGAGGCGGCCGAGGCCACGATGGGAGCGGACCCCAGACCGGATTCATTCGAGAACAGGCCGCGCGCGCAACCGTACTGCATGGCGATCATGACACCAGAGCCCAATGCGCCGCCGAAGGCCGCTTTCGCCGTGAAGGCGCACTCCAGGATGAGCATGAGCGCAGGCACGACGTAGGCCCAGTTGATGCAGAGGATGACGACGCAGCCCACGGAATAAGCGATGGCCATGAACGGCACCAGCTTCTCGCAGACGCGGGAGATCACCTGCACGCCGCCCAGGATGACCAGCCCCACCATGACCACGATGGCCAGCCCAACGGCCCACTCCGGCACAGCGGGTATGTTCGTGGTGACCACTGATGCCATGGCCTGCGACTGAACCGCCGACCCGATGCCGAACGAGGCGATGGCCGCCAGCAGCGCGAACGCGCCCGCACCGAAGAGCGCCCACCACGGCGTTGAGCCATCTTCGCGCGTGAAGGCGCGCCGCCAGGCGTACATGGCGCCGCCCAGCATGTTGCCGTTGTGGTCCTTGACGCGGTATTTCACCGCAGCGAACGTCTCAGAATACTTCGTGGCGATGCCGAACACGCCCGTGATCCACATCCAGAAGATCGCGCCCGGACCCCCGGCCACGATGGCGGTGCCCACGCCCACGATGTTGCCGGTGCCGATGGTGGCGGACAGCGCCGTGCAGAGCGCGCCGAACTGGCTGATGTCGCCTGGGGCGTTCGGGTCCTTCGTGACGGACAGCTTGATGCCGCGCCCCAGCTTGCGCTGAATGAAGCCAGTGCGGAACGTGAGATAGACGTGCGATCCCAAAAGGAGCACGAGCATGGGGATGCCCCATACGAAGTCGTCGATGATGCCGATGATGCTTTGAATATCCATCTGATTTCCTGTTCGTTCCAGTCAACGCTCCGGCGTTTTCACCGCACGAGAGCATAGCGATTATAAAAGCGCGGACTGTGACAGGATTGTTAACATCGGCGAAGGAACCCGCGAATGGTCCCCCGGCGCTTCTTGGATACAATGGCCGCCATGACTGGAACGCCTGCCATCGCCTTTGAGAACGTGACCTTCGCCTATGGCGACGGCTTCCGCGCGCTGAACGGCCTGACCTTCGCTGTGGATGCAGGTGAGATGGTGGCGCTCACCGGCGACAACGGCTGCGGGAAGTCCACGGCAGCGCGCCTGATCGACGCGCTTCTGATCCCGGATGGCGGAGCGGTGCGCATCTTCGGGATGGATACCGCCAAGGCGGCGAACATGGCCGCCATCCGCCAAGCGTGCGCTCTCGTCTTCCAGAATCCGGACGATCAGATGGTGGCCACGCTCGTGCGCGATGAGGTGGCTTTCGGACCGCGCAACCTGGGGCTTTCCGCCGCTGAGGTGGCTGAGCGCGTGGATGAAGCCTTGGCCGCCGTGGGAATGCAGGAGCATGCGGGCGCGGATGTGAATGCGCTTTCGGGAGGTCAAAAGCAGCGCATCGCCATCGCCGGGGCCCTAGCCATGCGCCCTCGCATCCTCATCCTGGATGAAGCCACCTCCATGTTGGACGAAGCGGCAACCCGGCACGTCGTGGAAACGCTCGGGCGCTTGCGCGGAGACGGCATGACCATCGTGCTCATCACCCATGATCCAGCCCTGGCCGCCTGCGCGGACCGGATGATCCCCTTAAGCGGCCCCTCATCAGACGGGGGGCCTCTCCGCTCCACCTTCTCCGTGCGAACGCCAGCGCCAGACGCGGCATTGGCCATCCAGCTTGAGTCCGTGACGTTCGCCTACGGCGAACAAGAGCGCCCCGTGCTTGACGATCTTTCGCTCGCCATCCCTGAAGGCGCGTTCTGCGTGGTCACCGGACCGAACGGCAGCGGCAAGTCCACGTTGCTCATGCACTTGAACGGGCTTCTGCGCCCGACGTCAGGCCGCGTGCTCCTCTTCGGCCAAGAGCTTGCCGCCAGGCATGATGTCAACCAAGCGCGCTTCACCACCGGGCTCGTCTTCCAATATCCCGAACGGCAGCTGTTCGAAAGCACCGTGTTCGACGACGTGGCTTTCGGACCACGGAACCTGGGCGTCTCTCCCGAAGAGGCTGCAACGCGCGTGGAGGAGGCGCTCTGCGCCTTGGGCCTTGCTGAACAGGGCTTTGCCGGCCGCAACCCTTTCACGCTCTCAGGAGGTCAACAGCGAAAAGCGGCGATCGCGGGCATCCTCGCTATGCGTCCGCGCATCCTGGTGTTGGATGAACCGTGCGCGGGCCTTGATGCCGCCTCCCGTGAAGAGCTGTTCTGCTTGCTGGCTCGTTTGAACCAGGAGGGCACCACGATCATCATGGTCAGCCACGATGACGCCGCATCCCGCTTCCCCGGGTGCCAGGTCATCCAGCTTGGGTGATATCCCGCAGCTGCGCGGCTACGCGAACTGATACATATCCTTCGCGACCTGCTGGAACTTCTCATAGGCGGCCTCAGCCACCGCTTCGTCCTCCACCAGCTCGAACGTCTCCGGGATGCCCTCGTCGTCCACTTCGAGCACTTCCAGCGCGATGACCTCTCCTGAGGACAGCACCGGGTTCTCCTCGTCCACGGGCATGAAGAACCCGTACTCACGGCCGTCCAGAAGGACGATCCCCAAGAACTCCAAGCTGACCGTCTCACCGGATTCGTCTTGGAAGACCAGGGTCACGCCCTCTTCCACCGGCGGGCAGAAATCAGGGTGCTTGCCTGTGCGCACGTTCTCAGCCATCAGACGCCCTCTCCGCCGGAATGGTCCTTCTTCTGCTTGGGCTTCTCCGGGCGGCGCACCGTCTTCGGCCCCGTCTTGTGCTTGCTCTGGGGCAGCCCGTAATGGTTGCGCGTCTGCTTGTGCTCCGCCTTCTGCGCGGCATCGGACGCGTCAGCGCCGGCGCTCCCAGCATCATCGCCCGCAGCCGCCTTCGCCGCCTGGCGCTCAGCGGCGGCCTGGGCCTTCTTCTCGGCCTCAAGGCGAGCCAGCGGCACCTGCTCAAGACCGCCGGCGTATTCAGCGTTGAACGCGAAGATGCCAATCTCGTTCCCGTACTTCTGCGCCAGCTTCGCGTAGCGCTTCTCGCGCGTCTTCCACATGCTGTACAGCGGCGTGGCCACGGCGATGGACGAATAGGAGCCCGCCACCAGACCGATCACCATGGCGAACGCGAAGTCCTTCAACGTCTCGCCACCGAACAAGAGCATGGCGAGCACCGGCACCAGAGAGGTCAGCGTGGTGTTGATGGTGCGGATGAACACCTGGTTCATGGAATGGTTCGCCATGGTCATGAACGTGCAGCGGATGTTCTCGCTCTTCATGTTGTCGTTGATGCGGTGGAACACGACCACCGTGTCATAGAGCGAATAGCCCAGGATGGTGAGGAGCGCTGCGATGGTGTTCGGGTTCACTTCGCGCCCGACCAGCGCATAGATGCCCATGACCAGGATCAAGTCGTGCAACAGCGCCACCACGGCGATGACGCCCATCTTGTATTCGAACCGGATGCCGATGTAGATGATGATGAGCACGAGGGACACGCAGAACGCCAACAACGACGAGTTGATGACGCTGGCGCCCCAGTCCGGGCCGATGGTGTCCACGCCCACGTCTTGCGCGGCGATGCCCAGCTTCTCCGCCACGTCGTTCGCCATGGCGTTCATGGCTGACGCATCCGAATTGGCGCACCGCACCAAGAAGCCGTTCTCGCCACCGGTCACCGTGGTCTGGATGGTGACCTCATCCTCACCCGCCTCAGCGAAAGCGCTGCGCAGGTCATCGGAGGAGAGGTCCCCGGTGTTGGTGTAGGTGATGGAGGAGCCGCCCACGAACTCGATGCCGAAGTTGAAGCCCTTGAAGCCCATGACGGCCAGGCACGCCACCATGGCCACCGCGGCTATGGACAGGAAGATCTTCCGTATCCCTAAGAAGTTGATGTCCCGCTTGATGAAGCGCCCTTTGATCTTGCGGGCGGCATCCACCATGACCGACTGGCCCTCTTCCAGGCCATCGTCGCGCTCCACCACCTCCAAACTCTCTTCCGGGTTCATCTGCTCAGCCGTCTCAGCCTCGGCCACGGACACGCCTTCGGCTTGGGCGATCTGAGCGTAGCCCTCAGCAGCCAGCTGGCAATCCTTGACGCCCCAGAAACCGGGGTGCTTCGCGATGGAGCGCGGAGCCAGCAGGCGGATGAGCGGCGCTTTGAACAAGAGCATCATGGCCACATCGCAGAAGATGCCCAGAGACAACGTGAGGCCGAAGCCCTTGACGCTGGCGCTCGCCAGGAAGAACAGGCAGAGCGCGGAGACCAAGGTCACGGAGTCCGCGTCGATGGAGGTGAGGATGGCGTGCTTCACGCCCGATTGGCTGGCGGCGCGCACGCTCTTGCCCATGCGGATCTCCTCGCGGAAGCGCTCCACGGTGAGGATGGAGGAGTCCGCCGCCATGCCGATGGTGAGCACGATGCCGGCGATGCCCGCCAGAGACAGGCTGAACAGCCCGAAGGCGGAAAGGGCCGCCAAGATGCCCAGATAGATGATGGCGAACACGAGCATGGCGCTGGCCGTGATGATGCCCAGGCCCTTGTAGAAGAACAGGAGGTACAGCATGACCAGAGCCAGGCCGATCAGCACCACGATGAGGCCTGCGAACAGGGCGTCCTGACCCAGCGTGGGCCCGACCACCTGGCTGGTGGAGAACTCGAAGTTCACGGGCAGGGAGCCGCTTTCCAGCACCGCTTGGAAGGCTTTCGCCTCATCCGCGGAATAATTGCCCGTGATGGACACGTTGCCGTCAGTGATGATGGACTGCACCGCTGGCGCGCTTTCGACGTTGTTGTCAAGCAGGATGACGATCTGGCCCTTGGCGACCACCAGATCGCGCGTGGCCTCAGCGAAAGCATCCGTGGCGGTCTGGTCCAGATCCAGGTTGACGGCGTAATAGGCGCTCGTCTGGCTGGCGCGGTCCACCGTCACGCGGTCCAGGTTGTCGCCGGTGAACATGGTGTCATAGGTGGACGGGTCAACCTTCAGCTCTTTGCCCTCCTCAGCCGGAAAGGAGTAGCCGAAGTCATCCTTGATGGTGGCGAAATCCCCGTAGTTGCCGTTCTGGATGTCCTGGACCACTTGATCATCCGTGAACGAATCCAGCCGCGCGAAGACCAGCTGGCCGGTGGAGCCGATGGTCTCAAGGGCCTGTTCGGCGTCTTCCAGGCCAGGGATCTGCACCAGGATCTGATCGGTGCCCTGCACCTGCACCGTGGCTTCGGAAGCGCCCAGGGCGTTCACGCGGTTCTCGATGATGGTGCGCGCCTGCTCCATGTCCTCCGTGGTGACCTCTTGGCCCTCATCCGGATTGGCGGAGAGCACCACCGACAGGCCGCCGCGGATATCCAAGCCCTGCGTGATCTTGTCTTGAGGCGGGGTGAACAGGACGATCGACCCGATGATCAACAGCGTGGTGATGATGAGCAGCCAGACGTTGCGGCGGTCCTTCGTCCGCACCGGCTTCTTCTTCGTTTTCGTCGTCTTCGCACGTTCAAGGGCCATGGGTGTCGCCTGCTCCTTATGTCAGCTTGCGCGCATTCGCGTTCCGTCGCATACGTTCAGTTGCATATAGTAGTACCGCATCCGCGCTCATGGCGCGTTTCGGCAGTAACTTCGATATTTTGCCACAAATGGCGAACGCGCGGAGGGATGGACGGACCGCGAACGAAGGCGATCAGTAGTCGTTCGCAGCGGGAGAAGCCATCCACGCCTCCAGGAACTCCCCGTAGGCGTCAGCAAAGACGGCTTCACGGGCGCGCCGCATGAGGTCCAGCAGGAAATGGATGTTGTGGATGGAGAGCAGGATGCCGCCCAGCATCTCGTCTTGCTTCACCAGATGGCGAAGGTAGGCGCGCGTGAAGCGCTGGCAGGTGTAGCAGGCGCACCCAGGATCCAGTGGCGTGAAGTCCCGCGTGAACTTGGCGTTGCGCATGTTCATGCGCCCTGTGCTGGAGAACGCCGTGCCCATGCGGGCCGTGCGCGTGGGCAGCACGCAGTCGAACATATCCACGCCTTCGCCCACCGCGCGCACGAGCGTCGTGGGGTTGCCCACGCCCATGAGGTAGCGCGGCCGATCCTCCGGGAGCGCGCGGGCCACCTGGCCCAGCGTCTCGAACATGACCTCGTGGCTCTCGCCCACCGAATACCCGCCGATGCCGAACCCGCCGAAACGGTGGCCGCCCGCATCAATAGAGGCGCGCTCCGCCGCCAGCAACGCGTCGATGCTCTTCAGGCGCAGATCAAGGTGCATCCCGCCCTGCACGATGCCGAAGAGCGTCTGGTCAGGTCGTTGGTGCGCGGCCAAGCACCGAGCCGCCCACGCGGCTGAAAGCTCAACGGCCCGCTCCACGAAGGAACGCTCCGCCGGGTAGGGCGCGCATTGGTCCAGCTGCATGGCTATGTCCGCCCCGATGAGCTCCTGGATGCGCATGTTCTCCTCTGGAGTCCAGAACACGCGAGCGCCGTCATAGATGCTCTTGAACTCCACGCCGTCGTCCGTGAGGCGCACGGTGTCCGCCAACGAGAAGATCTGGAACCCGCCCGAATCAGTGAGCATGGGGCCGGGATAATCCATGAACGCGTGGACCCCGCCAGCCTCTGCCACCACATCCGCTCCCGGCCGCATGGCCAAGTGATACGCGTTCGCCAACACCACCTGCGCCCCCAGCTCCTGAAGGCGGTCTGGTGTCACGCCCTTCACCGTAGCGTGAGTGCCCACGGGCATGAACATGGGCGTGGTGAACGGGCCATGGGCTGTCTGATAGGTGAGCGCGCGGGCATGACCGCTTCGCGCGTCAACGTGGCAGGAGAACAAGGGGGCTGTGAGGTTCGCAGAAGATGAGCTCATGTCACTCGTCCACCTTGAGAGCGCTGGCTGCTCCGGGGCCGTGATCGCCCGCCACCGCCTGAGCCACGGCTGCCGCTCTGCGCTCCGCCGCATCCAAGTCTATGGGCACGACCGCGTTGTCCTCCAGAGCCGCCGCCGACTCTTCCGGCGGGATGGCGCCGGATCGGATGTCCGAAGCGGGATCAGCGCAGACCGGCAACGCCTCTGCCCACGCCTCCAAGTCCGCGAACGTGCCATGGCGCATCTGCTGGATGTCCACATCTATGGGGTTCAACAGCCAGTCGGTGACCAGGAATCCCTCCACGCCCAGATCCAAGAACGCGAAGTCCTCCATGGTGTTGTTCCCCACCATGCACACCTGGTCCCCCGGCACGCCCACAGCCGCCAGCACCTCCGCGAAATAGGTCTGCTTCGGCTTCACGGATGTGGAGTTCTCATAGCTCGTGATGCGCGCGAACGCCTTCGGGTCAACGCCCGCCCAGGCCAGCCGATGCTCCACGGCAGGGCGCGGGAACATGGGCATGGTGGCCAGCACGAGCGGGTAGCCCTTCTCCTGGAGCGTGCGGACCACGCGCGCAGCCGCTGGATTCGCCGTGAAGCCGTCTCCGATATGCCCGAAGTCCTCAGCGTAGAACGCGTCCGCCAGCTCGCGCATCCGCTGGCGCTCCTCCTCGGACAGCGGAGAACCAGACGCCTCCTCGAAGGCGGGATGGAACACAGCCCAGAACGCCGCCTCATTCGTCTGCCCGTCATGGTTCGCCGCCATGGCCTGCGTGCCTTTTTTGAGCGCGCTCATGAATGCCGCCTGATCCACCCCGTGATCTGCCACGTACGCGGCGATGCGGTGGAAATAGGCGCTCATGAACTCGTCGATGTCCATGGGCAGCAGCGTGCCGTCCAGATCGAAGCACACCGCGCGCAATGCTCGTTCTGCCACTGGTCCCTCCTGAAGCTGGATGTGCGCTTTTTCAAGCATGGTAGTATACCCTCATGGCTGAACCTGTTGGAAAACCCGCGCGTCCGGAGCGCCTGCTGCTCCACGTGTGCTGCGGCCCTTGCTCCACCGCTCCCCTTCGCACGCTGAAAGAACGCGGCATCATGCCCGCTTTGCATTTCTCGAACAGCAACATCGCGCCCCGTGAAGAATATGCGCTGCGCCGGGACACGGCGCGCAGCTATGCCGAAGCGGCCGGGGCGGCGTTCGTGGAGGACGCCTATGCGCCCGATGACTGGACTGATGCGGTGAGCGCTGTACCGGAAGAAGCGCGCATCTCTTCGGACGGCACGACCGCGCCAGCGGAGCGATGCCGCGCCTGCTACCGGATGCGCTTCCGCCGTTCCGCTGCCTATGCGCGCGAACATGGCTTCGATGCTGTGGGCACCACGCTGTCCGTGAGCCCGTATCAATACCAGGACATCATCTGCGAAGAGCTGGAAGCCGCCTGCGCTGAGGTGGGAGTGCAGCCATTCTTCGAGGATTACTCCCCGCTCTATCCCGAAACAGTCACGCTCTCCAAAGAGGCGGGGCTCTACCGGCAGGATTACTGCGGGTGCGCTCCTTCGAAGGCCGAGGCCGATCGCGGGCGCGAAGAGCGAGCAGAAGCGCGCAGGCGGATCCGCGAAGAGCGCGCCGCAGCCCAAGAGGAGGAGGCGCGAAAGGCGGAGGCGCGCAAAGCGGAGCGCGCGGCCTACGACGCCAAGCGAACCCGTCAGCGCGCCCTCAAAGACGCCTTGCGCAACCAAAGCGCAAGCGAAGGGGAAGCTTCATGAGCGCAGACGAACTGGAACGCTACCGCCAGATGCAGCACGAGGTGGAAGGGGAATACCGCAGCACCGTGGAGCGGATGGAAGAGCTCAAAGACGCCGGGAAGGTGAAGACCGCCACGTATCAGCAGCTGTTCGCCCGCAAGATGACCTTGGCGGCTTTCTTGGACCTGTACCGCAAGCACGGCTTGGCGTGAAACGGAGACGTCTCCAACATCTGCGGCAATGCCAAACGGCTGATGCGCAGGGAACCCCTCCTGTTCGCAAGGTTGACCAGTGGCACCCGATGGGTGCGCTACGGGGCATCCCTTGTTTTTTTTCGGACAACCTGGGAGCCGTAGCGCAGGCATTGCCTGCCATTGGGGGTCAGACGTGTTCGGGTTCTGGGTATGCGCATCCGCCGCCTGGAGATGAATCTGGCTTGGAGCAGCCCTCGCGAAGTGCGAAACATATTTGTCACGCAGCCAGACGGCCGCGTGACAAACCTATTTCTTCTTCGCGCGGCGGCCTTTCTGAGCGGCTTTCTTCTTCTCTTCCTCCTCTTTGGAAGGGCACTGGAAATTGGGGCAGAGCTTCCATGGTCCGCGTCGCGTCTGCACCACCACCATGGGCGCGCCGCAGGCTTCGCACACCTCTTCGGTGGCCACCAGATCCCCGAACTGCGGCAGCGGATAACGCGTTTGGCATTCGTCGAAATCCTCGCAGGTCACTGAGCGCTTGAGGGTCTTGGGGTTGCGCCGCGCATACATCTTGCTCTGACGCCCCGCCTCCTTGCATACCGGGCAATATCCCACCATGACCTCATCCTCGTGATTGCTCGCGCAGTCAGGATCAATGCACATCGTGATGGGCTTTGAGCGGAACGGCGTCACCTTCACCTGCGGCATCCCACAAGTGGGGCACGGCTCCTCCAAGGCTTCCACCTTGCCCTTCGGCAAAGGATAGGTCACGTCGCACTCCGGCCACCCAGCGCAACCGATGAACATGGACTTCGTCTTCTGGGACGCGCGCAGCTGCAAGTCCTTGCCGCATTTCGGGCACGGCCCCACGTACGCATCCGCCGCCACGGCATCCGAGAGCGCTTCGCTCACCTTGTCCGTGTTCGGGATCAGATTGTCCAGCTCCTTGGAGAGCAGCTCGCGCGATCCTGTGACCACATCCGTTTTCGAGGTGCGCCCCTCCGCGATCGCATCCATGCCCGCTTCCAGCTCTGCGGTCATCTCCGGATGCGTGATGTGCGGCGCGAAATCATCCAGCGCTTCGATCACCGCGATGCCCAGGCGCGACGGCTCGATCGGGTCGTTCTGGATGTATTTCACCGTGTACAAACGCTCGATGATGGAATGGCGCGTGGACTTGGTCCCCAGCCCCAGCTTCTCCATCTCCTGAATCAGCCGACCTTGGCTGTAACGCGCCGGAGGCTTGGTCTGGTCCTTCTTGCATTCCGCCCCGTTGAACGCGATCTGCTGACCAGGCTCCAACGGTGGCAGCTGCTCGTCTTTCTTCTGCCCGAACGGGTAGATCTCACGGTACCCTGGCACCTGGAGCACATCTCCGCGCGCATTGAATCCTTCCCCATTCACATCCAGCTCCACCTTGGTGCCTTCGATGGTGGCGGGGCCGGAAAGCGTGGCCAGGAAATGACGGGCGATCAAGTTGTACAGACGGAACTCAGCCGCGGGCAGATCATCGGGCGTGGCGCCCTTGGTGGGATAGATGGGCGGATGGTCCGTGGTCTCCTTCTTGCCGCGGGTGGCGGTGAGCTTCCCCACGCCCAAGAGCTTGTCGCAATAGGGCGCATAGGCTGGATTCTTCTTCAGCTCGCGCACCACACCCCCCAGATCCAACGTGGACGGATACACCGTGTTGTCCACGCGGGGGTACGAGATGAAGCCGTCCATGTACAGGCTCTCCGCCATGCGCATGCAGCGCGCCGGCGAGATGCCTTCGGCGGATGCAGCCGCCATGAGGGAGGTGGTGTTGAAGGGCGCCGGGGGCTTTTGCGTGCGCTTCTTCTTGTCCACGCCGCGCACGCAGGCGAAGGCAGCCCCTTCGATGGCGGCCATCACGCGGTCGGCCTGCGCCTTGTCTTTGATGCGCGCAGTGGCGTACGTGCCTTGGAACGCGCCGTCCCCATCCCCTGCTGTGGGACCCGCCTCCGCATCCGCGTCGAACGCGCCTTTGATGACCCAGTAGTCCTCCGGCACGAACGCATCCCTCTCGCGCTCTTTCTGCACGATGAGCGCCAGCGTGGGCGTCTGCACGCGTCCGGAGGAGCGCACGTTGCCGAACCCGGCGTAACGCGCCAACGTCAGATACCGCGTGAGCGCTGCGCCCCAGATGAGGTCTATGTCCTGGCGCGCCTCGCCCGCTTGGGCCAGATCCTCATCCATGGAGACCAGGTTGTTGAACGCCTGGGTGATCTCTTGTTTCGTGAAGGAGGAATACCGCGCGCGGGACACGGGCGCCGCCTCGTTCACCTCACGGCAGCACGTGAGCGCGTCTGAGCCGATCAGCTCCCCCTCGCGATCGAAGTCCGTGGCGATCACGATGGAGTCCGCCTTCTTCGCCAGGTTCTTGAGAGAACGGATGATCTCCTTCTCCTTCGGCAGCTTGTGGATGGGAGAGAACGCCAGATAGGGCAGCGCTTCCATCTTCCAGCCCTTGAGGTCCACGCCGTCTTCCACGAACGGTTTCTTCTTCTTGAAGGGAGGCTTTGGCAGGCTGGAGGGGATCTTCGCCGGTATGGCCTCCCCATCAGCGGTGACGCCCATCCAACCGCTCGATTTCTTGTAGCGCAGAAGCGGCGTGAAGTCCGGCTCCAAGATGTGCCCGCGCAGACCGATGGTGACCCACTCTTCGCCGTCCACGTCGAATCGGTACACCGGCGTGTTGTAGACTTTGTCTGATTTCGGCTTGTTCGTGGAAAGCAGCGATGCGATCTGCTTCGCTGCGTCATTCTTCTCCGTGACGACCAGTTTCACCTGCGAATCTCCCTTGTTCCTTGCTCGTTACGCGTCTTCGATCCCCGATAGCTCAGCAGCCGCACCCCGAAGAGGCGTCCACCGGCTTGCCCTGAGCCGCCGCTTCGCGCTCTTCTCTCTCCAGCACCAGCTTCATGGCGGCGATGGCGCATTCGATGTGCTCATCCTCCGGTTCGTTGGTGGTGAGGTACTGCATCTGCATCCCCGGCCAAAGTATCACTTTGACCAGAGGGTTGTCCGGATGGCTGCCAGCCCACTTGACCGTGATCTCGTAGGAGATGCCCGCGATCACCGGCAGAAAGAGGATGCGCACGGCCACGAGCAGGATGAAGGTGGGCGCGCCTTCGGGCAGGCCCAAGCCCTGAACGATGAGGTTGATGGGGATGATGGTGTAGACGATGATGGCGATGACCATCACCATGATGAGGAAGGCGGTGCCGCAGCGCACATGCAGGCGCGGGAAGCGGCGCGCGTTCTCCGGCGTCATGGGGAGGCGATGCTCGTAGCAGTGGATGGCTTTATGCTCAGCGCCGTGGTACTGGAACATGCGCCGGATGTCCTCCATGCGCCCGATCAGCCAGATGTAGAAGATGAAGATGGCCACGCGCAGGACGCCGTCGACCACGTTCCAGAGGATGACGTTGTCGTTGTATTCGCCCACGATCAGATTCGTGACCGCTGCCGGAGCCAAAATGAAGAGCACGAGACCCAGCACCACGCCCATCACCATGGAGAACGTCATGACGCCCTTGCCCAAGCCTTCGCCTTCGCTTTCGCCGCCACCGTTCTTCTTTTCCCCTACGGGCACCTCTCGGACTTCCGCCGACGCCTCCGCGCCGCCCGCCACGCGATCCGTCACCTCATAGGCGCGCGTCTGCTCCTCTGCGGGCGTGAACTCCTCTTCAAGCTTCTCGACCATCTCCTGCGCTTGCACCTGGTCGCGCTCTTCGTCTTCTTCGTCGCCGAAGGCGTGGGCCGCTGCGATCTCAAGGGCCTTGAATCCCAGGGCCAAAGACTCCACAAGCGCCGTGCATCCGCGCACGAAAGGCCAGCCCATCCAGGAATGCTTGTCTTTGCCGCTGGTCAGGTCATGCTCTTCCAGATAGATGTTGCCATCCGGCTCCCTCACGGCCACGGCCCAGTTGTACTTGCCGCGCATCATGATGCCTTCAAGGAGCGCTTGGCCGCCCACATGGGTCTTGCGTTCGCCATCCTCTTTGAATGCGCGCGAAAGATCTGAGCCAGCAGCGGCGTCTTTCGTTTCAGCAGAAGCGCTCATCTATGCCCGTTCCCGTCTTCCTTGAAAAGCGTGCTTCACCGGATCACCTTCGGAAAGGGGTCCCCGCAGGTCATCTTCCCCTCCGGGCACGTTCCATGCACGCACGGCGCGCCCGCGTCCAAGAAGATGAAGGGCGCTGTGGGCCGCACCAATTCCAACATCCGTTGAGACAGCTCCTGGATCTCCCATTGGGCGCGGTGGCAGCACCGCTGCTCGAAGAAGTGGAGCAGCTCTCGCACGTTCATGGTGGTCACGATCTTCGTCTCCGTGGCGTTCGGCAGCACGAAGCGGGCGTCTTCGGCGGGGATGTCCATCCCCAAAAGCTCCTCGTAGACGCGGGCCGCATGGTCCATCAAACCGTCGAAGGCCTCCTGGGCCTCTGCGCTGGCCTGGATGGTCTCCGGCGTGATGAATGGGAAGCCATCCTTGAACTTCACGTAGCGCTGAGATTGCTGATTGAAGCTGGCAAGGCGGTGACGCACCAGCTGGTGCGTCAGCACGCGGGACACCCCGTCGATGGCGAAGGTGTAGGAGGCGTGCTCCAACGTGGAGAAATGCCCGCTCGCCATGATGGTGGACAGCACCGAGCGGACCCGATCCTCCGACATGGTCTCCATCAGCTCCGCTGCCCCCACTGGCGCATAGCACAGGCGCGCGGCCGTAGCGATGGCGCGCTCCGGATCCGGCGTGTGGTAGAGCAGCTCGACTTGCATGGCATCCGCCCTCTCTGTCAGTTCGTACAAACGTGCGTATCGCGTGTAGCGGGTTATTCTACCCCATGGAGATGCGAGAGTTTGTTGGTTTTTCATGGTTTGCACCGGCGCTGCCCAGCTGCACGGGCCCTTGCGGCGTGTCCCGCCCGCCCCTCTGTGAGCCCGACCATCCGTGCGCCAAAACAGTAACGAAAACTTGACGAGTGCTCGACGGCATCCCCAAGCCGCTAGAATCACACGCGAACGCAACCCCTATGAAAGGATCTCCCATGGCTGAGACGTTTCCTGAGAAGCTTGCCGCATACGGGATCGACTACACCGATGCCATGACGCGCATGGATGATGATGAAGACCTCTACAAACGCCTGGCGCTCAAGTATCTTGACAACAAGAACTACACTGACTTGGTGGCAGCCATGGAGGCCAAGGATTATGACAGCGCCTACGCTGCCGCCCATACGCTCAAAGGCGTGTCTGGCAACCTCTCCTTTGACCAGCTCTACAAAGTGTCATCCGCTCTGTGCGAAGCCCTCAAGCAGGGAGAGCCACAAGCCGCCGAGGGCATGATGGCGGACCTCAAGGCCGCCCAAGACAAGATCCTCACCGGCTTGGTCGCCTGGCAGGAGGCGTAAAGCCCACATCTTCCAGAGCTGGACAAGATCCAGACCGTTCCCTTTTGATGCGAAAGCGCGACCCGTGAAGGTCGCGCTTTTCTCATTCTCTCTCCGGTGCGGAAATGGGCTCAAGCGGCTGCGCCCGTAGCGGCATCTCCTCCGGTCGTGCCACCGCCAGCATCTCCGCCACCGGTTGAGCCGCCCGTGGAATCACCACCGCCGGTCGTGCCACCGCTGGAGTCTCCACCGGTGGTGCCGCCGCTCGTGTTGCCGCCCGTGGTGCCACCGCTGGAACCGCTGTCAGGATCCCCGCCGGTCGTGCCACCCGATGTGGACCCTGAAGAGCTGCCACTGCTGCTGCCCGAGCCAGTGTTCGTGTTCACGTTCGCCGTGCCACGGATGGCCTCCTCGTCCCCTTCGAAGATGAGGACCTTGGAAGTGTCTATCTTCTTGTCCACGACATCAGCCGCGGACTTCTCAGACACGATCTCAGAGGGATCCTTGCCCTCTTCCACCAGCTTCATCATCTCCTTGGTCTTCTCCGGGTCATTGATCACGAAGGAGATGCCGTTGATGTTCTGGGTGTAAGACGGGAGCAGCGCAGAATAGACGGTGAGCGGCTTGCTGGAATCAGCGAATTGCTGAGCCAGGCCAGCCAGATCCCCCACGGTCAAGTCCGTTTCCACGCACTTGAGACCCGCATCGATCACGCCGGGGATGCCGGTGATGGGCATGGACAGCACGGAATCCGCCACGCCTTCGATGACCGCGCGCTGATGCTTGGTACGCGTGAAATCGCCGTCAGGATAGTCGCGATTGCGGGCGAAGGTGAGCGCTTCGCCGCCATTCAGGTGCTGCGTGCCCTCTTCGATGATGTAGTGGTTGCCATCGCCGTCATCGCACTTGTCATTGTCTATCCGAGATTCGTTCTCAACCGTCACGCCGCCCACGGCATCCACCAACCCGGCAAGCTCAAGGAAGCTGACCTCCGCGTAGTGGGTGATGTCCACGCCCACCAGCTCCTCCGCCTCCTTGATGGCGCCCGCTGCGCCATCGAACGCGTAAGCCGCGTTGAACTTCTGCGTGCCGTGACCTTCGATGTCGATCTTGGTGTCACGAGGGATGGACACCATGGTGACGATCTTCTCCTGCGGATCCACGCGCGTGACGATGTTGGTGTCGCTGCGCCACGGTCCTTCTTCGCCTTCGCGCTTGTCCGTGCCGATGAGCATCATGTAGAACGGCTTGTCAAGAGAGGTGTCATAGCCCAGCGCATCCTGGATGGCCATGCGCTCTTGCTCCGTCTTGTTGCCTTTGAGCTGGGAATCTATGTGGTTCACATAGAGAGCGAACGCCGTCCCGGCGCACAGTATCACCGCCATGATGGAGGCGATCACGATGATGGCCGCTTTCTTCCCGCGGCTCATGCCCTGCTTCGCGGCCACTGCATGATAAGCCGCGGCATCGCGCGCATAGCTGCCTGACGGATGGAAGTTGCTCTGCATATGAGCCGGATTCACCGGCTGAACGGGGTTCTTGTAAGGAGAGCTCTGCTTTTTCGAATTGCGTCTGGTTGGCATAGACCATCTTTCGCTCGGCTCGGTTCCGAACAAGGCATTATACTTGACCGCCCGTTTTCCTGCATCTGGCGGGCATTCCTCCAACGAATGCACAGAAATCATCGGATGGCGTATGCTGTCGCCTTATATGAATGTGAGACGCGCGCGCCGCGGGAAAGGATGGGCTCCATGAACAGCAGCATGCAAGCAGCCGCTCCAACGTCCCTGGGCGCAGACGCGCCGCTCATCTCCGTCATCATCCCCACTTACAACGCGGAAGCGCACCTGGACCAGGCGCTTGCGAGCGTGCGCGAACAGACCTATCCGCACCTGCAGATCCTCTGCGTGAACGATGGCTCCACGGACGGATCCCTTGCGATCCTGCGACGCCACGGAGAGGCGGATGGCCGCATCACCATCGTGGACAAGCCGAACGGCGGCTATGGATCCGCCTGCAACGCCGGTTTGGACGAAGCGCAGGGAGAGTGGATCTCCATCGTGGAGCCGGATGACTATTTGGATCCGGCCATGTACGAGCGGATGCTCACCTTCGCCACGGGCCTCCACGGCCGTACTGCCGAAGGGCCAGGCGCAGCGGCCGCTGAAGGGCCCGACATCATCAAAACGCCCTACTGGCGCCTGGTGGATGCGGACACCCCCGAAGAGGCTCAGCGACCCTGCCACTACGCCGGTCAGGTGAAGCCCGCGCGGCAGCCCTTCGCCATAACCGAAGCGTCCATCCTCTTGCGCTACCATCCCTCCATCTGGTCGGCGCTCTACCGGCACGCGTTCTTGGAGGATCACGCCATCCGCTTTCCTGAAGCGCCTGGGTCCGCTTGGACGGACAACCCTTTCCTGGCGCGCACGCTTCTGCAGGGAGAGATCGCCTATCTGGATGAGCCGTTCTATTACTATCGCGAAGGCACCGGCGAAGAGGATGCCGCTTACTTGCGAGCGCATCCGGAGGTGCCCCTTGAGCGCTGGGGTGAGATGATGGATGCAGCCGACGAGCTCCGCATCCAAGATGCGGACGTGCTCTGCCAGCTCTACCGGCGCGGGCTGAACTACCTGGAGCGCCTTGCGGGTGCCGGCGCGCTCACCGGACCCGCCTTCGACGAGGCGGAGAAGGCCATGTTCGCCCGTTTCTCTCCGGCCGCTCTGGACGCATCCGCCCTGCTCTCCCCCGCTCAGAAAGAGCGCTTCGCCAGCCTCACGGGCAATCCCATCCCCGCGCTGAGGGCCGCGGAGCACCGGCGCGCCGCCTTCCAAGACGCGCTCTGCAAAGCGCGCAGCACTGGCCTTGCGCGTTCAGCGAAACGGATGCTTCGCCGCTGACCCCCTCCCGCCCATGAACGCAGGCTGCCCGACCGTTTGAGCGTATAATGGCTACGATGATGAAACGCTTCCATAACAACAGGACGGTTTTCGCCGCGCCACAGGCGCAGGCTCGCCGGTAAGGACCCCCATGGACTTCCGCTTGTCGAAGAGAACCGTCTGGCTTCTCATCTATGACATCCTGGCCACCTATGCGGCCTATTGGCTGGGCTCCGTGCTCACCAACGTGGTGGACGAAGTGTTCGTGAACAATGAGATCTATTTCGTCATCGGGATCCTGGCCCTCATCAACATCCTCAGCATGGCGTGCTTCCGCCTCTATAACAATCTCTGGGAATACGCCAGCATCCATGAAGCGCTCCAGATCGTCTTCTCCGTCTTTTTGAGCACGTTCGTAGGCGCGGTCTTCCTCTGGATCATCGACGTGCGCCTGCCCATCCGCGTGTATTTCGCCGCGGCCATCCTGCTCGTCTTCCTAGACGGCGGGATGCGCATGGTCTGGCGCGTCACCTACAAGAACCGCGGGATGATCGCGAAGAAAGAAGCGCCTCTGACGCGGCCGCGCACGCTCATCGTGGGCGCGGGGGAAACCGGCGCGCTCACCATCTCCCGGATGCAGGCTCACGACCCCAACATGCCCGGCATCCCCATCATCGCCACGGATGATGATCCGGCGAAGCGCAAGCTGCGCGTCCATGGGGTGCGCGTGGCGGGCGGAAGCGAAGACATCCCGGACCTGGTGGAGCGCTACGGCTTGGAGCAGATCGTGGTGGCCATCCCATCCGCCACCGCCGAAGAGCAGCGCGCCATCTACTCCATCTGCATAGAGACGAACTGCCAGCTGAAAACGCTCCCGAACATCCGCGACTTGCGCATCGATGAGATCGGCGATGTCAGCCTGCGCGACGTTGACGTGACCGACTTGTTGGGCCGCGAGGAGATCAAGCTGGACACCCGCATCGCCTCCAGCTACATCTCCGGCAAGACGGTGCTCGTGACCGGCGGCGGCGGTTCCATCGGCAGCGAGCTCTCCCGTCAGCTGGCGAAAGTGGCGCCGCACCACATCATCCTGTTCGACATGTATGAGAACGACGCCTACATGCTCCAGCAGGAGCTTCTGCGCGAATACTCGGACATAGAGGTGACCGTGGAGATCGGGAACGTCTGCGACGCCGACCGCGTGCGGGAGATCTTCAATGCCTACCATCCCCACGTGGTGTTCCACGCGGCAGCCCACAAGCACGTGCCCCTCATGGAGCAATGCCCCCGCGAAGCCGTGCAGAACAACGTCTTCGGCACATTGAACGTGGTGCGCGAAGCGGTGGCGCAGGATGTGGAGCGGTTCATCTTCATCTCCACGGACAAAGCCGTGAATCCCACCAGCGTCATGGGCGCCACCAAGCGCATGGGCGAGATGATCATCCAGTACTACGCCCACGCCTCCAACGTCGTCTTCTCTGCCGTGCGCTTCGGCAACGTCCTGGGCTCCAACGGCAGCGTGATTCCCGTGTTCAAGCGTCAGATCATGTCCGGCGGCCCGGTCACCATCACGCACCCGGAGATCGAGCGCTTCTTCATGACCATCCCGGAAGCGGTGCGGCTGGTCATCCAAGCGGGCGGTATGGCGAAGGGCGGAGAGATATTCATCCTGGATATGGGCGAGCCTGTGCGCATCCTGGATTTGGCGCGCAATCTCATCCGGCTGTCCGGCGCGAACGTGGAGATAGAGTTCATCGGCCTGCGCGAAGGCGAGAAGCTCTTCGAGGAGCTGCTGATGGACCAGGAGAACACGACGCCCACGAAGAACAAATCCATCATGATCGCCATCGGGGAAGAGATCAGCTACGAGGAAGTGGCGAAGCGGATCGAGCAGCTGGAGCGCGCCATGGAGGACGACGGCGCGAACATGATCTCATGCCTTGAGAGCACCGTGGAGACGTACCACTACACCACGCATAAGGAGCTTCACGCTTCGCCTTCCTCTTCCGCGTAGATCCCGTCTTGGCCGAACACCACGGCGAAGGTGCGGAAGAATATCTTCACGTCCAACGGGAACGACACGTGATGCACGTAAAAGTGATCCAGCGCCAGCCGGTCATGCCACGGCAGCGAATTGCGCCCGTAGACGGCGGCGTATCCGGTGATGCCGGGCTTCACGAGGAGCTTCTGCCCCTCTTCTCCCTGATAGAGCTCCACTTCGCGATCCAAATCCGGCCGAGGTCCGATGAGCGCCATGTCGCCTTTGAGCACGTTGAAGATCTGCGGCAGCTCGTCCAGGCTGGTCTTGCGCATGAGCGTGCCCACACGGGTCATCCGAGGGTCGTCCGCCGCGCTGTAGGTGGATCCATCCTCCATGACCAGGTCAGGCGCGTTCACCTTCATGCTGCGCAGCTTGTACATCTTGAACTCTTTGCCGTTCTTGCCCACGCGCGGCGCGTTGTAGAAGATGGGACCTTTATCCTCAAAGTAGATCATCGGTCCCAGGATGGCGATGGCCACAGCCACGAAGGGCGTCGCCACCAGCGCGATCAAGAACCCCAGCACGCGCTTGACCACGCGCACGTAGATGGTGTTCTCTTTCGTCCCCGTCTCTACCATGGTGCGCCGTCAGCTCCCGTTCTCTGACACCGCAGCGAAGGCCTCGTGGACCGCATCCACCACGTAAGCCACATCCTCGTCCGAAAGGCAGGTGTGCAGCGGCAACGTGACCTCGTTCTCATACTGGGCGAAGGCGTTCGGGAAATCGTGGATGGAGAAGCCCAGATCCTTGTAAGCGGTCAACAGCGGGAGGGGCTTGTAGTGGACGTTCGATGCCACGCCGCGCGCTGCCAACGCCTCGATGAAGGCATTGCGGAACGCCTCCCCTTCGCCGGCTAGCCGCGCGATCAGAAGATGGGCGCTCGAACGGTAGGGCTGCCCGTCCTCATCCACGCCTTCATGAGCCATGATCTCCAGCGGCAGATCAGCCAACCCCGCTTCATAGGCGGCCACGATCTCATGGCGTCGCGCCAAGAGCGATTCATAGCGCGCCAGCTGGGAGAGGCCCAGAGCCGCCTGGATGTCAGTCATGTTGCACTTGTAGCCGGGGAACGCGATGTCGTACTCCCACGCGCCCACCTTCGTCTTCGCCAGCGCGTCCTTCGTCTGCCCGTGCAGGGAGAGCAGCATGAACGTGCGGTAGAGCTCCTCGTCATCGAACAGGCCCCGTCTCCACGTGAGCGCGCCGCCTTCAGCGGTGGTCAGGTTCTTGACCGCGTGGAACGAGAACGCCGTCATGTCAGCCACGGAACCGGACGGTTCACCGTGGTAGGTGGCCCCGAGCGAATGCGCGCCATCCGCCAGCACGATGGGGCGGCCCAGCTTCTCCTCAGCACGGGCGGCCTGCTCGTTCTCGCCCGCGGGATGCCAGCGCCCCTCCGCGCCCGCGCGCTTGAGAGCGGCGAAGAGCGCGTCGTAGCCCACCATGCGCCCGCCCAGATCCACCGGGATGATGGCGCGCGTCTTCGGCGTGATGAGCGTTGAGAGCTGGTCGTAGTCCATCTCGAAGCTGCCAGGGGCGGTGTCGCAAAGCAGAGGCGTGGCCCCCACGTGGCAGATGCAGGAGCAAGAGGCGGTGTAGGTGTAGGCGCTCGTGATGACCTCGTCCCCCGGCCCGATCCCAAGGGCGCGCAAGGCGCACTCAAGGGCCATGGTGGCCGATGAGAACGTGGCGCAACCAGCAGCGTGGGCATAAGCGGCAAGCTCCCGCTCCAGCTGCTTCGTGCGCGGACCCGTGGTGATCCAGCCGCTTTGCAGGACCTCGCACACCGCATCTCTGTCTGCTTGGTTGATGTCGGGCGGCGAGAAGGGGATCGTGCGCTGCGCTGTCATGCCAACCTCTTGTCTCTTCAGGGCTCGTCGGGCGGAAGGTCAACGCGCCTGGCTGTCCGCCAAGCGCTCGATGAGCTCCATGATAGCAATATAGGAAGCCGCGCGGTCGAATTGGCGCTCCGCCACGCTGCGGGCGCGTTTGCCCATGACCGTGCGGGCGGCTTCATCTTCGGAAAGGGCGATGATGGCCGCGGCCAGCTCCGGAACGTTTTCCGCTTGCACGTTCACGCCGATGCCGTCCGTCTCCACCTTGGCGCGGAACTCCGGGCTGGTACCGGTGTTGATGAGCGGGCGTCCCGCTGCCAGGTAGTCCCCTATCTTGGTGACGATGCTCTGGGGAGCGGAGGCCACAAGCGAATTGACCAGGATATCCGAAGCGGAAAGCCATGCCGCCATCTCGTCGTAGGGCACGTACCCCAGGATATCCACGGGCGCAGCCGTTTCTTGGACGAGGCTCTGGAGGCATTCGCGCTCAGGGCCGTCGCCCAAGATCTTCACGCGCACGTGAGCGTCAGGAAGCTGCTCGTCCGCCAGCACAGCGGCCTTGATGAGGGTATCCAAGTCGTAGCTGGCGCCCAGGGTGCCCGCATAGGTGACCCAGAGCTCCCCTTCGGGTTTCTGCACCTTCGCAGCGTGGGTGCGCACGCCTTCATCAAAGGCGGCCAGGTCATTGCCCACATAGACCGTGAGCGTTTCCAACGGTTCCTCGCGGAAGGCGCATGGGTGCTGGGCGTATTCGTCCGAGGTGCCCACCGCAGCGCTGGCCAAGCGGAAGGCTTGGCGGGCATCCCGTGTGAACGATGAGAACAGGATGTCGCTCACCACCGGGATGTCGAGCGCCATGCGCATGGCCTCGGGCCAGAGGTCGTTCACATCCACGACGAAGGGGATGCCGTGGGCCTGAGCCTCTTCGGCGCAGACGCGCGCGACATCATTCGGCGGGATCTCCGCGTAGATGAGATCGTAGGCGCGGGCGTCCCGGGAGAAGGCGCGGTCGAAATAGCCGCGCAGGTTCTTAGCCGCTTGTCCGTGGCTCCAGATGCGCACCGGGTCCACGTTCCGCTGATAGCCGGGTTCCGGGATGAAGGTGACGCGGAACGGGTATGCGTGATAGACCGCACGCTCCGTATCCCGCTGGGCCTTGTCCCAATGCTGGAAGGAGGTGGTGATGAGGTCCACCTCATGCCCGCGCGCGGCCAGCATGGACGCGATGGCCAGAAAGCGCGTGTAACCTTTGACCTCATCCCCCAGCTTCACGCCCATCGTGACCACCGCTATGCGCTTGCCCATGCCGCCCTCCTTCCGATTTCCGCTCATTCTACCTGACCGCCGTGCTCTAGGCTGATGGCTCAAACCATGCCATCGAGCTGCTAAAAGAGGCATCAGCCCAGGCTCACGCCCACGGAATACAGCACGATCCCGCCGATGATGAGCGCGATGGCCAACACCTTCTTCGCGGTGATCTTCTCATGGAATATCACTGCACCGAACACCATCACATAGATGTAGCTCGTAGCCTCGAGCACCGGACCGAATGAAAGCGGCAACACCCGGAACGCGATGATAGGCAGCAGAGATGCGAAAAAGAACAGGATGTACGCCACGATCACACGGGGGTTCAGATATTCCTTGATGATGCTCTCATGAGGCTTGATGGCTTCCTTCTTGAGCAGCACCTGTGAGACTGCGGAGATGAACACCCCGAACAAATAGATGAGGACGTAGCCGATCACAAGCCCTCACCCACCAATTCATCGTCCGCATCCGGCTCAGTTTTCCCAGGGTCGTCCGCGATGACGAACAGCACAACGCCCGCCACCACGAGCACCGCGCCCGCGATCTTCCAAATATTCATGGTCTCGCCGAATAGCAGGATGCCCCAGAGCATCCCCCATAACACCGTCACGGCCTTGTTCGCGAAAGCCGTGGTGAGCGGCAGATGTTTGATGACCTGCTGCCACGCAAGAGCATAGATTCCCAAAAGGATGATGACGCCCGCATAGTATCCCAAGAAAGGAAGGCTCAGGAATTGCTCAGCTGCAGCCATCTTGCCGAAGATGCCCGTCAGCGAATACACGAGCAAGACGATATGGAGCACCAGAAGAGCCACAACGCGCTTGTCTTTACGCACTGGCTTCTTGCCCTGCACGCTCTTCCCTTCTGCATCTACCGCCATCATAGGCCCCCTGCGATCCCTCGCAGCGCTCACAAAGCCGCTATGGCTGATATAAGCCCACTGGGATCATCCACTGCGCGCGCCACGCGCGGATCCGAACGCAATCCAGCCTTGCCCTGTCCCCAGCTTACCCAGATGCAATCCACGCCCGCACGCGAGGCGGTTTCCAGGTCCGTGGCTCCGTCACCGATATACACAGCATCGGAAGCATCCACTCCGCACTCGTCACGGATCATATGTACGCCGAATGGGTCCGGTTTGGAGGGGCGGCTGTCATCATATCCTGCGATCATGGCGAAATCCACCGACGGAAACCGAGATGCCAGCACCTCCTCAGCCAGCGTCTGAGACTTGTTCGTGTTGACCGCGAGCACATATCCCTCCTCAGCCAATTCCGTCAGCACAGCAAGGATGCCTTCATAGGGCTTGGTATGGCTTTTGTCCGAAGCTGCGTAGATCCTTTTGTAAGCGTTCTTCACCTGGTCGACATTCTCTTCCGTGGCCTCATCAGGCGGGAGCAGACGGGAGACGATCTGCTCCAGATTGCCGCCAACCGTCGATTGGACGAATGCAAGATCGTGAGTAGGAAATCCGCATTCGCCCAATGCGGCATTGAAGCAGATCGTCACGTCTTCAAGCGTGTCAAGAAGCGTGCCGTCGCAGTCGAATATGAGCAGCTTTTTAACCATGGAAAGCGTTTCGCCAATCGGCGGCCCAATCTAGGCGATGTCGGACCCCGCATCCCTCAGACGATCCTGCATCATCTTGAGACGAGACTCGTCTTCTTGAGCCATGCGATCGTAGAACTCGCATTTGTTCCTGAGGTAAAGCGTCTCGAACTCCATGGCGCGCAGGATGCCTTGACGCAGTTTGTCCTCATCTCCTGTAGCTTTGAACACCACTTTCCGCGTCTCGAAGCGATCATTGAGCGGATAGAGCTTCAAGATGAACGGGATGGCGTCAAAGGAGATGCCGCCGCCGAAATTGACCAGGTAACCATGCTCCTTGCAGCGCGTAGCGATATCCTGCGTGGCCTCGAACACTTTGTCTCCGTTGATCTCTGCACGCGTGAGCCCCATGGAAGAAGACAGGTCCACACGACCGATGGAAACGGTGCTCAAGAAACCCTCAGCAGCGCCCAGGATGGCATCAAGGTTCTCATGGCAGGTGATGGTCTCAGCGTTGATGATCCATTCGACGGTGTCCACTTCATCGCCATAGACCTTGTTGGCGGCCCCTACGAACTTCTTCATGGCGAACGGAGATTCGATCATGGGCGCCATGATGCCCGACGCGCCCAAAAGCCTGCACTGATCAAGGTCGCGCACCGCCTCGCAGCCGCCGATCTTGATGTAGAGCTTCATATCAGCACGGAAGATGATCTCATTGAGCATGACCAGTTCATCCGTCCGGCTGCCTTCAGCTTCGAACTCAGCTTTGATGGCGACGACGCCATGCTCGTCTTTCAGCCTTTTGAGAATCTCCAGCATCTGCTTTTCTGTTCTGTTCACTGGGCGCTCCTTTGAATCGGCTCCCGTTCTGACTGAACGGATTCTTGCAATTCATTATATGGGTTTTGCGGGATGTTGACCGTCTCTTTGATGACGTATTGAGGCGCGTTGTTCTGGCAAATGTAGATGCGGCCGATGTATTCTCCCAAAAGCCCTTGGAACAAAAGCACGATGCCCACCAAAAAAAGCATAACGGCCATCATGGAACTGTAACCCGCCAGCACCTCTGCCGGGTTCAGCAGTTTGCGGATGATGATCACCAAACCGAAGATGAATCCCGCGAAGGCCAAAACGAAACCCAACACCGAAGCGATGCGCAGCGGCTTCTCAGAGAACGCGGTGAAGCCGTTCATCCACAGCGATACCAGTTTCCTGAAGCTGTACCCGGATGTTCCCACCTCACGGTCCGCATGGGTGATGGGCACGTTCGCGATGTTGCGCGTCACGCGGAGCATGAGCCCGTGGACGAACGGATAGGCGTTCTGGTATTTCACGATCTCATCGGCGACGAAACGCCTGAACACGCAGTAGCTGTTCAAGTCGATGTCTTTCGGCTTGCCGACCAGCATGGTGGACATCTCCATGGAAAGCTTGCTGCCCAGCCGACGGAACCATGAATGCTTTTTGTCAAGATACTTCGCTGACACCAGGTCATAGCCTTCTTCCAGCTTATCCACCAGCTTGAAGACCTCTTCGGGAGGATTCTGCCCATCGTCATCCAGAGATACGATGATATCCCCGCTGACGTAATTGAATCCGGCCATCAGGGCCGAATGCTGACCAAAGTTCCTTGAGAGCCCGATAGCTTTCACATGCGGATCATCATCAGCCAGCACACGGAGCACATCCCACGTGTTGTCCGGAGAGTAATCGTTCACGCAGATGATCTCATAGCGGTACCGTCCATCAGCCTCCACCACACGCTCTATCCGTTCGACCACATGCCCGATCGTCTGCGATGAGCGGTAACAAGGAATCACGAAGGACAGCATCTTCGGATCGCGTTCACCATCCACGCCATTCTCCTTTTCTGAACGCATCTGCCAGATCCAAGATCAGATGATCAAGCCCACGTTGAGGCTGGAATCCCAGATCCGTTTTTATCTTCTCCAAAGATATATCCCAATCATCATGCTCGCACGCGTCCTCTCCCTGAAAGACGATGCGAGACTCAGACCCAAGAAGCTCAATGCAACGAGCGGCCAGATCAGCGTTGGACACTTTGTTATGGCTGGCCAAGTTGTACACTCCCTGCCCCTCGGGCTTGGTGAGCGCAAGGTAGAGCGCTTGAGAGATGTCATCCACATGGATGTACGTCTGCTGTCTGCCTCCTTCACCCAGGAGAACAAGATCGTCTCCGGCAAGAGCGCGTCTCACGAACGTGGGGAAGATGGTTTTAGGGTTCACTCCTTCACCCACCGGTGAGCAGATGCGGAAGCTAGCCGTGCGCAAGCCGAACGTATACGTCGCGTATTCGGCCAGCATCTCTTGGGTATGCTTGGTCACGTGGTAGACCGTTGGCGGTCGCAAAGAATGCTCTTCGGTGATGGGAAGCTCCCGTGGCCTGCCGATCACAGGAAGGCTGGAAAGCTGCAAGAAAACAGGCACCTCAGTCGCCTCGCACATCTCTAGAAGCCGCTGCGTGCCACCACAATTCGTCTCCACTACGGATACCGCATAGGGTTCATGCCGCATATCGGCAGCAAGATGGATGACGCCGTCCAAGCTTCCCGCTTTTGAGGGGATATGCGCCACCTCGTCCGAAGCCAGGTCGCATTGGATGTATCCATCAACTTCGCAAACGGGTTGAGCGCTGCGCCCCAAGCCCACCACTTCGATGCCTTGATCCCTGAACCAAGAGCACACATGATGGCCGATGAATCCATTCGACCCGGTGACCAGAACGCGCATCCTCATCGCTCCTCAGCAAGTTCGACTTCGATCAGGTCATTGATATGCGAAACGTCACGGATCATCTCGTCTTGATCGTCGTAGGCGTAGTAAAGGTATGCCACTCGCTGATTCAGGTGATTGTCGATGACATCCCCTGCTTCCATGATGTCGATCTTCTTGAAAAGATGCTTTTCGATCTGAGGGTCTATGGAATAACCTTTGACCACGCCGTTCTTCGTCGTCATGATGCCGTGATGCCCCACGAAAGGCGCCAAGGGCTCTTCCCAAGCAAGGTCGTCAAGCGGCATCCCCGTCTCAGCGCGAATGAGCGCCTCTTCCCATGGGAAGCCAGATACCGCGTGCGCCACGGTCAAGAACTGGTTGCCCAAACAACGGCGCATCATCTCTATCACATAGGGCTTGCCGTCAGACACGATGTATTGCAGCGTGAACATGCCGTCCACCAGACCAAGCTCAGCGCAGATGGCTTCGATGAAGCCATGCAATTCATCTTCGATGAGCTCGATGCCCTTGGCGGGCAGCGTTTCCGACTGGATGAGATACGGGTTGATGGGCGAGTACGTGTCATTGCTCACCGAAGCGATCACATGACCATCTTTGACGAACGCGTCGATGGACTGCTGCACGCCTTCAATGAAGGGCTCTAGCACAATGCGTCCTTGACGAGATGCCTCGAACGCCTGATGGATGGCCCGCACGGCTTCTTCGCGGTTCACGGCTTTGCATATGCCTTTGCCGCCCGTGAGATCCACCGCTTTGGCGATGAGGGGATACGCCATCCCATCCAATGCAACCAGAGCTTCAGCCTCATCATCGAATGGCACCGAATGGGGACAGCGGATGCCCAAGCCGTAGATGAACTCTTTGAACGCATCTTTCTGATGCAACAGCGTGGCGTTCTCAAGCGTGTCATGGCCTGGCCAACCCATCTTTTCAGCAACGAAAGATGCGGTCAGCACCCCGAAGTCATTCGCGCAGGACACGATGCGATCAATGCCATGGTCTTTGACCAACTGCAGGACCGCTTCTTTGTCCGAGTAATCCGCGGGAACATATTCGTCAGCATAGCTGTGGCCGATCAGGGAAGGATCGTTCCCCGTGGTGATCACGTGGAACCCCAGCTCCTTCGCTTTTTCGATCAACGTGATCTCGCTGAGGCTTCCATTCAAGATCAAGAGCTTTTCCACGGACCGGGCCTCCGATCAAAAGGGGGTTTTCTCGCGCACAAGGATACCACGGAGCCCGCTGGCACCCTCAGCTTTTCCCTAAAAGAGCAGCGTGTTCGTGGGGTCGAGAAGAAGCTGCAAGTAATAGATGATGCCTGAACCGAAATGCCATGCCACCAGCACGCACCCGATGATGGCCAACGGCCACGCGATATCCTTCACCACGAAGGATCGCTTGAAGAACAGCGGCAGCACGAACGCCCAATACAGGAACACGGAGAGCATATAGCCCCACGAAAAGTTGCCGTGCATCATCCGAGGTCCGTTCTCCATCAAGAACGAATACTCGCAAAAGCCCGCAACGAGCATGAAGCCAAGGAACAGATAAGGTGAGCCTTTGCGGAAGATGTCCTTCCAGAGAACGCCCGTCGCGTAGAGAGGGAACGCCAGCAAGAGGAGAACCGAGACGGGCAAAGAGCGGCACGTGAACTTATACACATCGAAGAAGCACAGTGAGATGCCTTCGCCGCCGCCCGTTGACGAATAGAACATGATCCAGAATTGCAGAAGCATGTAGAGGATGGCGGGGATGAACGTGAGCGCCACGTTGCGCACGAACCTCCAATCCCGATACATGATAAGGTCGAGCACCAGATAGACGAACACGGCAGGCGCTTGCACTTGGAAGAACGATGGTTTCATGAACAGGCACACCAACGTGAGAAGCGCATACACCACGCACGTCTTCGCCTTCGCTTCGCGCTTGCGGATCATCTGGAACAGAAGCAGGCATGAGAGCAGCGCGAAGGGCTTGACGGCAAGATAGGTGGGGCTGTGCCAGATGGTCGGCGACCCTTGCCCGTAGTAGATCCGGTCCGTGTACCACGGCACGTAGAGCGCTGTCACGAACAAAAGAATGATGCCCGTGCCTGCGGCGAGCCAGATCCGCTTGTCGGATTCCCAACCGAAGATCATGCTGCACACATAGAACACGATCACCGCTGTCAGAAAGGCGAACACAGCGCTCGATGCGCCTGCTGCCTGGGCCAGCGACAACCCGAAGAGCATGAAGAAACGGGTGACCACATGCCAGCCTGGATAAGACAAGCGGTTGAAGTATTCAGCGAAGCCGTTCGGGATCCAGATGTCCACGATGCCGACCGCATGGGCGAAAGTGTCAGAGTTGTTCATCCCTGCGAATTTGTAGAACACTGCGAAAGCGAGCCCTGCATAGACCAACGCTATCGCAACCCAGATCCCGTATACGACCTTCTTGTTCTTCAGCGTCAGCTTATCCATAGGGCAACTCTTCCTTTGCATATCCGCCAAGCCAGCGAAGATCAGCGCACCTGATCCTCATAGAACGCCTTCACCTGGCTGATGACGGTCTGCACATCCTCTTCGCTGATGCCGTAGTACATGGGCAAACGCACCAATCGTTCGCTTTCCACCGTGGTGAACTCATCAGCGCCATGAAAGCGGCCGAACTTCTTGCCAGCAGGAGCGCTGTGGAGCGGAATGTAATGGAATACCGCGCTCACGCCGTTCTCCTTCAGATGCTTGATCAAAGCCGTGCGTTCCGCCAGATCCTTGCACTTGAGATAGAACATATGAGCGTTATGGACGCATTCCTCCGGAATAGTGGGAAGCTCCACCATTCCGGCATCTTCCAAGGGCTTGAAAGCATCATGATAGGCATCCCATGCAGCCAAGCGATCATCGTTGATCTTGTCAGCCACCTCAAGCTGCGACCAGAGATAGGCCGCATTCAAATCTGACGGAAGGTAGCTTGAGCCATAATCCATCCACGTGTATTTATCTATCTGACCGCGGAAGAACTTCGCGCGGTTCGTGCCCTTTTCGCGCAGGATCTCGGCGGCCTCGTTCTTCGACGGATCATTAATGAGCAGCGCGCCGCCTTCTCCCATGGAGTAGTTCTTCGTCTCATGGAAGGAAAAGCAGCCGAAATCCCCGATGGTCCCCAGAGCGCAGCCTTTGTACGTGCTCATGACTCCCTGGGCGGCATCCTCCACCACCTTCAGGCCGTGCTTGCGCGCGATATCCATGATCGCATCCATCTCGCATGCCACGCCGGCATAATGCACTGGCACGATCACGCGCGTTCTCTCCGTGATGGCATCTTCGATCTTCGTCTCGTCGATGTTCATGGTGTCAGGGCACACATCCACGAACACCAACTTCGCTCCAGCCAACACGAACGCTGTTGCCGTTGAAGTGAACGTGTAGCTGGGAAGGATGACCTCGTCTCCCGGCTTCAAATCGCAAAGAAACGCCGCCATCTCAAGAGCGGTGGTCCCACTGGTGGTGAGGAGCGCCTTCTGCGTACCGGTCTTCTCTTCGATCCATGCATCACAGCGCTTCGTAAAGGGTCCGTCACCGCAGATCTTATGGTTCCGGACGGCCTCCATCATGTGCTCTTGGGCTGTGGGCACATAGGGTGGAATGTTGAAGTTGATCATCATCTTCCTTTTCTCAGGCCGGTGTTGCGCTTCCTTCGATAGAGGATAATCCCAATGAAACCTGCTATCCCGATCAAGGATATCACCGCTCCAGCTTTGAGCCCGGGTGTTTCGTACGTGATCTGAATATCATGAGCCCCTGCAGGCACCTGCAACCCGATGAAGCCCACATCAGCTGGCAACGTTTCGACATCTTGCCCATCTATCTTAGATGACCAACCGGGCGAAAACGGAAGAAGCACGAGCAACGTCTCCGATTCGCTGGCAACATCAACGTGGCAGCTGAATGTGTTCTCTTCAAGGCTGATATCGGAAGCCGCCTTAGTCTCAAGATTCTTGATGGCGCTCTTCACCGCTTGAGTATCCTCGACGCGAACGGAGAGGTCCTTGATGCGATAGCTGCCTGAACCGGCGAATGCGATATCCACGCCTTCCCGAGGCTCATCGCTGCTGCCCAAGCAGAACGCCCAGGTGTCTTTTCCAGAGTACAGATGCGCGTCTTTGCCCGTTTGCCACACGCCTTCGCTGCTCGTAGCCGTGGTGACGGAGATGTTGCACCCGTTGTCTGCCAGCGGAAAAATCCCACGGAGCCCATAGGAGAGACGATCCAGGCGAGAAGCATCAGGCGCGAGCGTGGGCTCAAAGGTGAAATCCACGTCTTCCAGAACGACATAGGCCTCAACGCCCGCCGGGATATCCACATCCAGGTGCATGGTCGCGCCCTTGGTCGTCTGGAAATCAAGGTCCTTTAGACCATCCCCTTGGGATGCGCCTTCCTCCACGGGCGAAAAGACCGCGACCACTTCCTCTTGGTCCTTCACCTTCTGGATCTGATCCTCTTCCACAGAGAGCTGATAGGAGAACTCCAGGGGTTGATTCATGACTGCGGGCTGGATGATGTCCCCCTGTCGGCATTCGCCATCCGGGAGCACGGCACCCTGCAAAAGCGCCTCCTGAGCATCAACGGGAGAAAGGCCCCTGAAATCAGATTCGCGGATCTGGTCTGAGAAAAGCGTGGCGAACGGCATCCTCACGTCCGCCTGATAAATGAGCGCCCCCTCAGCTTCCACAGGCTGTTCATCTTGTCCATAGAGCTTGGATACCATCTCCGCATCATGTGTCCGGGCTACCACATACCTCACATTGCCCATCTGCTCCATGATGGAGCGATTGTCCAAAGAGACGGTGGAGAAGTTCAAAGGAGAGGTGGTCAGGCCCAGTTGCGTGTGGTAGTCATCTATGCTGCCGTTGTACATGCTGTTGTAGAAGGTCGTGCCATTCTTGTCCACGATGCTGCTGCTGTTGCGGAAGACGGAAGCGGTCCCCGTAGCCTCGAAACGCCAGTCATCTCCCTCCAGAGCCTCCACCGCGCTGTTCGCCCCGGCGGTCGCCATCTCATAAGCTTGTCCGATGGGAACGTTCCGCGTCGCAGCATAGCGCCCCCACATGCCGAAGAGCACGCCGGTGCTGATGACCAGCGAGCAGATGAGCACCGTTTCCAGCAGGACGCCGCGTGCATACAAGAGGAACGCGAACAGCACCCAGAGCATCATGAGAGGAAGGTAGTACATCTTATCCACGAACGCGCCCATGACCATGAAGAAGAGGATCACCGCGAACAACGTCGCTCCCACGCGTTTCTCAGATGCAACGCCGTTCAAGAACTGCGGCGTCATGTACGTGGTGATGTAGCCCACCAACAACGCGAACATCCACGTCCAGCGGTTATTCGGATAAGCGAACCCGTTCATGACCTTGCCGAGCGCTGGCAGAAGCAAGAATGCCACCAAAATGACGAACATGATGGCGAGCATCTTGCCCGTCGCGTCTTTCTTTGAGGCGAACAGGGCAGCCACGGCCAAGACGGACAGGGTCAACATGCCGATGAAACACTCGGACCCAGCGTAACTGAATCCGATGGCGCCCTTCGCTATTTGGATGTAATAGTCGAAGGAATAGAAAGCATCCCAGGAGCGCTCCAGACCCACCCGGCCCAAGGAGAGCACCGCCATGGCGTTCGGCAGCAAAAGCACCGCGCCCATGGCCAAACCGACCAGCAGATAGCCCACCGTTCTCAATAGAAGAGAGAAGAAGCGCTTCGCGGACCTATCCTCCATGAATGCGAATCTGATCACGCAATACAACGCCAGAAGAATGCAGAACATCCAGAGCATCGTGAGCGAATACAACGCGAACAGCGCGATGGCGGCCATGAACGTGGCGGGCGACCTTCCATCTATCACCTTATCCACGCCCAAGATGCCCAAAGGCGCCAAGACCATGGGGTAGATGAGCAGGATCTGGTTGAACGCGATGATGGTGACACCGCTGAACAAGAACGCCATGACGCCCACGAGCACGGCGAACCCGTCATTCCCATGGTAGAAGGCAAGCTCAACGAAGGCGATGCCGGCCAAGAACAGCGTGATGGGCACGGTCAGATTGAGCAAAAGCTGAGCATTCTCTGGCGTAGAGAACACGGCGATCCAATTGATAGGGTTGCCCAACGTTCCCGCCACCCAGATGACGTAGTCCTGACCGTATCCCAGCTCAGGGCTCCACATGGGCACGACGAACGTATGGGAGATGAACACGTTGTGCAACAGCTGGCGCATCCAATCGCCCAGTTCGATGAAGACGGTGTACTGCTGCGTCAACCCGTCGTCGATCCAGATGAAGTCGACGCCTTTGATGAAGAAGACCGCGTACATGGCGCAGAACATGACCGCGAACAGCACGCAATAGGAAACATAGAACGGTCCGCGGCGGCTTGCGTGCAAGGCATCGAACCAGCGGCTGATCGGCCCGCAGCTTCTAGAAGACTCGGAAGACTGTCCGTCCTGAGCCGAACGCGCGTGCGAAGCCTCCTTGATCGAACCGGTCACGGATCAATCCTCCAGCCCAAGATGCTCGTGCCAGTATTCCTTGCTGGAAAGATGCGAAAGCGCCTGCTGGTAGGCTTTCGCCACATCCGCTCCGCGCCTCCGATGCTCAGCGCAAGCCTCATCCCACCTTTTATGGAGCGCACGCCAGCGCTCCCGATCCATGAGGCGAACATGGGCGCTAGCGCAGTCGCGGTCGCAGGCAACAAGCACGCGCGTGCCCACCTGATCTGGACAGAAGATGGTGTAGCCGCCGTAATACGCGGTGGCAGGCTCATTCCTTAAAAAGCTGTCCGGCAAAAGGTGTTTGTCGTATGGGATGGTCCGCGCCAAACGGAGCAAAACATGAGGGGGCTTCTCGTCGCTCACCATGGCTGGATCGGGAACGAAGGTGAGCAGCCCCTCGGAAAGCTCTGGGTGCTCTGCGGCAGCTTGGGCCAACGCCTCGTCAAGAGGGAGCAGTTTTTCAGCCTTCGCGTTGTTCCGCTTGAAGAGCTCTTCTCCGGAAGCGTTCGCCAGCCACTCGGGCCCTTTGAGGTAATCCTCAAGGCCCTCGATCATAAGCTCCGCCGTCTCATAGGCCATGGAGCGCAAGTACAGCTGCAGCGTCCTGGTGGCCCGCGCCATGAACAATGGTTCGTTCGCCAAGCCATGAATGGCATTCATGATCATGTAATTGCGAATGTATTGATAACAATCCACGGCCCCACGGAACTTCTGGGAGAACGCCGCATGCCAAACGCAGATGCCGTTCATGGTCATGTACTCTGGACGCGCCCTCATGCCGAACTCCACATCATCACATCGGACGAAAAGCGGCAGAGGCAGCCCGCATTCACGCACGCGCGCCAAGGGGATGCAGGAATACCACCATGCGCCATAGGCGTTAGGCACTTCAACATCTATGAGCTCGTTCACGGCCACATCTTCGCGGGTGTCCATGCAAAGGTCACCCTTCAAACGCTCGTAGATCCCGTCATAGCGGACGCGAGCGACATCCTCGAATTGCTTGTATGGATGTTCCAGCTCCAACATGCCACCATTGATGAAAGCGTCTTCATATTCATCCGTTGCCAAAGAGAGCAAGTTGAAGGTGCGGATGAAGCTCTCCGGCGAGACTTTGACGTCATCATCCATGAGCAAGACGTGGGTGAAGCCCTCATCGGATTCCAGCGCCTCCATCATGCCACGTGCGAATCCCGCAGCACCGCCCTCGTTCGCATTGGGGACCACGGTCACGCCGTTGCCGGAAAGCGCCGGCCCATCCAAAGTCCGCCCGTTGTCCACGACGAACATGTGGAACGCCCGAGCTATGGGCTCATCGGACTCCAAGACCTGCTCGCGGACGGCTTCTATGTTGGGGATGATGTAGTCTTCGTTCTTGAAGGTGGTGGTAGCCACAGCGATGCGGATATCCCGGATGCGGTCCGGATCCACATCTGCCCCCCACCACGCATTCCGCACAGCGCACACCCCATGGGGCACCAGCGCGAAACCGATGATGATCATGCCCTCTGTTGAGCACCCAAGAGTGACCTCATGGTAAGCCGCCGAAGCATCAACGGAGCGCGGCGCGCAGATCTGTTCGGGTCGCACCTTCTTCTTGACGCCGGACACATCGCACGCTTCGGTGATGGCAGGAGCGTCTTTCGCGTCAAGCGCTCCTTCTGGAATGCCGATGAGCTCCACGTCGCATGCGTCGCCCACCAGCTCAAGATGCAAGATCACATCTTGGATATCAGCATACGTGCGCCACTTCAGCGCAGAAAAGCCATTGAAATAAGAAAGGAACTCTATGCGCCTGTCGAACGCCAGAGAACCATCCGATTCCTGATAGTCCACAGCTCCTTGGGCGGCGTAAAGCATGGTGGGGAAGGCTTTCAAATGGTCATCTACCTTCAAGAGCACGTTCGCCAGCTTGAACGCAGATGAGCCGCTGGTCTTCTCCTCAGCGCTCATGCGATCACTCCCCTTTTCTCGCACAGGAAGCGGTCACTGCCCCTGCGCGGCGTACTTCGCCTCCACGGCATCCTTGGCACTGCGCCACCAGTCCTCATTATCCGCGTACCAGCGGATAGTGTCATCCAGTCCGAGTGAAAAATCGGTATGCTGCGGCCGCCAGCCCAACTCACGCTGGAGCTTCGCGGAGTCGATAGCGTAACGCCGATCATGACCGGGACGGTCGCGCACCCAATCGAAATCATCCGGTTCCTTGCCCATGCGCTCAAGAATGGCGCGAAGCACGTCCAGATTGTTGCGCTCGCCATCCGCCCCGATCAGGTATGTCTCTCCCAGCTGTCCCTTCGTGAGGATGGTCCAGACCGCGCTCGAATGGTCTTCGGTGTGGATCCAGTCGCGCACGTTCTGGCCGTCACCATAGAGCTTCGGGCGGATGCCACAAAGGATGTTCGTGATCTGACGCGGAATGAACTTCTCGATGTGCTGGCGCGGCCCATAGTTGTTCGAGCAGTTCGAAATGGTGATGGGCACGCCATAGGTCCGATGCCAGGCGCGCACGAGCAAGTCAGAAGAGGCTTTTGAGGAGCTGTAGGGGCTTGAGGGATGGTAGGGCGTCTCTTCCGTGAAGCGCGCCGGATCATCCAGGGCCAGGTCTCCATACACCTCATCCGTTGAGATGTGATGGAAACGGGTGCCATGCTTCCGAGCGGCTTCGAGCAGCTGGAACGTTCCCTCCACGTTGGTGCGGATGAACGGCGCCGGGTCCGCGATGGAGTTGTCGTTGTGGCTTTCAGCAGCGAAGTGCACGATGGCATCCGCATCCGGGACAAGCCCTTCCAAAAGCGCCGCATCGCAGATGTCTCCATGGACGAACGTCATGCGCTCTTCCGGGATGCCCGCCAGATTCTCCTTGTTGCCGGCATAGGTGAGCGCATCCAACACCGTCACGTGCACGCCGGGTTGGTTGTCCACCACCCAGTGCACGAAATTGCTGCCGATGAACCCCGCACCCCCGGTCACGATGATGTTGCTGCAAGCCATACAACTCCCTTTCAATTGCCTAGAATACCGGCTTTCATAGCTTATCAGGATTCGCTTCGCCGCGCAGTCCGATCGCTTTGAGCTTCCCGATCTTGAGGGCCTCTTTTCGTTGAACATAACCGGTGCGCTCCGATCAAAAAATGTACAATTGAGGCATCGGCAAGTCATATGGGGGAATCATTATGGCTCATGGAAACAGCTTTTTCTCATCGAAGCAGAAAACCGCTCCGCTCTCTATCGCGCTATCTATCATTCTTCTAGTCAATCCTTTTCTCATTGATTGCGCCTATGCAGATGAAAGCGCAGAAAAGACGGTGTCGGAGCAGGCCGGTCCCCTGGGCGCTGAGAAGGCAGAAGCTCCTTCAGAAGCATCGGGAGGCTTCTCCTTTGACAAAGAACCCGAGATGAATCAAGGCGCCACAGAAGATGCCAAGGACGATGCCAACGATAGCAAAGCTGATGGCTCGACCGGCTCTGATGGCGCTCTTGAAGAAAATCCGTCCATTGATGGGTCAGGGATCGCTGATGACTGGGTTTTCCAGTGGGACCCCGATCTCAACCGTTTGATCTCCTATCTTGATGGTGAACCCGCTCCTTACATCGGCTGGGTTCAATTTGGTTCCGGTTCCTACTATTTCACCGGCTCTTCCCAGTCCGCTGCATCATGCTGGCTTGATCTTGACGGTTGGAAGTATTTCGACCAGGATGGCCAGATCGACGCTGATGCGGTTTTCCCGGACGAGCAGCAATCCGGGACGGATGATTCATGGATACCAGAAAATGCATCCGGCTGGATCGCCCATGATAACCAGTGGTATTACGTGACGAGCGAAGGCACTTTGCGCACGGGCTGGGTCTGGGATGGCGGCTACGGGGCTTGGTACTACCTCGATCCTTCCACCGGGCAGATGGCCCGCGGTTGGCAGACGGTCAATGGAACGAAGTTCTTCCTCGCCAACGACGGCCGCATGCAGACCGGCTGGGTCGCTCATGAGAACAAGTGGTACTACCTGGCAGGCGGCGGAGCAATGCGCACGGGCTGGGTCTGGGATGGCGGCTACGGGGCTTGGTACTACCTCGATCCTTCCACCGGGCAGATGCAGAAAGGATGGATCAACCCTACCGGCAACGAATGGTTCTTCTGCGACCCCTCGGGGAAGATGAAGACGAATGAATGGATCCTTGATGATAGCGGGTGGCACTGGGTTTGCGGTGGCGGAGCGCTTTCCAAAGGTTGGCAGGATATCGATGGCAAATGGTATTACCTTGACCCTGCAGCAAGAAAGCCTTTCGCGCTCACGGGCTTCCATACCATCGGCAATGCAGAGTTCGCCTTCGCAGCGAATTGTTCTCTTCTGCTGAACCAATGGGTCCAGCGCAACGACGGAAGCTACAGCTATGCTGGAGGCGGTGGAGCCTTGGCAGGTCATGCCACGCGTGGCTCAGATGGACGGATGGTCCTCCGCGATGCAGCGGGAAAGCTGCTGACAGGCTGGCAAACTCTCAGCGGAACCAAGTTCTTCGCGGACGACCAAGGCCGGCTGCATACCGGTTGGCTCAATAATGATGATGCATGGTTCTACCTTGATGCAGAGGGAAAGATGTGCACGGGCTGGCGTCGTGTCTCAGGTCTGTGGTACTACTTGACCGAAACAGGACCCATGAAGACCGGCTGGCTCCACGATGGCCCAGATTGGTATTACCTCTATCCCGATCACGGTGCCATGGTCACCGGTTGGATGTCCATTGATGGCGTCACATACTGGTTTGACGGTTCGGGGCGCATGGCTACAGGTTGGAGGCGCATTGATGGCGCCCTCTGCTTCTTTGAACCATCTGGAGCTTTCAACAACAACGCAGACCCCATGACTCATCGAGCTCAGTGGTACGGAAGCGCGACGGATTGGCTCATCATGGTCGACACGTCTCACAACATGGTCGGAATCTACAAACGGGGCCCGATGATGTGGGAGCCGTTCATGAGATTCCCATGTTCAAGCGGAGCTCCTTGGACGCCCACAGTGCTCGGAGAATTCGCAGTTGGCGACAAAGGATTCGTTTTCGGCGCTGGTTACAGCTGCTACTTCTGGACGCAGTTCTTCAGGGACTACCTCTTCCATTCCGTGCTCTACAACCAGAACACCTGGGATGTTCAAGATGGACGCCTCGGGCTGAACATCTCTCATGGATGCATCCGATTGGATGCCAATGATGCGAAATGGATCTGGGATAACATTCCCCGTGGAACGAAAGTGGTCACTTACAACTGAAGCCGCATAGAACCCCATGCAACACCTGACGGCGCTTCGGACAGGAGCGCTGTCAGTTTTCATCATCCTTTCCAACAGATCCATCTGCTTCCTGAAGCGCGATGTGCTGCACGGTTCGATCCAGCTTTTGCTTCAGTCTGGCCGTTTCAACGGTGATGTTCAAAAGCCTTATTATCAAGATTCCGAGTATGAGCAGAAAGACAAGATTGGCAGGTGATTCCACGCCTATGAAGCCAGCAAGGTGATAGACGATCTGCGGAAAGATGGCTAACAGGACCAAGCATCCCGCAAAAAGGAACCAGAACACAGCATCAGTGGTCTGCAACTGCGCACGCCGAATCTTGAGCAACACGAATGCCAATATGAAGACCGCACCAGCCAGAAGAACCAGCCGCAAACCGATAGCCACTATATTGCCTTCTTCCGAAACCATTGAACGAACAGGATGGAAATGCAAACTCGCAGCATATAGCTTACCGAGCGTGAAAGATTCAAGTAACTCTCTCCACTCGTGCGTTCTCTCATATCCACCTGTATCTCAGAGATCCTCGCGCCGCTTCTGGCCATGTGAGCCATGGTGTCAGGCTCAGGACTGAGGTCAGGGTCGGTCGCAAAGGATCGTATCATCTTTTTGTTGAACAACCGCATTCCCGAGGTGGGATCGCTGATCTTCGCCCGTGTCGTATACAGAATCATCCGTGTGATCAGGATCGAACCAGCCATGCGAGCGGTATGGGGTTTGCTCTTCGTCAAAAAGCGAGACCCGATGACTATGTCAGCCCTATCACGCTCGGCCACCTCCACCATAGGAAGGATGAAAGCAGCAGAATGCTGCCCATCGGCATCGAATTGAACGGCATAATCATAGCCATGCTCTAAAGCGTATCGCATGCCCGTTTGGAAAGCCCCCGCCAAACCGAGGTTGACAGGCAAAGAGACAACATCGTATCCGTGCTCATGGCAAATTGCCAGCGTGCGATCCTTGGAGCCATCATTGACGACCACGATGTCTGCTTCTGGAGCATGCGTGCGTATGTCTTCAACAGCAGCCACGATGCTGCTCTCTTCATTGAAGGCAGGAACGATCGCCAGGATAGCCTTATCCTTCAAATCAGAAGCCGCGATCGCTTCAGTTGCTCTATCTGAACCAGGAACGCACATCCTTAGCATGATAAAGCATCAGTGATGACCGAAACATTGCATCATGAGGTTGACAAGGTCATACCCATAGCCCGGCGCGGCTGCCCAACCAGCTCCGGACGGGTTCTCCTTGATCCCCAACCATTGCACGATCGGCGCGCATCCTCGCTTCACATAGCTGAATCTTGGATCGACTGGATCATTGTTGAGGGGCACCGAAGAATCCGTAGCATAGGCCTTCAGATGCTGCACTTGTGCAAGCAGCCCCGTATGCACATCACGGAATGAATTACCAGGCACCCCATTGCCTGTTGCACCGATTCCCGCAAAATTGTACTGTTCAATCTTGACGTCTCCCCCGAATTTCAACCATCCCGTCTCTTTCATAGATTGAACGAAGACGACTTCCGGACGAACGCCTTCAGAGACCGCCGCGTTGTAAAGCTGGGTGCAGAAAGCCTCTATCGTAGGCGCTCCTCCTTGACTGAGGGCACCAGAAGGATAAGCGATGCGGGAGTTCTGCTGGTAAGCTCTGACCATATCCTGCACCGACACCGTGGGCGTCCCCATGATGGGCACGCCAGTGAGCGAAGGATCCCAAACGCCGTTCTTATCAACATAATAGATATCCACCCAAGCGTCTTTGACCATCGCGCCGCCACCAGCGAAGTAGTAGCACTTGTCACCAATCCAATGCCATCCAGTCACCATCGCGCCACCACTGGCGAAACAGAAGGTGTCCTTGCCTATCTGATGGAGCCCCGTGAACATGGAGCCTTTCTTGTTTGGCTCGGCTGCGGTGTCCTCAGAGGGGTCCAGGTAGAAGTAGGTGCCGTTCTCGTAGAGCCAGCCGGTCCGGAGGGCACCGCCGCCGGCGAAGTAATAGTAGGTCCCGTCGATCCACCTCCAGCCCGTCGCCATGGCGCCTGAGGGATCCAGGTAGAACTTGTTGCCGCCGTCTTTGAGCCAGCCGGTCTGCATATGGCCGTTCCCGTTGAAGTAGTAGCAGGCCGCGCCGACGTATTTCCAGCCCTTCGCCAAAGACCCGTCCTCGTTCACGAACACCGTGTTAGGCCCGTCTTTGATGAGGCCAGTCGAAGGCTTGCCACGCTCATCGAAATAGTACGTCTTACCATCGATGACCTGCTTGCCTGTGAGCGCATACCCGTTCTGATCGAAGCAATGGCGTGCGCCGTCAATGTCAACCCACCCTTTGTGCATGGCTCCACCGCCGGCGAAATGACGCCAACCAGCGTCGAACCTATGCCAGCCGGTGAGCATGGCGCCGCCGCTGGCGAAACAGAAGGTGTCCTTGCCGATCTTGTGCTCACCGGTGAACATTGAGCCCTTCTTGTTTGGCTCGGCTGCGGTGTCCTCAGAGGGGTCCAGGTAGAAGTAGGTGCCGTTCTCGTAGAGCCAGCCGGTCCGGAGGGCACCGCCGCCGGCGAAGTAATAGTAGGTCCCGTCGATCCACCTCCAGCCCGTCGCCATGGCGCCTGAGGGATCCAGGTAGAACTTGTTGCCGCCGTCTTTGAGCCAGCCGGTCTGCATGATGCCATTGCGATCGAAGTGGTACCAATATCCCTTGATCTCCAGCCACTGATCAACCGCATACGTGCCATCGCTGTAGATATACTTCCACTGACCAGACGGAGTTTGCTCCCACCAGCCTTTGACCAGGCCATAGTAATCAACGATCCCGTCAGCATCAGCTTGTCCCAACTGCTGCAAGAACCAATCCTGCCGCAAAAGATCGGAGTCAGACGAGTCAATGAAGCCATGCTCTACCAAAATGGCAGGAATATCGCGGACTTTGCTCTCATTGAGAACAGTGAGGTAGTCGGCGATGGAGCCATCAGGATATCTGTCGTATTGCGTGTTCCGCGTCTTGATGCCACGGTCAGGCAGATTGAGCCGCGAAAGCTTATCCAGAATATCCCTCGCAAGCCCTTCTCCTTCATTGTGCAGTTCGTTTTTCCAACTGTCATTCTGTATCCATACCTCGAAACCGCTCGCCCCGCCGGCGTTGATATGGATGCTGACGAAGAGCGTGGCGCCCATGCTCGCAGCGCGCTCAACCCGCTCTGTCAATCCAACAAATTCATCCGTAGTGCGCGTCATCACCACACGGATGTTCCTGTATTCATAGAGCGCGTCTTTGCAGTAATTGGCGATCTTCAGGTTCAGGTCTTTTTCCAAAAGCGAACCGTTCACCGCCCCAGGATCGGAGCCGCCATGCCCGGGATCGAGCGCGCATACGATCGTATCCCCCTGACGCGCCATAGCGAAAGGAGCGATGCCATCATCAGGATTCTCATCCAAAGCCGCTTCGATGCTGTCGGCAGCATCAAGAGTCCCATCTTCGTTGATCGTCGCAACGGATACATCCAAAAGGCTTTCCTCAGCGGGGATGACCGCGAAGTTCAGAGAACCATCCTCTCCCACCAGCTCGATCGGCGACAGCTCATTTCCATCAGACTCAAGCCGGATGAGCCGGTAGGATCCGATCTCTTCAGGAGAATCGAACGATATCTCGAACAGGAGCGCGTCTTCGATATGGTTCTTGACTTTTGATCGAAGAAGAGAGCCATCAGGCCCCTCATACACGAGAATCATGCCGTCGTTGGCATACTCCTCCGCAACGCCGATGGCGATGTATTGCGCATTCCCAACGGAAACGTCTTTTTGATCTATATAGACAAACCCAACGGCCTCGGATGCCGCGCCCTCATCAGAAAGAAGCCGCACCTCGGGCAATTCCGCACTGTCCGCGTCCTCAACGCCGCCTTGCTGCAAAACATCTTCATCGTTTTGCGAAAAATCGTCGCTCGATGCAGTGTTCTCCGGCTCTTCACCCGAGATGCCGGGCGATGCAGGCTCCACCATCAGCTGCGACGGAGGCTCCGAACCCTGGGGTTGCACCCCCTCGTCAGCGTAAGCGACAACCGGAACCATCCCAATAGCGAGGCTGCATGACAAAACGAAAGATGCGATCGCGCGAGATGCTTTTTGCAAAAGAAGCCTTCTGGGCTTGCCCATGGTCTCTCCTTTTAAACATTACAAATCGTAAACAAATCCAAATATGGCATTTTACTTCAAGTTTCATGCAAGAACAGGCTTTCGGGCTCGCTGCTCAAGAGGATTACATATCTCAAACAAGGCCTTGCCGCTGGTTGTTGCCAGGTCTTTGATTACAATCAGTTGCTGATGATCGTGAACGACGCGTTGAGCCGAACGGACCCATGGACGAGAGCATCCTGAAAAAGCTGCAAGGCACGGAGCTGGATTTGCTCCTCATCTTTGATGAGTTCTGCCAGAAGGAGCAGATCCCATATTTCCTGGAAGGCGGAACCGCTTTAGGAGCCGCGAGGCATGCTGGGTTCATTCCCTGGGATGATGATGTTGATGTGGGCATGTTCAGGCATGACTACGAAAAACTGGTCTCATTGAAGCATCGGCTTCCTCCCCATGTCTCACTGGATACTCCTGATGAAAAACCAGAGATGGCGCCGATGTTCGCAAAGCTCTGCATCAAAGGCACCCGGTTCGAAACTGAGGAAACAAGGGAAGCCGATTACGACCAAGGGATCTTCTTGGACATCTTCATCTACGACCAACTGCTCAAAGATGAAGCTAAACGCAAAAAACAACTTCGCAACGCCTCCTTTTGGCAGAGCGCATCCTATCTCTACCACTCAAAGCACATAACAGGCTTGCCCGAAAGCGCCGTTGGCAAAGCCATGCGTTTCGCATGTCGCATGGCGCATTCCGTTTTGAAATACCTGACCAATCCACGAAAAATCAGATCCCATTTCAATCGTTCACTCACCATGCAGGGCGAGAAGGGCAACCTCTACGGCACGCTTGCCTACGTGAAAACGGAGCCAATGCCAAGCGATTGGTTCTTCCCAACACAGACGACGCACTTCGAAGGTCATGGATTTCCCGTCCCCCGCAATCTGGACGGATATCTCCAGAATCTTTATGGCGAATGGCGGAAAATACCAGAAAAAGAGGAGCGGCACGTGCATTCCCCCTTGTGCATCCTCTTTCCGGACGGAGAATCCTGGACTCCGGATTCAAAGGATGAAACTGGATCGAAAGGGCATCAATGAAAGGCTGCTACATCCATTACCGTGATATCCGCTCACGGGAAAGCACGATGGTCGGAAGCGACAAAAAAGTTGCTGGTCAAATCTCCGCTTTCAACAAAACAGGTTTGAATTGCGAATTCCTTTTCTGCCCCCACCCCGAGACTATCCCGGGCATGATCCGTTCAAGCCTGCCCTTCCTCTCTGACGGAGTGGCATGGCCGGACCCGCTTTCATTGGCGGATGCAGACTATCTCTACATCCGCAAACCGCGATTCTTCAGCAAGGATTTCATCGCATTCCTCAAGAAGCTCAAAACCATCAATCCTCAGATTCTGGTGATTTGCGAGATCCCCACCTACCCCTACGATAAAGAGATGATGCGCCCTAGAACGCTTCCCGCATTTCAGAAGGATAAAAAGTACCGAACAAGGCTTGAGGGTCTGGTTGATTATTTCGCCGACCTCTCCAACCATCAGTGCATCTTCGGCCTTCCCACACTGCCGTTTTTCAACGGGGTGGATCTTGACCGCATCGAAGCGAGGAAACCCTCCGGGAATGATTTCGCGATCAACATGATCTTCGTTGCTTTTTTTGAGTTCTGGCATGGGGCAGACCGGCTCATTTCCGGTTTGAATGATTACTACCAAAATAGCGGAGCAAGGAATATCCATATCAACTTGGTAGGAGATGGCGGAGAGATTCCCGCTCTGAAAAAAACGGTAGAGCAACTGGGGCTGACCGATCGAGTGACCTTCCATGGATCGATGACTCCCGACCAGATCGATGGCATCTATGACCAATGCCAGCTCGCCGTGTCCACCTTGGGAATGCACCGCATAGACCCCAATGCGACTTCCTCATCTTTGAAGAGCAGAGAGTACCTTGCCAAAGGCATCCCATTCATCCATTCATCCCAGGTTGACGTATTCATCGACAATCCGAACGATTTCTGCCTGGAACTCCCCGTCAGCGATGATCCGATTGATTTTTTCAAAGTGGTAGAGCACTTCGATCGCATCCATGAGCAGAAGACGGAAGCGGAATTGATCGATGAGATCAGAAACTATGCCGAAGAAACGGTATCAATGGAAAAGGCGATGAATGCCGTGATAGAAAAAATCAAATCCCATGGCACCACGCACTGATATCTGCTTCCCCATCGATCAACCCTCATCTCGGAACGCGCGGCGCAGGATCCGCTTATCGGCATCATGGAATTGCTCGTTGGTACCAAAGAACGTGAACGCCACAGGACGCACCTCGTACCGCTTAAGCAATTCAACATTACCCATGACGTTATCCAGGTCTCGTGAATCCTGGAGCGCCATCAACGCCCCCCTCTGATGCAAAAGAGGACCGATGCCAAGGGCCTGATCCGCATGCCAAGGGGAAGCGAAGAAAACTTCACGCTCACCGCCCACATCGAAGGCGTTATCATCCATCCAGGAATAAATGATGCCCGCAGCGTCGACCACTCCATTCCCGCAGACGCGCGTCAATGTTGCAGGCTCCTCATGCAGTGGCCTGACCATCTCTTCCGGAAAGACATCTTCACCTCCCAAGAGAAGCATCTCTTCAGGATGGCAGGATCTGATGGCTTCGAGGACGTCCTCTTGCAGAGGTTCGTTGGGAGTCGCCAGAAAAAGAGGAACTTTGCGCTCATACGAAAACGGCATCACGAGCAACATATCTGGCACGCACTCCGGATAGGCGATGATGACCTTGTCATGCGCAGCGTCGCATGGCTCCCTTTCAGCGAAAAAGTGCGCGTTCACAGAAAGCATGCCGGGGTCATCGCCATCTATCTCACTGAGTTCCGTGCAGGGCGAAGCATCAGCGATCAGGCTCCGGATGCTCTTCCGGAAAGAAGCATCCGACCCCAAGATGATCGCCTCTTTCCAGGAGGCGCGCTCCATGAGCTCCAGCAGCTCATCCGGCATTCTCTTCTCAGATGCGAGGAGCAGATCAGCGTCGGTCCTGCTGCAAAGCGAATTGGCGACCATGCACGTCGCGGGCTCGTCAGCAGGAGCGATGACCACCCTATCAAGAAGAGCATCGGGTTCCTTGGCTTTCAACAATTCAAGCGAGGTGACGGCCGGATCGCCGCTTCCATAAGCCATGTGCTTGCAAGTTTTGCTTTCTTGCGGTTCTGCAGCGAGCAGTTGGAACACGCGACGTTCTGACTCTTCTGAACCTAAATGCCATCCGAGCGCCTTGTATGCGTCGCACACGGTTGCTGCGTCACCTAAGAGGCGGAGGTGGCCTTTCTCGATCCATGCTGCCTTGTTGCAGAGCCTCTCGATCAATTGACCATCATGGGAGACGATCAAAACGGTCACATGATGGTCCGTGATCAGAGCGTTTATCCTCTTCTCGCACTTCTCCTGGAACATATAATCGCCAACGGAAAGCACCTCATCAACGATGAGGACATCCGGGATGGTTTCGGTGGCGATAGCGAAAGCGATGCGCGCGACCATGCCGGAAGAGTAATTCTTCATGGGCATGTCCAAGAAGTCTCTGATCTCAGCGAAATCCACGATGCTGTCGAAATGGTCGTTGATGAATTGCCTGGAATACCCCAGCAACGCTCCGTTGAGATAGATGTTCTCCCGCGCAGAAAGCTCCATGTCGAAACCAGCGCCAAGCTCGATCAGGGGGGCGATGGATCCTTCAACCTTGCACGTGCCTTTCGATGGTTCAAGGACTCCCGCGATGATCTTCAGCAATGTCGACTTCCCGGAGCCATTCGAGCCCACCAGCCCGAAAACATCTCCTTGGTTCACCGTCAAAGAGACGTCATCCAAAGCGACGAATTCTTTGAACATCAACTCCCGCTTGATGATCTTGATGAAATACTCCTTGAGGCTCTGGATGCGCTCGCTGGCCATATTGAAGACCATGGATACATGGTCCACCTCGATCACGGGATGTTCCGCTGATGCGTCTGGAGTCAATGTTATGTCCTCGTTGTCATACATAAAGGATGAACTTCTTCTCCAACTTCTTGAACACGAACAACCCGATCGCGAATGTCACGAAGGCGAAAATAGAGCAAAGACCCAGCTCCATCATCACGCTCAGATCAGTCGGCAATGAGATGCCGGTGGCCATCTGCCTGAACGTTGAAACGAAATGGTACATGGGGTTGAACTGGATGAGCGTCACCACCCAGCTGAATCCCGTTGCCGCCAACGCTTCATAAGGCCAAAAGATAGGTGTGAAATAGAACCAGATGGTCATGACCACGCCCCACAGATGCACGACATCTCTGAAGAAGACCGCCAGTGAAGAGATCAGGTATCCAACGCCAAGGGTGAAGACTGCAAGCAAGACGACAAGGACGGGAATCAGCAAGACCTGCCAATTCGGCCCCATGCCGAAAAAGATCATGACGGCGATGACGGCGATCAGGGAAAAGGCGAAATTGACCACAGCGAAAAGCACTTTTTCCGTAGGGAAGATGATCTTGTTGATCCTCACCTTCTTGATCAGAGATGCTGAGTCATTGATGGAGTTCAATGCTCCGGTGGTGCCATCTTGGAACAATGCGAAAAGCGTTTGCCCCAGAATCAAATACACCGCGAAGGGGTAGAAATTGAACTCGAAACGGAAAATGTTCGTGAAGATGAGCGCCATGACCACCATCATGAGCAGTGGATTCAGCACGCTCCACGCGATTCCCAGCACGCTTCTTCGATACTTGAGCTTGAACTCTTTTGAAATAAGGTTGTAGAGAAGGTACAGACTGTTCTTATTGTTGCCCTTCTCTGATGAATGCGCCTTAGACATGCACCGCCCCATTCCCATTCAGGCGTTGCCAAAAGAGCGAAAGCGTTTTCAGTCCGATTCCCATGATGAAAGCAGTATAAAGGATTGCACCCCATCCGCCAGCAGCCTCCCTTTTTCCTGCCATCAAAACTGGAAGTAGATGAATGGGTTGTAGCCACCTGAAACGATCGACATGCAAGAAAGGACCAATACGACAAGCAGGCCGACATCCGCCAAAAGGGATATGACGCCGACCACGATAGCCCTTTGGCGATTGAGGGGATGCGGCACCGACACTGCACAGGGTGGCACAAAATCGTTCCCTTTCTCCGGAGCAGCGATGATTCCCGTTCCGCTGGCCCCTGATCCCCACGCTTCCACATGCTTGCGAAGCCACGGGAAGACAGGAGTTGCCCCGACCGCGAAGACGGGCATCAGCAACACGTAGCTCCAAGACTGAAGCTCCCACAACGTAGACGTGCCAGTGAATCCATAGGCACCGAACATCCCCATGAACCATTCACCCACATTGGACAAACCGCTCACGGCGAAAAGAAGCCAACCGAAAAAGAACACGATGATGCAATAAGCATGTTGGGCCGTTTTGGGACAGCGGGACAGCGCTCTCAGCAAGAAGAGCTTCTCGCACATCAGCAGCACACCATAGTAAAGACCCCAGATCAAGAAGTTCCACGCGGCACCATGCCAGATGCCGGTCAAGGCCCAAACGATGAAGATGTTGAGCATCCACCGTGGCTTGCTCGCCCGCGACCCACCCAAGGGGATGTAAACGTAATCGCGGAAAAACGACCCCAATGTCATATGCCACCGACGCCAGAACTCGGTGACCGACTTCGAGATGTAGGGGTAGTTGAAGTTCCGCGGGTAATCAAAACCCATCATCTTTCCAAGGCCGATCGCCATATCAGAATACCCAGAGAAATCGAAATAGATCTGGAAGGTATAGGCGAAAACGCCAGAAAAGCACCCCACGAATCCGATAGTCGCAGCCTCTTGCGTGAGGAGCGAATTGGCTAGAATGGCAGCCGTATTCGCCAAAAGCGCTTTCTTCCCCAATCCGATGATGAACAGCCTCAACCCTTGCGAAAAACCAGCGAGGGTCACCTTGCGGTTGTCTATCTCATCTTCAATTTGAGAATAGCGAACGATCGGCCCCGCGACCAGCTGAGGGAACATGGCGATATACATCCCAAGGTAGAGAATGTTCTTTTGCGGTTGGACTTTTTCTCTACACACATCAACAATATAGCTTATCGCCTGAAGAGTGAAGAATGAGATGCCGATCGGAAGCGCAAGCTGAAGATCTAAAAGGAACTCTTCGCCTAGGGCTCTGTTGAGATTGCTCGCGATGAATGTTTCATATTTGAACAGGCACAATACGGACAGATCGGCGAACAGCGCCACGATGAGCAGAAGAAGGCGACCCCCCCCCGCAGCGCACTTCGACATCCACATCCCGAAGAACCAATTCACGATGATAGAGCCGATCATGAGAAATACGTAGATCGGCTCCCCCCATGCATAAAAGAACAGGCTGAAAAGCAGAAGGATCACGTTCTTGGCTGACCTTGTGGGCACGACCAGATACACAGCCAGAAAAAGCGGCAAGAACGCGAACAGAAAAACGCTGCTTGAGAATACCATGGCTACAACGCCTCCATGCAAAAGCGCTTCATGCACATGATTCCATCAACCTTGTTGAACAACACAAAGCGCCCTCATTCAAAATAGCCGCCATGCCTGATCAGCATGGTCGAATAATCCAATAGCGATCCCACGAAGTACACATCATCCGCCCCCGAAGATTCGATTCTTTCACTGAGCATCGCTTCGTCCCTTGAAGACGAATGGAGGTCTATATAGCCGAATGTCTCACCGTAATCGTTGGCCACCAGCCACCGAAAGGCATCCCCATAAGAATCGCTGATGACCAACGCGGTCTCACCGCCCTCGATGTTCGGGTTGACGAAATGGGAATCGTAATCCCCTCCATACCATGTTGCATAAAAAGAAAACCGCCCCTTTATCCCCGCCTCTTCAAGCCGTGCTTTTGGATCCGCTGTTGAAATTGCTGCAGGGTTCTCCATCTGGCTCTCCAGGAGATCGGACTCAAAATCGGGTTCGCTGACCTTGTCGTCCAGCAACATCAAACCAGCGCGAGCCAACTGCCCATTGAATGAGGAAATATCCTTGAATGATGACGGCGTATCATAGCGCTGCTCTTCTTCGCCTTTAAGTGCGAGCATGTTGTTGTAATACGCCAAGGCACCATAGCCATTCCAATGAGCATCCGTTTTATAGAAACAATGCATGTACTCTTCTAGGGAGTTCACCGTCAACGTAGAGATCGTCACATTGTCTAGATTCTTGCACCGTGAAACCAACGGCTCCGTTATTTGATCCGTGGACATGAAGTCTGAAGAGTATTCGACCACGGGATTGCAAGTTGACGTCACAGCTGTATCGGGGATCACGATATAAAAGTTCTTGTCAGGATGCTTCAAGGCGAAAGCGCTTAGCGCCGCACCGAATTCATCAAGCTTTTCACGCCACTCTTGAAATGGATAGTCAACCATGGGCATCAGGATCTTCTGCTCATCAACGAACACCACGTCCGTACCGTAATGCGTAGGGTAACATCTCCATCCAAATAGGCCGGAGGTCACGGAAATAGACAACCTCTGCATTTCCGAATACGTCAAAAGGGTCGCATATTTCGCAGGGATGAACAGGTTGATTCTCTCCTCGATCGCTTGCTGGGCGACCCCTTCCCTCATATTTTCGAGCGTCAGGTCTTCCTTGACATCGAAAGCCGTTGTTCCACCAGACAAGAACTCAGAATCCGCCGCCGTCAATTCTTTCGGAATGTCCATATGCAGCATCTCGGTAGACACGTAGAGCATGATCGGTCCCAGCAGAAAAGCGCAAACCAGGAAACTGAAAAGCATGTTTCTGACCGGAAAATGGCTCACTCTTTGCTCCCGAAAAGCTCATTGACTGCGTCCGAAATGTGCGCTTGTATCTGGTTTCCTCAAGATGGAATCCAGCGCATCGTAAATATAGCACAGGGTCTGATGGTACATTTTGGCCGGACTGACTCCAAAATTGCAGATGAGGAAGTAGAGCAGCTGTTTCCTTGCATCTGCATTGAATTCGTAATCTCCGTCAAGGAAACCCCGAAGCTTCGCTTCGTCAACGAGAAATTGCAGGAGCTCCTCTTTTTCGCTCTCATCCTTGGTCCATCTTGTGAATGATTGAAAAAGATCGAGAAACGTCTTGGTGGACGTGCCCATCCATCTATCAAAGCATTCCGAACGAATCGACTGTTTTTCATCCCCGATTTCCGTCAGCAGCACATCATGCAAATGCATGCACTCGTAGATATTCCCTTTAGAAACTTTACCGGTAATGGAAACTTGCCCTTCTCTCCTATAGAAATAGGGGCATCCTTCAAGAAAGGAGATACGCTGCGCGTGACGCGTGCATCTGATATTGAAATCTCTGTCTTCGCTTCTCATATTTCTGAACAGGAGCTGATGTTCGTTGATGAAGACTCTTTTGTAAATCGCATTCCAGCATGAAATGGGGATATCTGAATCACGCCTCCCCTTTGGCGCTTTTCCATACATCTCCATATGAAAGGCTTCGATTTCTTCATTGGAGTCAAGACGCGCGCCTGCGTAGGGATGAGGCGCATCTCGGAATTGCCCATGCCCGTAAGCATACTTCAAGCCTGTATAACAAATATCCGCCGAACTGCCGCTAGCTAAAAGATAAAGGCTCTCATACATGCGCTCGTCAACCCAATCGTCAGCATCAACGAAGCCTATGTACTCGCCTTGGGCGGCGACTATGCCCGTGTTCCTTGCAGGACCTAATCCTTGATTCAGCTGATGGATGACCTTGATGTTCTCGTTTCCGGCTGCATATTCATCGGCGATCCGGGAACTGGCATCAACGGAACCATCATCCACCACGATTATCTCGATGTCATTCAGCGTTTGTCTCAACAGACTATCCAAACACGTGGATAGATACCTTTCGGTGTTATATACAGGAACCACCACGCTTACCGCATACTCCGCATGCTCTCCCAACATCACTTCTCAGTCCCTCTCTTCGTGAATGAGTTGGCCCTTTCCCAGATACCACGTCCCCAGAACGCCAAGAAATATGCCAGGTCGGGCAGAAGGAGCTTTGGATCATGATGGAGCCGATACCTCATCGCATAATTATCACAAGAACACCCCGAGAGAAGATAGAACCATTCTGGGCTTTTCCCGGTGTATCCAATCAGGTCCATGCCCAACTCATCAGCCGTTTTCCCGCAATGGATCATGGTCTTGTCAAGAACAGCAAGCATATCTCTATATCGAACTCTATAAGCGTCCTTCTTCCAACAAATGCCTGTGACATCATCATACAAATAGGTTTTTCCGATAACGAATCCGCTTCCGCACATGGCCGAGTAAAAACTGAGCCCCAAAGGAAAAGCCATATTGTCATTATCGAATTCGCCCGTTTCTTGAAAAATCTCAACGAACTTTCGCGCATTTTCAGTTCTATGAATTGACGCGCTTGAGAACATCATCGCACCGTAAGCGCCCCTTGATTCAGACACCCGATTGAACAGGTCCATGCCATCAGGGTAAAGCCCAGCCAATTCGGAGAAATAGCCTTCTCCTTCCATCTCTTCGTTGTAATTCAAGTAAACAAGCGAAAGGTCCTTATGTTTGTTGATGACTCCGAGGATGTCATCAACAACTCCCTGCTTCACAACGTCATCATCACCGAGCATCCACAGATAATCAGCCTGGGCCTGATCAACCAGAAAGACCATATTGTTTATCGGTCCGCGATTTTCCTTTTGGATGAACACCCTCAAAGAGGGATACTCATCCTCCAGCCGCATCAAAAGATCAGAAGTGCCGTCGTCAGAATGATTGTCTGAAACCAAGATCTCAACTTGATCAATGCCACAACATTGGGAAAGCAAACAACCCAGTTGAGCGGATATCTTTTCAAAGCGATTATACGTAGGCACGCAGATGCTCAATAGTTTCTCAGGCATGCTCTCCCCTTCAATCCATCACGACCGCTTGAACATGCCTTTTATGCGATCCACCAGAAAAGCACGTTCGCCTCTACTCAAAACAATCCAATACTCCAAGAATATGATTCCCGCAGCAGTCAAAACGACTCCGAATATCAATGACATCCAACTTGCGAAGATGAACCAATGCTTGATCATGAATACCACGGCGCAGCCGAACACGCAAACTCCAACATTCATTAAGATGAGCCTGTAGATGAAAGAGTATTGGCCTCCAAGACAATATCCAGAATAGATGGGGAGGAATAAAAGAGATCTTATCAGCTCCATCAATGAGCTGATGCCCACGATAACCAAAAGTTTCCCTTCAATCCCGTCAACAAATTGAAGAGCCAGAAGGGTCAATGCTAGCGAAACAGCCGCTTCTATCACGAGATATATCGATGTGACACGAAGCTTGTTCATGGCAGTGAAGACATTCCAGAGAGGCTCTAACGGTAAAAGGATGATGTACGGAACGCATATCACGACTGTCAGCAGCTCAAGCAAAGAAGCGTTCTGATTTGGTACCCAGAGAGAATAAAAATCCGCCCCAAAGCAAATGATGATGATCACGGGCACCGAAGAAAGGAGCCCAAGCAACCTCATCGCTGAGCGAAGCTGCGCTTTCATCTCATCCGTATTTTCATGGGCAAAAGAGATGACCAGCTTAGGCATGAAGGCTGATGCCATGGTCGCGAACAAGCTGTACAGCTGTTGAGGGATCATCTTGGCGATCGCAAGAATGCCCATGGGACCCGCGCCGATGAAAAGATTCGTAAGAAGCAGGTCGAGTCCTGAACGCATGATCGTTCCAAGACGCGTGATGCTGTTCCATAGCCCGGCTTTGAATAAGGTTTTGAGTTTGTTGAGAGAAAAAGAAGAGGCCTTTATCTTCACATTGGGAAGGAGCTTCTTTGTATACCGAAGATTGAACAGAAAGGTGTAGATGCTCTGCACCAATGCCCCAACTCCGATGTACCAGACGGCTGAAGGAAAGAGCCAATAGGCAACGAGCAAGACCGCGGCTTTCAAAACAATCGCCTCGGTGCTTCGGAGGGCTTCTAAATCCAGCCTATTCTTCGCGAACGGAGCTATCGAAAAAACGACACCCACCAGATCGATCAAAAAGCTTGCCAGCAAGAAGAACCAAAGCAGGCGCACATCGGGTAACAGAGCCTCATTGATGTTTATCAGATAATGGAAACTCAAAATGAACATCGTGCCCAGAAGGCTGACGATCAGAGAAGCCGCGATGTCTGCCAACAGAAGAGAGCTCATGTACTCATCCGCGTTTTCAGTATTGTGTTTTTCCAGCTCTATGGTCACGAATCTCGCTGCCATGGAATTGATGGCGATCGTGAACACCGTCACATAGGAGATGAACTCGTTTGCGAGGCCAACGAAGCCATAGGCCTCAGCGCCAACCGTGCTGACGATGTATGAAGTCAGAAAAAAGCTGATAAGGACATTGACTGCGAAAGACAGCACTTTGCTTGCCAAATTAACGAAGTCTCTTTTGTCTAACGACAAGGGCTGTCCTTTTCACCTGCAACTTCCATGCTCATTGTATCCCAATCGAAAAAAGTCCCGCCAAACCCCGCCGCAAAGAACCAAAGCCGTTGGACTCCGCTGGTTGTACCTGCCACCCCTCCCTTAGTTGCCTGCATTCTCTCGTTTATCCTTTATAGGCGCCCGAATCGACCAGACTTTTGATGCCTTCAGCGAATCTGATTTTTGGCGCCCACCCAGTGTCGGACTGGATCTTTTCTATGCAAGGATTCAATTCCATTATGCTGTTTTCATCCTGATCAACAGCTCCAAACACAAGCTCGCTCGTACTGTTGAAGACATCTTTCATCTCTAAGAGATACTCTTTCAAGGGCCGCGTATCGTCGCTCGCAACGTTGTAGCTGCCTGAGGAGACGTCGCTCTCCATCAGCGCTACCAAAGCTTCTGCAGAGTCTGATGCGTGAATGAAATTCCATGATTGAAGACACATGCCAAACTCACAGCGTTCCCCTTTCAGCAACCGCGGAATGGCGTATGACAAGAGCGTATCGCCTCTATCGTGAAAGCCATATGTACTGAAAAAACGCGGTTCGATCAAAATCAGATCAGATGTGCACCTGGCCAGCCCATCATGGAGCAATTTGAACTTGGCCTTCCCATAGGCTGTTAATGGGTGTGGCTCAACTTTCTCGTCAACAGGGGCACCTGAATCTGACGGCTTGCCATATTCGGCCTGGGAGCCAGCCAAGAAGAATTTGCGCACCCCCCCCCAACCGCTTCTCACAACATGGTCAAGAAGAGTCATAGACGCATGATAATTGCGCATTTGGAGGGCTTCATCATCGCGAGCCTTCCCCCGCGTTCCATTCCATGCAAAATGAAAGATGCAATCTGCGTCTTCAAACACCCGAAGAGCATTGCCGTATTCCTCCATGGAGAGAGCCAATTCACAATACTTTGGATTCTGGATGTGCAATGAGTTTTTAGGATCATGAATGATACCAACAACTTCATCACCTTTGCCGAGAAGCTTCCCGACCAATTCTCTGGCGATCATGCACGAGGCACCTGTAACTATGACATTTGACACAGCGCGTCCCATTCTTCCGACTTGATCTATGAACTGCGACGATCCGGCTCCTTTGGTGTCGAAATCATAAATCCATCAGATAATCGTAGAGGGCGCGATCGACCAAAGGCTCTTGGTCCTGGTTCGGTTTCCCAAATTCAAGTTTCGGAGTGACGTATGTATTGCCCAAGATAAGAACATTGAACAAATATGGCGCGTTCGAATCAATGGCGGCAACGGACGCGCTAGCCCCCTCCATGACCGTCTCAGTCCCAATTCCATAGCCCTGAGCTATGGCGGAAAAATCTGGTGCGCTATAGCCATCATCCTTGGTTTGCGTGAACACATTTGAAAAGTACATCTCTTGGAAATGCCGGATCATTCCCAATGCTTCGTTATTCAGAACGAACATCTTCAGCGGCAAGGATTCTCGCACGACTGTTTGCAGCTCCTGAATGTTCATCTGGAATCCCCCATCACCACTGAAGGAGAAAACGGGCGCGCCGCCTAAAGCAATGGACGCTCCGATAGCAGCGGGAAGAGAATAGCCCATAGCTCCAAGGCCACCAGAGAACAGAGCGCGTCTATGAGTTCCCTTTATCAGGGATTGGGCAATCCAAATCTGATTCTGACCCACGTCGGCTGTGATGAGGGCATCATCCGGGATCAACGCGCCGATCATCTCAACTACGTCGTTCTCTCTTCGTTGATCAACCCCATCCAGCTTGTCTTCAATCTCGCGGCACGTCGACACCCACGGAGAATAATCATGAGATAGGTCGGTCAGCGCTTTCCCTATCTGCTCAAGGGCTGAACGGGCATCCATGCAAAAACTGATCTCATCCTCATGCACTTTATAAGATAGTTCTGATTCATCCTGATCGAACCGCAACAAAGCAGCCTGAGGAGCGAACCTCTCTCTATTCGCTCCCACTTGCCGTATGTCAAGACGAGAACCGACGGCGATGACGAGATCGCTCTTGGCGGCGAGGTAATTCGCCGCTCTGTCGCCGTACGCCCCTATGAATCCGAAATACATCTCACTCCAAGGTGCTAGGTCCACCCCCAGCATGGAGGTTATCGTTGGCAAGATGCCAAGCTCCACGATTCTTGCAGCCTCATCCACAGCGAGAGCGGAACGAACACCGTTTCCCAGAAGAAGGACGGGGCATTTGGCTTTTTCAAGTTCGCGGATCAATGTCTCCGAGCATGCTGCAAGCATCCTCTCTGACACTTCAGGGGGTTCTGCCTTGACCACATGGGGGGCTTCCATGATGTCAGCCCGCATCACATCCATGGGAATATCCACAAGCACAGGCCCCGGTCTTCCTGAGCAGGCCAGAGAGAAGGCCTTGTCAAGCACTTCTGGAAGCTCGCTTGCACCCTGTATCCTGACTGCAAGCTTCGTCACACCCTCGACCATGGAAACGATGTCCGTTTCCTGGAAACCTCGCTGACGAACCTCCATCATCTCAGAAGATTCGAATGTGTTCACCTGCCCCGTTAAACAGATAAGAGGGATCGAATCAAAATGCGCATTGCATATCCCCGTTAGAAGATTCGTCGCACCAGGGCCGCTGCTTGTGTATACGATACCCGGCTTACCGCACGCTTGAGCGTAACCGCAAGCAGCAAAGGCGGCAGCTTGCTCATGTTGAAGAAGGTGAGAGTCTATCTTGTCCCGTCGCTTATAAAGCGAATCCATGAGATGAGCGACCATGCCTCCTGGATATCCGAAGATATCCCTCACATCTTGCTCAATGAGCCATTCGACTATGTAGTCAGAAGCCTTCATGAGGTCATGCCTTAAAGATGCTCTGGTAAGCATCGACTTGGTCAATCATGACATCTTGCACGCTCGCCTCATTGAGATAGCGCTTCGTCCACTCAACTGTTGCGCCCACCGCATCCTCAATATGCCATCTTGGCTGCCATCTCATCACCCTCTTCAACTTCGAAGAATCCAACTTGAGGAAGTTGGCCTCATGGGGCGCAATCTCAATATCAGAGGCAATCGACATTGAGAAACCCTCGCCCCATTTCTGGGCAAACAGCTGCACCAATTCTCCAGTGGTCACACAATCGCAATCATCAGGACCGACATTGTATGAAGAGGCCAACGATGGATCTTCCATCTGCTTCTCCGCGATCAGGAGATAAGCGAAGACAGATTCCAGCACATGCTGATAAGGTCTGACGGATATGGGATTGCGCACCACCAACGGCTGATGCGCTTGTACCGCACGGACGCAATCAGGAATGATGCGGTCATCCGCAAAATCCCCGCCACCTATCACGTTGCCAGCGCGCGCTGTTGACACCGCTACACCCGCATCATGGAAAAAACTTTTCGCGTAACTATGCGTCACCAATTCCGAACACGATTTTGAATTAGAGTAAGGGTCATGCCCATCAAGAGGGTCTTCTTCCTTGTAGCCATATTCTTCTAGTTCCTTGTTGAGATAAACCTTGTCGGTCGTCACGTTCAAAATGGACCCTATCGCATCCACGTTTCGGGCCGCCTCAAGCACGTTGACGGTTCCCATGACATTGGTTTCATATGTATAGCGGGGTTGCCTATAGCCTTCCAAGACAATGGGCTGGGCAGCTAAATGCATAACGATATCAGGTTTTGCTTGACGCATCGCACGGTCCAATGAATCGAAATCTCGAACGTCGCCGATATGCGTATCCACCAGATCGGCAATGCCGGCGATGTCATACAGGTTCGGGTCTGTTGGCGGCACCAACGAATATCCCACTACCCTCGCCCCGGCCTTAACCAATGCGAGTGAAAGCCATGATCCCTTGAACCCCGTGTGCCCAGTAAGGAAAACGGTCTTGCCTTTATAGAAATCCGCATTGGCGGCAGACCGATTTACCAGACCTTCCACGGCGCCTCCCCGCTGTTCCATATCGCTTCAAGCTGCTCGCGGTCACGCTGCGTATCCATCGGATGCCAAAAACCAGAATGACGATAAGCGGTCAATTCACCTTTCAAAGCGAGATCGCCAAGGGCCACCTTTGAGAAATCCTCTCCGTCACCCAACCTCTCGGAGAAGATCGAAGGTTCGACGACCATGAAACCGCCATTGACTGCCACATCATCAGCCGTGCTCTTCTCACGGAATTCCGTCACGCGCCCATCATCGTTCACTTCAAGCATCCCGAACCGCTGAGAGGCATCCACGCCCGTCAAAGTCACCACTCCGCCAGCCTCTTCATGGAAACGCAGCAATTTATGGAGGTCAACATCAGAGAGCCCGTCACCATACGTCAACATGAAGCGTTCGTCTCCAATATATTTGCGAACACGGCGAATCCGGCCGCCCGTCAGGGTACCAAGCCCCGTATCAGCGATGGTCACCCGCCAGGGTTCAGCATGGGTATCATGGATTTCGACCGTCTCCTCTTCATTGGTGTAATCAAAAGTCACATCAGAGGAGTGGAGAAAATAATCAGCGAAATACTCTTTGATCACATGTTGCTTATAACCAGCGCAGATGATGAAATCATTGAATCCGTAGGAGCTGTAGTATTTCATGATGTGCCACAAAATAGGCCTTCCACCTATTTCGATCATAGGCTTTGGCTTCAGGTGGCTCTCTTCACTGATGCGCGAACCCAAACCGCCTGCCAGTATCACCGTTTTCATGCGCCACTCCGCTTCTTCAACTTCGCATGTCGTCATTATAGATGGTAATGGATTCGCGGATTGAGCCCGCGGTCTTTCCACCGTTGGTGTTTCGCAAAGCGCTCAAGATGCCGATGACCGTACAGGGACCACCTATCCCGCACACCGCCAGGGCGCTATTTTACAAGCCACTTATACAAACCATGTCTTACGAGAAAAATCCTCATCGACCCCAGAGGATATTTCTGCATATAACGCCTGTACGCGTCTGGGTATCTGTCCAAATCATCCAATCCTTGCTTAAACAAGCGAGGAGCCGTTCCAACACCCGAGCGTTTCGAAAGCGGCTCCAGGATGGAGCCCCAGACGGATTGAGCGCGGTACAAAAGATAGTCATCCATGATGCTGGGGAAGGATTCCTCCACGAACTCTTTCAATTGATCACAATGTACAAGAACGATGCCCCGATCTTCCCCTTTGTATGATTTGGTGATGCTTCCGTCCCTTTCCCAATAATAGTAAAGGGGCTCTCCACAAAAGACCACTTTGTCCGAAGCGCCCAGAATGGCTGCGGTATACATGACATCTTCATTGAGCTCTCCTTCAATGAATCTGATGCCATTTCGCTCTATCAGGCTTCGTCTTACAACTTTCGATACAGCACCTGTGATCACGCCCTCATTATGAAACCAACGCGACAGACCACCCGCGGCGTCGGTCACGGCAAAAGAACCCGCCCCCATCTCATACTGCTTGCCTGAAGCGAGAACGCGCACCGCCGAAAAACAGCCCACGTCGGCATCGCACTCAATGATCCTGTCCATGCATCGTTCCAGCGTGTATGGCATGACGGTATCGTCACTGTCCCAAAAAGTAATATACTCCCCATTCGCATGTTCGATTCCGGTATTTCGAGCAGCAGATAGGCCTCCGTTCGCATCTCTTTGGACGAATCGAAATCTTTCGTCCCCTTCGACGATGGATTCAGCAGTCGCCAACGAATCATCAGGCGAACAATCATCCACAAGGATGAATTCTATGTTCTCGTATGTTTGATCCATGAACGAAGGAATCGTTTCATGAAGATACCGCTCCACGTTGTAAAGCGGGATTATCACGCTGACCAATGGCTTCATTTTCATCTCATTTTCCAAAGTGATCACGCCTTCGATTCGCTGCCTAAGAATCAGTTCCTAGCACATCTAGCAATCTGATCAATTCCGCTCTCAGTCGTTCAGAGTCAAATCGATTCGCCCAAATCTGAATAGACTGCTGTCTCATCCGGTTTACATCCTCTTCCGAGCTGAAATATATTCCTTTGATCGCCGCAGCTATTTCTTCAACAGTCGGATTTGAAGAAAGAAGCACGCCATTCCCGTCTATCTGCTCATGAATGCCGCCCACATCTGTCGCGATGATCGGGATGCCGAAGGACAGAGCCTCTTCAATGGATACCGGCATTCCCTCTGTAGAAGATGTGGTGATGAACGCATCCACATGGTTGTTCGAATAATAATCGATGACCTGGGAATGAGCTGTTTGCCCAAAGAAAACCGCATTGACCCCATTCTCCTCGCAATACGATTCGATGCTTTCCCTGGTATCCCCATCCCCAAAATGCACCCATTCCACATCCGGAAAGTTGAGCGCATCCAAGGCTTCTGCGATGAGATGCACTCTTTTCAGGGGAATCATATTCGAGCAACTGACAATCCGGAAGACATCACCGCGCTTCCCCAAAGGCTGATTTCCGCAGTTGGGAACCCCAAGGCCGAGTTGGATATACTGATCCGATTCGACCGAAGGCCCAAAATGCTCCGTGAAGTATTCCTCCGCATCATCAGAAAGAAAGAGAAGATGATCGACGTTTCCCTTCATCACTTTCTGAAAGGGCTGGCGCGCGAACGGGGCGCGCTCGCTATAGAGATCATACCCATGAATTCGGCTGATCCATTTGATAGACGGATTCGCTCGTTTTTCCATCGAAATGGCAAGCGCCTGATTGTTGAACCAAAAGGTGTAGAAAACCGCCTCTTTCGGATGTGCGAATATGCCCCTTTTTTTGCAGAACGAACGAAAGGATGTTGCCCTTGCATATTCCAAGCAAGCGTACATCAACCTGGAAGGAGAAAATCCGTCTGCGCAGAGATGCCGCAATTCGCTTCTTCCTGTTTTGGAAAAAGGAAGGGCCAAAGACCTCAAAAACAATAAGGGCGCTGCTGGGCGGAGATAATGCTCTATCCTGATGCTCGACAAAGCGCCGAGGCATTCATCGTGTTCACGGCTTTCCCCTTTTCCTTGAGAAACTATCGTCACGTCGTAAACGCGCGCCAACTCTTTCAATTCCGGCTCAAGGAACGGTTTTTCACCATATCCGAAGGGATATTGATCCGTGAAGAGGAACAGCTTCTTCATATCAGGGCAGCCCTTACAGGCTCTCCAGGGACTCTCTCAAAGCATCCGCCACATCAGCGGCCTCATCGTGCGTGACATACGGACCAAAAGGCAGACTGAGGACCCTGTCGCACAGCTTTTTTGTGATCGCCATATCACCAAAGGCGATGCAGTCGCCCTCGAAAGCTCTTTGCTGATGCATTGGCTTAGGATAATAGACCATGGTCGGTATGCCCTTTTCCCTAAGCCTGGATTGCAGCGCATCACGGTTGCAAGCTAGAGGAAGTTGGATGGTGTATTGCGCCCAGGAGCTTGCATATCCCTCAGGGATCATCGGAAGAACGAATCCTTCATCCTGCGCTATGAGAGCAAGCGCATCGGCATACCACCGCGCTGCTCCATCGACTGCCTCCAGCTCTACATCAACGAATGACTCGAACTTGACTTTGAGGATAGCCGCCTGAATAGCATCTAAGCGGCTGTTCATGCCAATGCGGATGTTGTCATACTTCATGGATCCTTTGCCATGAGCAGCAAAAGATCGAATGAGGTCGGCCCATTCATCGTCGTCGGTGAAAACGGCGCCGCCATCTCCATAGCAACCAAGGGGCTTGGCGGGAAAGAAACTGGTAGTGGAGATATCGCCGAACGAACAAGCCATTTCACCCTTAATGGAGCCGCCGAATCCTTGGGCACCGTCTTCCAAGAGGAACAGCCCGTATTTCTCGCAAATAGGTTTGATCTTCGGATAATCAGCAGGCAGACCGAACAGGTCAACCGTCACAACTGCTTTAGGAACAAGATCCGTCTCTCTCTCGACGAAATCGATAGCCTGCTCCAATTGTTCAGAATCAAGATTGAACGTTCGTTCGTCCACATCCACGAATACTGGAGTGGCCCCAACTGCGCACACCACTTCCCCACTAGAAAAGAATGTGAAGTCGGGGACAAAGACAGCATCTCCTGGTCCCACACCCCAAGCCATGAGCGCAAGTTGGAGCGCATCTGTCCCATTTCCGCAGGAGATGCAATGCTTCACTCCGACATAATCCGCAAGCTGATCTTCAAGGGCTCGAACCTCAGGACCACCAATGAATCGACCACCCTCGAGAACTTGCTGGATTGCCGCATCAATTTCAGGCTTCAGCGCTTTGTATTGAGCGCTCAGATCTCGAAACTCCACTTCAACACAGCCCCTCTGCCGTCAACTCATACCTGCGACCACATCCACAACACATAAGATCATCGTCGAGCATGCCGCCGCATTCACATACCCAACCACGCTGCCGAGCCGGGACCCCCACCATCAATGCATGGCGGGGCACATCCTTCGTCACCACCGCTCCAGCGGCTACCATAGCGTTCTCCCCAATGGTATGGCCACAGACGATGGTCGCGTTCGCACCAATGCTCGCGCCCTCTTTGACGAGAGTCTTCTTATACGCAGCGCTCCCTTTTGGAAATCTTGATCGAGGCGTAAAGTCATTCGTGAAAACACATGAAGGACCGCAAAAAACGCCATCTTCGAGCTCTACACCCTCATAGACAGATACGTTGTTCTGAATCTTGACATCATTGCCAATCTTCACATTATTGGCGATGTTGACGTTCTGACCAAGACTGCAGCGCGCCCCGATGCGCGCTCCACTTTGGATATGGCAAAAATGCCATATCCTAGTATCGCTGCCGATGATCACATCATCGTCTATATAAGAACTTTCATGGATGAGAGGGGCACTCATGAGAACTCTCCCGCCATATCCACGCTGGCGAACTCCTTGAGAGGAAGCTTGACCGGCTCCCCTGTTCTCTGGCTCTTATAGATGGCGAGTATCATCTCAAGCGCATTTCGGCCCGCGATGGCATCAACATAGGGTGTCCGATCACATTGAATGGCATCGATCACATCTGCGTAGAGCGACGTATGTCCGTTGCCATAGACGTTGGATGTCTGCTCTTCCATGCCCTGAAGCTTCGCATCCTCTTCCGTGCCATCAGCGAAGTCCCACACATCCAGGTTGTTGGTTGAGGTGCCGCCGATCTTGACGGTGCCGTTTTCGCCAAAAAGGTAGAGCGCCTCTTCCAGATTCTTGGGATAAACGTTTGTCGTCCCTTCAATAGTGCCGATGGCTCCATTAGCGAACTTCACCACGGCACAACCGACATCTTCCGCCTCAAGGTAATCATGGAACCTCTGGCGCGTGGCTCCATACACCTCCACCGCCTCATCACCCATCATCCACCGAAGAAGATCAACCCCATGGATGCACTGGTTCATGAGGCAGCCGCCGTCTTGCTCCCACGTGCCTCTCCAGGGAGCTTGATCATAATATCCGCGATTGCGGTTCCACCGAACATGGATAGAACCATGGGAAAGCGTCCCGAAGCGGCCCGCTTCAAGGGCTTCCCTCGTTTTTTGAACAGCGATGTTGAACCTGTTCTGATGGCATGCGGAAACCTTGACGCCCTTCTCCTTGGCCCGTTCGATGATCTCATCCGCATCCGCAAGAGACAACGCTATCGGCTTCTCGATGATCGCATGCTTTCCCTCGTCTATGCAGTCAAGAGCGATGCGCGCATGTTCGCCGCTTTCAGTAGCTATGGCCACGATCTCGATCTCGGGGTGCTCGCTGAGCATCTGCTTGTAGTCGGTATACCGTGGCACGTCTGCAAGCTCAGCGCTGTCCGCCTTTTCCAGCAAGATATCGAACTTGGATTCGTCGATATCGCAAAGCGCGACGATGTCAAGGGCATTGTTCTTAGCGGCTTTGATGTGATTGACGGCTATCCTGCCACATCCTATCAGGGCGTATTTCATCAAAAGCTCTCCTATAGACTCATGATCGCATCGACTATCTTGACAGCAGCATGGCCATCACCGAAAGGCTTGTATGCCACATTGATCGACTGCTGCACCGAAAGCGCATCCATGATGCTGCTCCGCTCTGGCTTGGCGAGCACATTGCGCCCATCAACCATGGTTTCGGGCCAAACTTCGAAATCAAGGAGGGTCACACATTTCTTTTCTGCAAAGAAAGCCTCCCTTTGAAGACCACCGGAATCGGTGACGATGGCATCTGCATGGTCGACCAAGAACAAGCTTTCCAGATATCCGACGGGTTCAGTGAGCAGTATGTTATCCAGACCTGCGTCCTTTTTGACTGACAGCGCATTATCCCTGTTCCGAGGATGGACGGGGTACACCACCCTGGAAGCAAGCTCATTCAGCGTGCACAGGATGTTCAACAACGTCTCGGGGTCGGCCGTGTTCTCTTCTCTATGACAGGTGAGATACAGATAGGATGCAGGCAAAGCAACAGGTTCGCCGCTTTCCAGATTCAAGAGCCGTGGACGTCTTGCGACTCTACTGTATTCAACAAAAGCATCATACATCGGGTCCCCAACGAATGAAGAGCGCTCGCCCAGACCCTCCTGCTGCAAATTGAGAAGGCTATCCTGGGTGCACGCGAGCAGCAAAGTGGAGACATGATCAGCGCACAGCCGATTGATCTCTTCAGGATTCTCCATGCATCGGGTCCGTGCGCCGGCTTCGACATGGACCAGGGGAATATGCAATTTCGCAGCGCTCAACGCTCCAGCGAGGGTTGAATTGGTGTCCCCGAACAACAGGACGCAATCAGGCCGCCGCTCCACCATGACGCTCTCCAGCGCCTCGAGCATCCTTGCCGTCATCTGAGCATGGGAGCCCCCGGAGATGCCCAGATTCATCACCGGTTCGGGAATCGAAAGCTCATCGAAGAACGTTTGAGACATGGAAGGGTCGAAATGCTGCCCCGTATGAACCAGCTCTTCCTCTATATCATCACGCTTGGCTATCTCATGAGACACCACAGCAGCCTTGATGAATTGTGGGCGGGCACCCACTATAGTCAACACCCTTTTCGCCACTAAAGCACCTCGATGTTGTCGCGTTCGGCCACATTCTTCATGGCGTTCTTGGTGTCGAAAACAGCCTGGGCGTTCTTCTGCACCATTGGATAATCAACGTTTGAATGAGCCGCCGTGACGATCACCAGATCAGCAGCCTTGACGACTTCCGGGGTGAGCTCAGGGATGCTCTTGGATATCTCTCCATGGTTTTTGTATTCAGGTACCCAAGGATCGAAATAAGAAACATGCGCGCCCCTTGAGCGCAGAACATCAATCACCTTCAAAGCAGGGCTTTCCCGATAATCATCTATATCTTGTTTGTACGCCACGCCAAGGACCAGAACATCGGAGCCATTGAGCGCTTTGCCAGAATCATTGAGGATGCGCGCCGCCCGATCAACACAATACTCCGGCATCCGGTCATTGACCATCATGGATGATTCGATCATGGATGTGTGAAACCCGTATTCGCGGGCTTTCCAAGAAAGGTAGTAAGGATCAAGCGGTATGCAATGGCCCCCAAGTCCCGGGCCGGGATAAAATGCCGTGAAGCCATAGGGTTTCGTTTTGGCCGCATCCACCACTTCCCAGATGTCGATGCCCATGCGGTTACAGAGCATCGCCAACTCATTGATGAGGCCGATGTTCACGTTGCGATAGGTGTTCTCAAGGATCTTCTCCATCTCCGCCACGGCAGGAGAAGAGACCCGCGTCACACCCCCCTCAAGCACCGCTTCATACACTTCCGCAATGCACTCAAGAGCTTCCTCGCCCACGGCACCGACTACTTTGGGAGTGTTCTTCGTCTTGTAGATCAGATTGCCAGGATCTACGCGTTCGGGAGAGAATCCCAGGTAAAAGTCTTCCCCGCAAGCAAGACCCGACCCCTCTTCCAGAATAGGCCTCAGGAGCTCTTCGGTCGTTCCCGGATACGTGGTTGATTCAAGCACGACCATGGTATTGGGCTTCAAATTCTGAGCAACGGCAGCAGCTGATTCCTCGATGAATGCAGTATCGGGCTGCTGATGCGCATCCAACGGAGTGGGAACGCAGATGGCGATGAAGTCCGCTTCGCAAATCTCTGAAAAATCCGTAGTCGCGCGCAACATGCCCGATGCGACAAGACCGGCAAGATCGCTGTCTACCACATCACCGATGTAGTTATGCCCCTGATTGACAAGGTCGACTTTCTCCTCTTGAATATCGAAGCCGATGGTCCTGAATCCCGCTTTGGCTTTTTCGACAGCAAGCGGCAATCCCACATAACCGAGCCCCACCACACCGCAAACCAAATCTCTGGAAGCGATCTTGTCTTTGATCGTTTGCACTCGCTCGCTCAATCTTGCTCCTTCAAAAGCATATATGCACCTTGGAGAATCATAGCATCGCCCTTTTCCGAAAGGCCCTCAGGCGTGGTTGCTCAATTTCGGTTTTCTGCAACCGAGATGAGGTACTTGCCATAAGCGGTTTTCTTCAGCTTCTCGCCAAGCGCATACAGCTGCTCCGCGGTGATGAAGCCCCGTCTGAAAGCGATCTCTTCGATGCAGGAGATGTAATAACCTTGACGGGACTGCACGGCCTCCACGTATTCTGCGGCCTTGAGAAGCCCTTCCGGGGTCCCCGTGTCCAGCCATGCCATGCCTCTGCCCATCAACTCCACCCTCAACTTGCCCGCTTTCAGGTATTCGTTGTTCACGGATGTGATCTCGATCTCTCCGCGTTCGCTCGGAGAGATTCCCTTTGCGACGTCACAAACATCGTTGTCGTAGAAATACAAGCCAGGCACCGCATAATTGCTTTTCGGGTTCGCCGGCTTTTCTTCAATGCCGACAACGCGCTTCTCATCATCGAATTCAACGACGCCGAACTCAGTAGGATTATGCACGGGATATCCGAAGACCACTGCTCCGCCATTCTCCTTCAGTTGGGTTTTCGCCCTCATGAGAACATCGGTCAGCGTGTTGCCGTGGAACATATTATCGCCGAGGCACAGCACCACGCTGTCTTCGCCGATGAAATCCCGACCCAGAATGAATGCATCAGCCAATCCACGCGGATGATCCTGAACAGCATAGTCAAGCCTGATCCCCAGATCGGAGCCATCTCCCAACAGGCTTTTGAATGAGTCCCCATCCTCGGGAGTCGTGATGATCAAAATCTCCCTGATGCCAGCCAGCAAAAGCACCGAAAGCGGGTAATAGATGAGCGGTTTGTCATACACAGGAAGCAGCTGTTTTGACACCGCCTTGGTGATGGGATACAAGCGAGTTCCGGAACCTCCGGCAAGGATGATGCCTTTCATTGATCGCCTTTCACGCCGTTCTGGTCTTAGCGGCTTCATTGAGCGTTTCTGCAAGCATACAACATGAAAGACGATGCGTCACAGAGAACGACGAGGCCTCCACGGGCGGCTAAGATGCAGTTGGCGGAGCTGAGCATTATTAATTACACTGTTACGCTGTGCATTGATTCCATATTGGAGATGGTTCAACCAAGCTGGTGACAGCGTTGATGATTTGGAGCACATGACCGATCATGCATTTCTTGTTTTCAACGGCATTCTACAAGCCTCACATGGGTGGCGTGGAGAATTATGTGGATGGCCTCACGGCCGAACTGGCGTCACGGGGCCACGAAGTGACCATCATTTGCAACAATCACTCCCCCAGCCTTCCGACTCAAGAAATAGATGGATCGGGAAGAAGGATCCTGCGCTTGGATTCCCATCTCTTCATGAACGGCAGATTCCCTCTCATCAAGCAAAATAAAACGAACCGGTCTATCTTCAAAAGAATCAACGATGCAGCGATCGATGCTGTCATCATCAACACTCGCTACTATCCGATATCGCGCAAAACCGCATTTCTCGTCAATAAAAAGGGAATTGAGCCTCTGCTCATCGACCACAGCTCTTCATGGCTTGCAGTGGGCAGCAACCCAACCGATACCGCCATCCGGTCTTATGAAAAGCTGGCCAATTCGCTCATCAAGTCCAAGCGGATCAGATATTTCTGCGTTTCCAGCAAGGGGATTGATTGGCTCAAAGAACTCGGCATCAACGCTGAGGGCGTGCTCTTCAATGCGGTCAATGCCTCATCATTCATAGACGATTCTTCCCATCGTGATTTCAGAACGGAGCTTTCCATCCCCTCCGAAACCCCGCTCGTCATCTTCACGGGGCGCCTTTTGCCTGAAAAGGGGATTTGGACGCTTCGCGATGCAGCAGCCGCGCTCTCAGATTCCGGCATTCACTTCGCAGTGGCAGGCGAAGGTCCCGAAAAGGATGCATTGGAACAACGGGCGCCTTCCAATATGCACCTGGTTGGCAAGCTGTCTCGCCCCGATGTTGCCGCCCTTCTTGAGCAAGGGGATGTTTTCTGTTTCCCATCGTATTACCCTGAAGGCTTCCCCACCTCGTTGATCGAGGCGGCTGTGGCGAAATGCGCAATCATCTCAGCCGACAATGGAGGCGTGGCGGATCTTTTGCCAGACAGCAGCTATGGCATGATTCTCTCGAACAAGCCAACCGCTGAAGAGACAGCGAGTGCCATCAAGGCCGTTATCAGCAACAATCTCATTGACGTGGAAAAGACCGCCCAACGAAGCGAGGAGGTCTTTTCCTGGAGCCATACAGCTGATAGATTGCTAGCCGCCGTCCAAAAGTGAGCATCAAAGCGCTCTATATCTCCGTCAACTCGTACAGCCTCATATCCCCCTCAGAGAGCAGCAACCTGAATCCCGGTGTGGACTCATCGATGCCATACAACCCCTCCCAGCCCCTGATGCTGCCCTCGCGCAGCATCTCTTCATATAACTGAGGGTCGCTCGCGTTCCACTCACGCGAAAGGTCGCTGCCTTCCTGCGGCACGTCCAAAAGGAGCAGATACTTCGCATTCGCCTCGCGAAGGGTTTGGAGCAGCTCATCTCTGGAAGCGTATTCTTTCAGATGGTGGCGCACATCTGAGGCCAATGTGCTAGCTTCATCCGTTTGATACTTCAGGTAATACGGGAACGATACTGTCAGCCCTTCAGCACCGTACAGGTAAGCGCTGCCATCGTAGGGATCATTGAGCACCAGCGCATCCTCCCCCACTGCTGCTTTCACCTCTTCTATGAAGCCCTCTTCCTCTATCGTGTAATACAGCGCGCTCTGCTTTCGGATGTCATCCACCAGCGATCCGAACGCCGTGTTAGGACCTTCTGTTCGCGGAAGATAGATCGGGTAGTAGCAATACAACAGAAAAGCGATGGCAAGCACGGCAGAAACAACTGAGCTGATCCCCCTAGATGCAGACTGACCGATTCTTCGGCAGATTCTGCTGATGATGGAACTGATGGCATAAAGACCCAACGCTGCAAGAGGAATGGCGAACAGCGCGATCATGGCCGCGACCCGATAGGGGTCCGTGAACCAAAACCCTGTCAAAAAATGCCTTAAGAACCCATCGGAGGGAATCCCGCCAATGTACAGACAACACGCGAAAAGATAGGGAAATGCAATCCATCGATACGACGGCTGCCAAAATGCGTAGACAAGACCCACTAGCACGATCGCACCCAACAACGGTTGGGAAGAAACGCGCTCCGTCATACCCAGCGTCACAACACCGAACAGCGCCTCTTTCCGCGTGGAGAAAACAGCCCATTCATGAGAAACCGTCGCTTGCATGAAGGAGGCCAGATAAAAGAAGATCCACGCCGCCGCGGCAAGAACGACCACTCCAACGACCAACGCGATTTTGATCAACTTGCGCTTGCGCAAGCCATACGCATTGAATCTGCTGCTTTTGATGATCTGATAGCAGATGAAAGGAACCAAGAATATGCCTATCACGAAAACGGTGTTGGGCTGAGAGAACACGGTGAGCATGAGCGCGATGAAGGCCATCGTCCATAAAAGCGCCCTTTCACTGCGCGCTCGTTGCGTGGAGGCTGCAAGGATGAACAAAGAGACGAAATACGGGAAAAGCGCATAAGACAACAGATTCGGACTCAAAGGCCCCCAGTCGATGAACCCTGCTGGAAAAGCAGTGAATGCAGTTGCGATAAAAGCTCCCGCGATGACCATCCTCCGCTCTTCTAGGATGACCTTCAACAACAGGAACACGCCGCTCGGAAACACGACAGCGCAGATCACATAGTTCAAAACATTCGATGCCACCGTAGGCTCGCAATGGGCACCTGAAGCTATCAGCGCGCAAGCGATATGCCATAAAGGGGGATAGGTGGTTGCGTACTGCCCATAAAAGGGCGTAGCGCTTTCGTAATACATCGTATGCAAGGGGGAGAATTGATCCATTTGAAGGTACGTCTGCACCAAGCTGAGATGCGTGTAGTTGTCGAATTGCTGATTGAAGGAATCCGGGGAGCCAAAACCCTGACAGAACACGCAAAGCATGAAAACGGATGCGATCAGGATATAGAGAACGAGGACCCAAAGGCCCCGTCTGTCTTCTTCCCCGAACAGTCTGAACGATGCCAGTTCATGCCCCGTTCGCTTCAAGACGAAACGCCCCAAGAGCAACACTGAACCCAATGCCACCGATATGGCGAAAACGATCAACCAAGAAGCTGGAACAGAAAGCCCGTCCAGCAACGCGGGCACTGCCATATAACAGGCAAAGGAAAACAAGGGCGCCAAAATGAAGCTTGATGCGCCCTTCAGTCCTGCTGCTCTTGCGATAAGAAAACCAGGCACATATAACGTGCAGAACGCGATGAGGTATGTTGAGATGGCTGCCATGAAGCGGCCTTTTATCCGCCGATCCCTTCACGAACGGATGGCCTCTTTGCATCTCCTGAGCGATGGCGTCGAGCCCCATCCATCACGATCCAGCCGATTCGCCGCCATCCTAATACTGCAAGGATCACATAGATGGGGGCATAGATGTAGAGATATCTTGCACGGCATTCAAAAACAAGAAGGAAGAGAAAAAGGAAGATCAGAGATAAGCACATGGCCTTGAGCGGGTCGCCTGCCGGTTTCTTTGAGAAGCAAAAACCTAGAACTCCTACGAGCGCCAAATACCAGATCACCTGCATCGGAAGCTCAAAAGGAGCACTGGAATCATAAGTAGTTTTATGGCCAATACCGTAGACCTTCGAGAAGAAAGTGGCGGGATCGTGAGCGGTCATGAAGAAGTTCCCATCGCCACCCCATGTGAAAGTGCCATCGTTGTACGTGATGAGGATCTTGTTCAGGAACAGATTCGCAAAACCACCCGGGAACATATCGATGGCGCGCTGCGCGGCGATGCGGAGATTCGCTGATGATCTCTCTTCTTTCGTTGCAAAAGAGGCCGACTCTACGACATCCGCCTCACACCAGCAGCCATAAGAATCCTCATTCAGCCCCATTTTCAGAAAATGAGTGGAGGAGAACTCTTTGTTGGGATCCAGAGGAACGGGGAAGGTGCTTTTCACGATCGAAACAGTGGACATCGCCAGAACGCAAGCGAGCAGAACGGCACCCAAGGTCTTTGCCGCCTCGATGACTCGCTGGCGCATTGCGCCTTCGCCCGTTGATGCAAGTTCAGGCTTTGATCCACCATCAGCACATTCTTCTTTTTTCTCGCGGATGAATCTGGCGACGCCCACGATCACCGCAGACAGGAAGATGAAAAGGACTGTCGGCTTTATCGTATACCCGATCAGACATGCGAACACCATGCCGCCCCATGCCAAGGGCCGCCGGTCAACGCAAACATAAAAATACAGGACCAACATGCACCAAGGAAGTGAATATGTATCCGAATAGGGCACCAAGAACCAGGGCGAAAGACCAACCCAGGCAAGCGTCAAGAAAAAGGCGCAATAGCCAACAGAGAAGCCCCCGATCCGTTTCGCCACGAATGCCACGATCGGCATAGAGATGCAAACAGAAACGCAACTCCCGGCGATAGTGCAAAGAACCCCATCTTGGAACCCGAACAGAGGACCGAAATCAGCCATCAGCTGAAAGATCGCCGCAAGGAACACCTGATTCGGAAAGTTTGAGAAATAATTCTGGTGGAACTCCCCTGAATGGTCCGCAAAGCTGGTCAGAATATTCACATCCCACGATCCCATGAACCAGCTCGTTTTCGCAACATAGAGCTGAAAGATCAAAAGAAAGAGGGTGCTTATCCATACGATGAGCCTGAATGGTTTTTCCGAATGAAGCTTTTTCAGCGGAAGAAAACGAACCAAAAGCAAAGCACCAGCTCCGCAAAGGAGAGCCATGATCAAAACTGGCAAACTGACGAAAGCGAAGGACTGCTTGAACCAATAGCTATAGAAGGGGGCGACGAAAAGGCAGATGAAAAATGTGATGGAAAGAAGAACGCCCAACGTTGTTTTGATCAAGCCCCGCTGATGCAAGATGAACACGCTCCAAACCGGTAAAACCATTTGCTGACGAATGGAATGATGCTGTGAGCATTCTATCTGTATGCACTTGCGCCCTCAATGAAAAGAGGGACGAGCGCAAGGGAAGAATGGGGCATTCGCATCACCGCGCCCAACAAAGCAAGTGCGCATCTGCATGATACACCGTTCCAGCACTCTCGTCCGCGCCCTTTATGAATCTCTTCGAATGAGATACCATGAATGCAGCTTTTCCGCGAACACGTTAGGATTGCAAATCATGTCAGATACCCTTTATATGGTAATGCCCGCTTACAACGAAGCGGAGAACATAGCGGAAGTGGTATCAGAATGGCACCCTATCATCGAATCTCTGAACAAGAGCGGAAACAACGATGACAGCAGGCTCGTCATCTTCAATGACGGCAGCAAAGATGACACTTTATCAGTGCTTGAAAGCCTCAAGGAATCCTATCCCTATCTGGTGGTCGTAGACAAGAAGAACTCCGGTCATGGCGACACTTTGATCCATGCTTACAAGTACGCATTGGACCATGATGCGGACTACATCTTCCAGACAGACAGCGATGGGCAGACCGCTCCGACGGAGTTCGATCAGTTCTGGCAGCAGCGCACAGCCTACGATGCCATCATCGGCTCAAGAACGCATCGCCAGGATGGAGCTTCCCGCGTGTTCGTCACGAAAACGCTGAAAGCCGTGGTCAAGCACTCATTCGGAGTGGAATGCGAAGACGCGAATACGCCGTTCCGCCTCATGAGCTCGAACACGCTCGCCAAGAACCTCGCCTTCGTCCCTGATGGATACAACCTGACCAACGTTCTCCTGTCAGTCATTTACCTCAAGTCAGGCCAGCGCGTGAAGTTCATCCCCATCACGTTCAAGCCTCGACAGGGGGGGGTCAATTCCATCAACCTCAAGAGCATCACGAAGATCGGCATTCAGGCGGTAAAGGACTTCAAAGAGCTGAACGATACGGTGATCCAGGGGCTGTGATGCCGCCGGAGATTCGCTTACTTCTCTTCTTCGAAATGCAAACCGAATGAGATCAGCTTGTTCAGCGTGAACTGGAACAGCGCTACGATCACGATAGAGATCAACTTCGCAACGATCATCTGCATGCCGAGATAAGATCCTGCCAGCAGCAACAGCTGGGAAAGGATGAGTCCACAAAGGCCCACCGCGAAGAAGATGACCCCACGGCGCACCGGATGATCGAGCACTTTGAAGTTGTAACGCCTGTTCAAGGTGAAGCTGACCAAGATGCCGCACGGAACCGAGATGCAGTTCGCGATCTCCCACGGAATATGGCATACGTAGTTCAGAACGTAGAAGATCGCCGTATCCAAGCCAGCAGAAATGCAGCCGATCACGCCATAAAGAAATAAGTTTTTAAGAAGGCTTTGAGAAGTATCAGGCTTACCCATATATGAATAACTCCAATTTTTTCATAGCGACCATCTCAGTCGAAGCGAGACCGCATCGACTGCAATGCATGGTACCAAACGGTGTCTTGTGCTCGTTTCGCAGCCCTGACGATAGCCGTGTCAGGCGTCATGATCAAATCGTAAAATGGCTTGATCAGATACGTCTTCCATCCGTTTTCTTTCACGACATTCAGGAGAGAGTGATCAAGATTCCCCTGGATATAGGCTAAAGACGTGAAGACCTCTTCATCGTCGATGTACTCCATTATGCCTTTATAATAATCTCGTTCTATCCGTGTGATCAATGATGAATACAAAAAAGACAGCGAATGCTTGCGGGCGAATTCAAGATTCAGTGATATTCCTTTGACCATATCCCGAACCTGCGGCAAACTCCATCTGCACTCTTTATATTCAGCACGATACTCATATACCAGATCAGAAAGACCGTAAAAATCATCCGTGAAATCTATTACCCTCGTCAAAAACACCGGATCTTCATACCAGCGGAATTCAGGAAAACGGACGCCCCCGCTCGTGAAAATCGATCTGTGATAAATGAATCTCCCCGCCGCATAATCCGTTTCCATTTGAGTAAATGACTTGAACCCGCTTTCTTTTATATTGTAATAAAAACGCTCCCCGCCATTGAAAGGCTCGACAGATCCATCAGGCTTGAAAAACTCCAATGAGCCCCCACATACAAGCGCACCATGTTCTTTGGCGGCCGACAGCATTTTCCTCAAAGCATCATCGCCCGAGAAGAAGTCATCAACATCAAGAAAAGCTAGGTACTCTCCATCTGAAAGCTCTATGCCTCGATTGCGAGCTGCCCCCGCTCCGCCATTGAACTGAGAGACAACGGAAAGATTGTCGAACTCGTCTGCGTAGGCCTCCAAGATCTCCAGTGAAGAGTCAGGAGTCGCATCGTTCACGCAAACTATCTGGAGATCATCCAGATCTTGCGCGAGAACCGAATTCAGGCAATCCGGCAGAAATCTTTCAACGTTGTACACGGGGATGACGACAGTAAGAGGAGAAGCATCTTCTGCTCTTTTGGTGCGTAATTTATAAATGAGCGGTGGAAATTGCAAAGGAGATGGTCTCTCTCCAAATTGAAGCCGGTCATCATACCCTAGATCATCATATGCCCCCTGCACCTTGATCCAAAGCCTTGAAAAAAACTTGTGATAAGTTTTCGCCCGCTCATAATCATCTGCACCTAGCTGTTCAGACGCATATTCATAAAGGGCGCCAAATGACGCATTGGTGCAACGAACCTCCTCCAGTTGAGCACATCTCTCTTTAGCGTCTTTCTCGATCATCCATTCCGGCAAATCTGCCGGGCGCTCTGGGATGGCGCTGCTGTAAAACCCGCAGAACAACAAGGCTTCCCAGATCGGAAGATTCGTCGATCTCAGTTCTTCCAAATCCCAAAATCCCACAGCCATCTTCTCATCCGCATGAACTGCGGTCTTCTCTCTGCACTCTTTGATCTTATCAGCAAGCTTTTGCAGCTCTCTATTTGAGCTGATCTTCTCCCTGAGATGAAGAATGGAGAGATTCCGACCTCTCAACCCTTCCAAAGAAACCTGCATGACCGGCTTCGCGTCGACGAGGTATTCTCCCATGTGGTATCGAGGGTCCAACTGGGACACATCTGCGCCACCGCCCTTTAGAGACTCCAAAGTCCCATCAGGCAGAAAATAGATTTCAGAGTTTTCTTGGTATACATCCTTTAAAAGTAAGGACACTTTCTTCAATGCTGGCTCAGCCTGTGAAGAAACGAGAATCAGAACTGAATCATCTATCTCAACTGGTCCATAGTGCTCTGCATAAAACCGCCGCGGATTCGCAAGCATTTCTTGAACAAAATCCCAGGCGAAATCATCAAAATAATCTCTCTTCAATAAGCCCTTCTCGGAAAAATCTTGAAACGTTTCAGCGAATCGCAAGAAAAAGTCATATTGCACCGAGGGAGAGAGGCGCTCCAGATTCCAAATGTACGTTCCAAGCTGGGCTCTGGGAATACGGTATTTCAGTGCATCGAAAATGTCTGGGTGGTTTTTTGCGTGGTTCCATATCGCATCGTACTCATCACAGACGCAAAACAGCTTCCCCGGCGACAGCACCGATGATCCCTCATTGATTCGGTAATGATGAAACGCCTCCTTTGTTAAATACATACGTTCAGCAAGCGCGATTATCTGATAGTTGAAATAAGTATCTTGAAAAGAGGCTCCAGGAGATTCTAGATACCTTATACCGTTTCCCTCTATCAACGAACGTCTATAGACAGAAGTGCATGTGGAGGGCTCTGTTACGAAAATTGAAATGGTATCCCTGGGACGGAAGACCTGATCATACTCACAGCCCTCCAAATACTCCACTACGAAATCGTCTGAAGGATCCGTATGCGGTACGTGTCGATAATAATTAGAGCGAACGACATCTGCATCATGCTTTTTGGCAAGCGCATAGAGGGTTTCAAACATTTCCAGATCAATGAAATCATCTGGCTCGACAATGCCGATATATTCTCCTCGCGCAGCATCCAGCCCCAGATTCATGGAATTGCCATATCCAGAATTTGGCTTGGATATTATCTCAATCCTGCTGTCTCGCTTTGCGAACTCTTCCAACAACTCCAAAGAACCGTCGGTAGACCCATCATCAATGCAAATGATCTGTATATCTTCCAGCGTTTGACCCGTAATGCTGTTGATGCTTTGCCGCAGATACTTTTGCATGTTGAAGATGGGAACCAGGACGCTCACTTTCGGCATAGGAGTTTCATCCCTTCCGTTGTCATCAATCGAACCATTCGGCGGATTTCGCTAGGGCTGATTTTATCGTGTCTTGCATATCGTAATAACGATACTCGCCAAGCCTTCCGCCGAAATGCACTACAGGGGAAGCCATTCGTGCAAGCTCATCGGCCTTGGCTTTGTATTGGCCATATCTTGCGAGATTGTTCTCATCTTCAATGGGGTAATACGGATCAAGGGAAGGATTCCAATCCTGCGGGTATTCTCTTGAGATAACGGTGTTTTCCTGAGCGCCGAATTCAAAGTGCTTATGCTCTATGATCCGCGTATAAGGGGTATCCCGGTCAGTGAAATTCATCACGGCGACGCCTTGATGATCCTTGCAATGGAGGATCTCCGTCTCGAATCGAAGGCTGCGATACTCCAATTCGCCGAAGCAGTAATCAAAATATGCATCGATCGCGCCAGTATATACAACCATGTCAGCGATGCTCTCATACCGATCGCGGTGTTGGAGATAATCAACCCCCAACTCCACATCGGCACCTTCGAGCATCTTTTCCATGACCTTCGTATAACCGCCTTCGGGAATCCCTTGATAACGATCATTGAAGTAATTGTTGTCATAAACGAATCGCAACGGAATGCGTCGCATGATGGAAGGGGGCAATTCAGAACAAGGCCTCCCCCATTGCTTTTCCGTATACCCCTTCACCAGCTTTTCGTAGATGTCCTTTCCAGCCAAAGAAAGGATGTGCTCTTCGAGGTTTCCCGGATTTGCACACTCCAGCCGCTGTTCATTTATTTTCTCGCGGGCGCTTGCAGGAGTAGGCGTTTTCCAGAGCTCATAGAATGTATTCATGTTGAACGGCAGGTTGTACAGTTCTCCTTTGTAATTGGCTATGGGAGAATTGATGAAGTTGTTGAACGTGCAGAATTCCTGCATGTAATCCCAGATCACCGGATCATTCGTTCGGAAAATATGAGCACCATAAACATGGACGTTGATTCCTTCGATCTCCTCTGTATAGCAGTTGCCTCCGATGTGGTCGCGCTTCTCGATGACAAGGGCCCTTTTTCTACGCTTCGTCGCTTCATGGGCGACAACGGAACCGAACAACCCGCTCCCAACGATGAGAACATCATAATGAGACTGAGACATCTTCCTCCTTCATCCGAGCTTCGTCCTGTGATTATGAACGATTGCACTGTGCTTTGATAGTCAGAAGCAAGCAGAGTGCAGCTATTCGCCTTGCAGCCAAACCGACCTGTGCTCCATAGGAGGGAAATGACCTTCAATCCATCAGCAGCGGACCGATTTTCCATTCCTAGAGAACAGATCTTTCCAGTCGCTCGCAGCCAAGACAGTGCCGCAAAGTATGGCGATGCAGCACACGATCTCAATGGGGCCGGGAACGGCACCAAGAAGGACCAAGCCGAAAAGAACCGCCCAGGCAGAATAGGAGATGTTGAGAGCCATGCCCTTCGCCGCACCGATGACTGAGATGCCCTTGTAGTAGAAGAGATACGAAACGGCGCCAGCAAGCCCGGCAAGAGCGACGATGGATGTAGCCATGGTGGGGAAAGCCGCAGCTGTGAATGCCCAGGCACCGAACAAGGGAAGCACGAAGATGCAGTAAACGAGCGCTGATGTTGTTTCACGGATCTGGAGCGCGGTTTCGTTGTCGACCGCATCATCCTTCATTCCCCAAGCGCAAAGCACCGCTTCGGAACCCCACCCGATGACGCAGGCCGATGCCCCCAACAAACCGATCACCGCGTCACCGGTGACAGCGGTGTCAGACGTGAGATATCCCATGGCGATGATTCCGGCCAGCGCAACGAAAAGAGCGATGACCTGCTTCCAATCCATGCGCTCTTTCAAGAGAAGGACCGCCATGACCGTTCCGAATGCCGGGTAGAACGATGAGATGATGGCGGTATATCCAGCACCGATGTTATTGATGGCGATCACGTAACCAGTCATGCCAATAGGGCCGCCAAGCAGTGCGCCTAGCATAACGACCTTGCCACTGCGTGTTTTGAGAGCGGCAAGGGTATCCTTCAGTCGCCCACGGATGCCCATGTACAGGAACAGCCAGAATGCGCAGAACACATCATGCAAGGCTGCACCCACGATGGCTGCCAAAGCGATCGCCTCCGCCGTGCCGATATAAGGCGCCATGGAAAGGCCGATGCCCAGAATGACCGTATCAAGTCCCCAAAGAAGGCCGCTCATAAGCCCGTATTTCATGCTGCGCTCCCCTCTTCCGGCTCCTCATACATTGACAATGTCTTGCTCAAATAGGTTTTCGCGTAGTCGTAATAGATATAGAGCCATTCACCCACGTTGTCCCCCTCCGCCTCCTTGACCAGCGACCATACATACCAGCACCATCCTGCCAGTGCGATGTAGGCGAAGTTGTGGCGCGTTTCTTCAAACGTGGGAACACGGCCAAAATAGTGCTCAAGAGCACGGCGGGCTTCTTTCCCTGACAATTCGCACGTCACCACGAACGTGCCAAAATCATTCGAAGGATCCGCCATTCCGGCGTATTCCCAGTCGATCAAGTAGATCTTGTCTGCATCATCTACCAACAGGTTCAAATAGAAAAAGTCATTATGGGTCAGGCAGGATTGAGACGTTTCTGAAGACACATGCCCATATAGTCGATCCATGGCCTCAGACATTTGTTGATACCCCGGCACATCAATGGAGCCATGTTCTAGAAGGGCGGATTCATACGCTCTGCTCTGCTCGTAAAAGTCAAAGCGCCGGTCCAGTTTCAGCGGTTGTGAATGGAGCGCTGCCGCCAACTGCATGGCGCGACCCAACTGAATGTCATCATGAGGATCAAGCTGACGAGCATTAGGAATGAAATGCGATATCTTCCAGCCTTTGACGGGGTCTTCGTAAATGAAAGTCTCGTCAATGCCCAACTCTTTCGCGCATTCCTGAGCTTTCACTTCCGCGGCGCGATCTATGAGCCGCTCAGTGCCTACACCCGGATGCCGGTAAACATATTCGCCTTTCTTGGTCCGAAAGTGGCACGAAAGATTAGTCAGACCTTGCTTGAGTGGATAAATGTCGCAGATCTCTGACTTCTCACAGCCGAGAACGTTCGCTATGTTGTCGAACGCCTCCGAATCGACGTTCTCCAAAAAGAGGGGATCGAAGAGGCGCAGCTCATCAATGGAGTCAAACTCCCAAATGGAGCCTTTCTCATACTTGCACGCGACCATCTCGAACTCTTTGATATGGTCGAGGTACAGTTCCTCCCAGAGCTTTGGAGCCGTTTGCGGCAGATCGTATTCCTCTTCGAGCACTTTGACGAACTGCTCAGCGAAGGATCGGTCGAAATACGCATGACCGATCATGTACCAAGAATCAGAACCGCCAATGGATACGGATTTGATCCTCCCTTTGCCGCCAATCTGGACGCACCATTCATCAGTAGGCCCTTCTGAGTATTGCACCGCGTAGGACGCCTTCCACTCATAACGCCTGAATGGATTGTCAGCGAAATACACATCGGAAGAGCAAATGTAGGTATTGCCCAAAATGGAGCGAACAGCCATGAGGGATGATGTGTTGTTATGCGTTGCATAGTCATCATTGATGGCTACCTTCACACCCAGCAGGTCTTCAAGATAGAAGAAGTATTCTTTTTTGTATCCCACCACAACCGTAATGTCATCAATGCCGGCTTCGATGAGTTGCCGGATCTGCCTTTCGATCAGCACTTCGCCATGCACGGTAAGGAGCCCTTTTGGCTTTTCATAGGAGATGGGAGCGAATCGAGAGGACAGTCCCGCGGCCATGATGATGGCGTTTTTCACTCTATATGGTTCAAGGACGGCTTTGCCTTCCTCCGTGACCCGAGTACCATTCTGTTCGACAAGACCTTCCCCGCGAAGAGCTGAGAGAGCGCTGTTCGCGGAACCGAGTGAAATACCAACGCTGTCCGCAATGGAACGCTGCGATTGGTTCGGCTCCTTCATCAACTCCGATAGCACGTCGAATTGCACTTTGTTCATTTTTACTCTATTCGTTAGTTTTTTTGAACACATCCATAGTAATCATTTCCGCGCGGAATGGAATCGATTTTCTGCAAAAGGATTCTAAAGGGCGTTCAAATCAATCAAGGTGCATTGAGATGCAAGGGCAGTCGGGGCCAAATTGCAAGAATGCCCACTGTTCGCATGGCTTCAAACCGACTACGGGATCCAAACACCATTCTCGTCGACATAATAGATGCCTACCCAGGCGTCTTTGACCATCGCGCCGCCGCCAGCGAAGTAATAGCACTTGTCACCGATCCACTGCCACCCGGTCACCATCGCGCCACCACCGGCAAAGAAGAACGTGTCTTTGCCTATCTGATGGAGCCCGGTGAACATGGAGCCTTTCTTGTTGGGCTCAGCCGTGGTGCCCTCGGAAGGATCCAGGTAGTAGTAGATGCCGTTCTCGTAGAGCCAGCCAGTCCGCATAGCACCGCCACCAGCGAAATAGTAGTAGGTTCCGTCAACCCATCTCCAGCCGGTTGCCATCGCGCCGCCACTGGCGAAATAGAAGGTGTCCTTGCCTATCTGATGGAGCCCGGTGAACATGGAGCCTTTCTTGTTGGGCTCAGCCGTGGTGCCCTCGGAAGGATCCAGGTAGTAGTAGATGCCGTTCTCGTAGAGCCAGCCAGTCCGCATAGCACCGCCACCAGCGAAATAGTAGTAGGTTCCGTCAACCCATCTCCAGCCGGTTGCCATAACGCCTGAGGAATCCAGATAGAACTTGTTGCCACCATCCTTGAGCCAACCGGTCTGCACGATGCCGTTGCTATCGAAATGATACCAACGCCCTTCGATGATGATCCACTCGTTCTGAGCGTACTTTCCATCAGGTTTGCCATAACGCAGAGCGCCAGTCAAAGTATGAAGGCCTGGATAAAACGGAAGGCTGTCCACTTCGCCCTCAACGATGGCCCGGATGGACATCGCACCATCTTGGTAGCTGACGGTCAGCTTCGCGCCTTTGCCATCCACGGACCAAGGAGAGTTGCTCAGATCATAGGCGACGATGTTGTTGACGATGTTCCGTGCGTCCGACAATGATTCTGGCCAGGATGCATTGGCCGCATTCAACGTGAATGAACGCTCACCGGCATCCAGTTTCTGCTGAATGAGTGCAACGTAAGGACTGGAATAGTTCTTTATCCTCCCGCTCCTGACAAGATAGTTGTTCTTCAGAGAGCTTGAAGCATGACCGGCAGCGGCAGCATTATGGCCCGGATGGGCGATCTCCATCAGCTCATCGGTGAGCCCGAAATAGAGTTGCCGTTCTTCCGGGAACTGAGGCTGAGGGTTGTAGTCGATATCATCCCATGTGACATCTACGTGGTACCATTCGCCATCCATCTTGACGGCGGTCCAAACATGGATACCCGCCGCGATGCGCCCCGAATCAACGTCGACGCGATCCAGCAGCATCCTATAGGCGCTATGATAAGCCTGACACGTGCCAATGCCTCGTATCAACGCGCCTTCGGCACCGGCGTAGTTATATCCATAATCGTACTTGCAATGATCGATCAGCCAGTTATGAAGCCAGAGCGCTTTGTCGTAATCAGTTCGATTCCCTGCATCCAAGCACTGTCGGGCGATATCATCGGCGACCGCCTCTGTGGAAGGATACGCGGGGTCATCGATCACGAATGTTGCCGCTATACGTGCATAGCTCAAGCTGTATTGAGGGCTGGCGCCTTCAGGAGCATCCGGCGCTGGCGAAATCAGATGCTTCGCCTGCACATTGACGTTGATCCTGTACCGGCCCGATGCCATGAAATTGAAATCGAACGTATCTTCCGGAGAAAAGGAGTACACAGAATCGAATGACGTGTCGTAGATCGCGTTCAAGCCATCCTCGTCAGCACGGGCTATGCTGAGGACCCGGTATCCAAATTCATCAGCTGTTGTTTCTGGGACGAATTTGAAAACGACCTTGTCCGATTCATTTTTGCCGCAGCGAAGACCATTGCTGTAGATGCGCAAATTGAAAGAATTGATGGGATAGAGGGTCACATCTGTGAGTTCGGTGAAACCTGGTGGAGCCTCATAGACAACAGCTTCTTCTAGGGCTTGGACCGGCTCCGACTCGATGGAATCAGCGACTGTCGAATCAAAAGACGGCTGTTCGTCTTCTTCAATCGTTTCAACAGATTCTTCATCCGCCTCGAAGGCGGCTTCGAAACCCGCATCCATTGATGAGGATTCAAGATTTAGGGAAGGCTCTTGCAGTTCCCATGAATCAGCGTAGGCCGCAACGGGAGAACATGAAACCGCAAGGATCGCAGCTAGGAAAATCCGCAGGGTCTTGGATGTGGTTTTGCCCATATCTCCAACCTTTTCAACTGTTCATATGAAACTTCGCAGATGATATCAAACGGACGGCAGCCTGCGGGCGGAGCACTGGTTTACTTAGCTTCGATACGCGAGAAATCCTCATTGTCATCCTCGCGATTAGCTAATTCTCGAACAGATTCATGAGGCTGGACATGAACCCCTCCAATGGTGTTGCCCAAAAATGCGGGAATCATGAGAAGGCAATAGAACGAAACGACCATATTTCTATAGGAGATGATTCCCGCATGGATATAAGAATGATTCGACACCACCAGGAACCAGAGGAAGGGGATGAGGGAGATCGCGCCCAGAAAAAGCATCTTGACGAGAACGGGCTTCGCTTGCGGAGCGCGAAATGCCTTGCAGGCCTCGATCACCAATGCGATGGCAGCGATCGCGAACGCGACGAACAGGAGCCATTTCACGAACCCCAGGACTTGCAGGTTCTCAGCGATGGCAAGCAGAGGAGAAGAGCCGTATTCTTGCGCAGATTCATCAATTCCGGTTCTGAATGCTGCCTGAGAAACAGCCTCTTGAATCACATTGCGATCAGTGAATGCAGTGGCGAGCGCCCACTTCGCAAACCATACACAACCATAACCGACAGCCCACACCAACGAACAGATTACCAAGAGCTTCAACATCTTTCGCATGGAGAATCTATCGGTTGAAAAGACCACGATGGCAGACAGTGGAAAACACAGCGTGAGGATCGGGTTATCGAAGAAATCGAAATAAACCGTACAGGCACCCGTGATCAGGAAAATGCTGATCAAGTTCTGGGCAAGTTCCGCTTTGCTGGATTTCTTCATGAGGACAGTGACTGCGATCATCGAAAGCACGGCGATGATGAACGAAAAGAATATGGGCAAGGTCGCCGTGGCATCTGCCCCACCCAAGAGAATGATCGAAGCGACCAGCGCAACAGAAGCAGCAATGCCCTTCCTTCCATGCCAACAGGACCACAGACCGATGAGCACGGCAAGGCTTATGAAGAACGCGGTTTGGAACAACAACCTGATTTCTTTGATGTCGAATAAGATGAGTAGGGGTTTCAGCAAAACAAGGTATCCATGCCAATACCGTGGATATCCAGTGTTTGCCCCTTCCTGCATCGCTTTCTCTAGCGCTTCCGAGTTGGATGATACGCTGTCATAGTAGAAAGGTGATTCCAGAGGGGTTATGAATGGATCACCCCCCCCTGGGATGCTTCATTCAGCATCCAGTAGACAGTGAAATTATCGAATTTCTGATTGCCCACATAGGAATCGGGATAGAGGCCTTCTTTGTCAAGGAATTCTTTCGATATCCTGATGTTCTCTTCCATGGCAACAGTCGGGATGCAGTAAACAACTGCAAGCGCGATCCAAAAGACCGCAACGCAGCTGATGAGCATGATCATCGTCTTTGTAACTGCGTTCAACTTCCCCATCTCAGTCCTTTTCTTTTCAGATAGGCCCTATCTGAAAATACCTACTGACATGATACATGGAATCCTAAAATGATCCTTCCATCAACATGCGCCTATGGCTCACAAGGTCTTGCGCATTGCTTGTGGCCGAGAACAGAATTTCTGCATAAGATTCTTTTCCCCGTGAACAGAGGTTGTAGCGCAAATCGAAAAATCCATGCCCACGAATTTGAGGATCACCCTGCGGGGTCATCGAAATGAAGGCGTTTGCGATGTGGTTTTAAGGCGGCATGCGATTAGAATTTTCGCTTGTGAATGAAATTGGGAAATATCTAACAGAAAAACGCTGGCCCATGCGGTCTATGTACGCAGTTTGCATCGGAGGGCCGATCGCGATTCTTTTCTGGGATAACCTCATCGCAAATTCGGTCATATGCATATTGATCCTGCTTGTTGCGGTACCATCCGTCATCTTGCTTAAAGAAAACCGTCAAATCAACGACAGAGAAGAGGCTCGGAAATACGCGCATGCCTGCTTTTTGCTCATGCTCTCTTTAATCATCGTAATTTGCTTCATCTTATTCCGAGTAATTCAAATACCCGACAATGAAGGAATGCTTAAACTGTACCCCGTCACACTAATTATATCGGCTGCCTTCTTTTGCTTTTCTATTGCTTATGGGACCAAAAAGAACTGGGCTAGCGTGATATTGAATAATGTCCTCAAGTTTTTTGCCTGTATCACATCTTCTGTTCTATCACTTCTGCTGATAGTCGGGATTCTGCTCGGATCAATCACCATCTCAACAGAGCTGGTTTCTCAACTAACCGCATCACGATCTTACCCAATAGAAGCATTGTTGGAAATTGGCCAATCTCTCAATACAAGCGCCTCAATCTCTTCAATTATCAATGAAGCGAGCAAACTTTATATCCCTGCTTTCCTTTACTTCTCTTTTGGGTGCGTCCTTTTACTTCCTGCATATTCTGTTCTCACCCCAAATTGCCAACTCTGCGATATGAAGAATTCCTTCGCCTTCTTGAGCATCATCTCTGTGATTATCGTATGCCTTGCTCCGATTTTATCCGACGCCCTGTATACCGGAGCACATGTGAGAATCGGTCATGCGCTGGCTTTAACCGACCCTTCTGCTGAGCTAAACAGTTACTCGCCTCAGTTTATTGAGATCAAAGCTAATTTGGCCCCCGAGGCTATTGATCGATTCTTCTCTTCTCTTACATCGGGTTATCTCATGATGGCCGCAATTGGGTCTTTCATTATCGGAATCAGGGAGTCATATTTGAACAACGAGTATGAGGAGGTCCCCTTCGATTACCAGAAAGCAATCCGGCAAAAGCAGCAGGGCCGCGTGAAGAGAATTCTGAAGCAAAAATATCAAAAGAAGCGTTACTGAAATAACAAACATCTAGTTGGCGAAAACGAAAATCTTCAAAAAAGGAAAGAGCCCACCTCTTCTTTTTTAGCTTGATGCCCGGAGATGGGTTGGCAGAAAAAATTCGATGGCTGTCAAGTAGCCAGTAATGTGGATATAAACTAACATTGTTTATGATTCTGCATACTTCGAAGCGGCCATCTACTAACTTTCGGGAATCATTGGACAGAACGTGTCCGCTCTCATTGAATTCAGTGACGTGGGGTTTTGACAAATCGGCTGACGCTTCCCGTTTTGATTCAATTCGCTAATCTGCATGGACATTCGCTAGCGTGATACCATGAATCGGCCGATTCCATAGAACGAAAACGGAAGATGGGCCACCTTCATGGACAAACTGGTATACCTGCATGAACTTGATTCCGTTCGCAATTCCCCGCAAGAGATCAAGCATGCGCGGGATGCCCTCTATGAGCAGATCGTCCAGCATGGCAACACCGTCGTCATCACCTTCAATCAACTAGCGGATTCCAAAGCGTTCCTTGGCCTAGCCATGGCCTCCGAAGAGTCTTTGGAGGCCATCAAAAGCCTCATGGCCTCCGGAGCGATCCGGATCTCTCGGTTCAACGACAAGCGCACGGCATCCCAGTACCTCCAGGACAACCTCACGCCCACTCCGGCTGGATGCTATGGCAAGTTCGTTCTATCCGGTTGGGGCGTTACGGATGATCTGGACAAAGAGAAGGAAGAGGAAGTCCGAGGATGCATTTACAAGGCTCTGCGCAACAGCGATCCTGATTACCTTGACCAGCTTTCAGTTGAGACGGATACAGAGTCCGAATCAAGCAATCATACGGAAACGCGCACGCTGACCCAAGAGAACGTGCGGGAAATCAAGCGGCTCGTCGAGCTCATGCTCTACATCAGCCAAACAAGCACCGCATACATTGACATCAACGACGATGCGCACCCAAATTATGTGCAAATGCTCGATCTTTGCGAAGAGGCTATCCAGAACACTGACACAGCGCACTCCCTGAAGGCCGTCCATGAAGCGCGTCAACAAGTTGCCGAATCGGACATCATGAGAAGATCGGCATATTACCATGCGCTCCAAAACATCAGGACTGCTTCAGGAGCAACTGTCTCCTCGGATGAGGCGCAAGGGGCTTACCGCATCTTCGATATCTGTTACAACCTGGTCACTGAGGCCAGCATAAAGAACATTTCCCACCATTTTCTGCCCTCTGATCACGCCAGCATAATGGACGAAATCAGAACCAGATGCGATTTCTATGCAAACGACTACCTTGCCTATAACCACACCTACAGCTCTAATCAGCCCATAACAAATGACGAAATCGATGTGCAGCGATGGCAATATGCCGCACGCATCCGTAAAACCTCAACTGAGTCAGAGATGCAAGCCAGGGCAGGGTCCGACTCCAGCAGACCGGCCTATGAAACCGACGAAAAGGAACAACGGAAATCTTGGAAACGGCGCGTATATCAAGCGCTTGGCCGCAACGTCCTCATCATGGTTCTCTATGCGCTCGTGCTCGGCCTTGTGGAAGTGGTCATCTCTCTCGTGCAAGACATCATGGTTTCGCTCATCAGCCACGGATCAGACACTGTCGGTGATCTGCTCTCCGAAGAAAGCAGCATGGCTGTCGTCATCATCTTCCTTCTCGGCATCGTCATTTTCTCCACCGTCAAACGAAATGCTCGGCTCCGTTGGCCTCTCATCGGTTCTGTGCTGGTTCTTTTCTTCATCATTTTGCCGATTCTGTCCTGCGTGAGCGTTGAGCTCTCGAATGCAGGGTTTGCGTTCGAAACCGACTTCGATTCACTGCCAATGAGAATACTCATGGGGCTGCCGAGCCTCATCTCCAGCTTCGTCGGCGTCGCGATCTTCGCTTACGTCGGCTGGCTCATGGAATCGAAAACGGAGCTTCCGGGCATCATCGACAGCGCTACCACCGCCTTCGATTCACTGCGTGACCTGATCACGTTCTCCTTCTCCAAACCCGACGTGAGCGCTGAATACATCAACCCTATCACCGCTTCCAAGGCCGAAAAGAATGCAGGAGCCTGCAAGATAAACGATGATGATTGGGAAACAGCCCTGGGGATTGGCGCAAGCAAACTCATTCAATCGAATCCCTGGCAAAGATATCTTGAAGTCGTGAACAAAACCAAAAGCCCAAACGCTCAAACCCCCGAACTGCCCATCATCACCGATCACACCGAAGTGCTGGAGTTTGAAAGCAGCGCTGCAGGGAGACCTATCGGGATCATGTACGAAAGCCCTTACAGCCAGATGCTCGTAGATCTTGTCGAGGATCAAAATGGCGAACGGTTCGCCTATGAGCGCCTTGTTCCAAAGGCGGATGGTGCCGTGGTCATCGTCCCTATCCATGAGGGGAAGCTCATTTTGCTGAATCAATTCCGACACGCCATACGCGCACATCAGCTGGCTTTCCCAAGAGGATTCGGCGAACCGGGGTTATCTCCCGAAGAAAATGCCCGCAAGGAACTATTCGAAGAGTTGGGAATCATCCCTGAAGCGCAAGGCGCGATGCATCCTCTGGGCATTGTCACCCCTGATAGCGGGCTCTCTGCCGGAAAAGCTCATGTGTTCACCTGCGAAATCCCTGAACCCACAATCAAGCACGGATATGAAGGAATATCAGACACGATCATGATCACATCTGAAGAACTCGACCGCATGATCGCCGAAGGAAAGATCACCGACGGATTCACGTTGTCCGCCATCACCCTTTGGAAGCTGTATAAAAATGGAACACTGGCGTAGATCACGGATTGCAGCGACTGCAAGGCGTATACCCCTGGGCTTGAGCATCAGACTCAGAAATGGCTATCTTGCTTTTCTTGAGATACTGACATCCTCCTGCATGATACTTCTTTCCTGTATTTGTGATGTAAACCGTGTACTCGTTCGAAACCGAATTTTGCGCTTCTTCGGCAGCTTTAGCCTTAGCTGTAGCCTCCTCCTCTGCCTTCGCAGCTTCCGCAGCTTGTCTAGCCGCTTCCTCTTCGGCGGCTATACGCTGCATCTCTTCAGTGTTCTGGATGAGTTGGAGGGGGACGGATTTTGCCACTGCCCCGTCATAGGAGCAAGATGCTCTGCTTTCTTTGTAAATAGTCTTTCCATCGGGAGCTGTGAAAGCAGCGACAGCAAACTGATACTCTCCAGGCGGATATCCCAATATATTGTTCCCGCCTACTACAATGGTCCTTGTATCATTCACCGCAACACCAGTTGAAGTTGTTCCAGTCACAGCAACCAAAACCGACTTCACGCCAGTTGCACCGCCACCAGCAATCGATAAGGAAAGTACCGGATCTTCTTTGGCCAACTCTGCCTCCTGGGCAGTCACCTTCTCTTGCAACACCGCTAACTCTTGGCCCGTCTGTGCGAGTTGGACCCTATCGTTTGCCGCACTGTTCGTTGAGATGCAAGCAACAACAAGCCCTAAGAATAATGCGCAAGCTCCTAAGAATATGGCAGCCTTTTGGTATGGAATGATCTCTTTCTTGTTCGCATACCAGCAAAATGCCAAAACACCGGCACCGAGAACGAAGCCAGATATAGCAAAAGGAGGGATAACGCTCAACGCCAAAGCAGCTATAGAGATGACAAGGATGAGCCTTTTCACAAAATCAAGCCCAGCTTTGTTTTCGCAAGATGCCGTTGAAGAAGAATCATCTTCGCCATGGGGTTTCATCTGCGCGGCTCGCTTCTTAGCTTCCTCAATAATGGAATCAACTTTAGACATGGGGATTCCTCTATTCAAGCACGGTTAATTAATGACTTCATAGTACCAAAGCATATTAGGCGTCACGGTAAAAGCAGGATGAAAATATGACAACTCTTTTGATTGCAAATCTTTCTTGATACGTTGATGCCAGCTGCCTTCCATCCTAATAAGAAGAGCCACTTCTAATAGTTTATTGCTATCCACATCTCTACTGGCAATACATAATGAAGAAGAGAACAAGAAGAAGACCGCTTGCACAACGATTGCCCAACTTGGCAAATGCGAAATCGGGAGAAAGCTGAGAGGGCAATCACTTGAGAAATGCACATTTGAAAATAGAGAGATAGAAACAAGGAACTGGCATGTGCAAGACGGAAAATGCGCTTCGCTTTTGGCATCAGCGCAGCTGCAGTCCACCTGGGATCATGCATGGAAGGTCGCGGGGGCTTCTCCGATCCAGGACCCCATCCTGGCGGCGGATGCGCAGGCCGCTCTTCCTGTCCGCGCGGTCGGCCATCGGCGCCCGATGGGCGCGCTGCGGGGCTTCTCTCGGATGGAAAGCGACCTGGGTCTCGCAGCGCCATGCCATCATATGCGAAAGCGCCCCTCGCGGGCGGAACGTCCTGGTCTCCCACGGCCTCGCG
>CAJTVP010000006.1 GCA_910580205.1 uncultured Eggerthellaceae bacterium
TGATTGAGAATCCGGGTTGGAGCAGCCTTCGCAACACCCGGAGCGACCCGGTACGGCGGGTGTTTCAATGAATGGCGTTGGCGGCGGTCTTCCGCCAACGCGCATTTTCAAGGCGGTTACCGATGGTAGTAACCCAGGGATTCGAACTTCGGTTCGCAGCAGATGTTGATGCCCAGACGCCGGTAGAGCTTCTCGTCCGTGCCAGAGATGATGACGGAGAAGTACGCGTCGCAGCCCTTGAGCTTGTCCGCGTTGTCGATCAGCTGCTCCGCCAACGGGTTCTGCGCAGAGCTCACCGAAAGCGCCAGCAGCGTCTCATCCGAGTGCAGGCGCGGGTTGGTGTTGCCTAGATGCGCCGTCTTCAGGTGGCAGATGGGCTCCAAGACATCGTCTGAGATCACATCCACGTCATCGGGCACGCCGGAGACGCCCTTGAGCGCGTTCATGAGCAGAGCGGAGGCAGCCCCCAGCAGATTGCCTGTCTTGCCTGTCACCACGGACCCATCCGGCAGCTCCATGGCGCCAGCGGGTCCTCCCGTCATCTCAGCCTTCAGCAGCGCGGCCGAGCGGGCGGGGGAGAGGTTCGTGTTGATGTTCGCCTCGTTCATGAGGATCTCTATCTTCTCCAGCGCCTTCTCTCCGGCACCGGTGCGCTTCACCTCGGTGGCGGCCGTGAAGTAGCGCCGCACGATCTCCGATTCGGCGGCCTGGCGGCACGCTTCGTCATCAGAGATGGCGTAGCCCGCCATGTTCACGCCCATATCCGTGGGGCTCTTGTAGGGGCATTCGCCCATGATGCGCTCCATGGTGGAACGGAGCACGGGGAAGATGTCCACGTCGCGGTTGTAATTCACCGTTGACGTTCCGTAGGCCTCCAGGTGGAACGGGTCGATGATGTTGTTGTCATCCAGATCAGCCGTGGCGGCCTCATAGGCGATGTTCACGGGGTGCGTGAGCGGCAGATTCCACACTGGGAACGTCTCGTACTTGGCGTATCCGGCCACGACTCCGCGCTTGAATTCGTGGTAGAGCTGGGAGAGGCACGTGGCCATCTTGCCCGACCCCGGGCCCGGCGCGGTGATGACCACGAGCGGCCGGGACGTTTCGATGAAATCGTTCTTCCCGAAGCCCTCGTCTGACACGATCTTGTCTATGTCATGGGGGTATCCGGCTATGGGGTAGTGCAGGTAGCTCACGATGCCCATATCGGTGATGCGTCGGCGGAACGCGTCCGCATCCGGCTGGTTCTCGTAGCGCGTGATGACCACGCTGCCCACCATGAAGCCCATGGAGCGGAAGATGTCCATGAGGCGCAGCACGTCTTCGTCGTAGGTGATGCCCAGATCCCCGCGCACCTTGGACTTCTCGATGTCATTCGCGTTGATGACGATGACGATCTCAACATCGTCCGCCATGGATTGAAGCATGCGGATCTTCGTGTCCGGCTCGAATCCGGGCAGCACGCGGGAGGCGTGGTAGTCGTCGAAGAGCTTCCCGCCGAACTCCAGGTAGAGCTTGCCGCCGAAACGGGAGATGCGCTCTTTGATGCGCTCGGCCTGGAGATCGATGTATTTCTCGTTGTTGAACCCGATTTTCATGGAACCTCCCGCACGGACGCATCCACGCTGCCTTCGCTTGTTCTCCTGATTATATCCGTGTTGCGGTGGTCTGTTTCAACGGTGTAAAAGCGCGTGTGCGTGACCGAGCGAACGGGTGGCACGGTATAGACTGGACGCAGCACGAAAGCGCGGGGGACGGAGGCAGTGCGTGGCCAGATTCATCTTCGTGACCGGGGGCGTGGTCTCCTCTCTGGGGAAGGGCATCACCGCCGCATCGCTGGGGCACCTCTTGAAAGCGCGGGGCTACCGCGTGACCATGCAGAAGATGGACCCGTATCTGAACGTGGACCCCGGCACCATGAGCCCGTTCCAGCACGGCGAGGTCTTCGTCACCGAAGACGGCCATGAGGGAGACCTCGACCTGGGCCACTACGAGCGCTTCATCGACGAGAACCTCACGCGCGAATCCAACTTCACCCAAGGCTCCATCTATCAGAGCCTCATCACCCAGGAGCGCCATGGGGATTTCCTGGGCGGCACGGTGCAGGTCATCCCGCACGTGACCGAGGCCATCAAGGAGCGGCTGCGGCTCATCGCCGAGCAGTCCCAGGCCGACATCGTCATCACGGAGATCGGCGGCACCATCGGGGACATCGAATCGCTCCCGTTCATCGAAGCCGCGCGCCAGTTCAAGAAGGAGCACGGCCAGGGGGAGGTCCTGTTCGTCCACGTGACGCTCGTGCCCTATATCGCCGCGGCGCACGAGGTGAAGACGAAGCCCACGCAGCACTCCGTGAAAGAGCTGCGCTCCCTGGGCGTGCAGCCGGACTTCATCGTCTGCCGCTCCGACCATGAGATCACGGCCCCCGTCCGGGAGAAGATCGCGCTGTTCTGCGACGTGGCGCCGGAGGAGGTCATCGCGTGCACGGACGCGCCCGTGATCTACGAGGTGCCCATCACCCTCTACGAGCAGGGCTTCGACGCCATGGTGCTGAACCGCATGGGCCTGCCGCCGAACCGGGCGGACCTGACCCGCCTTCGCCGTTTTTTGGACGATATGGAGGCGTGCGAAGAGGTGGTGCGCGTGGCGGTAGTGGGCAAGTACACGCAGCTGCCGGATGCCTATCTGTCCGTGCTGGAAGCGCTCAAGCACGCGGGCGTGGCCGAAGGCGCGGAGGTGGACATCACGCTCGTGGACGGCGAAGAGCTTGACGAGAACAACGCTGAGGAGGTGCTGGGCGTCTTCGACGGCATCCTGGTTCCGGGCGGGTTCGGCCAGCGCGCCTTCGAGGGGAAGATCTGCGCCGCCGCCTACGCGCGCACCCATGAGGTTCCGTATCTGGGCATCTGCCTGGGGCTGCAAGCGGCGGTCTGCGAATTCGCGCGCAACGTGGCGGGGATAGGCGGAGCCACATCCGCGGAGTTCGATCCGGATGCGGCGGACCCGGTGGTCGCGCTCATGCCGTCCCAGGTGCAGGTGACGGACAAAGGGGCCACCATGCGCCTGGGGGCGTATCCCTGCAAGCTCACGGCTGGCTCCCGCGTGGAGGCGGCCTACGGCTCCGAGCTCATCTATGAGCGCCATCGCCACCGCTTCGAGGTGAACAACGCTTATCGCGACCGGCTGGCTGAGGCGGGCTTGGGGATCACGGGGCTCTCCCCCGACGAGCGGCTGGTGGAGATGGTGGAGCTGCCGGAGCACCCTTGGTATGTGTGCACGCAGGCCCATCCAGAGTTCAAGAGCCGCCCCACGCGCCCTCATCCGCTGTTCGTCGGGTTCATCGCCGCGGCCAAAGAGCACGGATGCAGCTGACCGAGGCGAAAGAGGAATACCTGCTCTACCTGCGCATAGAGCGCGGGTTGGCGGCGAACACGCTGGCAGAGTACAAGCGGGATCTGGACCGGTATCTGGCGTTTCTGGACGCGGCGGGCGTGGCGGATCCGGATGCCGTCACGCCAGATGAGGTGGCGGGTTTCCAGCAGTCGCTCCTGCTTGAGGGGCAGTCAGCGGCCACGGCGAAGCGGCGCATGTCCGCGGTGAAGGGCTTCCACCGGTTCTGCCTGCAAGAAGGATTCGCGCGGAAGAATCCCACTGCTCCCGTGCGCATGCCGAAGACGCCAGACCGCCTGCCGGACGTGATCTCCATCGAAGACGCGTGCCGCCTTCTGGATGGCTTATCCGGCACGCGCCCCCAGGATCTGCGGGACCGCGCCATCTTGGAAGCGCTCTATGGCTGCGGCCTGCGCGTGAGCGAGGCGTGCAGCCTGGACGTGCAGAACGTCTCTTTGGAGGAGGGGTTCTTGCGCGTGTTCGGCAAGGGATCGAAGGAGCGTCTGGTGCCCATCTCCGGCACGGCCGCCACCGCCCTTGAGGAGTATCTGAAAGACGGCCGTCCGGCGCTTTCGATGCATGGGCGCGCTCCCACCCCGGATGATCTTTCCGCCGTGTTCCTGAATCAGCGCGGACGGCGGCTCACCCGCCAGGGGCTCTTCAAGATCGTGGGCGCGGCGGGGGAGGCGGCGGGCATCCGGAAACTGCACCCGCACACCCTTCGCCATTCGTTCGCCACTCACATGCTCTCCGGCGGGGCTGATCTGCGCATGATCCAAGAGATCTTGGGTCATGCGGACATCTCCACCACCCAGATCTACACCCATGTGGATCGGGCGCATCTGGCTGAGGAATACCGCGCCGCCCATCCCCGCGCATCCTGGTGAAGCGCATCGCGGAAGGGGCGTGGCGTCTGAGCATCCATGAGAAGCAAGGTCACGCGCGCCTATGCTACAATTCTGTCCAAACTGCACACTCTTAACTGAGAGGGCGAAGCATCCATGCCGCTTCTTGACCGGTTCTCAGGCTTCGGAGGGAGCATGGCCACGGACATGGCCATCGACCTTGGGACTGCGAACACGCTTGTCGCCATAACCGGCGAAGGGATCGTCATCAACGAACCCTCCGTCGTCGCCATAGAGAAGAGCACCCATCGCGTGCTGGCCGTGGGCCATGAGGCCAAGAACATGATCAACCATACGCCCGACGCGTTCAGCGCGGAACATCCGCTGCGCGACGGCGTGATCGCGGACTATGACGTGACCGAGGCCATGTTGTCCGCCTTCATCAACAAGGCCACGGAGCGCAAGTATCCCTGGCAGGCCAAGCCGCGCATCGTCATCTGCATCCCTTGTGGCGCCACCTCCGTTGAGAAGCGCGCTGTGTTCGAGGCGGCCATCCAAGCAGGCGCCAAGCAAGCCTACCTCATCGAAGAGCCCATGGCAGCGGCCATGGGCGCTGATCTGCCCGTGACCGAGCCCACCGGATCCATGGTGGTGGACATCGGCGGCGGCACCACGGAAGTGGCCGTGATCTCCCTGGGCGGCATCGTGTCGTCTTCGTCTCTGCGCTTGGCGGGCAACCGTCTGGACGAGGCCATCGCCATGCATCTGCGCGACCTTCTGGGCATCAAGATCGGCGAGCGCACCGCAGAGGTCATCAAGATCAAGATCGGCAGCGTGCTGCCCTTCGAAGATGGCCGGGAGCGGGACATGATCATCTCAGGCCAGGATGTCTACACCGAACAGCCCAAAGAGGTCACCATCCAGTCCGAAGACGTGCGCGCCGCGCTTCAAGCGCCCATCGAAGAGATGGTGCTCCATATCAAAGACACCTTCAAGACCACGAACCCGGACCTGGCTTCCGACATCATCCAGAACGGCATCCTGCTCACAGGCGGTGGCGGCCTGCTCTCCGGCCTTGACCGCTATCTGACCGACCAGCTGGAGATCCCCGTTTGGGTGAGCGAAACGGCGCTCACCAACGTGGTGTCCGGTTGCCTCAAGGTGCTCGAGACGCCCACGGCGCTCAAGCAGACGCTCATGAGGTCCAAATAGCCCCTATGCCGGGTGGCGTGTAAGATACCGTGGCGCTGAGCTTCAAAGACGCGAATCCCCGCATCCCGCGCGTGATAGCGGGCGCGTTGCTGGCCATCTCCGTGGTGATGATCGCCGTCTATGGCATCGAAGGCGGGGAAGGGCCGCTCCATCGCGCCCAAGCTTCCATCCATGGGCTGTTCGCCCCTTTGGAATCCGTCGGCGCGAACTTCGGGGCGGCGGCCGATGACGCTGAGGACGCCGTCTCTGACATGACCGCCTCCGAAGACACGCTCTCCGCCCTTCGCGACCGCAACGCAGAGCTCACGCGCCTGCTCACCCAAGCCGAAGAGTACCGCCTGGAATCCGAGCGTTTGCAGGGCCTTCTGGAGCTCAAGGACATCTACAAGATCGAAGGCGTGAGCGCGCGGGTGATCGGGCGGTCCACGGATGGGTGGAATCAGACCATAACGCTGGACGCCGGCACGGATGAGGGCGTGGAAGCGGGGCTCACGGTCATGGGACCTTACGGCGTGATCGGGCAGGTGATGGAGGCTTCCTCTTCATCGTCTGTGGTGCGCTTGCTCTCCGACCCCAACTCCGGCGTGGCGGCGCTCGTGCAATCGAGCCGGGTGGAAGGCATCGTGCGCGGCTCTCTCACCGGCGCTCTCTATCTTGAGAACGTGGATGCGGATGCCACGGTGAACACGGGTGACGTGGTCCTCACGAGCGGGCTGGGAGGCAGCTTCACCAAGGGGCTTCTGATCGGCACAGTGGTGCGCGTGGAGGGGAACGCGAACGACGGCACGCGCAGGATCGTGGTGACGCCGAACGAGCAAGCGGGCGCCCTGGAAGAGGTCATGGTCGTGTTCAGCGCGGCTGCCAGCGTTTCAACCAGCTCATCGGCAAGCGCGGCGAACGGCGGCCAGGCAGGCGCTTCCGCCACCGCGGAGGAGGGCGGCGTCTCAAGCGCTGCATCCAACGGCGCTTCCAACAACTCCGCCGCCAGCGGCTCTGCAGGCGGTGAGGGCTGATGCGCGACGTGGGGATCCAGGTCGCCTGCGCCATCGTGGTGGTGCTCTTGCAGGCCGTGGCCGCCCCGTATCTGGAGATCGGGTACGCCATGCCGAACTTCGCCTTAGCGCTGGCGGTGGCCTACCCTCTGGCCTGCCGCGACCCGCACGTCATCATCATGCCGTTCTGCGTCGGGCTCATCTTCGACCTTCTGGGCTCGGGTCCCGTGGGCGCGTTCGCCTTCCTCTGCTTGCTCTCAAGCCTTTTGGCCGCGCAGCTGGCGGAGCGCCTGGACAACGACACCATCTTCATCCCGTTGGCGGTCCTTTGCGCCACCATTCTCCTGGCTCAGATCCTCTATGCCATCTTCTACGTGGCGTGCGGCTGGGATGTGGGTTTGGGGGAGGCGCTGCTTTGGCGCTCCCTCCCAGGGTGGCTCTATGATACCGTGATAGCCGTGATACTGTACCTGATCCTGAGGTCGATCATGGCGCGCCAACAGCGCAAAGATGACATGGCGGCGCTTTGATCGGCAGATTGAAGGTCCAAGCTCCATGACGCTCGCCATCATCGCAGGCATCATCACCGCCGTTCTGGTCATCGGCTGCGTGCTGGTCTATTTCGCCATGCGCAAAGGTGATGGAGCGCCGCCCTCTGACGATGGTCTGGGGATGCAGCTCACGAACGTGAAGGTGGGCTTGGATGGCGCGGCGGGAGAGTCGGACGGCGCTTCTTCGGTCACGGTCAATGCCGAAGAGGAGAAAGCGAAAGCCCCCGACACCTTCACCCGGCGGTTTTTGGCACTTGGCGGCCTGGCGGCCGCGGTGTTCGCCGCTTTGACCGCGCGCATCTGGACGCTTCAAGTCAAAAGCGGGCAGGGCTACACCAAAGAAGCGGAGGAGAACCTGCTCACGACCGTCTCCACCCCGGCGCCGCGCGGCTGCATCTATGACGCCTATGGCCGCGAATTGGTCACGAACCGCTCCAGCCAGACGGTGATGGCGGAGCCCACGGCAGCCGAAGACGCGGACACGGTCTTGCGCCTGGCCGCTGTGCTCTCCCTGCCCGCGCCCATCGTCCGCCAGCGCATCCAAGACTCCTCAACGGGCGCTCAGAGTCAGCGCATGGTGGCTGATGACGTGCGCCTGCGGGACGTGGCGTTCATCTCCGAGCATCCCGATGCGTTCCCCGGCATCTCCGTGGAGACGCGCACGGTGCGCGAATACCATTTCGGCGCTTTGGGCGCGCATGTGCTGGGGTACACGGGCACCCCCACGGAAGATGAGCTTTCCCAGGCCACGCGAGGGCGCAACATCCAGAGCACGGACACCATAGGGAAGAGCGGCGTGGAGCGCTCCTATGACGCCGTGCTTTCAGGGGATCAGGGGGAGCGCCGCATGATGGTGGATGCGGGCGGTTCGGTGGTGGCGGTGATCGCGGAGACGGAGCCGAAGAAGGGCTCGGACATCTATCTCACCCTGGATGCCTATGCGCAGGGCGTGGCCGATCAGGCGCTGGCGGATCAGATCGCCCCTCTTGGGGACATCGGCACGGGAAAGGGCATCGCGGGCGCGGTGGTGGCCATGAACGTGAAGGATGGCTCCATCCCGGTCATGGCCAGCTACCCCACCTTCGACCCGTCTTATTTCACCAACGGCATCCCGCAGGACCTGTGGGATCTGTACAACACCGAAGAATCCGGAGCGCCCATGGTGAACCGCACGGTGAACGGCCAGTACGCGCCAGCGTCCACCTTCAAGGCGTTCACCTCCATGGCGGCTTTGGAGTACGGCTTCGCTGACTATGAGAGCACTTGGGAGTGCGGCGGCGTCTGGGACGGATTCGGCAGCGGGGACATCCAGCGGTGCTGGGACAAGCGCGGCCACGGCATCATGGATCTCCATGACGGCATCGTGAACTCGTGCGATGTCGTGTTCTATGAGATCGCGAAGGCGTTCTACGACCATGGTCCCGACGGCTCCGGCGAGATATCCGAAACGGCGCTCCAAGAATACCTCCAGCTCTATCGGTTCGGCAGCCCCACGGGGATAGACCTGCCGGATGAATCCACCGGTCGCATCCCCACGCCGGAATGGAAGGCGGAGCAGTGGAAGAACATCCCCTCTGAGGCCTACTGGCGCGGTGGCGACTACACGAACATGATCATCGGCCAGGGAGACGTCCTCATCTCTCCCTTGCAGCTGGTGGTGGCCTATGGCGCCATCGCCACGGGCAAGCTTTTGAAGCCGCACCTTTTGAAAGAGGTGCGCAACGGAGAGAATGAAGTGGTCACGGTGGTGGAGCCTGAGGTGCTGGCTGAGCCGGAAGTGAACCAGGAGCATCTGGATTACGTGCGGGAATCCCTCCATGACATGATCGCGGAGAGCCATGACGCGTGGCCTTCCTTCGCTGCGCGCGGCCTGGACGCTGCGGGCAAATCCGGCACGGCTGAGCATACCGACCGTTTGGCTGATGCGTGGTTCGTGGCCTATGCGCCTTATGAGGATCCGAAATACGTGGTCGCATGCATGATCGAACAGGGGGATTCCGGCGCCAAGGTGGCCGGCCCCATCGTCGCGAAGGTCTTGGCCGCGCTTTTCGAAGGGGAAGGCGGCAACACCGAGGATCTGGAAGTGGCTCAGATCAGCGGCTCGTCCGGCAAGTCGGTGGCTGTGGAGACGGGCGCCAGCTCGGAGAGGACGGACTAGGCCGATGGACCTGCCGCAGATAGAGTCCGTCCACCAAGGAGCCACGCCACCGGCCGCTTCCGGGGCGCATCGTCCGCGCGGACGGCTGTCCCAGATCGTGTGCTGGCCGCTGTTCTTGGTGTCCGTGGCATTGGTGGCCTTCGGCCTGGCCGTCTGCTGGTCAGCGGTCCAGACGGATGACGACTACAACTTCTCGCGCCAGCTGGTTGGCGTGGCGCTGGGGATCGTGTGCATGGTGGCGCTCTGGGCTTTCGATTACCGCAAGTTCGGCGCGCTCACCTATCCGCTCCTGATCGTGTCCGTGGTGCTCATCCTGTCTCCCCATCTGCCCATCATCGGGCGCACGGTCATGGGCGCGACCTCTTGGATCTACATCGGGATGCAGGTGCAGCCCGGCGAGTTCGCCAAGGTGACGGTGGTGCTCTTCGCAGCCAGCCTGCTCGCGCGCTATAACGGGCGCTTGGATTCGGTGGCGGAATACTGCAAGTGCACAGGCCTGCTCTTGATCCCGTTCGCGGCCATCATGACCCAGCCGGATCTGGGCACGGGGCTGGTGTATCTGTTCATCTCCGCGGTGGTGCTGGTCATGGGCGGCGCCCGCTTGCGCTTCCTCCTCATCACGCTGGCCGCGTTCGTGGCGCTCATCGCATGCGTGTTCGCCGTGGATGAGGTGTTGAAATACCAGACCGCCGACGGCGCCTGGGAGTACCGTTTGCTCAAGAACTACCAGCGCTCCCGCCTGTTCGTGTTCATGAATCAAGACAGCTTGGCTGCCACGGATGAGGGCTACAACCTGAAGCAGGCCATGATCGCCATCGGTTCAGGCGGCCTGTTCGGCAAGGGTTTCGGGTACTCCACGCAATCCTCTTTGGGATTCCTGCCCGAAGCGCCCACGGATTTCATCTTCTGCGTCCTGGCCGAAGAGCTGGGCTTCTTCGGCGTGATGCTGCTTTTGGGCCTGTACGCGGCGCTGGTGGCCATCAGCATCTATATCGCGCGCACCTGCGGCAACCTCTTCGGCATGCTGATCGTGTGCGCCATCGTGGGCATGTGGCTGTTCCAGATCCTTGAGAACGTGGGGATGTGCTGCGGGCTCATGCCCATCACGGGCATCCCGCTGCCGTTCGTGAGCTATGGTTCTTCATTCATGATCGTGAACTTCGCTATGCTCGGTCTGATATCCTCTGTATACTTCCATGAGATGACGCCGATGAGGGGAGCCGGTTATGCAACTGCCCGTTGATGTTCCTGAAGTTTTGAAGATCGTCAAAGACATGCAGTCGGTCGCGGAGGTTCCGGTGTCCGTGTCCATCATCTTGGATGAGACGGCCCCTGGAAAGCTCATCGGGCATGTGCGCTCCGCGTTCGCCTCTCCCAGCGCGCATACGCGCGTGACGGTGAATTACCTGGATGCGGGCTATGCCGCTGGCGAAGTGAAGGACGACTTCGCCGTGATCGTGGCTGGAGCGTCGCCTGAGGTGGGGCGCTTGGCCGCGAAAGTGCGCGAAGCGGGCGTGCCCGCCATGGTGGTATCCGATGATCCTGAGCAGACCTGCGCCTTGGCCATGGAGGCGGATGCGGCCATCCCGGTGGCGGACATCGTGGCGCCCATCAAGCTGGCTGGCGGCGTGAAGGAGAAGGTGGCATCGTTCATCCCGGCGCTCCGGGCGAAGGTGGATGATCTCACAGACGCGGGTCCGGTGCTGCTCACCGATGAGGCCATGAAGCTTCTGGAGGAGCGCATGGGAGAGTGGGTCATCACCACGTGCCCAGAGAAGAAGCTCACGTTGGCGCTCTCCTTCCCGTTCATCCGCCGTCCTTTGGCCAGCGACGCTATCGCCGCCACGGCTCTCCAGAACGCCGCGGTCGGGTTCATCCCCATCCTGCCCGGAGCGGACATGCCCATCATGACCCTCAATCAGATGAAGATGGTCTTGCAGATAGCCACAGCTTACGGGCAGCCCTTGGATGCTGACCGCATCAAGGAGCTCGTTTGCGTGCTGGGAGGCGCGTTCGTGGCGCGCCAGGTGGCTCGCGCGGGCGCCAAGCTCATCCCCTTCGCCGGCTGGATCGTGAGCGGGGCGGTGGGCTTCGCCGCCACCGAAGCCATGGGCCGCGCGGCGGTGGAATACTTCGAAGCTGGGGGAGACATCGTCGGCCTGGCCAGCGTGGTGCAAACGGCTCGCGACGGCGCGGTGGAGGCGGCTGGCACTGCCGCCAAGACGCCGCTCGGCCAAAAAGTCACCGCCAAGGTGGCCGAAACGGTCCCCGGCTTCACGAAGATCATCCCCGAGGATGCGGGCGAGTAGCTTCCCCTCCTTGATGGTTTCGCTGGCAGTCATGGGAATATCCGCTTGATGAGGACGCGCACGCGCCAGAGCATCTGGGATGAGGTCGCGCCGCTGCTCAGCAGCGTCGAGCGCCCCAGCCGCTATACAGGCGGGGAATGGGGCGCGGGGGCCATCCCCCTTGAGGGCTTCTCATTCTGCATGGTCTATCCGGACACCTACGAGCTGGGCCAGGCGAACCAAGCGGTCCGCATCTTGACCAACCGCGTGAACGCGGAGGAGGGCCTGGTGGCGGAGCGCGCCTATCTGCCGGGCGCGGATATGGCGGACCTTTTGCGCAGCCAGGGCTTGCCGCTCTTCTCCTTGGACAACGCCGTGCCCTTGGGCCAGTTCGATGTGGTGGGCATCACGCTTCCCCATGAGCTTTGCGCCACCAACGTCCTTGAGACGTTGGATCTGGCGGGCATCCCCGTGACAGCGGAAGCGCGCGGGGAGGGGGATCCGATCGTGATCGCAGGAGGCCCGTGCGCGTTCAACCCTGAGCCCTACGGGCGCTTCTTCGATGCGATCCTCATCGGGGAGGGCGAAGAGTCCGTGCCAGAGACGCTGCATCTCATCCGCCGTTTGCAGGATGAGGGCGTCTCGCGCGAAGAGGTCATCCGCGCGCTCGCCAAGGTGGAGGGCGCCTACGTGCCCGCGCTCTATCAAGAGCGTGGAGGAGCGCTGGTGCCTGGGGAAGGCGCGCCGGAGACGGTGCGCAAGCGCGTCTTCGAAGGGTTCGCTGAGGCGGACCCCTGGGAGCCAATGGTGGTCCCTTTCGCGGAATGCGTGCATGACCGGCTGAACGTGGAAGTGCTGCGCGGCTGCACGCGCGGCTGCCGGTTCTGCCAGGCGGGGATGATCTACCGCCCCGTGCGCGAGCGGCCGGTGGAGGCCATCGTGGACGCGGTCAAGCGCGGCATCCAGGAGACGGGCTATGAAGAGGTGAGCCTCACCTCGCTCTCCACCACGGACCACTCCCGCATCGCGGAGATCCTGGAGGAGCTGAACGCGGCCTTCGCGGACACGGGCGTGCGCATCTCCGTGCCTTCCCAGCGCCTTGACGCGTTCGGCGTGGACATGGCCAGCGCCGTGGCCGGCCAGAAGCGCGGCGGCCTCACCTTCGCTCCTGAAGCGGCTACCCAGCGTTTGCGCGACGTCATCAACAAGAACGTGACCGATGAGGACCTGATGGGCGCGGTGGACGCGGCCATGGCCGCTGGGTGGCAGCGGCTGAAGCTGTACTTCATGATCGGCCTGCCCACGGAGACGGATGAGGATGTCGTCCGCATCGGGACGCTGGCGAACGCGGTCTTCGAGCGGATGCGCGAGCTGACCCCGAAAGAGGCGCGCGGACGCCTCAAGCTCTCGTGCGCGGTGAACGTCTTCGTGCCGAAAGCGCACACGCCCTTCCAATGGGAAGGGCAGATCACGGCAGAGGAAGCGCGGCGGCGCGTGGGGCTCATCCGCCAAGCGGTGCGATCCCGGGCTGTGCGCGTGGATTATCACGAGCCGAAGACGAGCCTCCTTGAAGCCGTCATGTCCCGCGGCGGCCGAGAGGTGGGCTTGGTGGTGGAGGAGGCGTGGAAGCGCGGCGCGCGGTTCGACGCGTGGACGGAGCATTTCTCCCAGGAAGCGTGGACGCAGGCGGCTCGCGCGGTAGGGATCGATCTGGAATCGGCCGCTCACGATCCGCTGCCTTTGGATGGGCCTCTTCCTTGGAGCCATATAGATTCCGGCGTGAGCGCGGCATATCTGAAGAAAGAGCGCGCGCGGGCCTTCGAAGGCGAGACCACGGAGGATTGCACGTTCGCGAAGTGCACCGGCTGCGGCGTGTGCTCCGCATCCGGCCCCACCATCCACCTGGAGGGAAGGAGGGGCAACCAGTGAGCGAGCAGGCGCGGTTCAGGTTGCGGGTGCGCTATGGGAAGCGGGGACGGCTGGCGCTGCTCTCGCATTTGGAGGTGACCCATGCCCTTGAGCGGATCGTCCGGCGCAGCGGGCTGCCCTTCGCGCTCAGCCAAGGGTTCTCGCCTCACATGAAGCTGGCGTTCGGGCCGGCGCTGCCGGTGGGCGCGGGGGGCGCAGAAGAGGTCTTCGACGTGTTGCTCACGGACTACGTGCCTCCGGTGACGGCCCTTGAGGCCTTGCGCGGGGCCGCTCCGTCTCAGCTGGCTCCTGAGTCCTGCGCCTACGTGGAGCCCCATGGCACGGCGGCTTCAGTGGCGTTCAACGCCAGCGCCTATGAGGTGGTGCTTGACCGGCCGCTTCGACAGCTGGTCATCCCGGCTGAGGTGACAGCCTGCCGCAAGGGCAAAGAGCGCGTGTTCGCCACGGCGGATTTCCTCATGGAGGAACCTGCGCTCACCGAAGACGGCTTCACGTTCAAGCTCCTTTCACGAGAGACGGGCAGCTTGCGGGCGGATCTGTTCGCGAAGGCGTGCCTTGAGGCGAGCTCTTCCGGAAGCGCGTCTGAAAGCGCCGCAGAGGAGGCGCCGCGCATCATCTCCCTCACGCGCGTTTCGTTGGTCGCTGCGCCCGCATGAGGGATGAGGGGCTGAAGAGCATTCCCGGCGCTGGTGCAGCCACCGCGCTTTGCATGGGGCTGGCCGTTCTCATCGCCGGGACGATCATCGCGCAGAGCGTGTTCTTAGCCAGCGCCATCTGCGGGCTCTGGTTGGGGCATTCCTTGGCGGATGAAGCGCCCCGTCTCGCAGGCTTCTTCGCATCTTTCGCGCTCCGGTTGGCTTTGGGGCTGGTCCAAGAGCTGATCGCGGACGGCTTCTCTCGCAAAGCCGTCGATCGTTTGCTGGATGAGCAGCTCGCAGCCATCGCCGATCGGGGGCCAGCGCTCGTGCAGGAGCGCGGCGCGGGCGCGTGCGTGGTGGATGCCACTGAAGGCATCGACCGCATCCAGACCTACGTGGCGCAGTCCATCCCACGGCGCTCTTCGCTCTTCATCGTGCCGGTGATCTTAGGGGTGGCCCTTTGCTTCTTCGATGGGCTCTCCGGCCTCATCGCTTTCGTCTGCCTGCCGTTCATCATCATCTTCATGCAGCTGGTGGGGCATTCCGCCTCGGATGAATCCGCTCGTCGCCACGCTGGGTTCGCGCAGATGTCGAACCATTTCCTTGACGCCCTTCGCGGCCTTTCCACCTTGAGCGCGTTCGGGCGCGCCCAAGGCTACGGGAAGAGCGTGTTCGCGGCATCCGAGGCGTTCCGCAAGCGCGTGATGCGCACGCTCCGGATCGCCACGCTCTCAAGCACGGTGCTGGATGTGTTCGCGACGCTGGGCCTGGCGGCGGTGGCCATCATGCTGGGCTTCCGCATGGTGGACGGCGATGTCTCATTCTTCCCGGCGCTCTGCGTGCTCCTGTTGATGCCGGAGTTCTTCATGCCCATCCGCACGTTCGGCCAGGGATACCATGCCACCCTGGATGGCAAAACGGCCCTGGCTGACATCCAAAAGGTGATCCTGGCTGCGAAAAGCGCGCCGTGCCAAGAGGCGGAGCGGGAGAGCATCGAACGGGAGCAGGAGCTTGAACGCGCGTTGCGCGAGAGCGGCGCGCCTCGCGTGCGCTTGGAGGGCGTGAGCGCATCCCATGTCCCCGGACGCCATGTGCTCTCTTCGGCGTCGCTCGATCTGACGGGAGCGCACATCGTCGTCCTCACGGGGCCGTCGGGCGCGGGGAAATCCACGCTGCTGGACATCCTCTCCGGCATGGCCGATCCCACGAGCGGCGTCATCTTCGTGAACGGGCAGGCGGCTGAGACGCTCAAGCGGCCCGGCTGGCGGCGGCGCGTGGCCTCCATCCCGCAGAAGCCCCACATCTTCAACGCCACGGTGCGCCAGAACGCGGCGCTCTATGATCCGGATGCTACGGATGAGCAGGTGGCGGATGCCTTGCGCGCGGTGGGATTGGCTCATCTGGCGGACGGGCCGGATGCGCTGGCTGTGATGCTGGGAGATGGCGGGCGGCAGCTTTCGGGAGGAGAGGCCCATCGCATCGCGTTCGCCCGCGCGCTCATGGATCAGAAGCGCGATGTGATCGTGCTGGATGAGCCCACCGAAGATGTGGACGTCCTCTGTGAGAGGGATCTCATGGGGATCGTGGCGCGGATGCCAGCCGACAAGCTCATCATCATCGCCACCCATCGGACGCGCTGGCTGGATCTGGCGGATCTTCACGTGCATGTGGAGGATGGCGTGGTGGCGTGCGAACGCACGGAGCCGCGCTTCACGGCCGCTTCATCCGACAGCCCGGACGTGGCTGTTCTGGAAGGGTGGGAGCCCGTCGAAGATGGAAAACGCGTTTTCCCGGAAAAGGCGCGCTTCGCATCCAGCGCGAGCGGGGGATGCGTCAGTGCCGCTGCAGGCAACGCCGAGCGCGGCATGCATCATCGCGGCCGCGCGCTCGTGTTCGCGCTGCTCCGCGAACACGGCGTCCTGTTCGCCTTCGCGCTGGGGCTGTCCGTCATCGCGGCGCTGTTCGCATGCGGGCTCATGTTCACTTCAGGCTACATGATCGCCGTGGCCGCCGCGCTTCCCTTATCCGCGCTGGCGCTCCACATCCCGTCGCTGTTCGTGCGCATCTTCGGCGTGGGCAAGCCGCTCCTTGATTATCTCCAGCGCTTGTTGAGCCATGATTGGGTCCTTCGAGCTACCAGCAGCTTGCGGATGCGCCTCTTCGACGCGGTCCAAGCGTCCCACGGGCGCGGCATCCGCGCTCACGCGGGTGAGCTCCTGGCCACGCTCGTGGAGGACATCAAAGCCACGCAGGATTTCTTCATCCGCTGCCTGGAACCTGCCCTTCGCTGCCTCATCGTGATCGCGATCGTGGGCGGAGCTGCGTGCGCGTTCTCCTTGGCGTGGGGCAGCGCGCTCTTGGTCTTGCTGTTGGCTTCTTCGCTGGCGCTGGGATTCCTCGCCTGCATCACGGACAAGAAGGCCCTCGCGCGCGATGACCAGCTCCGCCACGGGCTTTCCGTCCGCTTGGCTGACCAGATCCTCGGCTTGCGCGATCTGATCCTGTCGGGCACCGTCCCTGCGCGCCGAGAAGAGATCATGGCGCTCCACGGAAAGCGCGCCGCGTGCCAGGCGCAGCTCATGCGGCGAAGCGCCCTGCGCGCCTTCGCCTCGCAGCTCATCATGGGCGCGGCCGTGCTGCTCACGATCCTGTGGGCGGCTTCCGCTTTCGCGCCTGCCACCGCAGCCAGCCCGCTTTTCCCGGATGCCTCTTCGAACAGCGCGGTGGAGACCCTCTCCTCTGCGGCGGTCATCAACGAGCGCCCGCTCCCGGCGAACTGGCTCGTGGCGTTCTCCATCGGCCTGTTCCCCTTGATCGAGTTCCTGCTGCCCATGACCGATGCCATCTTGGCTGGCTCCATCCAACGAAAGCACATCCGCCATTTGAGCCATCTCGTCAACGGAGCGCCGCGTCAGGCGTCTAAGGCAAGCCAGGGCGAGCGCCGGGAGATGGCGTCGGAGGCGGCCCCCGCAGACGCGGGCGTCGCCATCCAGATCGAGCACGGGAGCATCGGGTATCCGACAGCGCCGCGCCCCCTGTTCGCCGACCTTTCGCTCACCATCCGCACGGGCGAGAAGGTCTGCATCCTCGGCCCCAGCGGCGCGGGCAAGACCACGCTCGCGCGCGCCATCGCGGATGTCGCCGTCCCGCTTGAGGGGCGTGTGAGGGTGCGCGGGCAGGTGGGCCTCATCGAGCAGGACGCCTACATCTTCAACAAGAGCCTGCGCGAGAATCTGCTGATCGCGAACGGCGCGGCGACGGATGCGGAGCTTGAGCGGGCGCTCGGCCAGGTGGGGCTGGAAGGGCTCTTGCATCGCCTTCCGCAAGGGCTGGACAGCGTGCTGGCCGCTGATGGGGAGGACCTTTCAGGCGGCGAAGGCCGGCGCATCACGGTAGCCCGGGCGCTTCTGGCCGGGTTCGACACGGTCATCTTCGATGAGCCGTTCAAGGGGCTGGATGAGGAGAATGCGCGCTCCCTGTTCCAGACCATCGATCAGGCGCTCTCCGATCGCACGGTCCTCATCATCACGCACCGGCTTGAAGGGGTGGAACAGGCGGAGCGGCTGCTGTTCGTGCGCGACGGCGCGATCGAGGAATGGCGGCGCACCTCACCAGTGTCCGAGCTGGGTCATTGATGGGCTCGCTCCAGCGCGCGCAAGCGCTCTGAGAGCGCGTCATCCACGGTCATGATCCGATGCGCGCCGATCACGGGGATGCAGGGGCACGCTGCCGCTGCCCGGCCCACTTGACGGTGCGCTTGCGGACGGCCGATGGCGTCCGCTATGTCTGAGCACGTGCGCGTCTGGCCGTAGGGGATGTCCCGCGCCGCGTCCCAGACCGCGCGTTCGAACGCGCTTCCATCGGGCGCGCAGGGGACGCTGAACACGCGCCGCCGCCCTGCCAGGTATTGCAGAAGCTCGTTCGCGCAGGCGTTGGTGGCGGCATCGGGCCCGTGGGCCGCACCGGCGCTGGGATCGTCCGCGCCGAACGCGATGCGGGAGATGGCACCGTCCTCCGATTCGACCAGGACGGCTCCGAAGGTCGTGGCATAGATGTGCGCGTGGATCATGAGGCTTCTCCGTCCTCCATGTCTGCCAAGGCTTTATTCTACCGTGCTCGTCGGCCGCCCTCGCGCGCGGTATCATGAAAGGATGCAAGCGACGGGGAAGGAGAGAGCGTGACAGACCGGCTCATCGTGGCGCCCTCAGTGCTCTCAGCTGATTTTTGCGACCTGGGCGGCGCGCTCCGCCTCATCGAGCAGGCGCAGGCCGATTGGGTCCACATCGACGTCATGGACGGCCATTTCGTGCCCAACATCACCATGGGCGTGCCGCTGGTGGCATCCGCGCGGCGGTGCACGGAGCTCACGCTGGACGCGCATCTCATGGTGTCGAATCCGCTGCGCCAGATCCCATGGTTCCTGGATGCGGGCGCGGACGTGGTCACGTTCCATGCCGAGGCGGTCAGCGCGGATGAGGCCCATCGAGCGGCGGCGCTCATCCATGAGGCGGGCGCGAAAGCGGGCATCTCCGTGAAGCCGAAGACGGACCTTTCGGTGCTCCAGGGCATCATCGAAGAGGTGGAGCTCGTGCTGGTCATGAGCGTGGAGCCGGGCTTCTCAGGCCAGTCGTTCATGCCGGGGTCTCCCGATCGCATCCGCCAGGTGCGGGCCATGGCCGCGTCCGCAGGCGCGCGCCCGCTCATCCAGGTGGATGGCGGCATCGGGCTTGAGACGGTCGGGTTGGTGGCGGAAGCGGGCGTTGACTGCGTCGTCTGCGGCAACGCGTTCTTCAAGGCCGAAGACCCGCTTTCGGTGCCCGGCGCGCTGAGGGCCGCTGCAGGAAGGGAAGCGTGATGGCCATGGGCGCAGACGCAGCTGAACAGTCAACCTATCGCTATCTCGATCACGCGGCCACCTCTCCGCTTCTGCCAGAGGTGCGCGAAGCCATGGCGCCCTACCTTGAAGCGGGACCTGCTTCCATCCTCGTGAACGCCAATCCCAATTCGCTCTCAACGCCGGGACGCACCGCGTTCAAAGCCCTTGAGCAAGCGCGGCGGTCCCTGGCGGCCAGCCTGGGCGCGGGCCGCCCCGATGAGATCATCTTCACATCCGGCGCCACGGAAGCGGACAACGCGGCGTTGCTCGGCATCGCCCACGCCGCTTTCGAAGAGCGCGCGCGTCAGATGAGCGGCACGTTCACGCCCCACGTCATCACCACCAAGATCGAGCACGATGCCGTCCTCCGTCCGGCGAAGCGCCTGGAAGCGCAGGGGTTCTCAGTCACCTGCCTTGCGCCTGACCGGGACGGGTTCATCCATGAAGAGGCGCTCGCAGAGGCGCTGCGCCCGGAGACGGTGCTCGTGAGCGTGCAGATGGCGAACTCTGAGATCGGATCGGTCCAAGCCATCCGGCAGCTGGCGGAGGCGGCGCACCGGACTGGGGCGCTCTTCCACACGGATGCCGTTCAGGGCTTGGGCAAGGTGCCCTTCTCCCTGCAAGAGCTGGATGTTGATGCCGCTTCCTTCTCCGCTCACAAGATCGGAGGCCCTTTCGGCGTGGGCGCGCTGTATCTGCGCCGGCGCACGCCCTTCACTCCTCTCCTTGAGGGTGGCGGCCAGGAAGGCGGACGGCGTTCGGGCACGCAGAACGTGGGGGGCGCCGTCGGGTTCGCTGAGGCGGCGCGCATCGCGTGCGAGGATGTGGAAGGCGGTCGCGCGCGGATGATGGACGTGCGCGACGCGCTCTATGATCGCCTGTCCTCATTCGATCGCATCCAGCCTGCCGTGGAATGCGAGGCGGGCAGCCTGGATTTCTTGCCGAACATCGCATGCGTGCTGATAGAGGGCGTGGAGAGCCAGACGGCGGTGCTGCGCTTCGACGCGCTCGGATTCGCCGTGTCGGGCGGCAGCGCGTGCTCCTCCTCATCCCTTGAGGCCAGCCACGTGCTCTCCGCTTGCGGCATCAGCGCGGATGAGGCGCAAACGGAGCTGCGCATCTCTTTGGGGCCGGAGACGTCCCTGGCGGACGCGGAGGCGTTTTTGGCGGCGGTGCCCCGCGTGTTGGATTGGAACGCGTGAGCGCGGGCGGCGCGCTTGAAAGGATATCCATGGAGCTTGTGAACACCCATTGCCACACCGGGTTTTGCGGACACGCCGAAGGCAGCGTCCAAGAATACGTCGATGAGGCCGCGCGAGCAGGGATCTCCACCCTCGCGTTCACCGATCACTTCCCGCTTTCAGCTGCGTTCGATCCGGATGATTATCTGTCCGTTCTCCGCAAGGACATGGATGCCTATCGAGCGGCGGTCATGGCGGCCCGCGAGGCCACGCCGCAGATGGAGATCCTGTTCGGCGTTGAGATGGATTATCTGGGCGCGCTGGAAGACCGCGCCTTCGATCAAGCGGAGCTGGATTCGTTCGATGTCATCTTGGGATCGGTGCACTTCGTGGATGGCTGGCCTTTCGACGACCCGGCCCAGCGCGATCGCTGGGATGAGCCGGGCGCGGTGGATGGGATCTGGCGCCGGTACGGGGAGTTGTGGTGCGAGGCGGCGTCGGACGGGGCGCTTCGGTTCGACATCATGTCGCACCCGGATCTGGCGAAGAAGTTCGGCTACCTGCCATCGTTCGACCTGAGCGCGCTCTACGACCAGATGGCAGACGCGGCGCGCGCGGGCGGCCGGATGATAGAGCTCAACACCTCCGGCGCGTACTACGCCTGCGCAGAGCCGTTCCCGGCTCCGGATCTCCTGCGCGCCTTCGCCCGGGCGGGGGTGCCCTGCACTGTGGGCACCGACGCTCATGCGCCGGCCAACGTGGCGCGCGACATAGAGAAGGGCTACCGGCTTATGAAAGCAGCTGGTTACAACTGCGTCACGGTGCCCGCGCGCGGCGGGGAGAGGCGTAGCATACCGCTTGATCTGTAAGAGCCACGAAAGGCGGCGCACCATGGGCAAGGACAAGAAGCACAAGAAGGGCGGCAAGCACGGCGCGAAGGGCAACGCCGCCGCATCCAAGACGGAGGCTCTGGCGAAGCAGGGTTCGCGCTCTTTGGCTCAGACGGATGCCATGAAGACCGTCGGCGGCTTGGAGCGGGCGCTCTTGAAGCGCTTTCCCGCCGCCACCGCTGAGCCGTGGGACAGGACGGGGCTTTTGGTGGGCGATCGCGCGGTCGGCCTCACGAAGGTGGCCATCACGCTGGACCCCACGGTGGATGCCATCAAGCAAGCGGCAGAGGCGGGCGCGAACGTGCTCCTCACGCATCATCCCGCTTATCTGGACGCGCCTGATTCATTCTCCCCTGAGCCTTCTGTCGCGCTCTGCTCCGGAGCGGGGGTGTGGGCCGCCATCGAGAGGGGCGTGGCGCTCATGGATCTCCACACCGCGCTGGATGTGAGCAAGCAGGCCCAAGTGGTGCTCCCGAAGATGCTGGGGCTCGCCTTCACGGGCGACGTGCTGGAGCCCCTGGAAGGCTATGATGGGCTTGGTTACGGGCAGATATGCACGGCTGGCGCTGAGGACGGCAAGCCGGAGAGCCTGGCGCATCTTGCGGCCCGCTGCACATCGGTGTTCGGCCGCGCGCCGCGCGCGTGGGGGAGCCCGGATGCGCGCATCCGCTCCGTGGTCACGGCCACGGGCAGCGCAGGGAACCTGAAAGAGGCGCTGCTGGCGCGCAAGATCGATTGCTTGATCTGCGGAGAGCTCAAGTACCATGAGGCGCTGGATCTGGCCGAGGCGGGCGTCGCCATCCTGGAGCTGGGCCATGATGCCAGCGAGTTCCCGCTCACAGCCGTGCTGGCTGATGCGGTCGCGGGCTTCGGCGTGGATCCCGACAAGATCATCATCTTGGACCAGGCCGAGCGATGGTGGCATCCGGAGAGCATCAGGATCTGAGGCCGTCGGACGAGGTCACCGCCCCTTCGCGCTCTGTTTTGCATTAGAATGACGCAAACGAACAGGCGAAAGGCGGCCTCATGCACGCGACCACGTTCGACATCGATTCGCTCTTGTCCGCGCAGCAAGCGGATTTCGACATCATGCATCTCACCCGTGAGCTGGAAGAGCTGCCCCAGCGGGAGGTCATCATCTCCTGTCGGCAGAAGCGCGCCGCCATGGAGTCCAAGCTGGAGCAGATCGAAGAGGTGGAGCGCAACGTCCGCAAGAAGCGCACCCGCGTGACGGACGAGGATGCTTCCCTGGAGAAGAAGGAGCACGGCGTGCAGGCCGCCATCGACGCGGCTGCGGGGGATTACCGCAACGTGGAGGCGCGCACCAAGGAGCTGAACGGCATCTTCAAGCGCCGAGGCGCCTTGGCTGAAGAGCTCGCCACCATTGACGCGGAGCGGGACAAGGTGGCCGCCCTCAAGGCTCAAGCCACGCGCGCCATGCAGGACATAGACGCAGCTGAAGAGGAGGCCACGGAGACCTTCAAGCGCGAAGGGAGCCGCCTCAAAGCCTCCATCGCTGAGGCGCAGCGCAAGCGCGAAGAGCTTCTGGGCAGCATCACTGACGAGCTGTCCTCCGCGTATCGCGAAACCTCCGAGCGCATGGGGACCGTGGTCTTGGGCAAGCTGGAGGATGGGCGATGCGGCGTTTGCCGCGCCGGCATCGATCCGGGCCGGCTCATCGAAGTGCGCGCTCAAGCGCCGGTCACGTTCTGCCCCATCTGCCACCGCCTCATGATCGTGGGCTGACCTTCTGACCTGCTGCTCTCAGCTTCCTGGCGGTCCCTGACCCGCTGCGGCCCGCATCCGTCCCAGCGCACCCAGGCGACAAAAAAAGCTCCCCTTCCGGGGAGCTTTTTGCTTCAGCGATCAGAGAAGGGACTAGGCGCGCTCCACCTTGCCCGCCTTCATGCAGCTGGTGCAGACGCGCGCCTTGCGGACGCGGCCCTTGGAATCCTTGATGGTCACCTTCTGCACGTTGGGACGGAAGATGCGGTTGGTCACGCGGTGGGAATGGCTCACGTTGTGCCCGAAAGACGGTTTCTTGCCGCAGATCTCACAAACTTGGGACATGGTTCGCTCCTCTTTTCGCTATGTTCGCAGGTGTTTCCTGGCTTGTTCCTGACAGCAGCAGGGTACTATACCACAAATCCCCTACCGTGCGCATCCGTCATCGGCGGTGGGGGAGCGGAGACGGTACGGCGGTCGGCTGTCGATGCGTTATACTGTGTGCCTGCTGGCGCTTCGAGCGGAAGCGCCCGTTCACGTTCGCCTCTCAGATAGAAAGGAGCATCATGGCAGAGAAGATCGCAGGAGATTTGCATGTTGCCAATGATGTCCTCGCTGATATTGTCGGATATGCAGCCCTTGAATGCTACGGCGTGGTGGGCATGACCGCCCCGAACGCGGCGGACGGCATCGCCAAGATCCTGCCCGCGTCCCGCCTGCGCCGCGGCATCGTCATCACACCGGAAGAAGAGGGAGTGCGCGTGGAGCTGTTCGTGGTGATCGAGTACGGCACCAAGATCTCCACCGTGTCGCAGAACCTCACCGATCAGGTCACGTTCGCGCTCAACGAATACGCGCGCGTGCCCATCAAAGAGGTCATCGTCCACGTTCAAGACATCCGCGTGAGATAACCCAAGGCGCAACCGAGGAGCAATGCCCCCATGTCGAAAACCTATGAACCGCTGCAGATCCTGAATGCCATCGCAAGCGCGAACAACGCGCTGTCCGAGCGCAAAGAGGAGATCAACCGCCTGAACGTCTTCCCCGTTCCCGACGGGGACACGGGCACCAACATGTCGCTCACCATCCAAAGCGTGATCAACAACCTGAAGGGGCTCTCCCCTGATGCGGACGGCGCTGAGGTTCGCCGCGCCATCGTCCAAGGCGCGCTCATGGGCGCGCGCGGCAATTCAGGCGTCATCACCTCTCAGATCCTCCGGGGGCTTTGCGAAGGGAGCGCGGAGTTCTCCGTGCTGGACACGCACGCCATGGCCAGCGCGTTCAAGAAAGCCCAGGAGGTCGCGTTCCAGGCGGTGCGCAAGCCGGTGGAAGGCACCATCTTGACCGTCCTCAAGGACACGGCGAAGGCCGCGCAAGAGGCTGATCGCGCTGATCTGGACACGGACGAGGCGCTGGAAGCCATCGTGACCGAGGCCTACGCCTCCGTGCAGCGCACGCCGGAGCTCTTGCCCGTGCTCAAGGAGAACGGCGTGGTGGATGCCGGCGGCTTCGGCCTGGCCATCCTCATAGACACCTTCGCGGCCACGCTCATGGGCCATGCCACGGTCAGCGTCGAAGAGATCATGATCGAAGGCGGCATCGGCCCGAAGGTTGAGATCGAGCAGATCAACGACTGGGAGGGCTCTGAGTACCGCTATTGCAACGAGTTCTTGGTGGACTCCGATGATCTGGACCCCGAAGAGGCGCTGGATTTCCTTCAGACCATGGGAGACTGCGAGCTGTGCGTGGGGGCTGCGCCGAAGTTCAAGGTGCACGTCCATTCCAACACGCCGGACCAGGTGCTGCGCTACTTCCTGGATCGCGGGCAGATCTCCGAGGTGCATATTCACAACATGGATCTGCAATCCCAGGATCGCGCCCAGAAGATCGCCGCTGATGCGGAAGAAGCCCGCAAGCCGCTCGGATTCGTGGCGGTGGCCGTGGGCGAGGGCAACGCGAACATCCTCAAGAGCTTGGGCGTGGATGTGGTGGTGTCCGGCGGCCAGACCATGAATCCCTCCACGAAGGACCTGCTCGATGCCGTCAACCACGTGAACGCGGATGCCGTCATCATCCTTCCCAACAACTCCAACATCATCATGGCCGCTGACAGCGTCTGCGCGCTGTCTGACACGCCTTGCGGCGTCGTGCCCACGAAGAGCGTGCCGCAATCCTTCGCCGCCCTGTTCGCCGCCATGCCGGATGCGAGCTTGGAGGAGAACGTGGAGGTCATGACGGAGGCCGCTCGCGAGGTGAAGACCGGCGAGGTCACCACCGCCATCAAAGACTCCAAGGACGCGGAGGGCAACCCCATCAAGGACGGGGATGTCATCGGCCTTGCGGATGGTTCCATCGACGCGGTGGGCAGCTCCATCGAAGAGGTGGTCATGGCGCTCCTTCCCAAGATGGATGCAGAAGACGCGGACACCATGACGATCCTCTGCGGCGAGGATCTGGATGAGGCCGTGGCGGACGCTCTGGAAGCCCGCATCGAAGAGAGCTATCCTGAGCTGGAGCTGGATGTCCAAGAGGGCGGCCAGCCGCTCTACCCGGTGGTATTCTCGCTTGAGTGAGGAAGCGCCCATGCCGTCCGCGAGCGCGCGGAGGGGCTCTTCTGTTGGACGGAAGCGGGACGTCGCGCCCGCTTCGATCGATCGCATCTCAGACACCCTGCTCCTTGACGCGCAGGCGAGCGCCATCAAAGGCGTGACCGCTGCGCGCTCGGCGCTGTTGGAGAAGCTGGGCGTGCGCACCGTGCGGGACCTCCTCACCCACTATCCGCGCCGCCACCTTGACCTGACGGACGTGCGCACCATCGCGGATGCGAAGATCGGCCAAGTCCAGACCATCTACGCCACCATCTATGAAGTGAAGCTCAAGCGCCCACGCCCGCGCATGCCCATCGTGGAGGTCACGCTGACCGATGGCACGGGCACGATGATGGTGTCCTTCTTCCACATGCCATGGCTGGCGAAGCGGCTGAAGCCGGAGATGCTGTTGGCGGTGTCCGGCAAGGTGGCCTTCGACTACGGCTTCAAGCGCATGACGAACCCGTTCTTCGAAGAGGCGGACGGCATCAGCGCAGAGGGGCGCATCCTGTCCATCCATCCCGCTTGCGAGAAGCTGCCCGCAGGCCAGATCCGCCGTCTCGTGTTCAACGCGCTCGATCAGACGCGCGGCATGGTGGACCCGCTGCCCGCATCCCTGCGCGCTCGCCGTGGGCTCATATCCAGAGGTGCGGCTTTCGATGGGATGCACCGCCCGCATGCCATGGCGGAGGTCAAGCAAGCGCGCACGCGCCTGGTCTACGAAGAGCTGCTCCTGCTCCAGCTGTTCCTCATGCGACAGGGCACGGAGCGGTCGCGATCGGGCGGCGCGGTGGCGCACGTGGTGGATGGCCCGGCGCTGCGGGCGCTCAGAGGCGCATTGCCGTTCTCGCTCACTGATGACCAGGAGAAGGCGGCAGGGGAGCTGCTCTCTCAGATGGCCAAAGAGACGGCTGCGGATCACATGATCTTGGGAGACGTGGGCACGGGCAAGACCATCGTCGCGGCCATCGGGGCGGCGGCTGCGGCGGATACGGGCGGACAGACCATGCTCATGGCGCCCACTGAGATCTTGGCCCAGCAGCATGAGCGCACCCTCGGGGCGCTCTTCGATCATGCGGGCATCACTCACGGCCTTCTGACCGGTTCCACCTCAAGCCAGGATCGCGCGCGCCTTTTGGAGGCGTTCGCCAAGGGCCAGCTGGATGTGCTGATCGGCACCCACGCGCTCATAGAAGACGATGTGGCGCCGCACCGGCTCACTTTCGCGATCATCGACGAGCAGCAGCGCTTCGGCGTGGATCAACGGGCGCGCCTGCTGGCGAAAGCCCCGGCTCCGGATGCGCTCTACATGACCGCCACGCCCATCCCGCGCAGCCTGGCGCTCACGTTGTTCGGGAACTTGACGCACTCGTATCTGCGCCAGAAGCCGAATGCGGGGTCGGTGCGCACCACGCGCGCGCTCCCCTATGGGAAGCGCGGCCATGCCTATGATGCGGCCAAAGAGGCGCTTGGGCGGGGGGAGCAGGTCTATGTGGTCTGTCCGCTCATCGGCCAAGCGAAGCCCGCGCCCAGCGAAGAGAAGCTGGGTGAGCAGGACGAAGCGTACCACCCGGATGTGCTCATCGAAGACGCGCAGGACATGGAGGCGGTGAGCGCGGCATCGGCCAGCAAGGAGGCGAAACGGCTCTCCCAGACGGTCTTCATCGACTATGAGGTGGGGCTTTTGCACGGAGGGCTGTCCTCCCAGGAAAAAGAGCAGGTCATGGCGGACTTCAAGGCGGGGAGGATCCAAGTGCTCGTCACCACCACGGTGGTGGAGGTGGGCGTGGATGTGCCGAACGCCACGGTCATGATCGTGGAGAACGCCGATCGGTTCGGCCTGTCCCAGCTCCATCAGCTGCGCGGGCGCGTGGGCCGTGGCAGCAAGGATGCCCAAGTGCTCCTGATCTCCTCCACCAAGGAGCCACGGGCGCTCGCCCGGCTGGAGGCGCTCGTGGAGAGCGATGACGGATTCCGCATCGCCGCCTATGACCTGTCCCTTCGCCGGGAAGGGGACATCTTGGGCAACCGGCAGTCGGGCACCAGCTCGCTCAAGCTGGTGAACGTCATCGAAGACGCGGATCTGATCGAAGCGGCCCATGAGGATGCGCGGGCCATCCTTGATGCGGACCCGGACCTTTCACTGCCGGAGCACGCAGCTCTCGCCCGTGAGGTGCGCCAGATCTTCAAAGAGGAAAGCCAGGTGAGCGGAGGATGAGCGGACGGTTGCGCATCATCGCAGGCGAGTTCGGCGGACGGATGATCTCCTGCCCTGAAACGGCAGCGCGCCCTACGACCGACCGGGTGCGCGAAGCGGTCATGAGCTCCGTCCATAGCCGTTTGGGCGGCTTCGAGGGGCTTTCCGTGTGCGATGCCTTCGCCGGCTCAGGCGCGTGCGGCCTGGAGGCCCTGTCGCGCGGGGCGGCGCGCGTGGCGCTCTTCGACAAGGATCCAGCGGCGTTCCGCGCCGTGAAGGGCAACGTGGAGCTTCTGAGGGTGGGTGCGCAGGCGGCTGCGGAGCAGCGGGATGTGCTCGCGCGGGGCATCGCAGGGCCTTTCGCCCCCTATGACCTCATCTTCCTGGATCCGCCCTACGCCACGGCGGCCGAAGAGGTGGCGGAGATGCTCGCGGCGGCGCGGACATCGGGGGCTGTGCCGCAAGGCGCGCTCGTCGTCTATGAGCACGAGGCGGCAAGCCCGGCGCTGTCTTGTTTGGATGAGGTCAAGAGCCGCCGCTATGGAAAGACCGTCGTGGACATGGGCGTGCTCGCCTGAGCCGGCGCGCCTCCTGCCCGCTCTCGACATTTCGGTCGCCAAGCGCTTGCGGTGGCTTTCGTTTTTTGAGATATTGGACGGGATAAGAAAAGAGCTTTGAAAAGGAGCGCAGAATGGTCGACAAGGAAAAGGTCAAGGAAGTTCTGGAAGCGGTCCGCCCCTCTCTGCAGGCTGATGGCGGGGACGTTGAGCTCATCGATGTGGGAGACGACGGCATCGTGACCGTTGAGCTGCAAGGGGCTTGCAAAGGCTGTCCTATGTCCCAGATGACGCTCGCGGGCGGCATCGAGCGCATCCTGAAAGAGCGCGTGCCTGGCGTGGTCGCCGTGCGGCCGGCTGATGAGATGGGGATGTAGCGCGGGTTCCCGCGTCCAACCGTTCCAAGCTGAGCGCCCGTTTCGCAAGACGGGCGCTCTTTTCTATGAGAGGGGAGATGAGCATGAGCGCTTGCTGGGAGATGCGCGGCTGCGATGATGAGATGCAGGGCCGCTGCCCGCACAACACGCCCGGAGAGCCGTGCCCGGCTGACTGCCACTTCGCCGCGTGCACGCGCGCCACGCACGTGGTCTGCGAGGATTTCGACGTGCTGCTCAATCCCGATCGCGACTACGACATGGCCGTGAAGGAGATCTGCCGCTTTTGCGAGTTCTTCCTCAAGAACGGCCCTGACATCAAAGATCGCCCGAAAGATTTCAAGCGCCAAGGCAACCCCAACCGGTTCCTCCTCTAACGGCTGGACAACGTCTGCCGCGCGTCCGGAAGGCGGCGGGGAGGTGCGGTAGAATCAAAGCCATCCAAAGCGCCAAGAACCAAGGTGCCAAGGTCAAGGCGGCAACAGGCAACACGAAAGGGGAGGTGCGCCATGGCGAACTACGATCACATGCTGTTCTGCCCGTCCTGCGGCGCGCGCGACCTCAACCTTTCCAATTACACGTCCCTCATGGTCCTCAAGGATCGCATCGGGCTGTTCACCATCGCCTGCCCCACCTGCCAAGCGAAAGTCACCTCCATCCAGGCCATCCCCGATGAGCTCATGCCCGCCGTGGGCCAAGCGGCGGAGATGGTCCATGCGGGCATGGGACGTCCGCAGAACGCCTGAGGCTCCATGCTCAACGGCATCTACCACGCCATAGATCCCGTCGCGTTCGCCGTAGGCCCCCTCACGGTCCGGTGGTATGGCATCGCGTACCTCATCGGGTTCGCGCTGGCGGCCCTCGTCCTCTACAAGGTGGCGAAGCACTGGAAGCTCACGCTGGATGGGGATGATGTGAGCACCATCATGATCTGCGTCATCATCGGCATCCTGGTGGGCGCGCGGCTGGGGTATTGCCTGTTCTACGGGGCCGGAGAGTACCTTGAAGACCCGCTCCGCATCTTCGCGTTCAACCAAGGGGGCATGAGCTTCCATGGCGGCCTCATAGGCGCGCTGCTGTCCGGGATCGTGGCTGCGAAGATCACGGGCGTTCCGTATCTCACGCTGGCTGATCTGGGGGCCATCGCCGCGCCTTTGGGCTTGTTCTTCGGCCGATGCGCGAACTTCATCAACGGGGAGCTGTGGGGTTCTCCCACTGATCTTCCCTGGGGGGTCGTCTTCGGCGGCGCTGCGGGCGATATGCCCCGACATCCCACGCAGCTCTACGAGGCGCTTCTGGAGGGCATCGTCATCTTCGCCGTGCTCATGCTCTTGGCGCGCCGCACGCCTCCGCGCCCGCGCGGCACGTTCATCGGCGCGTTCTTCGTGCTCTATGGCGCCTTCCGGATCCTGGTGGAGTTCGTGCGCCAGCCGGATGCTCAGCTGGGATATCTCTTCGGCGATTGGCTCACCATGGGGCAGGTGCTCTCGCTCCCGCTCATCCTCATCGGCATCGCGCTCCTCATCTTCGCCCACGGAAAAAAGCTGCCTGAAGAGGGCGCTCGGAAACGGGAGCGTGACGGGAGCATCTCTCAGTGAGAGGGCGCGGCGCCATGGATTACCATGACGGGCAGATCATCATCAAGAGAAAGGACCCTGCCATGCAAGTCAAGTTCTACCGATGCGAACATTGCGGGAACATAGCGGTCAAGGTCGTGGATTCGGGCGTGCCGCTGGTGTGCTGCGGCGAGAAGATGGTGGAGCTCGTGCCGGATTCCGTGGACGCGGCGCTGGAGAAGCACGTGCCTGCGGTCACGCGCGAAGGGAACCACCTGCACGTCAACATCGGGTCCGTGGACCATCCCATGATCGAAGAGCACTACATCCAGTTCATCTGTTTGGTGAAGGATGCGGGCTATGAGATCCATCCGCTGCAAGCGGGCGAGCATCCCGCAACGGATTTCTTCCTGGGCGAAGGAGAGGATGCGGTCGCGGTCTATGAGTATTGCAACCTGCATGGACTTTGGGTGCTTGAGCTGTAAGTGTGGTATCATCGTTCGGCTTGTCTATAGACCTTGGTCGGAAACCAAGGACGAACACACGAGGAGTGAGCGATGAAGAAGGACATCCATCCGGAGTACATGGATTGCACGGTGCGCTGCAGCTGCGGCAACGAGTTCGTGACGAAGTCCACCAAGCCTGAGCTGCGCATCGACATCTGCAACGTGTGCCATCCGTTCTACACGGGCACCCAGAAGCTGATCGACACCGGCGGCCGCGTGCAGCGCTTCGCGGATCGTTTCGGTTCCGCTTCCGATGCCGTGGCGGAGCGCGAGGCTGCCCGCAAGGCGGAGCGCGCTGCGAAGGCGGCGGAGCGCGAGGCTGCCCGCAAGGCTGAGCGCGAGGCGAAGGCCAAGGAGAAGGAAGAGCGCGCTGCCAAGTACGCTGAGAAAGCAGCTGCGGAAGCGGCGAAGGCTGAGACGCAAGCCGCGGAGGCTGGCGCTGAGGCGGCTGCGGAGGCCGCAGAGGCCAACGAGGAAGCCGCCGTCGCCGAAGAGGCTGCTGTGGCTGAGGCCACCGGGGAGCCGGTGGAGGGCGAATAGCCCCTTTGGGCAAGAGCAGAGGAAGGCCGTCCGTGGGGCGGCCTTTTCTTTTCTGGGAGTATAATCTCCCGGACAAGGCAGAGACTTTTCAGACAGGACCTTCGATGCCTCAAGATTCAAAAGTTGATTTCGTCCGCAAGACCATCGAGAGCCGGGATGTGCATTTCATCCGCTGCTGGTTCACCGACGTGCTGGGGTCCATGAAATCCTTCGCGTTCGTGCCCACGGAGATGGACAACGCCTTCAATGACGGCATGGCCTTCGACAGCAGCTGCATCAAGGGATTCACGGATGCGGATGAGCCGGACGCGCTCGCCTTCCCTGACCCATCCACGTTCCAAGTGCTTCCGTGGCGTCCCCAGACCGACGCGGTGGCGCGCATGTTCTGCAACATCAAGATGCCCGATGGCACGCCCTTCGACGGGGACCCGCGCTATATCCTCATGCGCGCGCTGGCGGCCTGCGCGGAGGCGGGCTATTCCGCGAACATCGGCTGCGAGCTGGAATACTACTATTTCAAGGACAACCAGAGCACGGACGTGCTGGACACGGGCACGTACTTCGATCTGACCTCCCTTGACCACGCGAGCGACCTGCGCCGCGACACGGTGCTCACCCTTGAGCGCATGGGGATCCCGGTGGAGTACTCCCATCACGAGGTGGGCAACTCCCAGCATGAGATAGATCTGCGCGCCAACGACGCTCTGGCCATGGCGGATGCGGTCATGACCTACAAGCTGGTCGTGAAGGAGATCGCCATCAAGCATGGCGTTTACGCATCGTTCATGCCCAAGCCCATGAACGGCCAGCCGGGCAGCGGGATGCACATCCATCTCTCCCTGTTCGACGAGGATGGCGCGAACGCGTTCTATGACGGCGCGGATGCGGAGGGCCTCACGCCCGTGGCGAAGAGCTTCATGGCGGGCGTCCTTGCCCATGCCCGCGAGATGAGCCTCATCACGAACCAGTTCGTCAATTCCTACAAGCGCCTCTGCTCTGATGAGCTGGCGCCCACGCACATCGCGTGGACGCGGTCGAACCGCGCGGCCATCCTGCGCGTGCCGAAGTACCGCCCGGACAACGCGGATGCGTGCCGGATAGAGCTGCGCAGCCCGGATGTGGCGGCGAACCCATACCTCACGTTCGCATGCATCTTGGCGGCGGGGCTGGATGGCATCGAACGCGGGCTTCCGCTCCCCGGTCCCTGCGAAGCCTCCCATGGGCACGGCCACGGGCATCCGTGCGCGAAGGACCGTCTGCCGAAGGATCTGGGAGAGGCCATCGCCGCGTTCCGAGAGAGCCAGCTTTTGCGCCAGACGCTCGGTGAGCACACCCACGAGTTCCTGGTGCAGCAGAAGAGCGCTGAGTGGAGCGCGTACCAGAGCAACGTGACGCCGTGGGAGCGCGACCGTCTGTTGGCGGTGCTGTGAGCCATGGGAGCCAGCGCGGTCTTCATAGCGGATTCTCTGGACAACGCCCGCAAGTTCAAGCAGGTGCTCTCTGAGATGGATGTGAAGGTGTTCGCCGGCTCATCCAGCCAAGCGCCCAAGCTCTTGCAGGCGAACCCTTTGTGCGATCTGGTCATCTTGGAGGCGCGAGGGGACGTGGCCGCGCAAACGGCCGTGATCGAAGAGGCGCTGTCCGAAGAAGGCTCTGCGGGCATGCTCATCATCCTGGACCATGAGGATCTGCCCCGCTTCCGGCTTCCGCTTCAAACGCGCGCGGATTTCGTGATGGCGGATGCCACGGAAGAGGAGTGCGCCACGCGCATCCGACAGCTTCTGTGGCCCGGCAATGAAGCCAGCCGGGGGGATTTCATCTCCGTGGACGCCATGACCATCAACCTGGCCACCTATCAGGTGAAAGTGGCGGGGCAGCCGTTGGATCTCACGTATCTGGAATACGCGTTGCTGGCGTTTCTGGTGACCCATCCGGGTCGCACCTATTCCCGCGACACGCTGCTTCGGCGCGTATGGGGCTTCGACTATTACGGTGGATCGCGGACGGTGGACGTGCATGTCAGGCGCATCCGCGCGAAGCTGGGGCCTGAGCTGGCGCAGCATTTGGAGACCGTGCGCGGGGTAGGGTATCTCTGGTCGTGACCGGGCCCGCGCGCATCATCTCCCAAGCAGCAGACATGATGGATCTGAAAGACCTAAGGAGCGCTCCATGTCGAAAAAGGTAGCCGTCATCGACGGCAATTCGCTCATGCATCGGGCTTATCATGCCATCCAGACGCCCATGACGGCCCAGGATGGCACGCCCACCAACGCCGTGTTCGGCTTCATGCAGATGCTCTGCAAGTTCGTGGAGGATGTGGAGCCCGACGCGCTCATCTGCGCGTTCGACCATGGCAAGCCGGAGTTCCGCATGGCGGAGATGCCGGAGTACAAAGCCCAGCGCCCCAAGATGGATGACGAGCTGCACGTCCAGTTCCCCATCATCCAGGAGCTGTTGGAGTCCATGAACGTGCCGGTGGTGAAGGTGAAGGGGTGGGAAGGGGACGACATCCTGGGCACCATCGCCGCGCGCGACGAGAAGCTGGGATTCGAGACGCTTTTGGTCACGGGGGACAAGGATGCCTGCCAGCTGGCAACTGACCTCACGCGCATCGTCACCACGAAGCGCGGCATCACGGATGTGGTCATCTACGGGCCGGACGAGGTCATGGAGAAGTACGGCGTGACGCCGGAGCAGTTCTGCGATTTCCTGGGCCTCATGGGAGACTCCTCGGACAACATCCCCGGCGTTCCCGGCATCGGCCCCAAAAGCGCCACCACGCTCCTTGAGCGCTTCGGCTCCATCGAAGGGGTCTATGAGCATCTTGATGAGCTCAAGGGCAAGCAGAAGGAGAATCTGGCGAACCATAAGGAGGCGGCGTATCTGAGCCGTCAGATCGCCACCATCGTGCGGGATCTGGATTTCAGCCTTGATATAGAGGGCGCGTCCTTCCCCAGCTTCTCCGCCGAAGATGTGACCGAGGCCTTCGAGAAGTACCAGCTGAAAGCGCCCTTGGCCCGCGTGCTCAAGATGATCCATGAGCAGATCGACCGCCCGATGCTCACGTTGGATGTGGGCGAGCGCGCCTCCGCGTCGGATTGGCGCGGCTTCATCGAGCGCGCGCGAGAGAGGGATGAGGTCATCGGCATCTCGTTCCGCCAGGGGGACGCGGACACCATCTTCGGCCACTCGTTCAAGGTGGCGTTCGCCACCAGCGAGGGGCACCTGTTCCTGGATGGAGATGCCGTTGATGAGGCGCTGGTGGAGATCTGGAAGAGCGCGCGGTTCGCGGCGCTGGATCTGAAGGCGCTCATCGGGATCATCTACCCGCCGGACACCTCCTGGCCGGCGCGCCTGGAGGAGCATGAGCTGTTCAACCATCAGGGGTTCAGCCTGTCGCTGGCCGCCTACGCGCTGGCCTCCACCGTGACCTCCTACACCTATGAAGGCCTGGCTCAGCGCTTCTTGGGAGGCGACCTCCCTGAGATCGAAGATGCGGATGAGGCGATCATCTTCCAAGCGACGCTTTGCCGCCTCCTCCAGCCGAAGGTGGCCGAGGTCTTGGCGGAAGATGGGTCAGACGAGGTCTATCAGGACATCGACCTGCCGCTCGTCAGCGTGCTGGCCATCATGGAGCGCACGGGCGTGCGCATCGACGCGGAGCTGCTGCGGACGATCGGCCAAGAAGCCCAGGAGAGCCTGGATGAGCTTTCCGCGCGCATCTTCGAGCAAGCGGGCCAGGAGTTCAACATAGATTCGCCCAAGCAGCTCTCCCACATCCTCTTCGACGAGATGGGCTTGAAACCGCTCAAGAAGAACTCCCGCGGGTTCTCAACGGACGCGCGCGTGCTGAGGGAGCTGGCGAAGGAGCACGCCATCGCCGATGACGTGCAGCGCTATCGAGAGCTCTCCAAGATCAAGGGCACCTACATCGACAGCCTGCCGAAGATGCGGGCCGGAGATGAGCGCGTGCACACGGTCTTCCATGAGACGGTGACCGCCACCGGACGCTTGTCCTCGTCTGACCCGAACCTGCAGAACATCCCCGTGCGCACCGATTTCGGCCGCCGCATCCGCGAATGCTTCGTGCCGCTGGATGAGAAGAGCGTGTTCATGTCGGCCGATTATTCCCAGATCGAGCTTCGGCTCCTGGCGCACTTCTCAGGAGACGAGCACCTGATCGGGGCGTTCCGCTCCGGGGAGGACTTCCATGCGAGCACGGCCGCGCGCGTGAACGGCGTTGCTCTGGAAGAGGTCACGCCTGAGATGCGCAGCCGCGCGAAGGCGGTGAACTTCGGGATCGTGTACGGCCAGCAAGCCTACGGGCTCTCGCAGACGCTGGACATCCCCATGGGGGAAGCGGCTGAGATGATCCAGAGCTACTTCGACACGTTCCCGCAGGTGCGCGCCTATCTGGATGACGTGGTGGCGCAGACCAAGGAGACGGGCTTCGCGTCCACCCTGTTCGGCCGCAAACGGCACATCCCAGAGCTCAGATCCACCAACAAGCACGCCCGCGCGCAGGGAGAGCGCACCGCCATGAACCTCCCCATGCAGGGCACTGCGGCCGACATCATCAAGCTGGCCATGCGGGAGGTGCAAGAGCGCCTGGTCAAAGAGGGTTTCCAGGCGAAGATGATCCTCCAGGTCCACGACGAGCTGGACTTCTCCGCGCCCGAAGAAGAGGTGGAGAAGCTGGCTTCCATGGTGAAGGAGGCCATGGAGAACGTCGTCTCTTTGGACGTGCCGCTGCTGGCTGATGTCGCTTGGGGAAATAATTGGGCATGCGCCCATTGACGAGGGCCGCGCGCATTGGTAGGATAACGCCTTGCGTTTAGACACATTTCAAGGAGAAACACGCATGTACGCAATCGTTAAAACTGGTGGGAAGCAGTACAAAGTCGCTTTGGGTGACAAGCTGAACATCGAAAAGATCCCTGGCGAGGCCGGAGACAAGGTGGAGCTTCAGACCATCTGCGTGGTGGATGGCAAGAAGACGGAAGCCGATCCGGCGAAGGCGGCTGCCACCAAGGTCGAAGCCGTGATCGTCGAGCAATTCAAGGACAAGAAGGTCATCGTCTTCAAGTTCAAGAAGCGCAAGAACTACAAGCGCAAGCGTGGCCACAGGCAGAACCTCACGCGCGTGCAGATCGTGAAGATCGGCTCTGAGACCTACAAGGAGCCCGCGAAGAAGACGGCCTCCAAGGCTGCGGCCAAGAAGGACGAAGAGGCCGCTGAGAAGAAGCCGGCGAAGAAGGCTTCCACGGCGAAGACGGCTGCCAAGCCCGCCGCGAAGAAGGACGGGGAAGCGAAGGCCGCTCCGAAGAAGACGGAGAAGAAGCCCGCTGCCAAGAAAGCCGCTCCGAAGGCCGAGGATGCCAAGGAAGCGGTCAAGGACGAAGCCGCCAACGCGGACGAATAGCTCAAGATCGAAGAAGCAACGGAGGATAGATCATGGCACACAAGAAAGGCCTTGGCTCAACCAGGAACGGGCGTGACTCCCACGCGAAGCGTCTGGGCTGCAAGCTGTTCGCGGGCCAGAAGGTGAAGACGGGCAACGTCATCGTGCGTCAGCGCGGCACGCACTTCCATCCCGGCGAGAACGTGGGACGCGGCAGCGACGACACGCTGTTCGCTCTGTGCGACGGCACGCTGAAGTACACGCGCGGGGACAAGCGCAAGATCCACGTCATCCCCGAAGCGTAAGCGCTCGCGCTTCGCGCACGGCGGCTCCGTCTGGCGGTCCTTCCGCTTGGCGTGGCTGCTGCAACATAGCAAGGAACCTGATGAAGCCCCTTTGCGGGCTTTATCTATAAGGAGACGGAACCATTTTCATAGACAAGGTCCATATCCATGTGAAGGGCGGCGACGGAGGCGCTGGCTGCATGTCATTCCGCCGCGAGGCCCACGTGCCCAAAGGGGGCCCTGACGGAGGGGACGGCGGCCATGGCGGCAACGTGGTCTTGGTGGCTGACGCCCAGAAGTCCTCGCTCATAGACTTCCGTTTCAAGCACCACTTCAAGGCCACGCGCGGCACCCATGGCAAAGGCTCCAAGATGCATGGCGCCCGCGGAGAGGACCTGGTCCTGCGCGTGCCGGTGGGGACCGTCGTGCGCGCCTGCTCGGAGAACGGGCGCGAGGTGGGGGAGATGATCGCGGATCTGTCCCATGACGGGGAGAGCGTCGTCGTGGCCGAGGGCGGCATGGGCGGCCGCGGCAACATCCACTTCGTCACATCCACGCGCCGCGCTCCCGCCTTCGCTGAGCTGGGAGAGCCGGCCCAAGAGGGCTGGGTGGAGCTGGAGATGAAGCTTCTGGCCGATGCGGCTCTGGTGGGGATGCCCAGCGTGGGCAAGTCCAGCCTGATCGCGCGCATGAGCGCCGCCAAGCCGAAGATCGCGGATTACCCGTTCACCACGCTCACGCCGAATCTGGGCGTGGCCACGTCCGGCGACGACAGCTTCGTCATCGCTGACGTGCCGGGGCTCATCGAAGGGGCGCATGCGGGCAAGGGGCTGGGCCATGAGTTCTTGCGGCACATCGAGCGCAGCGCTCTCATCGTGCACGTCATAGACATGACCGGTGGCTTCGAGGGGCGCGACCCGGTTGAGGATTACGAGATCATCAATGAGGAGCTGGCCCGCTACGCGGAGAGCTTGGCGGACCGGCCGCGGATCGTGGTGGCGAACAAGATGGACGCGCTCTCGGAGGACGATGAGCGCGTGCAGCGCTTGGCTGCGCGCGTGGCCGCTGATTCGCTGGCCGCAGCCGGGGGCGATGAGTTCGCCGAGAGCCCCATCGACCCGAAGCTCTACGTCGTGAGCGCGGTCACCGGTCAGGGCATCGACTCATTGAAAGCGGCCATCGCCACCAAGGTGAAAGCGTTGCGCGCGGAGGCTTCGGCGGCTGATGAGAACGTGGAAGCCTACGACAAGGTATGGCGTCTGAAGCAGGAGAAGCGCGATCAAGCCTTCGCGGTGTCCCCGGAGGGCAAGGGCGCGTGGCGCGTGTCCGGGAGACGGGTGGAGCGCATGGTCGTCCAGACCGATTGGGAGAACGAGGAAGCGGTCGCGTTCTTGCAACACCGGATGCGTCGGATGGGCGTGGATGATGCGCTCCGGGATGCCGGCGCTCGGAATGGGGATGAAGTGCGCATCTGCGAAGTGGCGTTCGATTATGAGGCGGCTGAAGAGTCCGATGACATCTTCGCTGAGCTGGACTTGTGATGGCTGTGGAGCGCGAGTCGCAGAGCATCAAGGAGCTTGAGCCCGTTGGACGGATCGGTTCCCTTGAAGGAATCCGAGTGGTCATCAAGATAGGCTCGTCCACCATCACGGATTCCGAGAGCTCGGTGGATCGCGCCTGGTTGGATGCTTTCGCGGGCGAAGTGGGTCGTCTGGTGAGCGCGGGCGCGCAGGTCGTGGTGGTGTCCTCCGGAGCCATCGCGTGCGGGCTGGAGCGCTTGGGCCTGAGCACGCGGCCTGCGGACATGCCTTCGCTCCAGGCGGCGGCATCCGTGGGGGAGGCGGCGCTCATGGCCGCTTACGAAGAAGCGTTCTCTCCCTATGACCTGACCACTTCCATCGTGCTCCTCACGCGGCGGGACACGGCGGACCGCGAAGCGTACCTGAACGCGCGTGAAACGCTTCTGCGCCTGTTGGAGTTGGGCGTGGTGCCCGTGGTGAACGAGAACGACACGGTGAGCACCGAGCAGATCAAGTTCGGCGACAATGACACGCTGGCGGCTCTGGTGGCGTGCCTGGTGGATGCCACCATGCTCATCATCTTGTCGGACGTGGCGGGGCTTTTGGATGCGGACCCGGCGGACGTGCCGGACGCTTCGTTGGTGAGCCGCGTGGAGAAGATAGACCAGAGCGTGATGAGCGTCGCGGGCGGCGCAGGTTCAGCTGCCGGGTCCGGCGGCATGATCACCAAGGTGCGCGCGGCGCGCGTGATGATGGCTGCGGGCATCCCCATGGCCCTCATCCATGGCAAGCGGGTGGAAGGCATCTCTGAATGCTTGGAAGACGCGTGCCCCGGAACGCTGTTCGCTGGTTCTGGGGCCGCCCATGAGATCACCCCGCGGAAGCTCTGGGTGGCGTTGGGGGATGCGGTCCACGGAGCTGTGCGCGTGGATGCAGGGGCGAAGCGTGCGCTCATCTCCTCAGGAGCATCTTTGTTGCCGGTCGGCGTGACGGAAGCGGAGGGCGCCTTCGCGCCGGGCGACATCATCGACGTGAAAGATGAGGACGGGCAGATCATAGCGCGCGGGATCGTATCTGCGCCAAGCGACGCGGTGCGCCTGGCCTGCGGCATGACCACGGATGAGCTTCTGGGCAACAGCTTGCTCAAGGATATAGCCACCCGTCCGCTCATCCATCGCGATGAGCTCATGGTCTTCGAGTAGGGAGGAGCGCTGATGGATGTGGCAAAGCAGGTGACAGCCCAAGCGAAGCGCGCGGCGGCAGCGGCGCGAGCGCTGGGAGCTTCCAGCCGCGAACAGAGGGATGCGGCGCTGGGCGCCATGGCCGAGGGGCTGCGTCGTGAGCAGGCATCCATCTTGGCAGCGAACGCGGAAGACGTTCGCCAGGCCCGCGAAGATGGCACCTCGGAGGCGCTCATCGATCGGCTGGCGCTCTCACCGGAGCGCATCGAGGACATGGCGGCGGCCTTGGAGGCCCTTCGGGATCTGGATGACCCGGTCGGGCGCGTGCTGGAAGATCGGACGCTCTACAACGGGCTTTCCTTGAGGCGCGTGAGCGTGCCTCTGGGCGTGGTGGCGGTCATCTATGAAGCGCGGCCGAACGTAACCGCGGATGCGGCTGGCATCTGCATCAAGGCGGGGAACGCGTGTTTGCTCCGCGGAGGCAGCATGGCGGCGCGCTCCAACCAGGAGATCACGCGCGTGCTGGCTGAGTCGGCGGAGGACGCGGGCCTTCCCGCTGATGCCGTGCAAGCGGTCTCCGTGCAGGATCGGGCGGCCACGGACGCGCTGCTCTCTTTGCGCGGATTGGTGGATGCCGTCGTCCCGCGGGGCGGCGCCGGGTTGATAGAGCATTGCGTGAGCACAGCGCGCGTGCCGGTCATCGAGACGGGAACGGGGCTTTGCCACGTCTACCTCCATGAGAGCGCGGACCCGTCCAAGGCGGCCGCCATCGTGGAGAACGCGAAGTGCCGCCGCTATGGCGTCTGCAACGCGGCGGAAACGCTGCTCGTGGACGCCTCTGCTATGGAGCGCATGCTGCCGCCTGTCTTGCAGGCGCTCGGCGAACACGGCGTGCTCATACACGGAGATGAGGCGGTTCGCGCCCTGGTGGAGAGCCTTGTCTCATCCTCTGATCCGGACACCCGCACCTGGGCTCAAGGGCTCTCAGTGACGCCCGCCACGCAGGCGGATTGGGAAACGGAGTATTTGGCGCCGGAGATCTCCATCCGATGCGTTTCGGGCGCGGAGGAGGCCATGGACCACATCCGCCTTTATGGCACGAAGCATTCGGAGGCCATCGTGGCCGAGGATGCGGATGCGGTAGCGGCGTTCCAAGCGGGGGTGGATGCGGCGGTCATCTACGCGAACGCCTCCACGGCGTTCACTGATGGCGGCCAGTTCGGGCTGGGGGCGGAGATCGGCATCTCCACCCAGAAGCTGCATGTGCGCGGACCCTTCGCCACAGACGCGCTCACCACCTACAAGTATCTCATCGAAGGCGACGGGCAGGTGCGCTCGTGACCCGCAAGGTCGGCATCATGGGCGGCACGTTCGACCCCATACACGTGGGGCATCTGGTGTGCGCGCAGATGGCGGCGGGCGCCTGCGGTCTGGATGAAGTGCGCTTCGTCGTGGCGGGAAACCCTCATTTCAAGCAGGGATGCTCGGTCACCCCGGCGGCTATGAGGCTTGAGATGGTGAGCCTGGCTGTGGCAGACAACGCTCTTTTCGCGGTGTCCGACGAGGAGATCCGCCGTTCCGGCATCACCTATACGGCAGACACCCTTCGCCAGATGCATGAGCGGGAACGGGAGGCAGAGCTCTCTTTCATCCTGGGGACGGATTCGCTCATCACGTTGCCTGATTGGAAGGATGCGCAGGATATCGCCCGTCTCGCGCGGATCATCTGCGTGTCGCGGCCAGGCTATCAGGCCGATGAAGGGCTCATGGAGCGCCTTCGCGAACTGGGATTCGATGTGCGGATGGTCTTCGCGCCGGAGGTGGCGCTGTCCTCCCATGAGGTGCGGCGCAGGTTCGTGCGCGGGGAGGAGGTGCGGTACCTGGTGCCGGATGACGTGATCGCCTACATCCAGAGCACGGGGCTGTATCAGGAGGTTGCGGCATGAGCGCGGATGTGGCGCAGCCCTGCGCGGGGCTGGATCCTCTGGGTGAGGAATACTATCAATGCATGGCTGATGCAGCGCGCTCCCGCGTTTCGAAGAAGCGGTTCAAGCACATGGAGGGCGTTGCGGACACCGCCGTCCAGCTCGCGCGCGCCTACGGGCTGGATGAGCGCGAAGCGCGGCTGGCGGGCATCCTCCATGATTGGGACAAGGGCTTGGACAATGATGAGATCCGCGCCAAGGCCCGGGAGCTGGGCTTGGTGGAGCATATCGGCCCCTGGGTGATCGAGCACATGCCCCAGGTGATGCACGGTCCCACGGCGGCGGCGGAGCTGGCGGCCATGCACCCGGAGATGCCGGCCAGCATCATCTCCGCCATCGACAAGCACACGATCGCCGCGCCGCAGATGAGCGACCTTGACAAGGCCATCTACATCGCCGATGCTCTTGAGCCCACGCGCACCTTCGAAGAGGCGCCCCGTCTGAGAGCCATGATCGGGCAAGTGAGCCTGGATGAGCTGTACTTCAAGGTCTACCAGTTCTGGACGGAAGCGCTCGTGAGGTCAGAAGGGCTGCTCCATCCGGATACGTTCGCTATTTGGAACGAGATGGTCATGCCGAAAGCGCAAGCGCGTCTTGCGCGCTACGAGGAGAGATGCAGGAGGAAGAAGCAACGATGACGTGCACATCACGGGAAGCGGCCCTTGAGACCGCCCGCGCTGCGGATTCGAAGAAGGCCACCGACATCGTCGTGCAGGAGGTGGGGCCGCACATCGGCGTGACGGATTACTTCGTCATCGTGACGGCGGCGAACAACCGGCAGGTGGATGCCATCATCGACGAGGTGGAAGACCGCCTGCGGGAGAAGTGCGCCATGAAGCCGGACGCGCGGGAGCTCTCTCCTGACGGCACCTGGTCGCTTTTGGACTATGGCTCTCTGGTCGTCCATGTGTTCCAGCCCGAATCCCGCGAGCATTACCGGCTGGAATCCCTGTGGAATGAGGCTCAGCTGGTGGACCTCGCCCAGGAAGAGGGATTCGACAACTTGGAATACGGTGAGCGCATCGCCCAGCTGCTCTCCGCTCCTCCCACGGAGCCCGCAAAAGAGGCTTGAGCTTCCGGACCGCAGGGCGGATCCGGTTCGATGCTGGGGGATCAGCGTCCCAGCGCGCTTTCGATGGCCGCCAAGAGCTCGTCGTAGGATTCGAAGGCGGGGATGTCCGGGAACTGCTCGCGCAGCGCATCGGTCGTGCGGAAGAAGAATCCGGCCGCTGAATACAGGATCATGTCCACATCATTGTAGGAATCCCCTGAAGCGATCGTCTCGAACCCGGCGGTGTGCAGGGCGCGCACGGTGGTGAGCTTGGTGTCCTTGCAGCGCATCTCGTAGCCGGTCACATAGCCGTCGTCGGAGATGACCAGCTCATTGCAGAAGATGGTGGGCCGCCCCAGCTTCTCCATCAGCGGTTTGGCGAATTGCGAGAACGTGTCTGAGATGATGATGACCTGGGTCTCATCCCGCAGCGCATCCAAGAACTCCTTCGCACCGGGCAGCGGGTCCATCTGGGCGATGACCGCTTGGATGTCAGCCAAGGAGAGCCCATGTTCCTTCAGGATCTGGATGCGGCCGGCCATCAGCTTGTCGTAGTCAGGTTCGTCTCGCGTGGTCCGCTTGAGCTCTTCGATCCCCGTCTTCTCCGCTACCGCGATCCAGATCTCCGGCACCAGCACGCCTTCAAGGTCAAGGCAGACAACATTCAACATCCCGGCTCCTTAACGCCGCGTTCGTAAGGTATGCTATTCACTATAGGATCAAACGGGCGGGCTGCGCGGGTTCGGTTGGCGAACCGGTGCGTTCGGCTCTGGTCAACGGCGAAAGCGGGGATGCGCATCCATGAAAGCAGAGCGGCTGACAGAGGAGGAATCCGCCTCCCTTGAAGAAGCGGGCTCCAAGAAGCTCAGCATCCTGGCCTCCTGGCTTGACGGCCAGCTCACCTGCTCCCACTGCCGCAAATGCACGCGCCGCTGCGACATCTTGGAAGGGCCCGGCTTGGATATGGGCCAGATCATCGCCGCGTACCGCCAGGTCACAGACCGCCCCTATGACGAGCAGCCTCAAGCGATCTTGCAGCTGGCTCAGGACGATCCCCTTCTGTATCACACCCTGCGCCGGTGCTGCTTCTGCGGCCACTGCACGGCGGCGTGCGCGCGCCACATAGGAGCGCCAGAGCACATGCGCGCATGGCGGGAGCTGTTCATGCGCGCGAACCTCATGCCACCGGACGATTCCAAGCTGGTCATGGTGGATGATGAATGGCACATCTTCAGCGCCTATCGAGCCATCTACGGCATCGCGTACCCGGATGCGCTCATGCTCAGCCAGGCGGCGGAGCAAGGTCCGGGCCAAGTGGACACGCTTCTGTTCCCAGGTTGCTCGCTGGTGTCCTACGCGCCTGATGTGGTGCGGGCGCTGGGCGCGTGGCTGGATGCGGCCGGGGTCTCCTGGGCGCTTTCGGATGCGTGCTGCGGCAGCCCTCTCATGAGCGCGGGGATGTTCGAGCGCGCCCATGATCTGCGCGCTTCCGTCATCAGCCAGATGGAGAGCGCCGGCATCACGCGCATGGTCACCATCTGCCCGGGCTGCGCTGATGAGTTCCGGCCCGACATGCCGGCGGGGATAGAGCTGGTGCCGCTGCCGGAGCTGCTCCTTGAACGCTCTGAAGAGCTCATGCGGACCACGGGTTCTTCCGGGTTCTCTCCGCTGGACCTCCCGTCGGTCACGTTCTTCGATTCCTGCCATGACCGAGAGGACGCGCGCAACGCGAACGCCCTTCGCAAGCTCTTCGCGCTCTACCTCCCGAAGACCCATCAGCGCGAGATGGATCACGCCCGGCGGGGGACGCTCTGCTGCGGGGCGGGCGGCGCCGTCGCGTCCTATGACGCGGAGATCACCGACGAGCGCGTCTGGCGCGTGATCGCGGAGGCGCAGGCCACGAAGGCGGACACCCTCATCACCATGTGCCCCACCTGCACCTACACCATCGCCCAAGCGCTGCTCTCCGATCCCGCTGTGAGCCTGAACCAGATGCATTACCTTGAAGCCTTGCTGGGCGTCAGGATCGACTGGGCGCAGGTCTTCGCCCAGCTCAACGATATGTGGACCGGAGAATACGGCCCCTGGCTTTCGCAGACGTTCTTCTGAGGAGCGGCAAGGTGAGAGGAAGCGATCGGATGGGAAGCGAACAACAGGACTTGCGCCACGCGCCTGAAGGCGGCCAGGAAAGCGCGCCTGCGCCACGGCAGCGTTCGTTCGGGAATCGGGGGCAGATCACCAGCCGCCCTTCAAGGGATGCCATCGTCTCTTCTTATGCGGCCCAAGATGCCGCCCGGGCGCGCAATGCGCGGATGTATTCCCAGGAAGCGGCCAAGGCCTACAACGAGAACTCTCTGCGTTTGAAGGAACGCGAGAATCAGCGGCGCATCCTGGAGGCGCGCCGTGCTGAAGAGGAGCGGTTGCAGTCGGAACGCCGAGCCGCCCAGCGGGATAGGGACGCGGCGAACGCGCGGACGTATTCCAGCATCCATGAGCAGCAAGCCCACGACAACATGCGCTCTCACAAAGTGGTCAAGCCCCTGAGCTCGCAGGAGAGCCGCACGCGCACGCTTCAGTCGCGCGATGCGTTCGAGCGCGAACGCGTGAGGCGGGACGCGCTCTCAAGCCAACGGAGCGCGCGCACCACCAATCGCGAGGTGATCGACGCGCGAGGCAGCATCGATTCGCGGGCCTTTAGCGAGATGAACCGTCTGGTGGGCTATTCGGTGGAGGAAGAGGATCGGCCCGATCCCATGGTGGATGTGTCCAACCCGAAGGCGAAATGGCGCTCGCATGCGGGGCAGGGCTTCGGGGACGATGCCCGTGCGCGGGCCAGCCGTCGGCTTGATCTGGGGAAGCTCTCTGACACGGTGAGCGGCAGCGCCGAATACGGCCGGAGCGCGCGAGGGTTCGCCTCGTTGCCGCCGTTCGTGCGCATCGCCATTCCCGTGCTCATCATCCTCGCCATCGTGCTTTTGATCTTGGTGTTCTTGTAAAAAGGCGCCTTGGGTCGGCTTCGCCGCGATGATGCGCGCCGGTTGATCTTCCTCTCCCGCATCCGTTTGACGGCGCCGAACTTGATGCGCCGCTCCGCGGCTTGAGGGCGGACGCTTCTCCTGTTCTGGATCATGTGCGTGACGGTGGATGCGCATACCCAGTATCCAGATGCGCATGACCCCCAGTGGCAGGCGATGCCTGCGCTACGCGACCCAGGTTGAATGAAAGTTGGGGAAGCCCTGTAGCGCACCCATCGGGTGCCAATGGTCAAGCGTGCGAACAGGCAGAGCAACCCGCGCGGCCGCCGCTTGGTAACGTGGCTGGTAAGGGGATGGGTCCGTTATGCCAAGGAAACGCGCTCTCAGAGCACGAACGTGCGCACGCTGAAATAGGCCAGCACGATCAAGCCCAGCACGATGCGGTACACGCCGAAGGCCGTGAAATCATTGCGCTTGATGTATCCCATGAGGAAGCGGATGGCCAGGATGGACACGAAGAACGCCGTCAGCACGCCTGTGGCCAGGACGGCCACCTCCACGCCGCTCATGGAAAAGCCCATCTCCAAGACGTACTTCGCCGTTTTCAGCAGCCCCCAGCCGAACATGATGGGGATGGCCAAGAAGAACGTGAACTCGGCCGCGGCGGTGCGGGAGCAGCCGCAGAGCATCCCGCCGATGATGGTGGCTCCTGAGCGCGACGTGCCCGGCACGATGGCGAGCACTTGGAACAGCCCGATCTTGAAAGCGGTCTTCCCGTCGATCTCATCCACCGTCTTCACGCGGAACAGCTCCATCTCCGCGTCGTCTCCATCCGCGCCCGCGGCCACGCGCGCGTGCTTCCCGCGCGGTTGAGCCAGCGCGAGCGCCTTGGCCTCGCGTTTCCGATTGCGCCTCTCGAGCACGATGAACACGATGCCGTAGACGATCAGCGCCACGGATACCGTCCAAGCGTTGTGGAAGTGCTCCGTGAAGAAGTCATCCAAGAGGAACCCGACGATGGCCGCTGGGATGCAGCCGATGACCACCATGCCCCACAGCCGCCAGGTGCTCTTGCGCTCCAAGGCCGTCTTCTTCGGCGAGAAGGGGTTCAGCTTGTGGAAGTACAGGATGATGACCGCCATGATGGCACCTACTTGGATGACTACCAAGAACAGCTCCCGGAACGCGTCGGGCACCTGCATCTTCACGAACTCGTCCACCAAGATCATGTGCCCGGTGGAGGAGATGGGGAGCCACTCGGTGATGCCCTCCACCACGCCCAGTATGAACGCCTTCAGTATCTCGATGAGCGCTTCCATGCCAGAGAGGCCCTTCCTGTCCGTTGATCCGCCTGATGCCCAACCGCGGGGAGCGGCCGCCCTCTTTCAACCGGGAAACGGCTCGCCAACGCCTCAAGAGCGGATGAGCGACCATGATTATACGCGCAGACGTCCGTTGGGTAAGATGGAGCCCGCGCTTTGAGGCGCGCAGGTGGAGCTGGGATGGAAGCGGATCAAGGGAGGGGACCCATGGAAGCGCTCTTCGACATGCACTGCCATCTTGATTTCGCTGAGAACGGCGAAAGCGTCGCGCGCGCGGCGGCGGATGCGGGCATCACGGCTCTTTGCTGCACGGTCATTCCCTCAAGCTACGTGTCCGCACAGGAGCGCTTCGCTGGATGCGGCAACCTCACGCTCGCGCTCGGCGTGCACCCTTGGTGGGTGGCCGATGAGCGCGTGAGCGAGGTGGACCTGGCTCGTTTCGAGAATCTCGTGCAAGACGCGCCGTTCGTGGGGGAGATCGGGTTGGATTTCGCGGGGGATCGCCGTGCGTCGAAGAAGCGGCAGGTGGAGGTGCTTACCCGCTTGCTCTCGGCTGTCAACACGGCCGGGGATGGGCGCGTGATCACGTTCCATGGCGTGCGGGCCGCTTCCGCTCTCATGGACCTGGCGGGGAATCTGGGCACCTTCGCGAAGAACACGTGCCTCTTCCACTGGTTCCAGGGCTCGCCCGAAGAGTTCGGCCGCGCCGTTTCCACGGGCGCGTGCTTCTCCGTGGGGATGCGGATGCTGGCCACGGAGAAGGGACGCGCGCTCGCCGCCGTCATTCCGGATGCGCAATTGCTGGTGGAGACGGACAGCCCGGCCCAGGAGGGGAGCGTCTGGTCAGCGGATGTCTGGGGGCAGGAGCTGGCGAACACCGTGCGCTCTCTGGCGGACCTTCGCGGGATGGAGCTCGCGCGCCTGCGAGAGCTTCTGGCGCGCAACAGCGAACGCCTCCTCTCATGCTCAGCCTCCGGCCTCTGAAGAATCCCGCCTGACATCCCTCCCGAAGCGGCCAAGGGTCCGCGCGGGGTGTATCATACCCATCACGCGCAGACAGGGTCTGGGGACCCTTTGAGCGCTAGAGATCTGATCCGAAAGGTAAGGAAGATGCCAGAAGAGAACAAGGCATTCGAAGAGATCGAGAAGCACAGACGGGAGATCGACGAGCTCGACCGGCAGATCGTGGAGCTTTTGAACAAGCGCGCGGGGCATTCCCTGGTGATCCGCGGCCTCAAACCAGAGGCCCGCATGGGGCTGTTCGACGCGAAGCGCGAGGAGGAGATCCTCACGAAGGTGGCCAGCTACAACGCGGGCCCGCTCTACAACGAGAACCTGCGTGAGATCTACACCACCATCCTCAAGGTCATGAAGGAGACGCCGTCGGTATGAGCACAGAGAACATCCCCTCCATCCCCGACCTCGGCCAGCGCACCGATGAGATCACCATCTACGCCGGCCCGTGCTCGGTGGAATCGAAAGAGCAGTTCGATGAAGTGGCTGCGTGCGTGAAGGAGCTGGGGCTCCACTGGGTCCGCGGCGGCGCGTTCAAACCGCGCACCAACCCCCATTCCTTCCAGGGCCTCGGCGAAGAGGCGCTCAAGATCATGAAGGACGCGGGGGACCGCTTCGGCCTCCTCACGCTGACCGAGGTCATGGATTCGGCCCATTGCGATCTGGTCCATTCCTATGTGGACGGCTTGCAGGTGGGCGCGCGCAACTTCCAGAACTTCTCGCTTCTGAAGAAGATCGGTGAAGTCACCGAAGATTCCCATAAGACGGTGCTCTACAAGCGCGGTTTCGCGGGCACCATCGCGGAATGGCTGGCCGCCTGCGATTATATCTCCGACCATGGCAACACCAACATCGTGCTCTGCGAGCGCGGCATCCGCACCTTCGAGACGGCCACGCGCTTCACGCTGGACATCGCCGCGGTGCCCGTCATCCACAAGCAGTCGCTCTACCCGGTTTGCATCGACGTGTCGCATCCCGCAGGCCAGCGGGACCTGGTCCCGTCCTTGGCGAAGGCGGCGGTGGCCGCTGGCGCGGACAGCCTCATGATCGAAGTGCATCCCAACCCGCCTCAAGCCCTCTCCGACGGCCCGCAACAGCTCACGCCCGCTCAGTTCCAGACGCTCGTGGGCGAGCTGCGCCAGATAGCAGAGGTGCTCGGGAAGCGGATCGTCTGATCGTTTCAGAAAGGTTTGTGCAGTGTCGCTGGATCTTGATTCGCTCAATCCACCCCAAAAAGAAGCGGTCCTTGCCACAGAAGGGCCGCTTCTCGTGTTGGCCGGCGCCGGTTCCGGCAAGACGCGCGTGCTCACGTACCGCATCGCGTCCATGATCGACGAGGGCCTGGCGAGGCCATGGGAGATCTTGGCCATCACGTTCACCAACAAAGCGGCCGCGGAGATGCGCGAGCGGCTTTCAGGGCTGATAGGCGCGCAGGCCCGCGGCATGTGGGTGTCCACATTCCACAGCATGTGCGTGCGCATCCTGCGCCAAGACGCGGAGCAGATCGGCTATACGCGCAACTTCACCATCTACGACACCGACGATCAGAAGCGGCTCGTGAAAGCCATCATGGCGGAGCTGGATCTGAACCCGAAGCTGTTCCAAGTCAACGGGATCATGAACCGCATCTCCAAGGCGAAGAACGAGCTCATCGTCGCGGGGGAGTATCTGGAGCAGGCCGTGGATCTCCAGGACAAGGCGGCAGCGCGCGTCTATGAGGCTTATCAGAAGCGTTTGCGCGCGGCGAACGCCATGGATTTCGATGACTTGCTCATGTACGTCTATCTCCTGTTCAAGCATCATCCCGATGCGCTCCGGGCCTATCAGGAGCGCTTCCGCTACGTGCTGGTGGACGAATATCAGGATACGAACCACGCTCAGTACGTCATCACGGGGATGCTGGCAGCGAAGAGCCGCAACATCATGGTGGTGGGCGACGACGACCAGTCCATCTACTCGTGGCGCGGCGCGGACATTCGCAACATCCTTGAGTTCGAGCAGGACTACCCGGACGCCAAGGTGGTGAAGCTGGAGCAGAACTATCGCTGCACGGGCAACATCCTCCAAGCGGCGAACGAGGTCATCGCCCACAACACGCAGCGTAAGCCCAAGCGCCTGTTCACGGACGCGGAGGCGGGGGAGAAGATCTCCGTCTACATGGCCGCCGACGAGCGCGACGAAGGGCGTTGGATCGCCGGGGAGATCGCCCAGCTCGCCCGCGGCGGGGCCGGTTATGACCAGATGGCGCTCTTCTATCGCACCAACGCGCAGTCGCGCATCCTGGAGGACATGCTCTTGCGCGCGGGCGTGCCCTACCGCATCGTGGGCGGCACGAAGTTCTTCGACCGAGCGGAGATCAGGCACGTCATGGCCTATCTGTCCTTGGTGGTGAACCCGGCGGACGACGTGTCGTTCGACCGCGTCGTCAACGTGCCGCGGCGCGGGATCGGCGCATCCACGGTGGAGAAGATCCATGAATACGCGACGGATCTGGGCTTGCCGCTTCTGGACGCGGCCGAGCAGCTGCTCGCAGACGTTGACGTGCGCGCGGGCGTCAAGCGCTCTCTGGGCGAGTTCCTGGAGATCTTCCGCGAGGCGCGCACGTGGTCGGGAGACCTTCGGAAGGTGGTGGAGCGCATCATCGACCGCACCGGGCTCATCCAGTCCTATGAGGCGGAGGGCACGGATGAGGCTTTGGCGCGCATCGAGAACATCCGCGAGTTCTTCGGCGTGGTCTCCGAGTTCTCGGAGACGCATCAAGAAGAGGACGCGTTCTTCGCGGCACCGGGCGCGGACGCGGCGGTTGCGGGGCTTGAGGCTGCAGGCTCGGCTGGGGCGGCTGCGGACGGGCAGCTCACGATGATGGCGCTGGCGGCAGGGGCCTCGGAAGGGGAGGCTCCCGCCTTCGAGCTGCATGGGGATTCGCTGCCTGATCTGCTTGAGTGGGTGCGCCTGCGGACCGATCTGGACGCGGTCACCGAAGACGGGCGTGCGGTCACGCTCATGACCGTGCATTCGGCCAAGGGCCTTGAGTTCGACACGGTCTTCGTGGCCGGCATGGAGGAGGGCATCTTCCCCCATGTGAACTCCACCACAGAGGCTGCCGGTTACGAAGAGGAGCGGCGGCTGGCTTACGTGGCCATCACGCGCGCCCGCAAGAAGCTCTATCTCACCTGCGCGCAGACGCGCAAGCTCTACGGGCAGACGAGCGCGAACCAGGTGTCCAGCTTCTTGCGCGACATCCCGAGCGAGGTGCGCGAGACCCAAGGGCTCGGCAGCGCGGGCTTCTCCGGGAGCGGGTGGGAGAAGCGCGGGAGCCGCCGCGGCATCGCCGGGTCTGGGTCAGAGGCGGGGGGCGGCCGCGTGTTCGGCCGGTCGAGCGCCTCTGGCGGCCAGAAGCGCTCGTATGCATCCTCGGCGCGCGGCACGACGGCGGACGGCAAGCGCGCTGGCGCGAAAGAGACGTTCAAGTCGGGGGATGTGGTGGACCATAAGACCTTCGGCCGCGGCAAAGTGGTGAAGGCCTCATCGGATGTGGTCTACGTGAAGTTCGACAACACCGGCTCCACCAAGAAGCTGCTCAAAGATTACGCCCCCATCGTCAAGATTTCCTGAGCGAAGGAGTTTCCCATGCCCAAGCCCGTCATCGTGGTCGGCCACAAGAACCCTGACAATGACTCCATCTGCGCTGCAGTGGGCTACGCTTGCCTGAAGAACCAGCTGGCGAAGCGCAACGGGACCGACGAGGCGTTCGTCCCGGCGCGCCTGGGAGCGCTGCCGCCTGAGAGCTCATGGGTCCTGGCGGAGAACAAGATGGAGGAGCCGCGCCTCATCTCCCATGTGCACACGCGCATAAGCGACGTGATGACGCCCGATCCCATCTCCATCAGCATGGATGCCAGCATGTTGGAAGCAGGCCGTCAGCTGCGCAAGCACAACATCCGCTCGCTCGTGGTGACGGACGGCGAAGGCCGCTTCCGCGGCCTGATCTCCACCCGCGCCATCGCCGAGCGCTACATCGCCGCCACCGATGAGCTTGATGAGGAAAGCCCCGCTTCTTCCATGGCGGTGGCCACGTCTCTGATCGAATCCCTTTCCCAGAAGGTCGGGGAGCTCATGTTCGAGAACGTCATGCAGCTGGAAGCGGAAGAGGTGTTGCATGATGTGGTGGATGACATCATCGCCAGTGAGCTGCGCGAAGCGGTGGTGCTGGATGAGGCGGGGCGTGCCATCGGCATCGTGACCCGCTCTGATGTGGCCACGCCTCCCAAGCGCCGCGTCATCCTCGTGGATCACAACGAAGTGCGCCAAGCGGCCGCCGGCATCGAGGAAGCGAACGTCCTTGAGATCATCGACCATCATCGCGTGGCGGACATCTCAACGGCCAGTCCCATCAAGTTCATCAACCGCCCCATCGGGTCTTCGGCCTCCATCGTGGCTTTGGAGTTCGCAGAGGCTGGGGTGGACATCCCGAAAGACGTGGCCGCGGTGCTGCTCTCGGCCATCCTGACTGACACGGTCATCTTGAAATCCCCGACCACCACTCAGGTGGATCGCGACCTCGCGGAGAAGCTGGCGGTCGCAGCCGGGGTGGATGTGACCGAGTTCGGGCTGTCGGTGTTCCGCGCCCGCGGCGGGGATGCGGACATGCCCATCGAGGAGCTGGTGGAGGCGGACTCCAAGGAGTTCGCCGTGGGAGATGGCACCATCCTCATCGCTCAGCATGAGACGGTCGACCTTTCGGTGGTCATGGATCGCGAAGAGGAGATCCGCGAGCATATGCGCTCCATCGGCAAGAACAAGGGATACCAGACCGTCGTGCTCATGGTGACGGACATCCTGGCGGAGGGCACGCAGCTGCTCGCCGAGGGCGACCGCAAAGTGGTGAACCGCGCATTCGGCATAGATTGCACCGGCGAAGGCGGCACATGGATGCCGGGCGTCCTCTCGCGCAAGAAGCAGGTGGCCGCCCGCATCCTGGGATAGGGAAGAGCCCAGGGGCGAGGGCTTCCCTGCACCAGACGGCGTACACCTGTGGGTGTATTTCTGCAAAGGCTCCGTGACGATTCTCCAACCAAAGCCGTGAGGGCCGCCCAGGGGTGGTAGTGTTCGCAGCATGACGAGAGACAAGGAGAATCGCCATGACTGACGAGCAGAGGCCCTACGGCCATCCCGGAGCTCCCCAGGATCCGCACGGCCACGGGCAGCCCCATCCCACCTATCAAGCCGCCTACGGCACGCAGCCCACGCAACCGGCGCAACCGGTTCAGCCAACGCAGGCAGCTTACGGGGCTGCGCCATCCCAGTCCCATCCGAGACCGGAAGCAACAGCTGGGCCGGTCCATGCAGCCCACGCCACCGCTTCCGTCCCCGCACCTGAGGCCGCCGCTTCCGAGGCGCCAGCGGCTCCCGCAGCCAAGCAGTCTTCGGGCAAGACGTTCCTGATCGCATTCGCCGGCGCGCTCGTGGCCTGCTTGCTCGCCTTCGGCGCGGCTGCGGCCTTCGGCGTGTTCAACACCGGCTCCCCGAACATCAACTTGGGCTCAGTAGACGCCTCCAGCATCGAAGCCACTGAAGCGGAGTCTTCCCTGGCCGAGGCGGTGGCCGACAAGTGCCTGCCGTCCGTGGTCTCTGTGAACGTGTTCAGCAACGCCCAGTCGTCGGGCGATTCGCTCTATGACTACTTCTACAACGGCGGCTCCTCCACTGATGGCGAGGAGATGGCTGCGGGTCTGGGTTCGGGCGTGGTGCTCTCCGATGACGGCTACATCATCACGAATAACCACGTGGTCTCCGGCGGCACGCGTTTCGAGGTCATCATCGAAGGCGAGGCCCATGAGGCGGAGCTGGTGGGCGCGGATGCCAGCTCTGACATCGCCATCCTGAAGGCGAAGGATGTCTCCGGCTTGACGCCCATCGCCATCGCGGATTCCGACAACATCACCATCGGCGAGTGGGTCATGTCCATCGGCAGCCCCTTCGGCCTTGAGCAGTCCGTGGCCACCGGCATCATCTCCGCCACCAGCCGCTCTCAGATCATGGACACGTCCGAGTACACGGGCGCCGCGGGAGAAGTGGTCATCTACCCCAATCTCATCCAGACTGACGCGGCCATCAATCCGGGCAATTCCGGCGGCGCGCTGGTGGATGCGGATGGCCAGCTCATCGGCATCAACACGCTGATCACCAGCTATTCGGGCAACTATTCTGGCGTCGGGTTCGCCATCCCGTCCAATTACGCCATCGGCTTGGCCAAGGACATCATCTCCGGCAAAGAGCCCACCCACGCGCAGCTGGGCGTGAATCTCACCACGGTGAACGCCTCCATCGCCGAGCGCTACGGGTTCGCCACTGATGAGGGCGCTTACGTCTCAAGCGTCGTCGAAGGCAGCGGCGCGGCCACGGCCGGGATCGAGAAGGGCGACATCATCATCGGCTTCGACGGCCAGACGGTGTCTTCCGCGAGCGACCTCATGATGGACGTGCGCACGAAAGCGCCGGGAGATGCGGTCACCATCAAGGTGAATCGCGACGGCGAAGAGAAGGAGTTCCAGGTGACGCTGGGCTCGGATGAAGCCAGCCAGAAGGCGAAAGCGGAGCAGCAAGAGCAGCAGCAACAACAGCAGCAAACCCCGCAGAGCCCGCGTTCGCTCAACCTGGAGGACCTGTTCGGCGGACGATAGCGGCGCATCTCAGACAGCTGGGCATGAAAGGAAGCCACCTGCGCGCTTGCGGGTGGCTTCTTCGGTTACTATGATGGCATGCTGAAAACCGATTCCGAAAGGACCAGGTCCGCGCATGTCTGATGATTACCGCTACGAACGCGTTCTGCTCAAGCTCTCAGGGGAGGCCCTTGCGGGAGATCAGGGCTATGGCATCGACCCGAAAGTGGTGGATGATCTGGCGGAGCAGATCGCCGAGATCGTGAAAGACGGCGTCCAGCTGGCGGTCGTCGTGGGCGGCGGCAACATCTTCCGCGGGCTTTCGGGTTCCGCGGAGGGCATGGATCGCGCCCAAGCCGACTACATCGGCATGCTGGCCACCGTCATGAACGCCCTCGCGCTCCAAGACGCCTTCGAGCGGCGCGGCATCTTCTCCCGCGTGCAGAGCGCCATCAACATGCAAGAGGTGAGCGAGCCTTACATCCGCCGTCGCGCGCTGCGCCATCTGGAGAAGGGCCGCGTGGTCATCTTGGCGGCTGGCACCGGCAACCCCTATTTCACCACTGACACCACCGCCGCCCTCCGCGCGTGCGAGCTGGATGTGGATTGCCTCATGAAGGCCACCAAGGTGGATGGCGTCTACGATTGCGATCCGAAGGCGAATCCGGATGCGCAGCGGTTCGACAAGATTACCTACATGGAGGTGCTGAGCCAGGGCTTGAACGTGATGGATGCCACGGCCACCTCCCTTTGCATGGACAACGACATCCCCATGATCGTGTTCGATCTGACCCGCAGCGGCAACATCAAGCGCGCGCTCAAAGGAGAGGACATCGGCACGGTGGTGTACGCATCGGATGAGGACGCTGCCCAAGCGCAGCAGTGACACTGGCGGATGGTTGAGCGGGCCTTCGAGAAAGGAAGCATCATGGCTGATGTAGATGAGATCTTGATGGATGTCGAGGAGCGCATGGACAAGGCGCTTTCCGCGTTGCGCGACAACTTCGGCAGCGTGAGGACGGGCCGTGCGAACGCGATGGTCCTGGACCGCATCGTGGTCGATTACTATGGCACGCCCACGCCGGTGAACCAGATGGCGGGCATCAAGAGCCCGGATGCGCATCTGCTCGTCATCGAGCCCTGGGACAAATCCTCGCTCAAGGACATCGAGCGCGCCATCCTTGAGAGCGACCTTGGCGTGACGCCCAACAACGACGGCTCCGTCATCCGCCTGCCATTCCCCGCGCTTACCGAGGAGCGCCGCCGGGAGTTGGCGAAGACGTGCAGCAAGTACGCTGAAGAGTGCCGCGTGGCCATCCGGAACGCGCGCCGGGACGCCAACACCGCCCTTGAGAAGGCGCAGAAGTCAGACGGGCTGCCGGAGGATGAGGCGCACCGCGCAGAGGCGCAGGTGCAGAAGCTCACCGACGGGCACATCGCTGAGGTGGATGAGTGCTACAAGAAGAAGGAAGCCGACATCATGGAGGTCTGATCCTCCCTCTTTGCTTCGAAGAGCCTTCCATGAACAAGCCGCTTTCCGTCATATTCCCCGATCTGCCGGATGATGTGGACATCTCTCGGCTCGATGCCGCGCGCATCCCGGAGCATATCGCCGTCATCATGGATGGGAACGGGCGTTGGGCGAAGAGCAGGATGATGAACCGCCTGAAAGGCCACAAAGCCGGGATCGAGGCCGTGCGCGAGACCATCCGCTGCGCCTCTGATCTGGGCGTTCGATATCTGACCATCTATTCGTTCTCGACGGAGAACTGGAAGCGCCCGGCTGATGAGGTGGATGGCCTCATGGACCTGTTCGCGAAGACCATGCTGGCTGAGGTGGATGGGCTGGATGCGGAGGGCGTGCGCGTGATGACCATCGGGGACCTTTCCGCTTTGCCTGAAGACACCCGCGAGGCCTTCGAAGAAGCGCGCGTGCAGACCCAGGACAATCCCGGCATGACGCTGGTCGTGGCGGTGAACTACGGGAGCCGCGATGAGATCCTCCGGGCGGTGCGTTCGCTGGCGGCGGAGGCGGCTGATCCCGAGAGCCCGCTCACGGTCGACGCCATCACGGAAGAGGATGTCTCCGAGCGCCTCTACACCGCCCAGATCCCTGATCCTGAGATGATCTTGCGCACGAGCGGCGAGATGCGCTTGTCCAATTTCCTGCTGTGGCAATCCGCCTACGCGGAGCTCGTCTGCACTGACGTGCTCTGGCCTGATTTCGATCGCTATGAGCTTTTGCGGTGCATCTTGGATTATCAGAGCCGGGATAGGCGTTTCGGCGGTGTGAAGCAATGAGCGATGCGCAGCCTGAAGGGATCGTGACCACCATCGAGCCGATCGATGGGGATGGCGCTGAGGCCCAAGATCGCGCCGTGCTCTTCATGCAGGAGGAAGCGGCAGCGGGCCTGACCGCCAAGCAGATGGCGGCGCGCAGGCGGCTCCATCAGCAAAGCGCGCTCCTCATCGAGCAGGATCGCGTGCGCCAATGCAAGGAGCAAGGCGGGGATTCATGTGATTCTCTGTTCGAGCCGGTGGTGGAGAAGACGCCGGATCTGGTCTATTCTCCCGAAGACGCCCCCGATGGGCCGCCGTGGCGGTACGAGCCCACGCCCTATCAGCGCGCCAAGCTCGCGGAGAAGAAGGAGCGGCGGGCCAACACGCGCAACCGCATCAAGGACAACGCCATCCAGAAGACCCCGAAGAAGCTGAAGAACCCTTCGGATTTCCAAGTGCGCTTCCGCACCGGCTTCATCTACACCCTGGTCACGATCATCTGCATCATGGCTGGGGAGATCCCCACGCTCATCTACCTCATGGGAGTGGCGGGCATTTGCGCAGGGGAGTTCTTCTACATGCTCCGATCGGACGCGAAGCTGCCCAATGAGGCCATCGGCATCACCGCGGCGGTGCTGTACCTTCCGGCCGCGTACCTCTGGGGGTTGGAAGGCGCGCTCGTCATCACCATCGCCATGCTGCTGGCTTTGCTCGTGTGGTATGTGTTCTGGTTGCGCTCCCGCATCCATGATGTCGGCGTGAGCTTCTTCGGCGCTGCGTATACGGGGCTGACGCTCTGCGGCTTCATCCTCATCCGCCATGCCATCGACGGCATCTGGGGAGGCGTGGCGCTGCTGGTGTTGTTCCTGAGCGTCTGGGCGAACGACGCGTTCGCGTATCTGGTCGGGCGGAAGCTCGGCAAGCACAAGCTCGCGCCGCGCACCAGCCCGAAGAAGAGCTGGGAGGGCTTCATCGCGGGTTTGGTGGGCTCGGCCGTTTTCTGGGTGGTGCTCTCTTTCGTCCCTGGCATCACCATGGAGATCTGGATGGCGGTGGTGTTCGGCATCATCTGCGGCATGATGGAAGTGCTGGGGGATCTGGTCGAAAGCCGCATCAAGCGCAATTCCGGGTTCAAGGATTCTGGCACCATGATGCCGGGGCACGGCGGCTTGCTCGATCGTTGCGATTCGCTGTTCCTGGCATCCATCACCGCCACCATCCTGCTCGCGATAGGAGGATGCATCCCTTATGCCGCCCTGTGAGCGTCCGAAGAACGTGGTCATCCTGGGTTCGACCGGCTCCATCGGCCGGCAGACCCTTGACGTGTGCCGGATGCATCCGGACAAGCTGAACGTCGTGGGCCTCGCGTGCCACCGGAACGTCGATCGCATGGAGGAGCAAGCCCGCGCCTTCGGTGTGGAGCACACGGCCCAAGGCGCTGAAGCAGCCCTTGATCTCATCGAGATGGATGGCGTGGATGTGGTGGTGAACGCGCTGGTGGGCGCTCAAGGATTGCGCGCCAGCATGAAGACGCTTGAGACGGACGCGCAGCTGGCTCTGGCGAACAAGGAGTCGCTCGTGGTGGGGGGAGACCTCATCATGCCGCGAGCGCAGGTGCCGGGACGTCTCATGCCCATCGATTCTGAGCACGGCGCCATCTATCAATGCCTGGTCGGCGAGGATCGCTCTGAGGTGAAGCGGCTGTGGGTGACCGCTTCTGGCGGCCCGTTCTACGGCATGGAAGCGGATGAGCTTGAGACGGTGACCGCTGCGGATGCTCTGGCGCATCCCACCTGGGCCATGGGGCCGAAGATCACCATCGATTCTTCCACGCTCATGAACAAGGGCCTTGAGGTCATCGAAGCGCACCATCTTTTCAACATGCCCTATGAGCGGATCGTCGTGCTGGTGCAGCGTCAAAGCGCCATTCACTCCATGGTCGAGTTCGTGGATGGGTCGGTCAAGGCGCACTTGGGGGCGACGGACATGCGCATCCCCATCCAATACGCCCTGAGCTGGCCTGACCGGTGGCCATCTCCCGCGCCGTCCGTTGATTTCAGGAAGATGGCGCCGCTCGATCTTGGCGAACCTGACACGGATACCTTCCGTTGCCTCGCGCTCGCCGTGCAGGCGGGGAAGACCGGAGGCACCATGCCGTGCGTCATGAACGCTGCGAACGAAGTGGCCGTCGCGGCGTTCTTGGAGGGAGCGTGCGGCTTTTTGGACATCCCGGCATGCGTGGAGGATGCCATGGAAGCCCACGAGGCGGAGGCGGTCGAATCCTTGGAGCAGTTGGAGGATGTCGACGCCCGCGCCCGTGAGCATGCAGCCGCATATCTAGGGTTGTAGGAGCGCAGCGTCAGGGACTGCTTCTTTTGGCGCTGTCCCTGTCACATCTCCCTCGGCCTCTTCAGGGGCCATCTCCTCTTCGCCTTCCTCTTCTTCTCCATCCGGGTCGGCCGTCTCGTCGGATCCATCCGGCTCGCCGTTGCCATCCGCCTCTTGCGGCTCATCCCGTGGTTCCTCAGAAGCCCCATCGTCTTCTGGTTCGCGCCCCATCGCTTCCTCCTCTGGCGCTTCGGATACGGTCGGCCCTTCTTCCTCCGCAGCTGCAACAGCGCGTTCGGAGGCTGTGAACGACAAGATGCGGAAGGGGAGCCCTGCTTCGGCGTCTCTCGTCTGCCCAAGATGCGCAGCGAGCTCAGCGCCGTTGAACGCATCCCCGTCACCTTCGCTCACCCAACATCCTTCGACGGCCGCTCCTTGCCCACCGGGAGGCGTTGGCGGCTCTGGTGCGATATCCTCCATGCGGTTCGAGGTTATGAACGTCGATAAGCTGGATAGGCCGTAGAACATATCCAGGTGCTCATCGCCCGCGTTCGATGCCAGCTTGATGCCGGAGATGTCCAGGTGCGTGAGGGATGAGCAGTTCATGAACATCCCCGTGCAGAAGGTCAAGGCGCAATCGGGTTCTCCGCCAGACCCTGAGAGGTCAAGGCGCTTGAGCCTCTTGCAGTTGTAGAACGCGTTCCAACCCTGGCCTGCGCCATGGAATCTGAGCGAGGATGAGCCTTTGATCTCCTCCAGGTTGCTGCAATTGGAGAAGAGGAACTTGATCTGAGCGGTGCATGAGCGCGTGTCCCAGCCGCTGAGATCAAGGGAGCGCAGAGAGGAGCAATCCCGGAACATCTGCGGGATGGTCTTCAGCGAGCTCACATCCCAACGGGACACATCCAGCGCCTTGAGCGCTTTGCACCCATCGAAGCAGCACTCAGCATCTTCCATCCCCGCCATGTCCCACCCCTCAAGGCCTTTGATCTCAACCAGCGAGGAGCAGCCTTTGAACATGGATTGGATGCTCCGCCGGTTCCTCGCATCTCCTTCAGCGAACGCGTCCGGCGTGATGCCTGACACATCGATGGTCTTCGCTTTGCTCAGATTGAAGAACCAATACTGCGGATTGAGCACGTGGATCGGGTCGGCTGCGGCCTTGCCACCGCACGCCACTTCCGTGATGTTCCGCGCGTTGTCCTGCCACTTCTTGAATCGGCTCGGTCGGATGCTGGAGGCGTATGCGTCAGCGCTGAAATCCTGATCACCTTTCTCCATCCCGTGCCAGGAGGCTTCGAGCGCGCGGCCATTCCAAGAAGAGGGGATGGCGCTCGCGCGATCGAAGACGAGCGTCCGTTGCGCGCTGGCCGGATCTTTGTAGAGCGCGGCGTAGGGCTCCTCCTTTCCGCCGGCCGCGATGGTGAAGCCGTTGGAGAGGGAGACGGCATCCGTGAACCAGGCGTAAGCGGGCTCAACGCTGAACGAGGCCAGCGAGATGACGGCGGCCAGAAGCGAACCGGCGAACAGGGCCGCAGCCCTTCGCGCACCCAACGCGGAAGCGGCCTGCATGCATGATGGGACCATCCTTCTCCTCCCTCAGCCGCTCACGCCATGGCCGAGGCGCCATAGGCCGCGCAGGCTTCATGGGCGTCTGAGAAGCCCTCAGACTGGATGGCATAGGCCGACACGTCGATGGAGGTGGTGGTGATCCCGGCATCTTGCGTGAAATTCGCCAGGGTCACCGCATCGAAGATGCTCTTGGTGGAGGCGTTTGGCGCAAGCTCGGCCTCATAGATGTAGCGGTACGTCCGGTATCCGTCCTTCAACAGCGGCGCTCCGTCCTGTTCCCACCCGTCGTTCACGGCGAAAGTGAACAGGTCGGCATCGGCCAGCGTGGTGTCCACCCCTTCGATCAGGGCATTCCCTGAGAACACGGGGATCTTCACGTCTGCGGCGATGTAGACCGGGATGCTGCCGGCGTTGGTGATGGTGGGGTCTTTTGCCACCGTTTGCGCGGGCAGCATGTTCGCCGCCGCCTCCGAGGAGAAGGCGGGTTCGGTCAGCTCCACTTTGAGGTTGGCGTTGATCGTGAAGGGGTTCACCGCCCTCGCCGTGCCGGTGAGGTATGCGGCGGCAGCGCTGATGCCGAGCAGGCACGCGAGCGCCCCGCACGTCGCCGCTGCAGCAGCCCTCTTCACGCTCTTTTCAGGTCGTTGGGGCTGGTCAGATGGTTGAATCGCCATGGTCTTCCTTTCGGTCTCTTTCTTCGGTCATTCAAAGGCAGGTATGCAAGAGCCAGATAGGCGAACGCGAGCGCGGCCGATGTCAAGATCACGATGGTCTTGCGGGAGATGAGCAGGTGCAGGAAAGCGCCGGCTTGCGGCAGCGCGAACCTCACCGCGCCCCTCACGTCTCCGAACGGGACCGGGTGCAGGTCATCCGTCTCGTTCGCGTCCCCTTTGGTGGTGATCGTCCCTCCTTCCTCATCTATCCGGGCGGCTCGGTGCACGCATAGGCTGTCTTCCAGGGTGAAGGCGATGATGTCGCCGGGTGATGCGGACGTTCCATCCGCGGCGCGGTCGATGTAGGCGAGCGAGCCGCGCGGGAGGGCGCTCCCCATGGAATCCGACATCACCACGCAGGCTTCCATCCCGAACAGGGCCGGGAGGGCCAGGGCTGCGCTCATGCCGAGGATGAGCGCGCAGTCCAAGCAGATGGTGGCGAACAGGGCGCGCCGGAGGATCGCGAGGGGCTTCATTAGATTCCCTTCCCCGTCGCGCGATGGCGGCCATGGACGGGGCGGCGTTTCCGGATGCGCCAGAGGATGAGCAGCATGATGGCGGCTGCGCCGGTCGTGGCGAGCAGGGGCGCCCAAGGCGTTCGGTCGCCGGTCTGAGGGAGCGTGGAGCTTGACCGTGGCGTCTCATCCGACGGGGGCCGTTCTTGATCAAGGACCGGTTCAGGCTCAGGCGCCTCTTCCCGTGGCGCGCGGAACGTGATGGTCTGGGCGTCGTTCAGCGGGTTCTCATGGACCACCAAGGGTCGGCCATCTTTCGTGAGCGTTTCATAGACCACGAACTGCGCACCGGCGGCGCACTGGGAGCCGTCCACCTCGAAGGCCACCGATGTGCGACCCGTCCCCAGTTCAGGCGCGAAGGTGATGGAGCTCGTGATGGGCTCGCCCGCTGCATCGGTCACCGGCTCTGCGCGCGTGCCCTCTTCGGAGGAGATCCGCTTCATGAGCGCGCCGGTGAGCGTGTATTCGGCTTCCGCTTCAAGGCCCTGGTAGCTGACCGCGTCGATGATCTTCATCGGCTCGCCGCAAGGGGCTTCTTTCTCTCCCGTGGCCGCATCGCTCGCGAAGGTGCTGATGCGCGGTTCGACCACGGTGACGCTCTGCGCGCTGTCAGAAAGCTCTTCGTGAGAGCAGATGATCTTCCCGCTCTCTTGGTCGATCACCTCCTCGAAACAGACGAGGCGCTTGCCGGAAAGCTGCGTCGCATCGAAGATGAACGCCACCTCGCAGCTGCCTGACGGGTTCGCAGGCGTGAGCGCGCGCTCTGAGGTCACGGGATCTCCATCCGCATCCGTGATTCCATCTCCTGTGCTCCCATCCACGAGTCGCCCGCGGATCGTGTAGGCGCGTCCCGGCATCAGGTTGCAATAGTCGATCCGATCGGTGATGGCCGCCTCCTCATTCGGGAAGAGCTGTTTCACATCCACGTTCCCAGCGCTCGCGGAGGTGGTGATGGCGGGCGGGGGCGTCACGCGGTCTTCGATGTCTCCGAGAGGGATGCTCAGACCATGGGCGGTCACTTTGATGTTCTCAAGGGTCACCAGCTCCAGACCCTCATTGGCATCAGAGCGCAGCTCGGTCAAGGTGTAGGCGTCGTAGGGGAGCGCGCCCAAGCTGTCATCCGGTTGCGTGCAGCCGCCATCTGCGGTCTTCCCGAACCAAAGGCCGGCTTCGGGATCAAGATCGCTGCCGTAGATGATGCCCGGTTCGCGAACGTCCTCGCCGGGCGGCTCTGCGCCCTCGTGAGCTCCCGTCGCTTCGGCTGCTGCCTTCAGCCCGCTTCCATCTCCATCCAGCGCAGCGAGCGCCGCATCGTTGCCGTTGGTGTTGCGCGTATGCGGGTTCCACGTGGCGCTCGTATCCACAATCCCATTCTCGTCCGTGACGACCACATGGGCTTCTCCGGTGGTCTGGGACGTGAGCAGGAAGGGGACGCGCGCCAGCCGCGACTGGTCCGTTTCGCGGATCTTGCGCAGGTCAAGATCCCCGCGCTTGACCTGATCGCACGCGCCTGCGCCTCGCACGAGCTGGGTCACGCACCCGTCTTTGTCGATCGTGAACGTGCGCGCTTTCCCGTCGCTCGCCAGATAACCAGGGCCTGCCGCCGTCTCTTGGATGGTGTAGGCGCCGAAGGGCAGCAAGCGGTCCTCAGTGCGCGCGACGCCGCCAGTGGCGGTGATGGTGGCCACCACCTCTCCGGGCGCGTGCATCACGCCGCGCACGCACACGTCATGTTCGCTGTCGTTGCGGATCTGGAAGGTGGTGCCATCAAGGTCCGCTGCCCCCAGCGCGCTTTGCAGGCCGCTTTCCGCGTCACGCTTCTCGATGAGCACGTCTCCCCGCTGGATGTCATCAGCCACGGTCTGCTCTTGCACGAACTCGATCGTCTCGCGCTGCCCCTCTGAGGGCAGGCCGATCACGCGCATGGTCTCGTCGATCAGATACCCCGTGGGCGCTTTCGTCTCTTGGATGGTGAGCGTGCCGAGCGGCAAGCAAACCTCCCCTGCGCTGTTTCGGTAGAACTCGTCCCCGCCCACGGCATGTTCGCGATCGAATGAGATGCAGCCGTTCGCATCGGTCAAGAAGCGCCAGGTGCGCGAAGGGGTGAGAGCCTGCGCTTCAGCTGGGCTTGAGAAGCGCTCGCGGTAGTGGCGCGCTTCGAACTCCGCTCCAACCAGCGTGCCGTCTCCTTGGGGCGTGCTGTTCGCCGTGACGGAATCCACCTTGCGCACGATCAAGTCCGCGTGGTAGCTCTGGGGGATGTCTGAAACCGCGAGAGGCGCGGTCTTGCCGGGAGAGACGGTCACGGCGCGCACGGCCTTGTCGTGAGTGAATCCGGTGCCGATGAGCGATGCGGCGTTCTCGCGCAGATAGTGGACGCCGCCTTTGAGGCGGTCAGAGAGGCCGCGTCCTTGGGCATCCAAGCGGATCTGGGTGACGAGCGTGCGGCAAGCGGGATCCGCGAACACGTCGTAGATGATGCCATCAGTGGAGTAGGTGGCGTTCCCTTCCGTGAGCTCTGGCAGGGCGGAGGTTTTGGCCACCTCTATCTTCCCGGTCAGCTTGATCTCGAATTTGTAGATGCCCACGCCCGGCTGGTTCGCGATGGATGGCCCGACGAACCCGATGACCACGTAGGGACGGGCGGCTTCTTGGTTCACTTCCAAGATGCGCAGGGCCATCCGTCCCACATCCCCATCCGGCAGCGGGTCTCCCACGGGGTTCTTCGCATGGCTGCATTGCAGGCCGAAGGCGGCTGATCCGCAGCCCGCTGAGTAGTCTTCGTTGGTGATCGGCCAGCGGTCGGAATGGAAGTCCTGGTCTTCCAGCTGCCAACCGCCGAACTCGAAGATGTAGTTGAAATAGTTCCGTGAAGCTTGGTTGCCGTTCGGATCCACGATGAAGCTGGAGACGTCTCGGTCCGCCACGCCCGACCAGTCCGCTCCTTGCGCCCAGGCGATGTACTCATAGAGGCTGTTCGGATCATGGATCCATGAGTAACAGTAGGGCCCCGTGCTCACGCAGCTCTGCCAGCTGGCGTTGGCCGTGTTCGGCCACCAATAGTCCACGTTCGATGTGAAGCTGATCTTGCGGCCGGGGGTGAGCGTATCGGGGTTCAAGCGGTCGAAGACGACGTCCGGGACATAGGAGAGGGAAGAGGTGGCGGTGGCCTGAGCGGGCTCGGCGATGAGCCCCAGCACGCCGGGCGCATCCACTTCAACTTCCACCTGCAGAAGCGTCTGCGGCGCCACGGCCAGCTCCAACACGCCCAAAGCGCTGTCCCACCGGGCGTTCTCGCCCTCTTTGAGCGCGAGCTCCTCTTCGCTGCCGTTCAGGCGCATGTGGATGCGGGGCAGGGACACGAACGCGGCGGTGCGCGGGCTCGCCACGGGGATCATGCAGGTCACGTCGAACGCCTGTGAAGAGACGGTGGATGAAGCCGCCGCTTCCACGCGGAAGTCATGGCAGGTGATGTCCACATCCGTGAGGCAGGCAGCCTCCTCTCCGAAGGTGATAGGGGTGAGCGTCTGCAGCTGGCACCCGAAGGCAGCATCTTCACCCTCTTCCTCATAGAGTCGTTTCGGCACGTAGGCGATCCCGCTCTCCTCATCGAAAAGAGCATCCTCGATGACGTCGCCCTCGTTGGTCATCGCCGTGAACACGTGATCGGTGGGATTCCCCACGCCGTTCTCCGCCTGGGCGTTCGCCAGAGCGACGAGGTACGGGCTGTCACATCCCGGATCCAGCAGATCAAGGCAGGAATCGTATTGTCCCGCCACAAGGTCCATCCAGTCCTCGCGGCCATAGACGGCATCGAAGGTCATGTCATCTCCCGCTGCCGCTCCGTCCAAAAGCGTGCTTTTCAGATAGAGCGTATGCCCGCTGTCCTCAAGGCGGCATGGGTCATCGCCGGAAAACCATGCGAAGGCGGTCTTGAGGATGCCGGGCTCTTCCACAGGTGCGGTTCTCTGGTCGACGTTCTCATGGAGGTAGGCGGCGCGCGTCGGATGGCACGGCGCTTCCTCGTCGCCCCCGGACCCTTCATCCGCGAAAGCGCATCCAGGAGCCAAGGTCAGCGCGCAAGCGAGCCACAGGCGCGAAAGCGCCCTGCCCGCGTCCTTCAACTTCGATCCGATCTTCGCCATCCAAGCCTTCCTCTCACGCCGCGTCTTCTGCACGGCTTCCGCAAGCTGCCATGGCATGACTCTAGGCGCTGCATTCATCAGATCCATGTCGGATGAGCACACGCCAGCGAGCGCTTTTTCATCAGTTCTCTTCAAGAGAGGCCGCTGTTGCCTTCGTCGGATCGGAGAGGCGTTGTGGTCATTTCGCTGAGAACCTTCACAAGATCAGGAGAAGCCTTGATAATGTCGTCAGCTTTTCGCCACGAACCCATGAGAAAAGGCGGCCCGTGTTCGACATCCTTTTCATGATCCTCACCGCGGTGATCGCGATCGGATTCATCGTCCTCATCCATGAGGGTGGTCACTACCTGGCATCCCGCGCGTTCGGCGTGCGCGTGACGGAGTTCATGCTCGGGCTTCCCGGCCCTTCGATCGGCTTCACGGCGGCGGGCACACGCTTCGGCGTGACGGCGGTTCCGCTCGGTGGATATGCGCGCGTGTGCGGCATGGAAGCCGGTGGAATGCACCCGAAGTCGAAGGAATGCTTGGCTCTGGTCCATGCACAAGGGGCCATCACCGAAGAAGAGGCGGCGCGCCGCCTCAACATCAGCGAAGACGAGGCGTTCGATGCGCTCGATCAGCTGGCGGAGTGGGGGAGCATCCGCAGACCAGCGCGCAAGGATGCGGAGCAGAGGTGGATGACCCCGGAGGCGCGCCCCTCCCGCGCCCAGCGCGCTTTCGCGAAAAAGCACGCGCTGCCGGCACCCGAGGTCCAACCGGCAGGAAGCGCCCGCCCCATAGAGGATATGGATGCCTTCTATGAGCGCGAGCTCTCGTGCCAGTACCGCTCTCTTCCCTTCTGGAAGCGCTCGGTCATCCTGCTCGCGGGCATCGGCGTGAACCTCCTGTTCGCCATGGTCGCGTTCGTCGTGGTCTACACGGTGATCGGGATAGATGTGGCGAATCCCCAGACCGGCGAGGTCCAGCATCTGTTCCTGTCGCCTTCGCAGTCCATCCAGGTGGGCTTCGGGGCCATCGTGGCCACGTTCCAAGCCATCCTCGGCCTGTTCAACCCGGCCACGGCGGCGGATGTGGTGTCGAACTCCACGAGCGTCATCGGCATCGCCGTCATGTCGGCGGATTTCTTCGCTCGCGGCGTGGCGGACGCGCTGTTCTTCATGGCCGTCATCTCCATCTCCATCGGCCTCATGAACCTGCTGCCCATCCCGCCCCTTGATGGCGGCCGCTTCCTCGTGGAGATCATCCAGAAGCTCACGCGCAAGACCATCTCACCGCGGGTGCTCGGCACCATTTCCATGGCCGGCATGGCGCTGTTCCTCTGCTTCTTCGCCTTCATGGTGAACCAAGACGTCCAGCGTTTCATCTTGGGCGGCTGATCCGCCTTCCATCCTGGACGTTCCCGCATGAGGGTTCTTGCGGTAAGATATCGCCCATGGCTGACAACGAACCTAAAACGCTAATCGCGCCGCGCCAGGGCACGCGCCCCGTGCACGTGGGGGACGTGGTCGTGGGGGGCGGCAGCCCCATCGTGGTGCAATCCATGCTCTGCGCTTCGGAAACCGATCCCGGCGCGAACATCGAGCAAGTGAACCGTCTGGCGGAAGCGGGGTGCGAGATCGCGCGCATGGCCGTTCCGCGTCGCGAGTCCCTGGCCGTCTTCTCGAAAGTCTGCGATGCCAGCCCCATCCCCATCGTGGCTGACATCCATTTCGACGCCAAGTGCGCCATCGAAGCCGCATGGCGCGGTGCGTCCGCGCTGCGCATCAATCCGGGCAACATCGGGGGGCTGAGCGAAACGGATCTGGTCATCGCCGCCGCGCGCGGAGCGGGCATCCCCATCCGCATCGGCGTGAACGCCGGCTCCCTCCAGTCGGACATCGCAGAGCGGAAGGACCTTTCGCTTCCGGAGAAGCTGGCGCTCTCCGCGGTGGGATACGTGCGCTACTTCAAGGATGAGCGCGGCTTCTCTGACATCGTCGTCTCGGCGAAAGCCCATGACGTGACCACCACGGTTCAGGCCTATCGCCTGCTCGCGCGCCAGATCCCGGACGTGCCGCTGCATATCGGCGTCACCGAGGCGGGCACGGCCATGCAGGGCCTGGTCAAATCCTCAGCGGGCTCGGGCATCCTTCTGGCCGAAGGCATCGGGGACACGCTGCGCATCTCGCTCACCGACGACCCCGTCCTGGAGGTGCGCGCTGGCTGGGCGCTCCTCTCCGCGCTCGGGCTGCGCCAGCGCACGCCTGAGATCATCAGCTGCCCCACGTGCAGCCGTTGCAAGGTGGATCTCATCTCCATCGCGAAAGAGGTGGAAGAGCGCTTGCAAGATGTGGAGGCGCCCATCAAAGTGGCCGTCATGGGGTGCGTGGTGAACGGCCCCGGTGAAGCGAAAGACGCCGATGTCGGAGTCGCCTGCGGGGACGGTCACGGTGCGGTGTTCGCTCATGGTAAAATCGTGCGCAAAGTCAAAGAAGGGCAGATCGCAGATGCCCTCATGGAACAGATCAAGGCGCTCTAGCTCTTCTTCCTCAGCCAGTGCGCCCCTACGTCAAAGGAGATCCCGCCATGGCTGAGATGTTGCGCCTCAAGAACCTCTACATCCCCACGCTCAAAGAAGACCCGGCTGATGCGGACATCGCCAGCCACCGGCTCCTTCTGCGCTCCGGCATGCTCCGCAAGACCGCCAGCGGCGTGTACACGTTCCTGCCGCTGGGCATGCGCGTGCTCTCCAAGGTGGAGAACATCGTGCGTCAGGAGATGGACGCCACGGGCGCCTATGAGATCATGATGCCGGCGCTGCAACCCTCAGAGCTCTGGCTGGAAAGCGGGCGCTGGGATGATTACGGCCCGGAGCTCATGCGCCTCTCCGATCGCCACGACCGCGGCTTCTGCTTGGGTCCCACCCATGAAGAGCTCATCACCGCGCTCATCCGGGATGAGCTGCGCAGCTACAAGCAGCTGCCGCTCTCCCTCTATCAGATCCAGGTCAAGTTCCGCGATGAGATCCGTCCGCGCTTCGGGCTTTTGCGCAGCCGCGAGTTCATCATGAAAGACGCCTACTCCTTCCATGATTCCCAGGAGTCTTTGCAGAAGACCTACGACGACATGAGCGACGCCTACGGGCGCATCTGCGACCGCTGCGCTCTGGACTGGCGCGCGGTGGAGGCGGATTCCGGCCAGATCGGCGGCAAGGTGACCAAGGAGTTCATGGCTCTCGCGGAAAGCGGCGAAGCGGAGCTCGTCTTCTGCGATTGCGGCTACTCGGCGAACACGGAGGCGGGGGAGTGCCTGGCGCACCCCACTGCTCATGGTGAAGCTGAGCTCAAGAAGATCGAGACGCCGGGCGTGCACACCATCGAGGATCTGGCGGCGTTCTTGGACATCCCGGCCTCGTCCACGGTCAAAGCGCTTTCCGGCCGTGACGCTGATGACGGCCTCGTGGTCCTGTTCGTCCCGGGCACCCATGAGATGAACGAGCTCAAGGCCCAGCGCGCAGTGCCTGGCTTCCAGCTCCTGACCGATGAGGAGATGGAGTCATTCGGTCTGCACAAGGGCTCCATGGGGCCGGTGGGCCTCCCGGACGGCGCGCGCGTGATCGCGGACACCTCCTTGAAGGGCGTGCCGCAGTGGGTCGTGGGCGCCAATGAAGAGGGCTTCCATTACGTAGGGGCTGCGCCCGGACGCGATTTCATGGTGGACGGATGGGCGGATCTCTGCGTGGTGCAGCCGGGAGACGCGTGCCCCGAATGCGGGTGCTCGCTCAAGGGCGCGCGCGGCATCGAGGTGAGCCAGGTCTTCCAGCTGGGCACCAAGTATTCCGAGAGCATGCACGCCACGTTCCTGGACAAGGATGGCAAGGAGCAACCGTTCATCATGGGCTGCTACGGCGTGGGCATCACCCGCATGATGGCCGCCATCGTGGAGCAGCATCATGATGATGCCGGCATCCAGTGGCCTCTGGCCGTGGCGCCGGCCCACGTCTGCGTGATCCCGCTCGTGGTGGGGGATGATGAGGTGCAGCCGAAAGCGGAGGAGATCGCGCGGGCATGCCAGCGCCTCGGTTTCGAAGTGGCCATCGACGACCGTGATGAGCGCGCAGGCGTCAAGTTCGCCGATGCGGACCTCATCGGCTGGCCGCTCCAGATCATCGTGGGCAAGCGCGGCTTGGCCGAAGGCAAGGTGGAGATCAAGCGGCGTCTCACCGGAGAGCGCCGCGACCTTCAGGTGGACATCCTGCCTGAGCTTCTGGCCTTCGCGAACCGCAAGATGGGCAACATGAACAATGGCGGCGTCACCATCTTCTCTGGCATGTTCGACGGCGAGGTCCAGTGATGCATCCCGCAAAGGGCCGTCTTCGCGGCCCTTTCCAGCGTTGATGACCACCGTTCTGTAACGGTCTTCCTTTGAGCGTTTCCGCCTGCGGCTCGTGCGTCATCATGAGAAAAGATGCAGGCAGACGAATCAAGGAGGCAATCGATCATGGCGAACGCGACAGATCCCTTCCGTCAGATATTCCTGGCAGGCGTGGGCGCTCTTGCCATCGGCGCTGACAAGACCCAAGAAGTGCTCCAGACGCTCGTGAAGAAGGGCCAGATCACCGTTGATGAGGGCAAGGAGATCGCCGATGAGCTGCAAACGGATGCTCAAGGCAAGACCCAACAGCTCAGGGATGATATCATCCGTGCTCAGATGCGGACGATGACCAAAGAGCAGCGCGACGCGTTCGCGGCGCGCGTGGCTGAGATCGCATCGGATGTTGATGGAGCGGAAGCGCTCAAGGCTGAAGAGGCGGCGGAAGTGAAGGTTCAGGAGGATCAACAGTCCTGATCTTGCGCAGCGCTGACAAGAGTTGAGAGACGCGCCGGAATAAGCAGTTCTGGCGCGTTTTCTTTGAGAGGATGACATGGCAGATCTCATCGAAGGCAAGCGCCCGGTCCTGGAAGCGCTGCGCAGCGGCATGCCCATCCAGGAGGTCTTCTTGGCGGGCAATCTGGATCAGGACACGCTCGTCAAGGACATCATCCGCAAATGCAAGCAGCGCGAGGTGAAAGTGAGCTCCGCCCCACGCCGGCGCATCGAAGAACTTGTGCGCAAAGCGGCTCCGAAAGCCTCTGAGGATCGGCAGCGCAAGATAGCCGATCAGGGCGTGATCGCGAAGGCGGCGCCGTTCCCGTATGCCACCGTGTCCGATCTCGTCAAAGTGGCGGATGAGCGCTTCGCTGAGACGGGCCGCGCGCTCATCGTCCTGTGCGATCACCTGACCGATGCGGGCAATCTGGGGGCCATCGCGCGTTCGGCGGAATGCGTGGGTGCTGCGGGCATCATCATCCCGAAAGCGCGCTCGGTCCATGTGACGGCCGCCACGTACAAAAGCTCCGCCGGGGCCATAGCGCACTTGGATGTGGCGGAGGTGCCGAACCTCACCCAAGCCATCGGCGCGCTCAAGGATGCGGGCTTCTGGGTGGTGGCGGCCACCGAGCATGCCCGCGATCTGCTCTGGGATACGAACATGGAGGGGCGCATCGCGCTCGTGATGGGCAACGAGCAGGCCGGCGTCTCAGAGCTGGTCCGGAAGAACTGTGACTTGGAGTGCAAGCTGCCCATGTTCGGCCAGCTGTCATCGCTGAATGTGGCGCAGGCTTCCACGGTCATGATGTACGAATGGCTCAGGCAGAACCATGGCGAAGGCTAGAAAGCGCCTGCTCATCGTGGATGGCTACAACGTGCTCCGCTCAGGGAGCCGCTATGCCGCCATCACCTCACCTGACTACACGGATGACACCTTCAACCAAGCTCGTGAGCGGCTCATCAACGACGTCATCAGCTACGCGGGCATGAGATCGGATGCCGTCATCGTGTTCGACGCGGCGGACAACGAGTTCGCCGTGGCTGAATCGGATGCGGTCATCGGGTGCGTGCGGATCGTCTTCACGCGGCGCGGGCAGTCCGCCGACCGCCTGATCGAGCGCATCGCCCATGATGCGAAAGAGCGCGACGTGGAGACCATGGTGGTCTCCAGCGATGCGGGCATCCAAGATGCGGTCTTCGGCGGCGGGGTGGACCGCATGAGCGCGGAGGGCTTCTGTCAGGAGATGGAGATGCTCATCCAAGACGCTCGCGAAGATGTCGCGCCCGTCATATCGAAGAAGAACACCCTGGCTGACCGCATCTCGCCGGAGGCTCGTGCGAAGCTGCAACGGATGAGGGATGCCTGAGGGCGAAAGAAAACCCCGGAAGGCGGCTTCCGGGGTTCTGATCTGCGGAACGGATGGTTGAGTTCAGGCCTTGAAGCGGTAGCCGTATCCGCGCACCGTCTCCACCACGCCTGGATCATACCCCGCGGCGCTGATCTTGTCGCGCAGGCGCTTGATGTGCGTGTCCACCGTCTTCGTCTCCGTGAGGAACTCCCAGCCCCAGGCATCGCGCAGAAGATCATCGCGGCTCACCACGTGGCCTGCGTTCTTCATGAGGGAAGCCAGAAGCTCGAACTCCCGCGGCGTGAGGTCGATCTGGCCCTTGTCGCCGGAAGCGGTGTGCGCATCCTCATCCAAAGTTATGCCGTTCACGCTCATGACGCTCTTCTGGGCACCCACCTGGCCTGAGCGGCGGCGCAGAAGCGCTCTCACGCGGGCGATCAGCTCGCGCACGCCGAAAGGCTTCGCCAGGTAGTCATCGCCACCGATCTCAAGGCCCACCACCTTGTCCAGCTCCGTGTCGCGCGCGGAGAGGAACAGCACCGGGGCGGAGGTGTTCGTGCGCAGACGGCGGCAAAGCTCATACCCATCCATGCCCGGCAGCATGATGTCCAAGATGAACATGTCATAGTCATTCTGCCCGGCGGCGGTGATGGCGTCTTCGCCGTTGTGGACGATGTCCGCCTCATAGCCTTCCTTTTTCAGAGCATAGCCGACGAAATCGGTGATGGTGGTCTCGTCATCCACGACGAGGATCCGGATGGGAGCTTCAGTCATTGCCGTTGCCTTTCCTGATGCGGCTCATGGGCGGCAAGGTGCCTCCGCCCGAACACCTGATGGTGTATCGTATCTGTACCATTATCCATCAAATAAGACAAGAGTTGACCAGAATAATCATGCTTCTCGCCATTGATGTTGGAAACACCCATACCGTCATCGGCGCGTACGGCGGCGAAGAGCTGCGCGCGTCGTGGCGCATCCCCACTTGCAAGGAGGATACGCCCGATGCCATCTGCGCGCGCTTGCTGCCGCTCATGGAGGTGGCTGGCATGGATTCTCATGAGCTTGACGAGGGGATCTTGGCCTGCGTGGTCCCCATGCTCACGCGAGCATGGTCGGATGCCATCTCCGCTCTGTGCGGAAGCCCGGCGCTCATCGTCTCCGCGAAGACGGCGGGAAGCCTCTTCTGCGCGGACTATCCTGCGCCCCAGGAGATCGGGGCGGACCGCATCGCGGATGCCGTCGCTCTGAAAGCGCTCTACGGATGCCCATCCATCGTGGTGGATTTCGGCACGGCCACCAACATGGAGGTCATCGATCGCCGCGGACGGTTCATCGGCGGCATCATCGCACCAGGGCTCCAGACCAGCGCGCAAACGCTCATCTCGCGCGGCGCGCAGCTGTCTTCCATCAACCTCACCGCCCCTGAGCATGCCATCGGCCGCGGCACGGAAGAAGCGCTCAAAAGCGGCATCGTCTTCGGCGAGGCGGATCGCGTGGACGGCCTCATCCGGCGCATCAAAGCGGAGCTGGGAGAAGACGCGTTCGTAGTGGCAACAGGCGGCTTGGCGGAGGGGGTCGCTTCCCTGGCTCAAGAGGTGGATGATGTGAACCCGGACCTCACGCTCATCGGACTTCGTTTAATATCTGAGGAACACCGGAAACGCGCCAAGGAGGACGCATGTTGACAGACATCGAGATCGCTCAGGCGGCAACCCCGAAGAAGATCGCCGATGTGGCGGAAGGATTGGGGATAGGGGAGGACCACCTGGAGTCCTATGGGCCGTACAAGGCGAAGGTGGACTACAACCTCCTGGCCGATGAGGCTCATGAGCCGGGCAAGCTCGTGCTGGTGACCGCCATCAACCCCACGCCCGCCGGCGAAGGGAAGACCACCACCACGGTGGGCCTGGCGGACGCCTTGGCCCTGCGCGGCAAGAACGTCGTCGTGGCTCTGCGCGAGCCGTCCCTCGGGCCCGTGTTCGGCATCAAGGGAGGTGCTGCGGGCGGCGGCTACGCCCAGGTCATCCCCATGGAGGACATCAACCTGCACTTCACGGGAGACTTCCATGCCATAGGCGCGGCGAACAACCTGCTGGCCGCCATGCTGGACGCGCACATCCAGGCGGGCAACGAGCTCAACATAGACGTGCGCCGCATCACGTGGAAGCGCGTGGTGGATATGAACGATCGCCAGCTGCGGCACATCGTGGATGGGCTTGGCGGGAAGGCCCATGGCACGCCGCGCGAAGACGGATTCGACATCACGGTGGCCTCCGAGGTCATGGCCATCTTCTGCCTGGCCACTTCCATCACCGATCTGAAAGAGCGGCTGGGACGCATCGTGGTGGGCTACACCTACGATGATGAGCCTGTGACCGCCCATGATCTGAAAGCGGAAGGGGCCATGTGCGCGCTGCTCAAGGATGCCCTGAAGCCGAACCTCGTGCAGACCCTTGAGGGGAATCCCGCGTTCGTCCATGGCGGCCCGTTCGCGAACATCGCCCACGGCTGCAACTCCATCATGGCCACGCGCATGGCGCTGGCGCTGGGGGATTGGTGCGTGACCGAAGCGGGCTTCGGCGCGGATCTGGGCGCGGAGAAGTTCCTGGACATCAAGTGCCGCCTTGCGGGCTTGAAGCCGGATGCGGTCGTGGTCGTGGCCACGGTGCGCGCGCTCAAGAACCACGGCGGCGTGGCCAAAGAAGATCTGAACGAGGAGAACCTGGACGCGCTCAAGGCGGGCCTTCCGAACCTCTTGCAGCATGTGGAGAACATCACCCAGGTCTATCAGCTGCCCTGCGTGGTGGCCATCAACGCGTTCCCCACGGACACGAAAGCGGAGCTGGATCTGGTGGAGGCGGAGTGCAGCAAGCTGGGCGTGGACGTGGCGCTCTCAGAGGTGTGGGCCAAAGGCGGCGAAGGCGGCCTTGCGCTGGCTGATGAGGTGGTGCGTCTTTGCGAAGAGGGGGATGCGGATGGCCGCAGCGCTCAGACTTTCGAATACTCCTATGAAGATGACCTGTCCCTGACGGAGAAGATAGAGGTCATCGCCCGCAGGATCTATCATGCGGATGGCGTGGTGTTCGAACCGGCTGCGGTGAATGAGATCGCCAAGCTGGAGCGCCTCGGATTCGGCGGGATGCCGGTCTGCATGGCGAAGACCCAGTACTCCTTCTCTGATGATGCGAAGAAGCTGGGCGCGCCTCGCGGTTTCCAGATCACCGTGCGTGAGGTGAAGGTGTCCGCGGGCGCTGGGTTCGTCGTCGCGCTCACGGGCTCCATCATGACCATGCCGGGGCTGGGCAATGCACCTGCCGCGCAGCGCATCGACGTGGATGAGACGGGCAAGATCACGGGCCTGTTCTAGGCGGCCCGCTGAAGATCTAAGGATGAAGGAGGAGCCGTGCCCATCCGCACGCCCCAAGAGATCACTGATGGTTTCATAGCCGCCTCCGTGCCGAAGGCCGAATCGCCCTTCTGGCGGCTGCTCGTGCTGGCCTTCATGGCGGGCATGCTCGTGTCCATGGGCGCGATAGCTTCTTCCAGCGCCGCTTTCAGCCTGGAGAACACAGGCATGCAGCGGCTCGTCACGGGCCTCATCTTTCCCATCGGCCTCATGATGATCGTGCTTCTGGGCACGGAGCTGTTCACCGGCAACGCTCTCATGGTGACGGCGGCCATCAGCGGCCAGATCAGCTGGAAGCGGCTCTTCCGCAACTGGGGCATCGTGTACGTGGGCAATTTCGCTGGTGCCATCCTCATGGCGGCGCTCATGGCGTTCTTCGGCCAATTGAACCTGGGCGGCGGAGAGTTGGCGGTCTATACGGCGAAGGTGGCGGCCGCGAAGTGCTCGCTTCCTTGGATGAACGCCTTCGTGCTGGGCATCTTCTGCAACTTCTTGGTCTGCATCGCCATCTATCTGGGCAACACCGCCCATGACACGGCGGGCAAGATCTTGGGGGTGTTCTTCCCCATCTTCGGATTCTGCATCGCCAGCTTCGAGCACTGCATCGCCAACATGTACTACATCCCCGCGGGCATCTTCGCGAACCTGGTGCCGGCCTACATCCCCCTCATCTCTGAGGCGGGCATCAACACCGCCGTGCTCGATTTCGGCACGTTCATCACAGCGAATCTCATCCCGGTGACGCTCGGCAACATCGTAGGGGGCGTGGTCGTGGGGCTGGTCATGTACGCGGCCCATGCCACCAAGGACGCGCGGTCGTGAAAGCGTTGTGGCGCGGAGAGGAGCTTCTGTGCGCGGAGGCTTCCCTTGAGGACTTCGATGCGCTTGGATGCGCGCTGGCCTCAGGGCTTGAGGATGGGGACGTCGTCCTGCTCGAAGGGGATCTGGGCGCGGGCAAGACCACGTTCGCGCAAGCGGTGGCCCGCGCTCTCGGCATCACTGCTCCTGTGGTGAGCCCGACGTTCTCCATCCTGTGCACGTATCCCCATGGCGCGGTGGCTCTCAACCATTTCGATTTGTACCGGCTTGAGGCAGAAGAGCAGCTGGATGACGTGGATTTCTGGAGCTTGGTGGACGAATCCACGCCCGGCGCTTCCCTGGTGGAATGGGCGGACCTCTTTCCGGATGCCATGCCAGAGGATGCGCTCACTCTGCGCATCTCAAGGGCAGTGGGCGCGGGGGAGGGCCGCGACCTTGCATTCTCAGCCCGTGGTGCGCGTTCCCGTCAGTTGCTCGAGCGCCTGGTGGCAAAACTCTGCACGCAGGAGGCTTGAGGATGGCACGGGATGTCGTCATCGCCTTCGATACGGCCAATGAGGTGGTGGCCTGCGCGCTCGGTAGCATCGTGGAGGATGCGCGCGTGGAGCTTCTGGCCTCACGGGATATCCCCGCCCATCGGGCTTCCAACACGCGCTTGCTCACGGTGCTGGATGAGCTTTGTGTCGCTGAGGGCGTCACCCGTGAGGAGGTGGGCTTGGTGGCGGTCGGGCGTGGTCCTGGCTCGTTCACCGGCGTGCGGATCGCCATGGCCACAGCGAAGGGGATCGCCTCTGCTCTGGGCGCGCCTTTGGTCGGCCTTTCCACGTTGGATGCGGTCGCATGGAAAGCCTGGGCGGACGGCGTGCGCGGGCGGCTGCTCGTGGCGGGGGATGCCATGCGCAAAGAGGTGTATCCCGCATGGTTCTCATTGGACGCGGCGGGAGCGCACCGGCTCACGGAGGACCGCGTGGTGAAAGCGGCGGCGTTCGCAGAAGAGCTGCCCCAGGGCGGTTTTTCGCTCACGGGGGATGCCCTTGGGAAATATTCGGAAACATTCCAACGCACGGAACTGGAGCTGTCGGAGAGCCTCTGGGCGCCCACGGGCGAAGGCTTGCTCCTGGCGCTGCAACAGCGCTTGCAAAAGGAGGGCGCGAAGGCGCGCCAGCGGCCGGCGGAGGCGCTCCCCGTCTACACGCGCCTGTCGGATGCCGAGGAGAGCGAGCGGGCGCGCTTGGCGGATGGACGCGCGCGGGATCTGCGCACAGGCGTCCAGCATGGAGATGGAGCGGTGGAGGTGCGGCCCTTCGATGGCGCGCTGGCTGAGGAAGCGGCCGCTCTTGAGCAGAAGGTCATGGGCACGGATGCGTGGTCTGCGTCCTCTTTCGCCGATGAGCTCACCCGCTCCAGCCGCATTTGGTGGATGGCGGAAGCGGACGGCGGACTTGTCGGCTATGCCGGCGCGCTCATCATAGATGGGGACGCTCAGATCTTGAAGGTGGCGGTGGCTCCGGACCGTCGCCGCGAAGGGATCGCGACCAAGTTGCTCGCCCGCGTGTTGGAAGATGCGCGCAATCTGGGGGCGAGGACCGCCTCCCTTGAAGTGCGGGCATCCAACGACGGCGCGGCGGCGTTCTATGAGGCTGCGGCCATGGAGTTGGTGGGAACGCGTCCGGGCTATTATTCAGACCGCGAGGATGCGCGCATATATGAAGGAGACGTGGATGAGGTGCTCGCGCGCCTCCGTTCGTTCCAGGAGCGGCGCGTGGCGGGCATCGGGCTTGATGAGCGGGATCATGAACGCGCGTCAGGCCCAGGCGCAGCGGCCAGCGCTGAACATCCCCTCATCCTCGCCATCGAGACCTCCTGCGATGAGACGGCAGGGGCTGTCACGGATGGGGCGGGGAGCATCCTGTCGGATGTGGTGGCGTCCCAGATAGATTTCCATGCGCGTTTCGGCGGCGTGGTGCCGGAGATCGCCAGCCGCAAGCACATCGAAGCCATCTGCGGCGTGGCGGAGGCAGCGCTGCAGGATGCGGGTGTTGCCTGGCAGGATCTGGATGCGGTAGCCGCCACCTACGCGCCGGGGCTCGTGGGCGCGCTCGTGGTGGGCGTGGCCTTCGCGAAGGGGGCGGCCTGGGCGCTGGATGTGCCTTACATCGGCGTGAACCACTTGGAAGGGCACATCTACGCGAATCGGCTGGAGAGCCCAGAAGGAGCGCCGTTCGAGCCGCCCGCCATCGTCTCTCTGCTCTCTGGCGGCAACACGTTGCTCGTGCATATGAAGGATTGGCAGGACTATGAGATCTTGGGCGCCACCATCGATGACGCGGTAGGGGAAGCCTTCGACAAGGTGGCGAAGGCTCTCGGCTTGCCCTATCCGGGGGGTCCGCACATCTCGCGCCTGGCGAAAGAGGGCAGGGCGGATGCGCATGATTTCCCCCGCGCGCTCCTGCATTCCAAGGACTTCAGGTTCTCGCTCTCAGGTCTCAAGACCGCGGTCATCACCTGCATCCAGCAGGAGCGGGAGGCGGGCACGCTCAACCCGGCGGACATCTGCGCTTCATTCGAAGCGGCGGTCATCGAGGTGCAAACGGCGAAGGCGGCGCGCGCTTTGGATGAGACGGGAGCGCGCACGCTCGCAGTCGGCGGGGGCGTGGCGGCGAATCCGGAGCTCAGGCGCGCCTATGAGGAGATGTGCGCTGAGCGGGGCGTGCGGTTGGTGGTGCCGCCTCTGGAGGCTTGCGGGGACAACGCGGCCATGATCGCTCTCGTGGCCTTGGACCGTTTCAAGCAAGGCCGCTTCTTCGGCTTGGACTCAGACGCCTACGCCCACGCGGACCTCTCTGAGCCCTACTGATCGCCCAGCGAAAAAGCTCACTCAGGCTTCACGGCCGTGTGCACGCAGGCGATCCCGCCCGTGAGGTCATGCCAGCGCACCGCTTCAAAGCCCGCTTCTTCCAACAGAGCGGCCACGCCGCGTTGGTCGGGGAACGCCTGGATGGAGTCGGCCAGGTACCGGAACCCGGAATCGTCTCCGCACACCACTTTCCCCCAGAAGGGGATCATGGAGTGCAGGTACACCTCGTACAGCTGCCGCAGCACCGGGTTTCCCGGCGTGGAGAAATCCAGGCACGTGAAGCTGCCGCCCGGCGTAAGAACGCGCATCACCTCTGAGAGCGCGCGTTCGCGCTCAGGCATGTTCCGCAGCCCGTAGGCCATCGTCACCGCATCGAAGGAGCCGTCATCGAAGGGGAGCTCTTGCCCATCAGCCACGGCGAAGGCCATCTCCACATCCCCGCCGCGCCCGCGATCCTGCTTGCCGCATGCCACTTCCAGCATCTCCGGCACCAGATCGGTGCAGACGACCATGGCGGGATGTTTGCGCTCCGCCATCAGAAAGGACACATCTCCCGTGCCGCCGGCCACGTCCAGCACGATGTCCGTGCTCTCTATGTCCGCCACCGCCGCCATGCGCTCAAGCCAGCCTTTGTAGGCGCCGAAGCTGGAAAGCGCGTTGAAGCGCTCGTAGCGCTTCGCGATGGAAGAGAAGATGGCATGCACGCGCTTGGTGGAAAGCTCCGCCGGCGCGCATCTCCCGGTTTGCGTGTCTATGCTCGTCATGGTCGGATGATTATAGCGCGCCCTGCCCACTCTGATAGAATAGGGCGCTTGAAGATACGGCCCATGGCTGCGCGCTCAAGGTGCGCGTTTCTAGATCACGCAAGCGAGGCTTCCATGTTGCTCAGCGCTAAATACGTCTTTCCCATCATCGGAGAACCCATCGCGGGCGGCGCGGTCCTGGTCCAGGACGGGCGCATCGCGGATATCGGGGACATGAACGCGCTCATCCATCGCTATCCGGAAGAGGAAGTGACCGACTTCGGCATGGCGGCGCTCATGCCCGGATTCGTGGATGTGCACACGCGGCTTGAGAAGTCCGTGCTCCGGGGCTTGGTGGCGGATCAGCCCTATGCGAAGTGGATCCTCTCCGTCATCGAGAAGAGCGCGCGGTTGGAGCTGGCTGACTGGTACGATTCGGCGGTCGTGGGCGGTCTGGATGCGCTGGCCGGCGGCATCACCACCATCGGCGACATCACCTCCACCGGCGCTGCGCTCAAAGCCACCGCAGCCCTGGGCCTCCGCTCGGTGATCTACCGCGAAGTGGGCGCCATGGACAAGATGCGCGTCGATTACGCCATCCACTCGGCGCGCAAGGACATCGAACGCTGGCGGCAGATGGCCGAAGGCACGCGCTCTTCGGTGGGCGTGGCCCCCGCCGCCGTCTACGCCATCCACCCCGGGATCTTCGGGCGCGTGGCGGAGCTGGCCACTGAGGAGAGCCTGCCCGTGGCCATCCGCCTCGCCAGCAGCCTTGAGGAATACAACTTCGTCATGTACGGCTCATCCATGTTCGCCGTGGACAACATGGACGTGGAGACGCGTGGTTACGTGGAGATCCCGCCGTGGCTCCCCTTCGGCGTGACCCCGGTGCGCTACGCGCTCAACTGGGGCGCGTTCGACACCGACAACGTCATGGTGGTGAACCCGGTCTACGTGGATGAGGACGACATCAAGAAGATGGTGGAGAAGAACGTCTCCATCGCCACGTGCCCGCGGGCCAACGCGCAGCTGGGCATGGGCGTGGCGCCGCTCTCCGAGTTCATGCAGGCGGGCCTTCGGATCGGGTTGGGCACGGATTCGCCGGCCGCCACCGAATCCACCGACATGCTCTCAGAGATGCGCACGGGCCTGCTTCTGCATCGCGCCCGCGACACGCGTCGCTTCCTGGACGCGGCCACGCTGCTTGAGCTGGCCACCATCGGCGGCGCTCGCGCGCTCAAGATGGAAGATGAGATCGGCTCGCTTGAGATCGGGAAGCAAGCGGACATCATCGCCATAGACCTTTCCAGCTCCCATCAGTCCCCTGAGGTCAATCCCATGTCCGCGGTCGTGAACACCTGCTCCGTCTCAGATATCCTGATGACCATGGTGGGCGGCCAGGTGCTCTACGAGAAGGACCACTGGCACGTGGATGTGGAGGTGGCGCGCAGCATCGCGCGGGTCATCGAGATTCGCACCAAACTGCGTTCATAGCCGCTCGTTTGCGCGTACAATGCAACCGGAACGATTTGAGCACGAAAGCAGGTAGTCAAGCTCCATGGCGAAGACCAAGAAGAAGGCGAACAAAGAGATCCGCAACCTCACCCGTGAGGAGAAGGCGGCCCGCGCTCGCGCGCGCCTTGAGGCGGAGCAGCGCGAAGAGGAGCGCCGCAAGCATCAGAGCTTCATGAAGAAGGCGTTCACCGTGGCGGTCTGCGTCATCCTCATCCTGGCTCTCGGCATCCCGACCATGGCCCTCACCGTCTTCTCGCAGGGGTAGATCAGTGTTCGGCATCGGCGGCTTTGAACTGTTCCTCATACTCCTGTTCGGCTTTTTGATCTTCGGGCCGGACAAGCTGCCCCAGATCGCGAACACGATCGGGCGCGCCATCGCGAAGTTCCGCACGGCGCAGGAGGATATGTCCGCCCAGCTCAAGGCCGAATCCTTCATGGACAAGGATTCGGATGAGCCGTTCAAGAACCCGCTGGAGGTCTTGGAGCGCAACGCTGCCAAGACCAAGGACGCCGCCAAGGAGGCTGCATCCAAGGCCGAAGAGGCCACGGACAAGGTGATCCAGCATTCGGAGAGCTTCGCCGAGCGCAAAGCCCGCTACGACCGCGAACGCAAAGAGCGTCAAGCGGCCCAGGCGAAGGCGGCTGCGGAAGAGCAGCAAGCGAAGTCCGCGCAGGAGGATCCGCGCACGGAGGTGGCCGCGAAGACGGCGACCGCGGTCGATGAAGAGCCGGCAGCGGCTGCGGCGGGCGGCGCGGAAGCGGAGGCCCCTGCGGAAAAGGCCGCGGGATCAGGAGCGGAGGTGTCTGAGTAGCCATGCCCATCGGTCCGGCGCGAATGCCCCTGTTCGATCACTTGGGAGAGCTGCGCATGCGCTTGGTGCGCATCGTCGCGTGCTTGGCGGTGGCGGTCTGCGTCTTCTACTTCGCAGCTCCGCAGATGGGCCAGTTCTTGCTCCTGCCCATCGCTGACTTCCTTCCGTTCAACCCTGAGACGGGCTATGTGGACTTGGTGGCGCTTGACCCCTTCGAAGCGTTCGCCGTGCGGTTCGAGATAGCCTTCTTCTTCAGCGTGGTGGCAACGTCTCCGGTGATCCTATGGCAGCTGCTGGCGTTCTTCCTGCCAGCGCTCAAGCCGAAAGAGCGCAAGTGGTTCACGCCCACGTTCATCGTGGCGGTCTGCCTGTTCATCCTGGGCGTGGTCTTCTGCTATGCCGTCATCTTGGCTGCGGCGTTCCAATGGTTGACCGATCAGGCCATGGGGCTTGGGTACGTGGAGCCGCGCATGAGCTCCTACATAGACATCATCATCAAGTTCGAGGTGGCGTTCGGCTTCGCGTTCGAGCTGCCGCTCGTCATCTTCTACCTGGTCATCTTCGACGTGGTCCCGTACAAGAAGCTGCGCGAGAGCTGGCGGGTCATCTACATCGTGCTCATGGTGCTCTGCGCCATCATCACGCCGGACGCCTCTCCGGTCACCATGCTGCTTCTGTTCGCGGCCATGATCGCGCTCTATGAGATAAGCCTGTTCATGGCGCGCATCGTGCTGGCGCGGCGCATCAAGCGGCAAGAGGCGGAAGAGCCTGCGGAGGAAGAGGAGTAGTGCACGAGCTGGGCATCATGACCAGCGTGATGGACGCCGCGCGCGCATCCGCCGAAGAGGCGGGCGCGGAGCGGCTGCTCTCCATCTCCCTTTCGGTGGGCGAGATGACCGAAGCCATCCCTGACGCGCTCCAGTTCGCGTTCGAAGCGCTCTGCGAAGGGGACCCTTTCCTTGAGGGCGCGTCTTTGGACGTGACCATGATCGCGCCGAAGAGCCGCTGCCTTGAGTGCGGGGCGGAATACACCCATGACCGCTTCCACATGTTCTGCCCTGAATGCGACAGCTTCGCCACGGAGCTCATCGAAGGCCGTGAATTGCAGATAGACTCCATCGAAGTGGACCTACCCGATGACGAGGAGCAAGCCCATGTCTGAGCGCATAGATCTGAACCAGCCCATCCTCCAGAAGAACGACGCCTTGGCGGCGGAGCTGCGCCAGCGCTTCGCTGATGCGGGCGTGTACGTGTTGGATCTTCTGGCAAGCCCAGGGTCGGGCAAGACATCCACCATCCTGGCCACCATCGACGCTCTGCGCGACGAGTTCAACATCGCGGTCATCGAAGGGGACATAGCCAGCTCCGTGGATGCGGAGAAGATCAAGGCCCAGGGCACGGCCGCGGTCCAGATCAACACAGGTGGGGCGTGCCACTTGGAAAGCGCCATGATCCGCCGGGCGGTGGATGTGCTGGATCTGGATCGGCTGGATCTCATCATCATCGAGAACGTGGGCAACCTCGTCTGCCCGACCGATTTCGATCTAGGGGAGAACGCGAAGGCCATGATCCTGTCCGTGCCGGAAGGGGACGACAAGCCGCTCAAGTACCCCGGCGTCTTCCAGGTATCCGACGCCATCCTTTTGAACAAGGCGGACACCATGGAGGTGTTCGACTTCGATGAAGATGCCTTCCGCTCCTCCGTGCAACAGCTGAATCCTCAGGTGCCGCTCTTCAAGATATCCGCCACGAAGGGCACGGGCGTGGACGCGTGGACCGAGTGGCTGGCGGAGCGCATCCGGGAAGCGCAAAGGTAGCGTCCATGCGGCCTTTCGATGCGGCGCGGATCTGGGAGAGCCTGTGCGGGCAGACGCGCGCGTTCGTCCATGACGCTGGCTTCCAAGACGTGCTCATCGGCCTGTCCGGGGGTCTGGACTCTTCTCTGGTGGCTGCCATCGCTGCCTCCGCGCTGGGGGCGGATCATGTCCATGGCCTCATCATGAGCGGCCCGTACACCTCCGAGGATTCCCGCAAGGATGCCTCTGAGCTGGCCCGACGTCTGGGCATCACGACGGCAGAGGTTCCCATCACAGCCACCTTCGCCGCGTTCGCAGAAGAGTGGGAGGCTCACCTGGGAGAGCCCTTGCGCGGGCTGGCGGCCGAGAACACCCAGGCGCGCCTGCGCATGTGCATCCTCATGGCCCTGTCCAATGAGCGCGGGTGGCTGGTGCTCAACACCGGCAACCTCTCGGAAGCGGCCATGGGCTATTCTACGCTCTACGGGGACACGGCGGGGGCTTTCGCGCCCATCGGCGGCGTGTACAAGACCGAGGCTTTCACGCTCGCGCGCTATGCGAACGCGCAGGCAGAAGAGCGCGGAGAGGTTCCGCCCATCCCGGACAACGTCCTTTCCAAACCGCCGAGCGCCGAGCTTGCCAGCGGGCAGACCGATGAAGCATCCTTGGGGATGGGGTATCCTGAGCTGGATGGGCTGCTCTCGAAGATGCTGGATGAGGGCATCCTAGCCGCGGAGATCTCCCCTCAAGCGGAAAAGGCGTGGGAGCGGTATGAGAGGAACGCGTTCAAGCGGGCGCAAGAGCCGCCCTTCGCGACCATCCAAGACTGAAGGAGGATTCAGATGAAGGCAGTCATTCCGGCAGCGGGCCTGGGCACGCGGTTCCTTCCCGCCACCAAGGCGGTCCCGAAGGAGATGCTTCTGGTCCATGATCGTCCCGCCATCCAGTACGTCGTGGAGGAAGGGCTGGCATCGGCCGCTGATGGCGTCGTCATCGTGAACTCCCATGAGAAGAAAGCCATCGAAGACCACTTCGCGCCCGATGATGCGCTGGTGGCGCTCCTTCGCCAGCGCGGCAAGGGCGCTTACGCGGACGAGGTGGAGCGCGTGGGCTCCCTGCCGGTGGATTTCGTCTATCAGGATGAAGCGCTGGGGTTGGGGCATGCGGTCCTGTGCGCAGCGGAGCGCACGGGCTCAGAGCCATTCTACGTGCTGTTGGGGGATGTGCTCGTGCCGGACAACGAGATGCTGCCCGCCATGCAGGCGGTGTCTGACGCGCATGGAGGAGCGTCTGTGATCGCCGTCATGCCCGTGCCGGATGAAGAGGTGGATCGCTTCGGCATCATCGCTGGTGAGGAAGTGGAGCCGGGGGTCTGGAAGATCTCCGAGCTCATCGAGAAGCCGCCGCTGGCGGAAGCGCCCACGAATCTGGCCGTGTTCGGACGGTATCTTCTGACGCCGCGCGTCATGGAGCTTCTGCGGGATGTGAAGCCGGGCGTGGGCGGTGAGATCCAGTTGACGGACGCGCTGGATGCCCTCCTTGAAGAAGAGGAGATGTACGCGCTCGTGGTGAGCCCGGATGAAGGATTCGACACCGGCACGCGTGAGAGTTGGCTCGCCACCAACATCGCGCTCTCGCAACGGGCTTGATGCGAACAAATGTGCTAATATGGGAGCATGAAAACAGACTCTCTTTTCCAAGAAGTAGAAGATGCCCATAAGCTCGCAAGCGCGCCTCTGGCGGTGCGGATGCGTCCGCGCGCCCTTGAGGAGGTCATCGGCCAGGCCGAAGCCATCGGAGCTGACAGCTGGCTGCGCCAAGCCATCGAACACGATTCGCTGAGCTCGGTCATCCTCTTCGGCCCGGCGGGCACGGGCAAGACCACGTTGGCCCATGTGATCGCCAACAGCACGCAGGCTCATTTCGTGGAGGTGTCCGCCATCGGGGGCACGGTGTCGGACCTTCGCCGAGAGATCGCCCAGGCGGATCGGCGGTTGGCGGAAACGGGGGAGCGGACCATCCTGTTCGTGGATGAGATCCACCGGTTCAACCGAAGCCAGCAAGACGCGCTGCTCCATGCGGTAGAGGACCGCATCGTGGTGCTCGTCGGCGCCACTACGGAGAATCCCTATTTCGAGGTCAACTCAGCGCTCATCTCCCGCTCGCGCATCGTGCAGTTGCATTCCCTCTCTGATGAGGACATCCGCACGGTCGCGCGCTCTGCTGTGGAGGATGAGCGCGGCTTCAATGGGGAAGTGGGCTTGGAGGATGAGGCTCTGGACGCCATCGTCACCTTGTCCGGGGGAGATGCGCGCTCGGCCCTCACCACGTTGGAGCTTTCCGCTGAGCTGGCGCAAGCGGCGGGGGAGGGGCGCATCACCCTTGAGATGGTGCAGAAAGCCAATCCTGCGCGCGCCATCCCTTACGACAAGAACAAGGACATGCACTACGACGTCATCTCCGCGTTCATCAAGTCCATGCGCGGGTCAGACCCGGATGCGTGCCTCTATTGGCTTGCGCGCATGATCGAAGGCGGCGAAGACCCGAAGTTCATCGCTCGGCGCATCTTCATCTGCGCGGCGGAGGACGTGGGCAACGCGGACCCTCAAGCGCTCCTCATCGCGGAAGCGGCGTTCAAATCCGCCGAGGTCATCGGATACCCCGAATGCCAGCTCATCTTGGCCCAAGCGGCCACCTACATCGCCTTGGCGCCGAAATCCAATTCCGCCTGCGGCATCTTCGACGCCCGTGCGGAGGTGCGCAACGGGCCGGTCCGATCCGTGCCGGACAACCTGCGGGACCGCCACCGTCCTGGGTCGGAGGCCTATGGGCAATACAAATACCCCCATGACTATCCCGGTGGCTGGGTGGATCAACAGTATCTGCCGGATGGCCTTGAGCGCGGCGCGTTCTACAAGCCGGGCGAGCGCGGTTGGGAAGCCTACCGCACCGAATCCGTCGCCCGGGATAGGAAGAACGCCTAGCAACGGGTCACGGGCGCTTGACCACCACTTCGGACAGCCCTTCAACATCCGCCCGCACGCGGTCAAGCTCTTCGGCCAGCTGCGCGTCGGCCAACTCAGCCACCAGCTCATCGGCCGCCTTCGCCGCTTCGGCGTCATCATGGGAGAGCGCATCCGGGCTGCCCTTGGCTGCCAGGTAGGCCACGCCGCTCTTCTCCGCCGCTTTCGCTTGCAAAAGGAGCAGGATGAACCCTAGAATCCCTGCCACCAGAGAGGCAAGCAAGATCGCCAGCTTCGCCTCAGTGACCATGACGGGATCGGTGTAGGCCAGGTTCGCCACGAAGATGGCCATGGTGAAGCCCACGCCGCCCAGGATGGCCGCGCCCATCATATGCTTCCAGGTCACGTTCTCCGGCAGGTCCGCTATCTTCAGCTTCACGGTGAGCCAGCTGAACAGAAGGATGCCCACGGGCTTGCCCACCACCAAGCCGAAGAAGACGCCCATGGTGACGCTGCTTGAGAGCATGGAGGAGATGTCCGCGCCCGTGAAGGAGACATCCGCGTTCGTGAGGGCGAAGAGGGGCAGGATGAGGAAGTAGACCCAGGGATATAGCGCGTGCTCCAGGCGCACCGCCGGCGGAATGACCTGGCGGGAGACGTTCGAGAGGCTGGAAACGGTGCCCAGGTATTTCTTCTGCGCGATGAGCGGAGCTTCATCATCATGGTAGGTGTCCGCAAGCTGGATGCGCTCGTCGGACCAGCGCAGGAAGTTCGTCATGTTGACGCGGCTGCCGGATGGGATGGTGAAAGCCAAGAGCACGCCCGCGATGGTGGCGTGCACGCCGGACATGAACACGCAGAACCAGAGCAAGCAGCCCAGGAGCATGTAGGGCACCAGGGAAAAGATGTGGGCGCGGTTCAGGCAGATGAGCACGACGAGCACCACCGCCGCGCAGCCGAGCCAGAGCAGATCCGGGCTCTCTCCATAGAAGATGGCGATGACCAGGATGGCGATGATGTCATCGGCCACGGCTAGCGTGGACAGGAAGACCCGCACGCCGTTGGGCACGCGGGAGCCCAGAAGCGCCAAGATGCCCAGCGCGAAGGCTATGTCGGTGGCTGTCGGAACGCCCCAACCGCCCGCGGTCGTGGGGTCCTGGGCGTTGAAGGCCAGATAGATCACGATGGGCGCAGCCACGCCGCCCAGCGCGCCCAAGATGGGAAGGGCCGCTTGGCGGATGTTCGTCAGCTCGCCCACGGTCATCTCGTACTTGATCTCAAGTCCCACCAGCAAGAAGAAGATGGCCATGAGGATGTCGTTGATGATGTGGGCCAAGGACATCTCTCCGTGCAGAGGCCCCACGCTCACGGCTGCATCCAGGTGCCAGAACTCCAGAAAATCCGCGTACATGCCAGAGTTCGCGATGATGAGCGCGGCGATGGCACCCAGAAGCATGATGCCGGCAGCGCGGGTGGAGGAGTGCGTGAAGTCTATGAGCTTGCGGATGCGCCGGTTGTGCCCCTGCACCTCGTCGATGTAGATGCCGTGCGGGTCGGGATTGTCCGCTGTGGGCGCGGTGAGCGGGCTCACTTCAGGCACGGGGCAGGCATCCCCTGCGGCGCGCTCTTCGCGGTGCGTGCTCTCATCTACCATGGGTTCCATCCTTCGCTGCCGCAGCGGGCGGGATATCCGCGCGGCTCATCTCTTTTGGATACATGGTAGCGCGCGGGCCGCACCCCCGCCGCTCGAGTAATCGTTTTGTTATCGTTTATATCAGAGAACGGCACCCCTGCGCCGCTTGCGCTATCCTTCTCAATGGCAGTATCAGATTCGAGGAAAAGGTGGAAGATCATGGATATCACCGTCTCTGGACGCAAGATGCCCGTGAGCGATTCGCTCAGAAGCTATGCGGAAGACAAGATCGGCAAAGCTGTTGAGCAGTTGGAAGTTGGAGCCATCGCGTGCGAGATCGTCCTGCACCGCGAGAAGAACAAGGCCATCGCCGCCTCCGCCATCTGCGAGGTGACCGTCATCATGCCGGGGCACGTGGCGCGCGTGGAAGAGAGCGAAGAGGATATGTTCGCCGCCATCGACGTGGCAGCGGCGAAGATCGCTCGGCAGCTGAGGAAGTTCAAGACGCGCGTGCAATCCAAGCGCACCCGCAAGAACGAGCAGGTCGGCGAATACCAACGGGAAGACGCCCACGCCGAATCCGACCTTGATCTTGACCGCTTGATGGACGAGCTCTCCGATGATGAGATCGTCCGCCGCAAGAAGATCAAGCTCTCACCCATGACCGAGGAAGAGGCGCTGATCCAGATCGATCTTCTGGGCCATGACTTCTTCGTGTACACCGATCGCGATTCCAACGAAGTCCATGTCCTCTATCGGCGCTCTGACGGGTCTTACGGCCTGCTTTCGCCGGAGGATGAATGATCTTCCTGCCATGATTCGCGCGCGCGTTTGAGCGCGCCGATGGAATACAGGCTCCCGAAGGCGACCACCACGTCTTCGGGAGCCGCTTTTTCCAGAGCGGCCGTCATGGCCGCTCCTGCATTCTGGAAGGGATGCACCTCTGCGTTCCCGTCCAGGCGGAGGATGATCTTCGCCAGATCATCGGCGGGAAGCGCGCGCGGATTGTCTGGAGGATAGAGGAAGAACGCGCGTCCCCTCTCCACCTGCGGCTCCATGATGCGCTCCACGTCCTTGTCCGCCAGCACGCCCACCACGAGAAGCGGTCGGATCGGTTTTCCCAACGCGCAGGCCAGCTCGTCCAAAGACGCGCGCAGCGCGCGAGAGCCTGCGGGGTTGTGCGCGCCGTCCACGAGGGTGAGCGGGCGCGTCCCCGCCATCTCGAAGCGTCCGGGCCACTGCGCTCGCCTGATCCCTTCCCGGATGCTCTTTTCTGAAAGAGGCCACCCAAGGGATGCCAAAGCGCGCGCAGCCATGATGGCCAGAGCCGCGTTCTCCGGCTGATACGCGCCCAGAAGCCCGGTCTGGAACCGCTCCCCTTCGAAGGTGAAGGTCCGTTGCAGATCGGCTGTCAAAGCGGACTCCGTGATGGAGGAAGCATCCAAGACGGAAAGGGCGCTTCCCCGCTCCTCGCACGCTCGCGTGATGACCCCAAGGGCGGCAGGCGGCTGGATCCCGCTGACGCAGGGAACGCCCGGCTTGATGATCCCCGCTTTCTCCGCAGCCACCGCTTCGATCGTGTCCCCTAAGATCTGGGTGTGATCCAAGCTCACCGGCGTGATGACGGAAAGCTCCGGCGTGATGACGTTCGTCGCGTCCAAACGGCCGCCCAAGCCCACCTCCATGATGCAGAGGTCGCACTCCTCGCGGGCGAAATGCATGAGCGCCACCGCGCCCATGAGCTCGAACTCGGTCGGGTGCTCCCCGGTCCGCTCCTCCACGATCTCCGCCGCTCGCTTGACGTCGAGCGTGCAGGCGCAGAGCGCGTCAGCGGAGATGTTCTTCCCGTCCACGCGGATGCGCTCTTCGAACGTTTCCAGATAGGGGCTCGTGAACAGGCCTGCGCGCAGCCCTGATGCGCGGATGATGGCATCATGATAAGCGCATGTGGAGCCTTTGCCGTTCGTCCCGGCCACATGCGCGAACCTCAAAAGCCGCTCAGGGTTCCCCAGAAGCTCCAGAAGCAGCCGCATCCGATCAAGCCCCAGGCTCATGGACCGCCAGCGCGGTTCATTGATGTAAGAGATGGGATCGAAGTCCATGGTCGCCAAGGGTACCACGGATGGAGCGTGGGAGGAGCGGCATCCGTTCTCATGTTGTCATATATGAACAATCGTGCATATGAAGTATTCGCATATGTGATATATTCGCGAAAAAGGAGAAAGAAGGCATCATGGCATCGAAAGAAAAAGCTGCTACCATCCGCCTCGCCATCGACGGGATGCACTGCGCGAACTGCGCTGCGAACATAGAGAAGCATTTCCGCGCCACGCCTGGCGTCGTGGATGTGGCGGTGAATCTGGCGAACAACACGGGACAGGTCAGGTTCCATCCGGACGAGGTGAGCGTGGATGAGCTGCTCCATGTCTTCGATGACCTTTCTTTCACCGCTGAGCTCATCGCTGAGGACGCGCCGTTGGTGGATGAGAAGCGCAGAGCGAAGGAGGCGGCCCGCGCTGCGCATGATCGCCGCGTCTTCGCCCTCTCCCTTGCGCTCACGGCGGCCATCGTCGCCATCGGCATGATCCCCGGCTGGCACATGGGGATCGGCAGCGCGCTGGCTGGGCTTCTCACGCCCGACCCCACGCACGTCCAAGCCATGTTCGCCGGGTCCTTGGTGCTCCTGGCGCTCACCATCCCCGTGCAGTTCGGCTGCGGCGCGCGCTTCTATCGCGGGGCGTTCGCATCCCTCAGAAGCGGCAGCGCGAACATGGACGTGCTCGTGGCCTTGGGGACCACCATCGCGTTCCTGTTCTCTCTCTACATCACGTTCTTGCCGGTCATCACCGGCGACTGGACGAGCCATGCCGCCCTTCAGATCAACGAGGGGATGCCCTATTACGAAACCTGCGCCATGCTCATCACCTTCGTGCTCCTGGGCAAGATCTTGGAGGCGCGCGCGAAGGGAGCGACCAATCAGGCCATAGAAGCGCTCATGAACCTCACGCCGCCCATCGCTCACGTCATCCGAGGCGGCGAAGAGGCGGAGGTGCCCTTGGCCCAGGTGGTCGAAGCGGATGTGGTGAAGGTCTACCCTGGTGAGAAGGTGCCGGTGGACGGCATCGTCACGGAGGGGGAGACGGAGGTGGATGAATCCCTGCTCACCGGTGAATCGCTGCCCCAGGAGAAGCGTCCAGGGGATGAGGTGGTCGGCGGCACCCAGAACACGGTCGGGTCGATCCTGGTGAAGGCCACGCGCGTGGGCGCTGATTCCACGCTCGCGAGGATCGTGCGGGCGGTGGAGGACGCTCAAGGCTCCAAAGCCCCGGTGCAGCGGCTGGCGGATAAGATCGCGTCGGTGTTCGTGCCCGCCATCCTCCTCATCTCAGCGGCGGTGTTCTGCCTTTGGTTCTTCGCCGTGCCCGCCGCGGATGGGCAGACGCGCTTGCAGCAGGCGCTCCTGCCGGCCATCGCGGTCATCGTGGTGGCGTGCCCCTGCGCGCTGGGCTTGGCCACGCCCACGGCCCTCATGGTGGGCATGGGCAAAGGCGCCCAGATGGGGGTGCTCATCAAAGACGGGTACGTGCTTGAGAGCCTCTGCCATCTGAAGGCGGCGGTCTTCGACAAGACGGGCACGCTCACGAAAGGCGCTCCTCAGGTGAGCGCTTGCACGTTGGATGCGGAAGCCCTGCGCATGGCCGCTTCGGTGGAGAGCGCCAGCGAACATCCTCTGGCCCGCGCGGTCCTTTCCCGCTATCAGGAACAGGATGGCCGTCCTCTGCTTTCCGTGGAGGATTTCAAGGCCGAAGTGGGGGCTGGGGTGTCTGGTCGCGTGGATGGCCATGAGGTGTTCGTGGGGAGCGAGGTGCTCATAGACGGGAAGCCGGCTGGGAGCTTCACTTTCGTGGATGAGCCGAAACCGGATGCGCGGCGCACGGTGGCTGAACTGGATGAGCGCTTCGGCGTCACGAGCTTCATGGTGACCGGAGACGCCCCAGAGCCGGCGATGCGCGTGGCCCATGAGGTCGGCATCGCGCCGGAGCACGTCTTCGCGCAGGTGAAGCCTCTTGAGAAGGCGGCATGCGTGGAAACGGTGAGGCGGGAAGAGGTCAGCGAAGGGAAGAAAGGCGTCGTCGCCTTCGTAGGGGACGGCATGAACGACGCGCCAGCGCTGGCAGCGGCGGATGTGGGCGTCGCTCTGGCCTCGGGCACGGATATCGCCTTGGATGCGGGCAGCGTGGTGCTCATGCACGACCGCCTCCTGGACCTGATCGCTGCGCTGCGCCTGTCGAAGGCCACCATGCGCAAGATCCGGCAGAACCTGTTCTGGGCGCTCATCTACAACTGCATCATGATCCCTCTGGCCGCCGTGGGCATCCTGGCTCCGGCGCTCGCGGGCGCCGCCATGGCGCTTTCCAGCGTGACGGTGGTCTGCAACTCGCTGCTTCTCAAGCGCTTCCGCTGACGGCTGCGGACGAAGGGCGACCTGGCGCCCATGGCCTTCGCTCCGTGCTAGAATGCAACGCGAAAAAGGCACAAGGCGCGTCTGAGCGCGTCCGGACAACAGGAGAGCATCCATGAAGGTCAAACAGATCAAGAAGGACGGCGATCACGTCGTTCTGGAAGCGGTCGCCACCCCGCAGGAGACGGCGCAGGTGCTGCAAGCGGCGAAGATCGCGTTCGCGCAGTCCATGGGCATGAAGCCGCCCGCTCAAGGGCAGACCATCGACCAAGCCGCCGAAGAGCAGATGGGCATCAAGAACCTGGGCTCGGTCGTGGAAGCCTCCGCGGTGAACGCGCTCGCGCCCATGGCGGTGGACAAGCGCAACATCATCCCCGCGTTCCCGCCCAAAGCCGCGGCGAAGTCAACCTTCCGTCCCGGTGAGGAGTTCCGTTTCGAGGTGGAAGTGGACTTGAAGCCGGAATACGAGCTCACCTCCTACGAGCCCGTCCATATCAAGGCCCAACCGTTCAGCATGAACGATTCGCTGGTGGATCACCAGCTGGAGGAGATGGCGGAGCGCTACACGGCTTACGTGGAAGATGAGGACGCGGCCGCGGACCGCACGGTCCAGAAGGGCGATCACATCCGCATCGCCATGGAGGCCAAAGAGGGGGACAAGGAGCTCAAGGGCCTTTCCACCAAAAGCCGCACCTACACCGCTGGCGAAGGGTACATGCCGGAGGGGTTCGAACAGGCAATCCTGGGCATGAAGGCGGGCGAGACGAAGGAGTTCACCTTCGAAGGCCCTGATTTCGACAAGGACATGAACGAGCGCACGCAGGTGATCGATGCGAAGGTGACGGTGCTCTGCTTCGAGAAAGAGCAAGCGCCCACCATAGACGATGAATGGGTGCAGGCCAACATGCCCATGTACAAGGGGATCGATGACTTGCGCAGGGATATGGCCAAGGGCATCGAGCGCCAGGCGCGCATGGAGTACGACGCCTATCTGCGCCAACTGGCGGCAGCGGAGCTGGCCAGCCGTTTCGAGGGCAAGATCGCCGATGAGGTCTACGAGGCCATGCGCGATCAGATGGTCGCCAACATCCGCATGGACTTGCAGCAGCAGGGGATGACCTGGGAGCAGTTCGTGGAGCAGAACGGGGGAGAGCAGCAGTTCTCCATGATGCTCATGCTCCAGGTGCGCCAGATGCTCACCCAGGGCTTCGCGCTGGATGCATGGTTCCGCCACCACGGCCTGTCCGTCACCGATGATGACATCCGTGAAGCATGCCGCGCGCTCAACCCGCAGGTGAATCCTGACCAGCTGCGCAAGCAGGCAGAGGAGTCGGGCCAGGGCTTCGCGCTGCGCGAATCCGCCCAGCGCTTGCGCGCGAACAACGACCTGGTGGAGACGGCGGAAGTGGAGATCATCGAAGCGCCGGACCAGGCCGGGAGCGCCACCGAGGGTGACGGGGAGCTTTGATCGAGCCCCACGGTTTCCTGCCCGCATCCGCAGAGGAGATGCGGGCGTGCGGATGGGATGCGCCTGACTTCGTCTACGTCATCGGGGATGCCTACGTGGATCATCCCTCCTTCGGGTTCGCCATCCTGAGCCGCCTGTTGGAGCGCGAGGGGTTCCGCGTGGCCATCCTGTCGCAACCTGACCTCACGCGCCCGCATGCCATGGCCGAGTTCGGCCGTCCGCGCCTGGGATTCCTGGTATCCGCGGGCAACATGGATTCCATGGTGAACCACTGCACGGTGGCGAAGAAGCGGCGCAAGAAGGATGCCTATTCCCCCGGTGGGGCCATGGGGCGCCGGCCTGACAGGGCGGTCACGGCCTATGCCCAGGCCATACGGCGAGAGCATCCGGATGCGGCCATCATCATCGGCGGGATCGAGGCGTCTTTGCGCCGCATGGCGCACTATGATTACTGGTCGGATTCCCTCATGCGCTCCGTGCTCCTGGATTCCGAGGCGGATCTCATCTCCTATGGCATGGGGGAGCATTCCATCCTTGAGATCGCTGAGGCGCTGCGGGCGGGGCTCTCCATCCAGGATCTCACTTTCATAGACGGCACCGTCTTCCGCGCGGATTCGCTCGATCACGTCTACGACTATGAGCTGCTCCCATCTTGGGAGGATCTGCAAGGGGAAGCGGGCAAGGAGGCGTTCGCGAGGAGCTTCGCCATCCAGTACGCGAACGCGGACCCGGTGAGCGGGCGCAGGCTCGTGGAGCCATACCCAGACGGCGTCTTCGTGGTGCAGAACCCGCCCGCGCCTCCTCTCACCACCCCAGAGATGGATGCGCTCTACCGCTTGCCCTACATGCGCACATGGCACCCTTCCTACGATGAGGCGGGGGGCGTCCCGGCCCTGTCTGAGGTGCGCTTCTCCCTCACGAGCAGCCGCGGGTGCTTCGGCGAATGCTCCTTCTGCGCCCTCACGTTCCATCAGGGACGGCAAGTGAGCGCCCGCAGCGTTGAGTCGGTCATGGAGGAGGCGGAGCTCTTGACCCAGGATGCGGCGTTCAAGGGCTACATACATGATGTGGGCGGCCCCACGGCGAACTTCCGCCAGAACCCCTGCGCCAAGATGGCGGAAGCGGGCGCGTGCGCGCACCGCCGCTGCTTGGGCGCCAAGCCCTGCCCGAACCTCGAAGCGGACCATGCCGGTTACGTCTCCCTCCTTCGGCGGCTGCGGCGGCTTCCCGGCGTGAAGAAGGTCTTCATCCGCAGCGGCATCCGCTATGACTATGCGCTTCTGGACGATGACCCCGCATTCCTGGAAGAGCTGGTGGAGCACCACGTCTCCGGTCAGCTCAAGGTGGCGCCGGAGCACGTCTCGGATGGGGTGCTGCGCCTCATGGGCAAGCCCTCTGTGAAGATCTACCGCGCCTTCGCGAAGCGCTTCGCCGCTCTCACGAAGAAAGCAGGCAAGAAGCAGTACCTCGTGCCCTACCTCATGTCGTCCCACCCCGGTTCCACCCTCCAAGATGCGGTGGAGCTGGCGGAGTTCGTGCGCGACATGGGCTACAACCCTGAACAGGTCCAAGACTTCTATCCCACGCCCGGCACGCTCTCCACGGCCATGTATTGCACGGGCATGGACCCCCTCACAGGGGAGCGCGTCCATATCCCGAAGGACCCTCACGAAAAGGCCATGCAGCGCGCCCTCATCCAATATCGGGATCCCAAGAACGCCCGCTTGGTCAGAGAAGCGCTCCGGCGCGCCCATCGCGAAGACCTCATCGGCAGCGGACGGAAATGCCTGGTCAAAAGCCGTTGAGTCTGTGGTAAACTTCTCGCTTGCGTCTGTGCGTCTATGGACACACCCGGACGCGTGGTAAGGCGGCGTTGGCAGAGAAGAGCCTCCATCTTCCTGCTTGGCCATCGTCTTGCCACGAAATGAAGGAAGGTCTTTGGAGTGCGGAGAGGCGCGCCATCAAAGACCGGAAGAGTTGAGAAAGGCTGTTGGATGGGAGTCAAGCAATACAAGCCGACAAGCCCTGGACGGCGCTTCCAGACGGTTTCCGACTTCGAGGAGATCACCACTTCGAAGCCTGAGAAGTCGCTTCTGGCCAAGAAGCCGAACAAGGCGGGTCGCAACAACAACGGGCGCATCACCACGCGCCACAAGGGCGGCGGAGTGAAGCGCCGTTACCGCATCATCGATTTCAAGCGCAACAAAGATGGCGTGCCCGCGAAGGTCGCCACCATCGAGTACGACCCGAACCGCTCAGCGCGCATCGCGCTTCTGCATTACGTGGACGGGGAGAAGCGCTACATCATCCACCCGAAGGGCCTCAAAGTGGGCGACACCGTCATGAGCGGCCCTGAGGCTGACATCAAGCCGGGCAACGCGCTTCCGCTCGAGTTCATCCCCGTGGGCACTCTCGTGCACTGCGTGGAGCTGCAACCGGGCAAAGGCGCTTCCATGGCGCGCTCGGCTGGCACCTCCATTCAGCTCATGGCGAAAGAGGGCAAATACGCCATCCTGCGCATGCCCTCCTCTGAGATGCGCCGCGTGCTCCTCACCTGCCGTGCCACCGTGGGCGAGGTCGGCAACGCCGAGCATTCCAACATCAAGATCGGCAAGGCGGGCAGGAACCGCTGGCGCGGCATCCGTCCCACCGTTCGCGGTACCGTCATGAATCCTGTCGACCATCCGCATGGTGGTGGCGAAGGCAAGAACAAGACCTCTGGACGTCATCCTGTCACTCCGTGGGGCGTGCCCACCAAGGGCCATCGCACCCGCAACAAGAAGAAGTCCTCTAGCCGCCTGATCATTCGCCGCCGTAGGAAATAGCCGAGTTTAGGAGTCAAATTGAGCAGAAGTCTGAAGAAAGGCCCATTCATTGAGCCGCGCCTTCTCGGCCGAATCCAGAAGATGAACGAGGCAGGCGAAAAGGAAGTC
>CAJTVP010000007.1:0-43171 GCA_910580205.1 uncultured Eggerthellaceae bacterium
GGCGGGGGTGTCGCGCCGATTCGCGGAGGCAAGAAAAATTGTGGTAAAAACCACCACAATTTTTCGCAGACGCAGTCTTAGGCGCGAGTACCCCCGGCGGCTCGGTTCGCCAAAAGCCGAACACCCCTACGTCCCCTGTTCAATGAAAGTTGCACTTGGGCGAAACACGCGCCGCCGATGATGCACGCCACGCCCACCAGCTGCATCACGGTCATGGCCTCCCCCAGGATGAGCGCCGAGAGCACGACAGCGCCCAGCGGCTCCAAGTATCCCAGGACCGCCACGGACTGCGCCTTCATCTCACCGATGCCGGAGAAGTACAGCAAGCATGCGGCGCCCGTGCCCACGATGCCCAGCTCCAGCATGGCCGGCACGCTGTCAAGCGGCAGCGTCACGTTCGCCTGTCCCTTCATGAGCAGCACGCAGAACACCGCGAACAGCCCGGACAGGATCTGAATGGTCGTGTTCTCCAGGCCTTTGATCTCAGAGGCCTTCTTGGAGCACGTCACCATGACGGCGTAGAGCACCGCCGCGCCCAGCCCACAGCTGATGCCAACGACGTCCAGAGACCCGCTGGCGGTACCGTTGAGCAGCAGCACGCCCGCGATCACCACCATGATGCCGATCGTCTTGTTCCACGTGAGCCGCTCTTTGAACAGGAACGGCGCCAGCGCGATCACGATGATCGGGCCGCAGTAGTTGAGCAGCGTGGCCATGCCCACGCCGATGTGGTTAAACGCCTCGAAGAGGAGGAGCCACTGCATCCCCATGGCGCAGCCGGACAGCACCAGGAAGCCCAGCGCACGGCGATGCTCCAAGCACGTGAGCGACTTGCGCGTCAGGATGAATGCGCCCAGGAGGACCAAGGAACCGATCAGCACGCGCAAGAACACGATCTGCGTGCTGGATGCATCCACATAACTGGCGAAGATGCCATTGAAGCCGAAAATGAACAGCGATGCCAAGTATTTCAACGTATTCTGCACGGGCTCCTCCTTCCGCATTCCACAGCGCACGATCTTCCAAGCGCAGGACTTGCGTTTTTCAATTGCTCTGTTTTGTTGGGTGTGCCTCAGCGAAACCCTCGTTGCGTCGGCGCTGAGAAAGTAAACCACGTCTCATGACAGAATGAAAGCGAATGTTTATCATCTTTTTCATGATGATTTGTCATAGTTGATCCAAAAGAGTGCACGAGCAAAGCGCGTTGAGAGAGGCTTCCATGGAGAACATGCTGCAAAAATACGAGGCGTTCATCGAGACAGTGGACACGGGCAGCTTCACGAAAGCCGCCGAAGCGCTGGCTTACACCCAGTCAGGCATCTCGCGGATGATCGCAGAGCTTGAGCGGGCCTGGGGCATCCGGCTTCTGGTGCGCGGACGCAACGGCGCGGAGCTCACCAGCGAAGGCCGCATCATCCTGCCGCACATCCGCAACATCTGTCGCAAGCAGCGCGACTTGCAAATGGAGATAGATTCGCTCTCTGGTCTGCGCTCCGGTCTGATCCGGATCGGCACGTTCTCCAGCGTGGCCGCCCAATGGCTGCCGAACGTGATCGAACGCTTCCAAGCAGATTATCCGGGCATCGACTACGAGCTCACCATCGGCGACTACGCGGAGATCCGGGAGTGGATCTCAACGGGCCGCGTGGACTGCGGTTTTCTGGTGCTGCCCATTGAAGGGGATTTCGATACGCTTTCCATGGGCTCCGACCGCATGATGGCCGTAGTGCCACCCCATCACGAGCTGGCGAAGAAAAAGGTGGTGAGCCTGGAAGACTTCGTCGGCGAGCCGTTCCTGCTGGACGAAAAAGGCAACGAGAACCTAGTGGCGGACCTCTTCCGCGAAGCCGGTCTGACGCCGGAGATCCGCCTGCGCACCGAAGACGACTACGTGATCATGTCCATGATCGAAAGCGGCCTGGGCGTGAGCATCCTCCCGGAGCTCATCTTGGAGCGGCAGCCGTACAACCTGGCCATCCGTCCCTTGGACGTGAAGGCCATTCGGGAGATCGGGTTCGCCGTGCGTTCGCAGAAGAGCGCGAACTTGGCCGTGCGCACGTTCGAGAAATACCTCACGCGAACGTGACGCGCGGCTTCTCAGTTGGTGGTTCAGTCAGTGATCGTGATGGACTTGATGATCGGCTGGTTCGCCTCCACGGTGATGGCGCCCATGTTCGGCTCATCCACCTTCGGCAGGTAGTCCGTCACGATCTGGTCGATCGTCTTCATGCCGGCGTCGTCGATGGTGCCGAACGCAGCGTACTGCCCGTCAAGGCTGGGACCCACCTGCTTGGCGCTGCCCAGCGTCACGAAGAACGTGCTGGTGGCGGAATCCGGCATGGACGTGCGCGCCATGGCCACCACGCCGCGATCGAAGTTGTCAGCCAGCGGGTTGTTCACGCCGTTGGAGGAGAACTCACCTTTCACCGTTTCCAGCGAGGGGTCGTTGCCCGAAGCGCTGTTGCCCGCAGTGCCGCCTTGCAAGCAGAAGTCGTCCACGATGCGATAGAACGTCTTGCCGTCGTAATAGCCCTCATTCGCCAGGTTCATGAAGTTCTCAACGGACAGCGGTGCCGCATCCCCGTCCAGTTCGATGGTGATCGGCTCGTAACCCTCCACCTCCAGCACCGCATGATGCGTGCCGGAAGTGCCGCCCTCGGAGGCAGCCGTTCCCGCGGAACTGGTCGCGCCGGACCCCGCCGTGTTCGACGAGCCTGAGCATCCCGCCAGCCCCATCATGAGAACCAGCGCCGCCATGCTCAACATAGCCAGCGCCTTCTTGGTGAATCCCGCGAACGTGACGTTTCCCATAAACCTCTGTCCTTTCGTTTGAAGCGTAACCCGCATAGGATACGCCAGTGTCCTCTGCCACAGCCGGATTCCATCAGGAATCTGTAAACTTCTTGCCATACCGTTGACGACAACGAACAAGGAGCGACCATGCGAGCCATCCTGCAACGCGTGCGTGAAGCGCGCATCTCCGTCGAAGGCGTGCCGTCCGGCAGCATTGGCGCGGGATACGTGATCCTGCTGGGCGTGGGCCACGGCGATACGGAGGCAGAGGCGCGCAAACTGTGGGACAAGATCCGCAAGCTGCGCATCTTCGACGATGGCGATGGCAAAGCCAACATCTCCTTGGCGGACACCGGCGGAGACGTGCTCATCGTGAGTCAGTTCACGCTCTACGCTAACTGCCGTCGCGGCAATCGCCCTTCATTCACTGATGCCGCGCCACCCGCAGAGGCCGAAGCGCTCTATGAGCAGTTCGTTGCCATGGCCCGCGAAGAGGTGGCTCATGTGGAAACCGGCGTATTCGGCGCAGAGATGTGCATAGAGCTGGCGAACGATGGTCCGTTCACCATTTTCCTGGATACAGACAATCTGTGAGGAACCCGGTTTCAGGTGCCATTGGGAAGCCGCAGCGTCAATCGGGTACGAACCCGGATGGGTCCGTAACCAAAAAAAGATCACACGCCCAGACCAGCGGTCAGATGGATAGCGTAGAACTGGAATCGCATCAGGAAGATGCCGCAGAGCATGAGCGCCGCAGCCACCACCGGCATCCATACAGGCGCAGCGCCATCCCAAATGACGCTTTTCCAGCAGAGCCCCAGCGCGCCCGCGCCCATCACCGCGAACACACCCACGAAGATCCCGAACCACGGCGCCAGCTCATCGGCTGAAGCCACCGCATTCGCGAACTCTGGAAGCGCACTGCACCATACCCCATAGAGAACCACCGAACAGACGAACGCCGCAGCCGCCACCCCCAAGCATGCCCATCCCATCCGATGACTCGGAGTGCGGAACCGTGCCAACCGCATGCCCAGAACAGCCAGCAAGGGACCACCTGAAAGCGCGTTCAGCCAGGTGCTCACCGGCGCGAAAGGCGTGTTCCAGCTGATGATGGCCTCAGAGCTGTACGCCAGAGAAATGGTCCCGACGAACACCAGCCCCAAAACAGAGATGACCGCTGCAACTCCGCGCCGCAACGGCAAGCGCACCGGACCCTCCGAAAAAGAAGTCAACCAGAACAGGCCCGCTGCGCCCAGGAAGACCGCCCCGCACACCACTTCGTTGGAAAGCGGGCTGCGACCGAATCCCGTCACCACGTACAGCGCATTCGCTGGACTTCCCAAATGCGTGGCCGAAGCCACCAATCCCACCATAGCCACGAACAGGGGCAGGCAGAGCATCTGATCAAGCCGTTGGCGCACAGCGGGATCAAGCCGCTCCGCACCGCCTTGGAAGATGAGCGGCAAAGCCATGATCCCGTATGCCAAAGCCCCGGAAGGTGCCAGCGTGGTGAACAGGACCAGGGTTATCTCATTGAGCGCGGTTTCCATGCAGCCTCATCGGTAGAAGCGGGGCACGATCACATCCAAGCCGAATGCATCCTGCACGCCTGCCAAAGACGCCGCGGTCAAGGATGCCAACCCCTGAAAGAACTGGTGCGAGGACTCTCGCTGCACCACCTCCAGGAAATGCGGCGCCCACGGCAGCAGATGATCGCGCAGGTATTCCTCCAAGAGCTCAGGATGCTCACGCGCGATCCATGCCATGAGCAACAGCATGAGCCCGATGTGATCCTCCGGCTCCTGCCCGTCCCCAAACGCCTGAATGCCCACCTGACGCAACCAGGCGCGCAATTCCAGCGTGGTCTCGCCAAAGATCACGCATTCCCGATCCGTGTACACCGACCCCCAGGGCGGCGCGGCCTTGGCCGCAGGGCCCACGAACAGACGGCGATATTCCCAGAGCAGCTCCTCTTCGTCGGTGGTCAACCCTTGGAGGATCATTGCGAAGGCTTCGCGGGCTTCTTCGGCAGAAGCGAACGGCCATTCATCGGCGGCCTCAACATCCAACGTCTTGAGCGCCTGATAGATCGGTTCCGCCTGTTCGGAAAGAGGTTCGTAGAGAAAAAGAGGGCCGGTGGCCTCCCCCAGGAAAGCCACCGACTCCAAGATCTGTTCTGAGCGATCAGCCATGATCACATGATACTCAAGCCCACTGAGAGTTGCATGGCGTAGAACGCCAAGCGCAGCAACAGGATGCCCACCACGGCCAGCGCCGCAGCGCCCACAGTCACGCCCACCAGCGCTCCCGCTCCGACACCGCGCACAGCGAAGCTGTCGCACACGCCCGTGCCCACCAGGCAGATAGCACCGCAGACGATCGCCAGCAGAGCACCGCTTACCAAGTCACTGCCGCTCACGAGCGCGTTGCTGAGCGGGTCGGTCATGACTGCCTGCGCCGCCACGCCGCCGATCCCGCACACAAGCCCTGCGACCAGCACCGCGAACACCGTCGTCTTCACCGCGCCTTCTTTGAGCAGCGCGCCCTCCTTCGCCAGCGTGAGCACCAGCACGGCCACAGCCGCACCGCCCACCAACGCGAAGCCCAGCATCTGCACCGGACCCGCGAAGGTGTTCCACGTGGGGATCGTGTCGATCATGTACGCCATGCCGGTGAACAGCGCGAACACCAACCCCAGCACGGCCACGACCCAAAGCAGACCTTTGCGCGCACCGCCTTTCAGGGATCCGGCCATGGCCCAGATCCAGTAGATCAACATGGCCGCCGCGAACACGCAGCCCACCGCTAATTCGTTGGACAGGGGAGACGTGCCCAGCCCCGCGAAGACGCCAAAGGCGTGCAGCGGGTTCGCCAGATGGAAGAACGCAGCGATGAAGCCGACGATCACCAACCCGACAGGGATGGCGGTGAACCGGTCGATGCGCTTCGCCGCATCTCCGTCCACCTTCGCCGTGCTGAAGAGCACCGCCAGGATCAGGAACGCGCCCGCGCCCATGGGGGCCAGAGTGCTGAAGAGCGCCAGGGGCAGCTCAGCCATTGCGGATGCCATGCTACTTCACCTCCAGAGGATTCACGACCTTGGCTGATGTGTCACCGGCTGGTTTGGCATCAGCAGAGGCCTTGATGTACAGATTCGGCTCGGTATAGTGCTTTTCAGGCAGTGGCGCGATATTCGCCTGTTCGCCCTTCTGGGCCATTTCCTCCACAGTGCCGAAATCAAGGGCGCGCGCAGGACATGCTTCCACGCACACGGGTTTTTCGCCTGCGGCCAGGCGCTCAGCGCACCCGTCGCACTTCACGGAATGGCCTTTCTCGCGGTCCACCTTCGGCGCGTTGTAAGGACACGCCATATGGCAATAGCCGCACCCGATGCACTTGTCAGCATCCACAGAGACAAGACCTGTCTCGGCGTCTTTGTGCATGGCACCGGTGGGGCAGACCTTCGTGCAAGCCGGATCATCGCAATGGTTGCACGCCATGGACAACGGGTAGCTCACGCAATCCGTGGTGAACGTACCATCCTCAGCCTTCTTCGTCTCGCCCAGCGTCACCTCATACACCTTGCGGAAAGCGACGCCCACGGAGAGGTCTTTGTAATCCTTGCAGGCCATCTCGCAAGTCTTGCAACCAGTGCAGCGAGTGCCGTCGAAATGGAATGCGTACTGAGTCATCTATCTCTCCTCCTCTCGCTGCTAAGCCTTTTTGACATCGCAAATGTTGGTGTGCTGGGGGTTGCCCTTCGCCAAAGGAGAGGGCCGCTGGGTCGTCAACGTGTTGATGGAGCCGCCCTTGTCCACACCATCTTTGCCGCTCTTGATATCTCCATCCCACCAAGCGCCTTGGGAAACAGCCACGGTGCCGGGAACCACGCGAGGGGTCACCTTCGCCAGCAGTTCTATCTTGCCGCGATCGTTCTCCACATGGACCGTATCGCCATGCTTGATGCCCCGCGGTTCCGCGTCGGCGGGGTTGATCCACGCCTCTTGCGGGTTGACTTCCTTGAGCTCAGGAATGAAGCCCCAAGATGAGTGGATGCGCCCGCGATAATGGAAGCCTGTGAGGATGAGCGGGTGCTTCTCGGTGGTGGTCTCCACACCCTCCCATTCGGGAATGTACGCGGGAATCCCGGGAAGATGATCCATGCCCTTGAGCGTGTCGCCCTCGTTCAGCTTCCAACCATCCGTGTCCTTCAACAGCTTTTCAGAAAAGATCTCTATCTTGCCCGAAGGGGTGGTGAGGGCATTGCCAGCGGGATCGTCACGGAATTTCTTCATGGACACCGTGTGCGGGTAAGCGCGCGTGTACACGCCCATCTTCTGCATCTCATCGAAGGGGGGCAGTTCGGGGTCCTTCTCGCGCGACTTGTCGTACAGCTCACGGATCCACTCTTCTTCAGTCTTGCCTTCGGTGAACTTGTCTTTCACGCCGAAGCGGTCCGCCATCATGGCTGCCATCTCATAGGCGGTCTTGCGCTCGAACTTCGGGGAGGTGGCAGGCGTACCCGTGATGATGTAGCCCCAGTCAGAACCCGTCGCGATCTGAGAATGCTGTTCAAACCGGAACAGGTCGGGAAGCACGATGTCTGAGTAATTCATGGAATCGCACATGACCGTGTCGATCCCCAGGATGAACTCGCACTTGTCCTCATCGGCCAAGATCTCGTGAGCCTTGTTGATGTCTGAGTGCTGATTGGTCAGACAATTCCCGGCGTAGTTGATCATGTACTTGATGTTGCTCTTGAGCTTGTCGGTTTTGCGAACGCCCCAGTCTTTCGCGCCCATATCCTCACCGTGCTCGATGGCATCGGTCCATACGAAACAGGAGATGGAATCCTGAACGGGGTTCTTGCCTTGGGGGAAAGACTCCAGTTTCGGGCTGTTGCGCGCTTCGCGGCAACCGTTGTTGGTGCCCGGCAGCCCCACCTGGCCCACCAGGCAAGGCAGGGCCATGATGGACCATGCGGTCCATTCACCGTTCGAGCGGCGCTGCGGCCCCCATCCCTGCACCACGTAGACCGGTTTGGTGGTGGCGATCTCTTGGGCCAGGCTGCGAATCTTCTCCGCAGATATGCCCGTGATAGGAGCAGCCCATTCGGGGGTCTTTTCCACCTTGTCGTAACCGGTACCCAGGATGTAATCCTTGTAGGACAGGTTCTGGCCCTTGTAGGCCTCAGGCATGGTCTCTTCGTCATAGCCCACGCAGTAGGTGTGCAGGAAATCCTCATCGGTCTGTCCATTGGCGATGAGCTCATGGCCAAGAGCAGCCACCAGCGCGGCATCGGTGCCCGGATTGATGGGCAGCCATTCCTCGGAATGGCCCATGGCCGAATCGTTCATACGCGGATCGATGATGTAGATCTTCGCAGGGGTGCGCTCACGCATGTGCACCCAGTCGTAGTGGGTGGTCAGACCACCCTGGCGAGTTTCGGTGGGGCTGGACCCGAAACACAGGATCAGCTTCGCGTCCTCCCCGGAAGAGAGGGAGCTTCCCCCGTTGTTCTTCTCGCCATACATATAGGGCGTGATCGCGGTGATCTGAGCGGTGGAATAATCGCCGTACCTGTTCAGGTATCCACCCACCAAGTTCAAGAACCGGTTGAACGGACGTGACGTGGTGGCGGAAACGCCCGTGGCATAGGGCACGTACACCGCCTCGTTGCCATGCTTCTCAATGACCTCCTTGAGCTTGCTGGCAGCGGTGTCAATGGCTTCATCCCAGCTGATGCGCTCATACTTCCCTTCGCCGCGCTTTGTGCCTTCCACGCGCTTCATGGGATAGTTGATGCGATCAGGGCTGTTCATCCAACGACGATAGGAACGACCTCGCAAGCAGGCGCGGGCCTCCGGCGTGTCGAAAGAGCCATCGGCGCTCGTATGGGTGTCCACCCACACCACTTCATCATCCTTCACGTGCATCTTGAGGGCACAACGACCCGGACAGTTGATGGCGCAATGCCCCCAGGTGGTCGTCTCCTCGGCTTCTGCGAAGGCCGGCGATGCGCCGGTGCCGAACAGCGAATCGGCCGCAGCCGCACAACCCCCGGCAGCCGCCAGCGCGCCCAGCGCCCCGCTCGTCTTGAGGAACGTGCGGCGGGTGAGCTTCGTGTCAACCATACCTTTCTCCTCTCCCTGTTTCCCCTCCCGGCCATGATCGTCTCCCCTGGGCCGGGCTTTCTAAGGCTGGAATCTATACCATCGAAGGCGAAACGGGGTCACATAAAGCGGGTGATTTTCAAGAAATACCCGTTCAGGGCCGTGTGGCCACAGTCCGAACAAGGACGGCGTTGGCTATACTGCCATCCATGCAGCAAGTTGAAGAACACGGTCTGCTCCGAGTGCTGACGCCGAATGTGGCATCGCTTGGTTACGCCCTTTTCCTTGCCATCAACGCCGCAGGCGTCTGGGGCGGTGTGTTCCCGTTCTTGCCGTTGGAGTTCCAAACTCACACGATCGTCTTCTGGTTCTTCCTGACGCAATCCGCTGCGTTCTCGTTGAGCTACGTTGCCAGCTGCATCGGATCCTACTATCTGCCCGGCGCCACGCGCGCATTCCTCGTGAAGCTCACGAGCGCCATCTATTTCGCCGGCTGGTGCTGCCTCATCGCCGCCATCTATATAGATGCGGCAGCGCTCCCCCTGGTGTGCGCAGGAGGCGGTCTGCTCGGATTGGGGTCAACGGGCTTTTACATGCTCTGGCAAAGGCTTTTCGCTGGCGAAGACGCCGACACGGGCAATCGGGACATCCTGGTGGGCAGCGCTTGGGGCGCGGTGCTCTATTTCGCGTTGTATCTCATCCCCCAAGCGGTCACCGCGTACTTGATCCCGCTCGTGTTCCTGCCGCTTTTCGGGCTGTGCGTCACGTTGCGCGGACGCGCCATCGATCCTGAGCAGCCCATGTTCGCTGATGTGCCTCGCGAACACCCGCAGGTGTACCGCCAGGTGCTGCAAGACCATTGGCGCAGCGCGCTGTGCATCGGGGCGGTCGGCTTCTGCGCGGGCGTCATGCGCTCCTTGGCCGTAGCTGAACCCGCTTTGGGCATCTACGTGAACGTCCTTTCCATGGCCGGGATGCTCCTGGCCGCTTTGGCGGTGCTCTGGCTCTGGACCCTGAAGGACGTGCATCTTTCCATCACCGACGCCTACCGCGTGGTCTTCCCTTTCCTCATCACATCCCTGGTGCTGCTTCCCATGCTCCCCGATGAATACGTGCGCTGGCTGGCCGCCATCCTCTATGCGGTCTACGCCGCATCCATCATGCTGATGATGATGCAGTGCGCGCAGATCTCACGGGACCGCGGCATCAACCCTGTCTTCATCTACGGCTTCTTCGGCACCATCGTCTACACGCTGCACAGCATCGGCTTTCTGGGAGGCACCTTCGCCGAAGATGTGCGCATCATGGGCGTGGATCCGCTGGCCGTGGTGGCTCTGGTGACCATCTGGGCCTTGGGCCTCATGCATTTCGTGGGTTCGGGCGGCTTCACCTCTGCGCTCTCACGGTTGGACAGCCCCGAAGGGATCGAACTGGTCTCCCTGAAGCAACGGGACAGATCGGCTGTGACGGGAGACAAGCCAACGGATGCGCCAGACCGCATCGCAGCGCAAGCGGCCCGCATCCAAGAGCATTTCCGGCTTTCGGCCCGCGAAGCTGAGGTGATGGAGCTGCTGGCTCGCGGGAACTCCGTTGCGCGCATCGCTGAGGTGCTGGTGGTGTCCGAGAACACCATCCGCACCCATTCCAAACGCATCTACGCCAAGCTTGACATCCACAAACGGCAAGAGCTGGTTGACCTGATCGAAACGTTTTGAGCGTCTTGCGCTTGCGTTCATCTTGGGCGCGTGAGGGCACGCGCCCCTACGTCAACCGGCATCACTGCTTTTGCTGAAGAGAGCATCAGTGGATGCCTGGCCATACCGCCCCTGTGGCAGGTGCGGGCACGTCCGCATTCGACGCATCCGTGGGGATCACGCCGAACTCCTTCAGCAATCCGTAGATGTCCGTGCCTTCGATCTCCTTGAGACCTTTGCTCACCAGCAGTTTCTCGATCAAGCTCATGTTCATATCCGTAGCGGGTTTGCCATCACGCAGAAGCACCGTGGCGTTCAACAGCACACGCAGGTCGAACGCGCTGCCCCACACCTCCGGCACGCCACGATCCACATCCAGCAAGCGATACACCGCCTCCATGCCAGTGCGCATGGAGTATTCGGTGGTGAAGATGGTGTCGCGGGGCGTTTCAGCGAACTGTCCGATGAACGCGAAGTTCACAGCGCCCTCCGGCACCACGTCCGGGCGGTCACCGGCAGCGCGCGGCATGAAGAACGCGGTGATGTAAGGCATCATGCACGGCACGGTGTTCGCGCTGTTCGTTGCCAGCTCTTCGATCTGGTCCTCCGGCACGCCCAGATGATAGAGCCACTCTTCGCAGATCTCTTTGCCGGTGCAGTCGCGCATGGGCTTCTTGATGTAATCGCCGGGAACATCCGTGAACAGGCCATAGAGCCAGACGCACACCTGGCCTTCGGGCTGCTCGCGGAACTGCGGCTGGCGGTTGATGGTCCAAGACAGCAGCCAACGGGAATCCTTCACGGACACGATGCCGCCGGTCACCACGCCGCCAGAGAGCGGATCGCGCTTGCAGATGGCCTCGATGTAGGGAAGGATGCGCTCGTCCAGCGTGGTCACCGTGGCGCTTTCCCAGTTGCTCTTCTCCGGGCTGCCGCAGAACTTCTCCGGGTGGCCGAACGATGGGTCCTGAGCGGCGATGCGCTTCCACAAGTCCCACCCGTCGCCCGGAGTCAGCTCTGGCGCGAACTTCGCCGGTTCATCCTGGCTGCCGAAGGAGGAGTGAGCCACCAGGCTGCCGGGCGTGATGAACACGAGGTCGTCCTCGGTCAGCTGGATGGTCTGTTCCGCAGGCGCTTCGCCACGCGCACCTTCGCCGGTGGCGCCATCTTGCACACCTGTAGCGGCATCCACCGCAGCAGCGCTGTCCTCCACCACGAAGCGGATCTCCGTGGCCAGCTTGCGCGCATCATCCTTCGCCGTGTCGCACGAGAACCGCACGTCGGTCACGTGCGTGTTGAAGCGGAAATCCACGCCGTGATCCTGCAGGTAGTTCACCATGGGCAGGATCATGGATTCGTACTGGTTGTAGCGCGTGAAGCGCAGCGCGCTGAAGTCTGGCAAGCCGCCCAAGTGGTGCACGAAACGCGTGATGTAGCGCTTCATCTCAAGAGCGGAGTGCCAGTTCTCGAACGCGAACATGGTGCGCCAGTACAGCCAGAAGTTCGAATTGAGCACCTCATCCGAGAAGTATTCCGTGATCAACTTGTCTTGCAAGTCCTCTTCCGGCGTGAAGAACAGGTTCATGATCTCCATGCAGGCTTTGTCGGACAGATTGAACTTGTTGTCCGTATGCGCGTCTTGGCCCTGCTTGACGGTGGCGCGGCACAGCGAATAGTTCGGGTCGCGTTTGTTCAGCCAATAGTAGTAGTCCAACACGCTCACGTTGGGGTCTTCGATGGATGGGATGTCGCGGAACAGGTCCCACATGACCTCGAAGTGGTTGTCCATCTCGCGGCCGCCGCGCATCGTGTAGCCAAGCGACTGGTAGTGCCAGCCGTCACAGCCGCCACCCGCGCGTGGATCGCGTTCAAGGATATGGATGTTCTCGCCGGGCATCTGGCCGTCGCGCACCAAATAACAAGCTGCGGTGAGCCCCGCCAGACCGCTGCCGATGATGTAAGCCGACTTGCCTTCGACGCCTTCCGGCTTCAAGGGATGGGCGAATGCCTCGTAGTTTCCGCTGGAGTAATACATGAGCTCACTTCCTTGCATTGGCCTTCAGGATGCGGCTGGCCGAGTTAGGCAACGCGCGTCAAGCGATGCCCCAGCCGCTTTGCCTGCTGATGATGCCACGGGCGAAAACCGCAGAGCGACGTTTGGCTGAGTTGTAGGGAGACCGTTGGCGATTCGTGACGAAGCGCGTCCGCTTGATGAAGAACGCGACGAGCGGTCGCACGGCAACGGGCATAATGGGACCCATGACAAACGCCGTTCATAACGATCATGGCAACCCTGGCATCCGCGCGCTGCTTTTCATGCGCGAGCACGTCGTCCTGACCATCTCCGCCGTAGCAGCGCTCGTCACCGTGTTCATCGTGCCGCCCGATATTGCGTATCTGGGCTACATCGACTGGACGGCCATCGGCTGCTTGTTCTGCGTCCTAGCCGTGGCGAACGCGTTCCGCTTTCTGGGCACCTTCGACCGAGCCGCACGCCTGACCTTGGAGCATCTGAGCACCGTGCGCTCCGTGGTGGCCGCGCTCGTCCTCACCACCGCGCTCCTCTCCATGGTGGCCACCAACGACATGGCGCTCATCGTCATGCTTCCGCTCTCCGCCATGACGCTGGTCAAAGCCGGCTGGCACCGCACCATCCCCCTTGCGTTCACCATGCAATCCATCGCTGCAAATCTATGCGGGATGGTGGTGCCGTTCGGCAACCCGCAGAACCTCTACCTCTACTCTTTTTATGGCCTTGGGCTAGGCGCTTTCCTTGAGACGATGCTGCCGCCTTTCCTGCTGTCCGTCTGTCTGATCGCAGGCGCTTTGGGGCTTCTGCTCCGACGTGCGCAGGAGGGGCCTGCTCCCATGAAGGCGCCATCGAAGCTGCCGCTCGGTCGGCGAAGGCTCTGCGCGTACACGGCGTTGCTGGGTCTGACGCTGCTCGCCGTGTTCCGCGTGATCCCCGCCTTCGCCGTGGCCGTCATCATCGTCGGCGTCTTGCTCTATGCCGACCGGCGAGCTCTCAAGGCGGTGGACTGGGCGCTCCTGCTCACCTTCGTCTGCTTCTTCATCTTCTCAGGCAACGTCGCTCGGATGCCGCTGGTGAGCAACTGGCTGACGGATGCCGTGACCGGCCATGAGCTCCTGGTGTCCGCGGGCTTGAGCCAGATCATCAGCAACGTTCCTGCCGCGGTGCTCCTCTCTCATTTCACCGGCGAATGGCAAGCGCTCCTCGTGGGCGTGAACATAGGCGGCGCGGGCACTTTGGTGGGTTCGCTCGCCAGCCTGATCGCGTTGCAGCATTTCATGAGCGTGCGAAAGGTCTTCCCCGCTCTGCGAAACGAACCAGCCCTCTCCACGGTCTCCTTCCTGAAGCTGTTCTGCGGCATGAACGCCCTTTTCCTGGTTCTCTTGCTTGCCTTCTGCCTGGCGATTTGATTCCTGTGTGATGGAAAATAGAAATCGAATGTACGTATAGATTGCGCTATCATATACGTACAGAAGGGAGACGTCATGAACCAGAAGCTGACGCTGAGCATCGAGCAGAATGCCATCGCCTGCGGCAAACGCTATGCGAAGGAGCAGGGGCGCACCTTGTCGTCCGTGGTGGAAGATTTCTTGTTGCTCCTGGATTCACAAGGCTCCATCCAGGAGGAGGTTCCCATCAGTCCAAAGCTGAGCTCATTGGTGGGTGTGGGCGCTGGTCCCGTGGATGAAATGAGCTTCCGTGCCCATCGCATCGCCCGGAATGACCGTTGACATGAAGAAGATATTCCTTGACACGAACGTCGCCCTTGATCTTCTGCAAGCCCGAGAACCCTTCGTTGGAGATGCGCTGTTCCTCTTCGCATTAGCTGAACAGAAGAAGATCCAGCTTTGTCTTTCAACGGATTCTCTCAGCACCATCTTCTATGTGATCGAGAAGAACAAAGATGCTCGCACAGCGCGCCAGGCTATTGCGAAACTGCTTGATTATGTGACTCTTCGCTCTCTTGATGAAAGCGCCGTCCTCAAAGGCATGGCGCTGGAATTCAGTGATATCGAAGATGCTTTCATGTGCGCTGTTGCCATGGAAGCCCACGCAGAAGTCATCGTGACGCGCAACACCAAAGATTTCGCGAACGCGCCCCTGCCCGTGCAGACCCCGCGCGAATTCGTCGCCGCCTGGAGAGCAAGCCGTTCAAGATAAATGTCGCATTGGCAGTACCTGCCGGGTGGCCTGACGTACCGAGAAGGCCCAGGTATTGCGGGTGCTTCTCCAATCCGGACACTCTTCCGGTCGACGGATGCACATACGACCGAGCCAGTTCGCACGGTTGACCATTGGCACCCGATGGGTGCGACGCGAGCGAAGCGGAGCTAGTCCTATCAGGGCGCTACGAACTTCCTTTGTTTTTTGGTCAACCCCGGCACCGTAGCGCAGGCATTGCCTGCCACTGGGAGTCGTGCGCAGCTGGGTGCTGGGTGTGCGCATCCACCGTCGCGGCCATGATCCAAAACGGGAGAAGATGTCGCTGCCACGTCATCCGGAAAACGCTTTCCATCCGGCGCGCCCTTGACCTTCAAGGCCGTTCGCGCGAATGCGCGTAAGGCCGCATTGAATGCTGAGCGCGAAGCGCGACACCTTCTCCGGGCGGCGACCGGTTCGACAACGTGCGCGATGTTCGCCCTTGCGGGCGAGAGAATGCGCATCTACAGGACCTTCCTTCGCGCGGCGAAGCCGCATATATCGCATATATGAAAGACGCGTACAGGCGAAGACGGCGAGGGTTCCCAGGGTGCCTGAGATTGGCCCGCCGCGCGGCCGAGCAGCCTCCGCGCTGTGAGGGCAAGCGCACAAGGGCCAAGATCAGGTGCATCTGGGAAGCCGCAGCGTCAATTCATTACGTGGTCCGCGATAGCGGCCACGTAACAAAAGAGGCGCGAGTGCCCCTAGCGGTCGGTTCGCCAGTTATTCGTCCGTTTGAGAAACCCCTGCCGGAGCCGGTGACGGCGTGATGCCCGCATTCCCTAGGTCGAAATTCGTCAGCAGCAGCTCCGCCTCCCGCGCGATGGAATCCCGCTTGCGCGGCGCGGGGATGGAGCCCTTTCCAGCCTTGAACACCAGCTTCGCCTTGTCGCCCGTGCCCTTGACGTCCACATCCACCACCGATCCGCTGGACCATTTGCCCTCCAGGATCTCCTCGGAGATGGGATCTTCCAAAAGGCGCTGGATGGCGCGGCGGAGCGGACGCGCGCCGTAGGTGGCGTCGGTCCCCTCTTTCGCGATGAACGCGATGGCCTCGTCGGTCAGGTTGATGGTCATGTTCTGCGCGATCATGCGGTCGCGCAGATCAGCCACCATGAGCTGCACGATCTGGTTGATCTGCTCCTTCGTCAGGCTCTTGAACACGATGATCTCATCCAGACGGTTCAGGAACTCCGGCCGGAACAGCTTCTTCATCTCAGACATGACGCGCGTCTTGATCTCATCGTCGGACAGGCCGCCTTCGCCATTGGGTGAGAATCCGAGCGTCGTAGACTGCGCGATGTCTTGCGCGCCCACGTTCGACGTCATGATGATGACCGTGTTCCGAAAGTCCACGGTGCGCCCTTGCGCGTCGGTCAGCCGCCCTTCCTCAAGGATCTGGAGCAGGATGTTGAACACATCCGGGTGCGCCTTCTCGATCTCATCGAACAGCACGACTGAATACGGACGCTGACGCACGGCCTTCGTGAGCTGGCCGCCCTCGTCGAAGCCGACGTAGCCTGGAGGCGAACCCACCAAGCGTGACACCGTATGCTTCTCCATGTACTCGGACATATCGAAGGACAAAAGCGCGTCCTCGGAGTTGAACAGGAACTCTGCCAGAGCCTTCGAAAGCTCCGTCTTGCCCACGCCCGACGGCCCCAGGAAGATGAACGAACCGGCGGGCCGACGCGGGTCCTTGAGCCCGGCGCGAGAGCGGCGAATGGCCTTCGACAGAGCCGTGACCGCCTCGTCCTGCCCGATCACACGCTCATGGAGCACGCCTTCCATGCGGAGGAGCTTCTCCGTCTCCGCCTCCGTCAAGTTGGAAACCGGCACGCCGGTGCTCATGGACACCACATCCGCGATGTCCTCCAGCGTCACGTTCTGCACGGACTTGGACGCGTCCTCCTCCCACTGCTTCTCCGCTTCTTCGCGCTTGGTCTTGAGCTCCGTCTCCTCGTCACGCAGCGTGGCCGCGCGCTCGAAATCCTGTTCGCCGATGGCTTTGTCCTTCTCCTGGCGAACATGGCGCAGCTGATCGTCCAGCTCGCGAAGCTCCGGCGGCAGCGTCATGTTGCGGATGCGCATCCGCGCGCCCGCCTCGTCCAGCACGTCGATGGCCTTGTCCGGCAGATACCGATCCTGGATGTAGCGGCTGGACAGCTGCACGGCCGCCTGCAGCGCCTCCTCGGTGAAATGCACCTGGTGATGCGCCTCGTACTTGTCACGCAAGCCCTCCATGATGCGAACGGCCTGCTCTTCGTTCGGCTCGTTGACCGTGAGCGGCTGGAAACGGCGCTCAAGCGCGGAATCCTTCTCCAGATGCTTGCGATACTCCTCCAGCGTGGTGGCGCCGATGATCTGGATCTCTCCTCGCGACAGCGGCGGCTTCAGGATGGCCGCAGCATCAATGGAGCCCTCAGCCGCGCCTGCACCGATGATCGTATGGATCTCGTCGATGAACAGCAGCACATCGCCTGCGTCCATGACCTCCTTGATGACCTTCTTCATGCGCTCTTCGAACTCGCCACGGTACTTTGAGCCCGCCACCAGCGCGGACACGTCCAGCGTGATGAGGCGCTTGTTGCGCAGCAAGTCCGGCACTTGGTTGGCCACGATCAGCTGCGCCAAACCTTCAGCGATGGCGGTCTTGCCCACGCCCGGCTCGCCCAAGATGAGCGGGTTGTTCTTCTGACGGCGTGACAGGATCTGCATCACGCGCTCGATCTCAGCCGCGCGCCCGATCACGGGGTCCAATTCGCCGTTCTTGGCCTTTTTCGTCAGGTCCGTGCCGAACTCGGCCAGCATGCTGTCGCCGCGCTGGCCCGTGGGGTCGAACCCGGCGCGCCCCGCCATCACGGGTGACTGCCCCACGATGTCGTTCATGGTGGAACGGATGTCATCCGCCGTGACGCCCATGCGCTTCAGCACGTCGATGGCGGTGCCATCTCCTTCCCGTGCGATGCCCAAGAGCAGATGCTCCGTGGAGATATAGCTCTGGCCCATTTGCATGGCTTCACGCAGGGAGTTCTCCAGCACGCGCTTGACCCGCGGCGTGAACGCCAAGTGCCCGGATACATCCGCATCCTCATCAATGGTCACGATCTGGCGGATGTTCTGCACCACGTCGTCATGCTGCACGTTCATGCGCGCCAGCGCCTGCGCGGCCAGCCCCTCCTTTTCCGAGATCAATCCCAGAAGGATATGCTCCGTGCCCACATAGGGCTGATGCAGCGCGCGAGCCTCATCCTGCGCCAGGACGAGCACCTTGCGCGCCTTGTCGGTGAACTTTTCAAAAGACATGGATCCTCGATTCTGATGTGCTCGCAGATTTTTGCGACTATGTTAGCACTCTTCCCTTGAGAGTGCCAAAACGGCATCCGTCCCTGCACACAACCGCTCCACACGCGCGAGCCCGTGATTCTCTTCCTACAGGATAGGCCATGAACGCGACTTCTGGGTGACGGACCGGCAACGGCGCAGCGTCAAACCCAGGCGAAAGCGCCGCCGCAACGCAGGGGCGCGCTACGATTCCCCCGGAAAGAGGTGTCCGCCATGGAACGAATAGGGATCATCGACCTGGGTAGCAACACCGTGCGCCTGGTGGTGTTCGACGTTGACAAGCATATCGGCCGCAAACTGAAAGCCAACGAATTCGCCGTGGTGCTGAACGAGCGAACGGTGGCGGGGCTGTCCGCCTATGTGGCGAAGAACGTGTTCTCGGATGCGGGGATCGAATGCGCCACAGACGTGCTGCAAGACCTGGTTCAAGCCGCGCGCAACATCGGCTGCGCGCGCATCCATGTGTTCGCCACGGCCGTGCTCCGCAATTGCAGCAACAGCGAAGATGCATGCCGGGCCATTGAAAAGGAGACCGGCCTCAAGATAGATGTGATCTCCGGCGAAGAAGAGGCGCACCTAGGGTATGTAGGCGCCACCATCAGCCAGAAGATATCCCAGGGCGTGCTGGTGGACATCGGCGGCGGTTCCACGGAGTTCACGCACATCGTTCATGGACGCGACCTGATGAATGTGAGCGTGGATCAAGGCAGCGTGTCCTCCTACGCGGGTTTCGTCTCTGTGGTGCTTCCCACCGAAGAAGAATGCTCGCAGATCCGCAGCGCTTTCAAAGGCCGGATCAGCGAATTCAAATGCATCCAAGACACGCGAGAATCGGCCATGTTCGGAATCGGTGGGAGCGTGCGCGCCGTGGGCAAGCTCTGTGGCCGGATGCATGAGACAGACAAAACGCAAAAGACCATGTCGCGCGAGGAGGTGCAGGCTGTGTTGAGCCTGCTCTCTCGCGATCGTTCCCGATTCGCGCACTTGGCGGTGAAAGCAGCGCCAGAGCGACTGCACTCGCTGGTGCCAGGATGCATCATCTTGGATGCTCTGATGGAGGCGGCCAACGCCCAGCAGCTGACCGTGTGCAAATACGGCGTTCGCGAAGGCTATCTGCGGGAGCGCGTGCTGGCCTGAGCTGATCGATGGAAGAGCGCTGCAGGTTGACGCAGGGGCGGCTGTCGCACCCGCCGTCCTGAATGAGCGCCAGATCTATTCGGCTGATTCGATGATCTGAGTCACCGCGTCATAGAGCGCTTGATCGTCTTCGGGACTGTCGTTCCAATTCGTCGTCAGCGGCGCGTCCGGCACCGCAAACCCGGCCCCCTCCAGCTGAGTACTGATCTCCTTTTGGGCAGGCTGCGCCCACCCGAACGATCCGAACGGAATGCCGATCCGACCCTTCGGCGCAAGGCCCTTCAAGTAGGTGAGGAACCTGCCGGCTTCAGGCAGCACGGTCATGTTGTGGCACGCTGACCCCACGGCCACATATTTGGCATCCATGATGTAGGTCATGATGTCCGAAATGTCGCTTACCGCCAAGTCGTAGAGCCGAACGCTGATGCCCTGCTCCATCATGGCCTCCGCGATGATGCGCGCCATGCGATCCGTGGTCCCGTACATGGAGGCGTAGGCGATCACCGCCGAATCCGTGGGCTTCAAACGGCACCACGCTTCGTAAGCATCAAGGATATCCGCGATCTGAGAGCGCCAGATGAGGCCATGGGACGGGGCGATCATATCCAGATCAAGCTCCTTGACCGCTGCCACCGCCTTCGCCGTTTGCTTGGCGAAGGGCATGATGATGTTCGCGAAGTATTTCTTGGCGCACGAAAAGAGGAGGCAGGGATCCACCTCATCAGCGAAGCGCTCAGAAGTGGCCAGGAATTGACCGAACGCATCGTTGGAGAAAAGGATCTTGTCTGCGGGCGAATAGGTGACCATGTTGTCCGGCCAATGCACCATGGTGGTCTGGATGAAGCTGAGCGTGCGCGCGCCGATGGTGAGCGTGTCACCTGTCTTCACAGGAATCAGCTCGCGTTCGCCGCCCACGTAGGTTTCCAAGATCTTGCACCCCTGGGGTGAGGCCACGATCTTCGCCTGCGGGGCGGCCGCCAGCACTTCGCGCAGAGCGCCTTCGTGGTCCTTTTCGGCGTGGTTGGAGATCAAATACTCGATCTTCACTGGGTCCACTATCTCCGAGATGCGGTCCAGCAGCTCCGGCCAATAGCGTTCCGTGCATGTGTCCACCAGCGTGACATGCTCATCCATGATCAGGTAAGCGTTGTTGGTGGAACCATAGGGCATCGTGAAGCCATGGATGTAGCGTTCGTTCCATTCGATGACGCCAACCCACCAGATGCCCGGTTTGATCTCTTTCGCCTTGAACATGAGCGCCTCCTTGCTGGCCGGGATCAAGCTGATCTCGTATGCCCACAGTGTTTGCAGATTTTCGCCTTCGCAGTGGTTTGCCCCTCACCAGCGCTGTCCGTTCTCTTCATAGCGAAGAGCTTGCCGCAAGAAGGGCACCATTGGGAGCTATGCAAGATGGCGCGCACGGGAATGGCTATCATCCCGTAAAGCGTCACAACAAGGAACATCACGCAAACCATGAGCAGCGCGCCCACGATGAAAAGCCGAGCAGCGCCAAAGTCCATTCCAGACGAGCCGGATGCGGATGGCCCTGTGCCGTAGAAGATGAATGAGACCGCGCTCAACGTCGCACCGAAGAGAACCAGAGAGAGGAAGATCACGACTATGAAGAACCTGTAGGGACCATCAAGATACGGAATGGGAAGCACGGGCGGCTCATAGAAGAGCCGGTCGGCCAATCTAACAAGGTCGTTCGTGCCAAGCGCTTTGCTCACGATCTTGAGATCCAGCCCCAGGGCTCCATAGAACATGAGGATCAGCAACGGGATGGCTATGATCTGGCCCGCGACATACTGCTCATAGGTCACATGTTTGGCATCAAGGAATCCAGAGAGCCCGACCACAACGATGACCAGGCAAAAAATCCCCGCGAACACGAACCAGGGAACCTTGATGAAGATCGTGTTGATGACCGTTCCCAGCGCACCATATTTCTCCCGCGCCATTTCCTCACCCCTTCATGCCGCGCCTTCGCGCTTCTGGCTGCCGCAGGCGCCCCTCACGCAAGCTGTCGTCAGTATAGCTTGGCGCCGGCGGGAATGCGGTCGTCCACCATGAGCAGGTTCAGGCGCTCTTCCGGCTCGCCGTTCTCACCTGGCTCCTCATGGATGGCGGAGAGCAACATGCCTTCCGAGGCCACGCCCATCATCTTGCGCGGCGGAAGATTGGTGATGGCGATGAGCGTCTTGCCCACCAGCTCCTCCGGTTCGTAATACGCGTGGATGCCCGACAGGATGGTGCGCTCTGTGCCCGAACCATCGTCCAGCGTGAACTGGAGCAGCTTCTTGGACTTGGGGACTGCTTCGCAGGCCAGCACCTTCACGGCGCGGAAATCAGACTTGCTGAACGTGTCGAAATCCACCTCATCTTCGAACAGCGGCTCCACCACCACGTTCGAGAAATCAACAGGCGACGCATCCTTCACCGCTGATGACACCGGCGAAGATGCAGCTGGCCGCCCGTCACCCGGAACCTCATCCCTCATGTGGGGGAACAGGAGCACATCGCGGATGGTAGGCGCATCCGTGAGCAGCATCACCAAACGGTCGATGCCGATGCCCACGCCGCCCGCCGGCGGCATGCCGTATTCCAGCGCGCGGATGTAGTCCGCGTCGAAGCCCATGGCCTCGTCATCGCCCATATCCTTCGCCTTGACCTGGGCCATGAAACGCTCGGCCTGATCCACCGGGTCGTTCAGCTCCGTGAACGCGTTCGCGTATTCGTGCCCGCAGATGAACAGCTCGAAGCGTTGCGTGAGCTCCGGGTTGTCCGGATGCTTCTTCGCCAACGGGCTGACCTCAAGGGGATGGTCGATCACGAAGGTGGGTTGGATGAGCTTCTCCTCAGCCACCGCTTCGAAGATCTCCGCGATCAGCTTGCCTTTGCCCCAGGTCTCTTCGGCTTTGCCGCCGTTGCGCTCAAGGATGCCCACCAGCTCTTCGCGGGTGCGGTCGAAAGACACGTCTTCGCCAGCGCCCTCCGTGGCCAGCTCGATCATGGAGGCCACGCGCCAGTCCCCTGACAGATCAACGGACGCCCCCTGGTACTCCACCTGCAACGTGCCGCAAGCCGCCTCCGCCGCCGCCTGGATGCAGCCTTGCGTAAGACGGATCATGGAATCCAGGTCCCCGAACGCCTCATAGGCCTCCATGGTGGTGAACTCCGGGTTGTGATACGGGTCCATCCCCTCATTGCGGAAGATGCGGCCCATTTCGAACACCTTCGGGAAGCCGCCCACGATCAGGCGCTTGAGCGGCAGTTCCGTGGCGATGCGCAAGTAATAGTCGCGGTTCAGCGCATTGAAATGCGTGATGAAGGGCTTCGCGTTCGCGCCGCCGATGATCGGGTTCAAAAACGGCGTCTCCACCTCGTAGTAGCCCTGGTCTTCCATGAAGCGACGGATGGCGGAGATGATCTTGAAGCGCTTTTGGAACGTTGCGCGCACCTCCGGATTCATGACCAGATCCACATAGCGCTGGCGATACCGCGTCTCTTTGTCCTGCAGGCCATGGAACTTCTCCGGCAACGGGCGGAGGCTCTTGGACATCAGCTCGAAGGTGTCAACCGCCACTGACAGCTGTCCGCGTCGCGTGCGCATCATCGTTCCATGAACGGCGATCCAGTCACCTACGTCCAGATCTTTGGCCTCATCGAACGCCTCTTCGCCCAGCGCGTTGATCCGCATGAAGAGCTGGATGGTGCCCGTGGAGTCCATGAGCTCCAGGAACGCCACTTTCCCCTGCACGCGGCGGGCCATCACGCGCCCGGCCAGCGCCACTTCGTAGTCAGCCTCTTCGCCGTCTGCCAGCGATGCGAAACGCTCGTCCAGTTCAGCTACCGTATCGGTGCTGGTGAACGCGTGGCCATAGGGATCGCGGCCTGCATCGATGAGCGCCTGGCGCTTGGCGCGGCGCACCTCAATGGGATCGTCTTCGATACATTGAGCCTTTTCTACGTTCTCTTGAGCCATTTTTCCTCTTTCAATGAAGAACGATCATTACTGGCAATGACAGTGAGAAGCGCTGTTGATTTTTGTTTAAGAACAAAAGCCTAATGCTCGATTTTCAGGATCTCTATTTCCGTCTCGCGACCCGTCGGGCCGGTGACAGTGAACGTGTCGCCTTTCTTGTGGCCCAGCAGAGCAGCGCCCACGGGCGATTCGTTCGACACCTTGCCGTGATGCGCGTCGCTCTCCGCAGCGCCCACGATGGTGAGCACGCGCTCCGTGCCGCCCATGTTGACCGTCACCGTCGCGCCAATGTTAACCTTGGAGGAACGCTTGGGAGTGTTGACCACGGTGGCCTCAGACAGGATGCGCGTGATCTCCGCGATGCGCGCCTCCATCATGCCCTGCTCGTTCTTCGCGTCGTCATACTCGGAGTTCTCTGAGATGTCGCCGAACTCGCGAGCCACCTTGATGCGTTCGCCGATCTCCTCACGCTTCTCCGTTTCCAGATAGTGCAGCTCCTCTTCGAGCTTCTGGCGTCCTTCAGGAGTCAAGATGTAGTTGCTGTCTGCCATTTCCGTTCCCTTTCAACATGGAAGCACGCTTGGCGCAATGCAAGCGTGCCTCAGCTTCTGCGTTATGGATGCGGCGATGAACGCGCCGCGTTGACTGCTATTCGGCCTTCTTGACCACGACTTTCTTGACGACCTTCTTCGGGGCGTCCGTTGCGGATTCGGTCTTGGTCGCCGCTTTCGCGGGGGCTTCCTCGACCACCTCTTCAACGACTTCCGTCACTTCTTCGTCAGACGCGTCCGTTGCCTCTTTCTTGCCCGCGCCCATGCCGTCACGCAGGCCTTTCACGGTCTTGCCCAGCGCGCTGCCCAATTTCGGAAGGTTCTTCGGCCCGAAGATCAAAAGCACCACCACAAGGATGATCAAAAGCTCGGGGACGCCCATTCCGAGAAACTTCATGAATACCTCCATGTCACAGGTTTTTTAGTGCAAGCAGGGTAGCACAAATGCCCGCGTCCTGCGACCGAGAGGTGATCAGAACGCGCCGCAAGAGTGGAGCGCGAACATGATGAGGGCGACCGCCACCAAGAGAAACGCCCAGCTGACCACATAACAGCCTTTGTTGCCCTTGCGGCCTTGGTCCACCAGACGCTCAAGCGGCTTGCGGCGGCGCTTGAGGTACGCCGTGCCCTTTTCCGTTTCCGGCAGCGGAACGGTCTGCGAAGGCGTCCATGTGCCGCCGGATTCCCGCAGCTTCGCGATGCCCTCCGCGCCCAGATCCACCTTGACGCGCACCCCTTCGCCCATGCGCTTGGCAACGGTGCTCACGAAACCGTCGAACACATCCGCGTCCGCGGGCTTGAAGCAGATGAGGGCCACCTGGCCCCAGTAATGGCCGTCGTCTGGATGATCGGTGAACGCGATGAATGAAAGCACGGCCTTCGTCTGCAGTCCTTCTGCTTGAAGCGTGCGCACCGTGCGCGACGTTTCCGCATCCAGAAAACCGATCCGCTGGCCGAAGGTGCTCACAAGCCACGCGCGCTGTTCGTCATCGTGATCATGCATCTGGAGCTGATAGATGTCGCCCACGGAATTGTCCGCGCCCAACAGCACGCCGGAATCCTTCTTGGACGCCGTGGCGAAATCCGCATATCTGCCGTAATACTCAGTCATGGTCTGGGGAGTATAGCATGGAGGATACCTCTTCTCCCAGGCAGCGCTTTTCTAAAACGGAGGTTTCAGACAGAAGACGATTCGAGATCAGTCTGATTTTCGGATGCTGATTCGGGTACAATTTCGGTATCGTATCAGGTACCGTTTTCGAGAAGGATTCATCATGCCCCAGCCCGCGAAAAAATATCCGCGCACCACGCCCATCTATTCTTTTGCTGCACTGAAAAGCAGACAGCGGGAGGTCAAAGATCGCGCGGAATATGAGGTGGTGCACTTGACCGAGAACGGCAACGCCGCCTACGTGCTCTGCTCCGAAGAGGTGTTCGCTCAGGAAAAGGAGAAAGCTGTGGCGGAAGCGTTGTTCGAGCAGGAGCTCAAGGATGCTGTTCTTCAGGGGCGCGAAGACATCGCTGCAGGGCGCTACACGGTGGGCGCAGGAGCAGCCATTGCGCGCATGCGTGAAATCTGGAGCGAATGATGGCGACGCTCTACGCTGCTGAAGGCTTTTTCGAGAGCGTTGCGCAAATCACATCTCCTCAACTGCAAGACCAGCTTATCAATCTCGTAAGCCTTATTGAAGCTGTTCCCACCATCGGCTCTGCGCTCAACCGCGATTCTGTGAAGGAAGACTTTGGGGGCAACTGCCTAACGGCACAACTGAGGCCATTTTTGCTGGTGTATGAATACGACGAAAAAGAGGACGCAGTCATGTTGTATCGTCTTATCCACCAGCGCCAAGTAAAGTAGCGATCACGCGTAATCCCGGCTGGTGACGGGATGCTGCGCCAGCTCCAAGCGCTTGCGAAGCACGTTCGTCCGCCGCACCGCCTCCAACAGAAGCTGGCAGCGCGTTCCGATCAAGTCCGTGTTCTCGTCCAAAAATCGCCCCACATCCTCCCGGGCCAGCGGGAACGCCTGGATATACTCGTTCTCCTCTAGCTGAGGCTCCCCGGCCACCTCCACGTAGGCGATCACCACCTGCACGTTCTCCTCGGACATCCCCACAGACGAATAGCTGGACTGCGGGAACGGGATGAGCGTGCGCCCCTCCAAGTCCGTGCGAACACGGTATCCCGTCTCCTCCCGCAACTCCCGGTCGATGCATTCCTCAAGGGATTCGCCCGGCTCCATGAGCCCTGCCGGAAAGGCGATCACCCATGCGTTCACCGCATACCGGAACTCACGAATGAGCAACAGTGAATCATCTGGCAGCACTGGCACGATGCAGACCGCATCCGGCTGCTCCGCGCTGCTGCCGTGCGCCTCCAGCATCGCCCGATAGTCATCAAGCCCCTTGCGGGACACAGCCTCATACTCGAACGTGCCGCCCTCTGGCCTTTCGTAGGTGAGGATGTATTTCTTGAGCCACCCGTCGCTCACCTGGCGAACGTCTTTCAACTCTGGCGTGCGAACCTCGCGAATCGCAGATTCCACCTGATCCATCCCGCACCCCTCTCCCGAAGCGATTTGCTTGATTATATAAGTGTGCGATTCATCGCCTGCTCGTTTCTCTTTTAATATACGGCGCTTTCGCGCCAAGAAATGTCTCGCGCTCCGCGCTCGGTTTTCATTGAGACACCTACCGGGTTGCCTGACATACCAGACCATCCCGAACAGTGCGGAAGCTTCTTCGGCTCTGGTGTTCTTCCAAACGGCGGATGCGCAGGTTGGCGTTTTCTGTTCGCTCGGTTGACCATTGGCGCCCAATGGGCGCGCTACGAGGCTTCCCCGGTTTTCAGGTCCACCCCTCTTCTGTAGCGCGGGCATTGCCCGCCAACGAAGGTCATACGCGTCCGGGCACCGGGTATGCGCATCCGCCGCCCCATCCATGTTCCAGAACAGGGGCAGTGCGCCACCCGCATGCGGAGCATGCGCCGCAGTGTAGGCGCGATCGCCTTCGGCGGGCCGTCCCAAGAACAGAGTTTGGCCTTCGCGACCCCTATCGGATCACCCTAAGAGCAGGTTTTGGCCTTCGCCGTTTTCCCGCTTGTCTCCCATTCGCAATCTTTTTGAAACACGTGAAGACTACCGTAGAATGTGACCAGCAACCACAACGGTGAGGAGCGTCCATGGCGAAGGTGCAAGATCTCTACGGATTGATGGTGTTCGACGAACACACGATGCAGGAGCGGCTTCCTTCCGCCACCTACAAACAGCTCATGCGCACGATCAAAGACGGAGCGCCGCTTGACCTGGAAGTGGCCAACGTCGTTGCTCACGCCATGAAAGAGTGGGCCATCGAAATGGGCGCCACCCACTACACCCATTGGTTCCAGCCGCTTTCCGGCATCACCTCAGAGAAGCACGACAGCTTCATCGACCCGATCGATGACGGCCACGCCATCATGTCCTTCTCCGGCAAGGAGCTCATCCAGGGCGAACCGGATGCATCCAGCTTCCCCTCCGGTGGCCTGCGCGCCACCTTCGAAGCTCGCGGCTACACGGCCTGGGACCCCACTTCCTTCGCCTTCATCAAAGACGAAGTCCTCTGCATCCCCACAGCGTTCTGCTCCTACAACGGCGAAGCGCTGGACAAGAAAACGCCGCTTTTGCGCTCCATGCGCGCGGTGGACGAACAGGCGAACCGCGTGCTCGCGCTCTTCGGAGAGCCGCACCAGCGCGTCGTCACCACCGTCGGCGCGGAACAAGAATACTTCCTCATCTCGGAAGACGACTACAAACGCCGCCTGGACCTGGTGCTCACCGGCCGCACGCTGTTCGGTTATTCGCCCTGCAAAGGCCAAGAGCTTGAGGAGCACTACTTCGGCGCCATCCGCCCCACCGTCAACAACTTCATGAAGGAGCTGGACGAAGAGCTCTGGAAGCTGGGCGTCCCCGCGAAGACGAAGCACAATGAGGTGGCGCCCTGCCAGCACGAGCTGGCGCCGCTGTTCGCGAACGCCAATCGCGCCATCGACCAGAACCTCCTCACCATGGAAGAGATGCGCCTGTTGGCCAGCCACTACAACCTGGTGTGCCTAGAACACGAAAAGCCGTTCGAGCACATCAACGGCTCCGGCAAGCACAACAACTGGTCCATCTCCGCGAACGGCAAGAACCTGTTGGAACCAGGTGAGAACCCCATGTCGAACCTGCGCTTCCTCGTGTTCCTGGCCGGCGTGATCCAGGCCGTCGACGATTACCAAGAACTGCTGCGCATGTCAGCCGCCAGCGCCGGCAACGATCATCGCCTGGGTGCGAACGAGGCGCCGCCGGCCATCGTGTCCATGTTCCTGGGCGACGAACTGGGCCGCGTGGTGGACGCGCTCATCGAAGGTCGCGACTACACGGCATCCGAGCGCACCGAGATGGACTTGGGCGTAGCTGAGCTGCCGAACTTCCTGCAAGACAACACGGATCGCAACCGCACCAGCCCCTTCGCTTTCACGGGCAACAAGTTCGAGTTCCGCATGCCCGGCGCTGAGCAGAACCTCTCGGACGCCAACATGATCCTGAACACGGCCATGGCGAAATCCTTGAAAGAGTTCGCCGACGAACTGGAAGGCTTCTCCGAAGAAGAGTTCCGCGCCACGGCGCTGGAATATGTGCGTCGCACCCTGCGCGACCATCAGCGCATCATCTTCAATGGTGACGGCTATTCGGACGAGTGGCCGAAAGAGGCGGAGCGCCGCGGCTTGGCGAACCATCGCACCACAGCCGACGCGCTGCCCTGCTTCGTGTCCGAGAAATCCATCCGCCTGTTCGAAGAGTTCGCCGTGCTGGACGAAGTGGAGGTGCGCAGCCGCTACGAGGTCAAGCTGGAAAAGTACAACAAGACCATGAACATAGAGATCCGCACCATGAAGCGCTTGGTGCGCCGCGACTACTTGCCAGCCATCAACGACTTCGCCGCTGAGATCGCACGCCACATCACCGAAGTGCGCGCGGTCCTGCCGGATGCGGACCTCATCAACCAGGAAAGCAAACTGCAGGCGCTCATCGACGGCGCAGCGGAGATCAACCGCCAGCTGGGCAAGCTGCACGAGCTCCACTACGCCTCCCTTGAGATCGAAGACCAGCAAGAGCGCGCGAACATGAACGCTCACCAGATCGTGCCGGTCATGGATGCGCTGCGTGATGCCGTGGATGCCATGGAGATCATCGTGGAACGGGAGAAGTGGCCGGTGCCCACCTATAATGAGATCCTGTTCTATGCCTGATCTGCGCAGCTGAGCACGAAATCCCTCCAAGCCCTCCTGCTGCAAGGAGGGCTTTCGTTATCATTGCCAGAAGCGCATCGCTCAACGAGGAGAGGAAAGCCATGACCAAGCCTTACCCCATGCAAATGGCCGAGCGGGAGCTGTCCGAAGCCGAAGCGCTGGAGATCCTGGACGCTGGCGAGTACGCGGTCGTCTCAACGGTGGACGCGGACGGCACACCCTACGGCACCCCGCTCTCCTATGTCATGTTGGACGGCAAGCTCTACATCCACACCGGCGAACGCACCGGCCATAAGATCGACGACTGGGAGCGCGACCCGCGCGTGAGCGTCTCTGTGGCGGTGGAGGTGGAGCCGTGCTTTGAGGACATGTTCTTCACCACGCGCTTCGCATCCGTCATCGCCCAGGGACGCATCGCGAAAGTGGAGGACAACGCCATGGTCCGCCGGGTGCTGGTGGAGCTGTGCATGAAGTACCTGCCGCAGTTCAAGCATGAGATCGGCGCTGCCATCGAACGCGAGATCGCGGATACCGCCGCATGGTGCATCGATTTCGACGAGATCCGCGGAAAGGCTGGCAGGAGGCTTTCGGTTCAGTAACACGGGCGCAACAAGCTGCCTTTGGTGCCTGCAAAGCTCCTTCGCCGTTTTAGGATGCTCCCATGAGTTGATAGCAAAACGGAAAAGGAGCCATCATGACCGTCAAAGATAAACTCAATGAGATCAAAGAAGACCTCATGGACGCAGCCGAGAACGTGAAAGAGGCCGCGGGACACGCCGCGGAAGCCGCCAAAGAAGGCGCGGACGCAGCGGGCGACAAGATCCACGAGGCCGCGGGACAAGCGAAAGACGCAGCTTCAGAAGTGGCCAAGAATGCGAAAGGCGCTGCCGAAACAGCGAAGAAGGGCCTGGATCAAACGGCCGAGAAAACAAAGGACAAGCTCAACAAGTAACCCCCTGGAAGCCCGGCGAAACCGCCGGGCTTCTTTATATATGGGATCCCTTCAACAGAGCACAGGGGACGTGAACATTCTTCTCCGTCCCCTGTGTTTCGTTTTTGGTATGGGCAGAACCGGGGCGGCGGGGGTGTCGCGCCGATTCGCGGAGGCAAGAAAATCTGTGGTAAAAAAACACCACCGACTTTCGCAGCCGCAGTCTTAGGCGCGAGTGCCCTCGCCGCCCCGGTTCGTCAGTAGAGTTTGGCCCAAAAACTTCTTCGCTCTTATCTAAATACGCCCCGTTCAGAGTAGAATGTTGCACGACATCACTATTCGCGCAATTCTCGGGAGGAATCCATGGCTGACATAACCGAAGTGGAGTTCATCTGGAAGAACGGAGAGCTGGTTCCGTGGGCGGAAGCCACCACCCACGTGCTGTCCCATTCGCTGCATTACGGCTCAGGCGTGTTCGAGGGGATCCGTTGCTACAAGGACCCGGACTCTGACAAGAGCTTCGTGTTCCGCCTGCGCGACCACATGGAGCGCCTGCACCGCTCCGCGAAGATCGCATCCATTGAGATCCCTTACACGGTGGATGAGCTCATGGAAGCCACCGTGGAGACCATCCGCGCCAACCATCTCCCCAGCTGCTATATCCGGCCGCTCGTGTACCGCGGCTACGGCGTCATGGGCGTGGACCCCACCGGCGCTCCCACCGATGTCATCATCGCGTGCTGGCCCTGGGATGCTTACCTGGGCCCGGATGCTCTGGAAAACGGCATCAGCGCAGGCGTTTCTTCTTGGCGCCAGCGCTCCATCAACGCCATTCCTCCCGCCGTCAAAGCTACGGCCGCCTACTTCAACTCCCTCATGGCCAAGCTGGAAGCGAAAGAGCACGGGTACGGCGAAGCCATCATGCTGAACGAAGAAGGCCGCGTCTGCGAAGGCACGGGCGAAAACCTCTTCGTCGTGCGCGACGGCATCCTTTCCACTCCGCCGCTCTCCGATGGCCTGCTGGAAGGCATCACCCGCGACAGCGTTCTGGTCGTAGCCGACGAGCTGGACATCCCCTGCGTGGAGGAAAGCCTCACGCGTTCGGATCTGTATATCGCTGATGAGGTCTTCTTCACCGGCAGCGCCGCTGAGCTCACGCCCGTCGGCAGCATCGACGGCCGCGTCATCGGCAAGCCGGGCCCCATCACCAAGCAGCTGCAAGACCGCTTCTTCCAGATCGCCTACGGCCACGACGAGGAATACGCGGACTGGCTCACGGAGATCTAGCTTCCCAAGCCCGCGGACAAAAGATATCATCCAACCAAGCCGGCGAAGCGCATCCCCCGTTGCCTTCGCCGGTGTTCTTAAAAGGAGGCCATCATGGCGAAACCTGAACCTTCCATGGATCAATGGCTGGCAGAAGCGAAACGCTCCGAGCATGCGGACCAGTGCGGCATGTTCTTGGTGCACAACGGGGTCGTGCGCGTGACGCCGAAGAAGCAGGTGCGCGAAGGCGCGGAGGGCATGAGCCCCGTTGCGGCCGTGCAGTTCTCCTACGACGAGCCCGGCGTGGAGGCAGCCATTGAAGAGGCGCTCACCTGGCCCGGCGTGCACTACGTACGCGTATGGCTGAACGAGGGCGAACTGGAAGTCGGGCAGTCCATCATGTATGTGCTCATTGGCGCGGATATCCGCCCGAACTGCATCGACGCGCTGCAGAAGCTGGTCGGCCACATCAAAAACGACCTGGTGGTGGAAAAGGAGATCTATGCGTAGCACAGCTTCCCGCCTTGGCGCGGCCGCGTTGGCCATGGCGCTGTCAGGGGCGCTCATAGCTCTGCCGGCCTGCTCGCCGGTCCTCAGCAACAACTCATCCACTGCAGAGAACACGGGCGCCGGCGCAGCCTCCGGTCAACCAGGGCTTGCGCCCATCACGTTGGTGCACACGGACGATGCCCTTGAAACGTTCGCCGCCAACTCTGCTGCCGCCGTGCTGAACGGCCCGGATGCCGACGGCACTTCGGATGACCCAGACAGCATCCGCGAGAAGAACCTCTGCTATTCGCCCATGTCGCTCTATCTGGCTTGCACGTTGGTGGGCTTGGGCACCCAGGGCGCGGCTCAATCTCAGCTGCTGGATGCCTTGGGCGTCAGCAACCAAGAAGAACTGGCCGCCATGGCCCAGCAGCTGCGCGCATCCATCCAAACAACGGGAGGAGACCCCACCGTCGAAGGTGCCGCACAGCTCAAGGTGGCGGACTCCATCTGGGTCAACGAGGGCTACCGGTTCACGGATGCCTATCTGCAAGAGACCGCAGCTTTGGGCGCGGATGCGCTCACGGGGGTCTTCGGCACGGAGACCATGGACAAGGCCATGAGCGGCTGGGTCTCCGAAAAGACGAACGGCCTGCTCAAACCTCGTTTCTCCACCCAAGACGGACAAGCGGCCATGCTGCTTGACACCGTGTATTTCAAGGACGGCTGGGTGAACCCCTTCGACGTGGCCCAGAATGAAGTGGGTGCGTTCCATGCGCCGGGCACGGATATCCAAACTCCGTTCATGCGCCAAACCATTTCCGATTCGTCGTTCTACCAAGGGTCCAACTACACGGCCGCCACGCTCCCGTTCGCCGGTGGTTCCACCATGACCTTCTTCCGCCCGAACGACGACGTGCGCCTCTCGGAGCTTCTGACTGGCACGGACAGCATCCTCGCCCTTCTCCAAACACAGCCAGAACCAGCGAAGGTGGACTGGTGGCTGCCCGCATTCACCACGAACTCCACGATGGATCACTTGGACACGTCCCTCAAGGCCATCGGCGTGATGAACATCTTCTCGCCGGAGTCGCCCGATGCCTTCGCTCCCATGATCGAAGCGGAAGAAGGCAGCGCCAGTTTCTCTGTGGGCCAAGTGCAACAAGACGTGCATTTCGCATTGGATGCCAACGGCGTGGAAGCCGCAGCCAGCACCGCCATCGGCATTGAGAAGATGGCGTTGGGACCGGAGGGCGAACCCGTGACGTTCAAGCTTGACCGCCCGTTCTTCTATACCGTGACATCACCGGATGGAAACCTGCTGTTCATCGGCGTCGTTTACAATCCTGGTCTGACAGACTGACGTTGCGCTCCGACACGCTGACCTGGCTCGTCGGGTGAACGTCCTTGAGAACACGAACCTCGAATGAAAGAGCCTGCCATGTCTCTCCCCGCTTCTGACCGCACGAAACAACCCGACGGCCGCACCACCATGGAACTGGGCGCTGTCTTGCCCCGCACCGCAGAGGTGCGCGACGGCCGCCTGTTCGTAGGCGGCGTTGACCTCACCGAATTGGCCCGCGAACAAGGCACCGCGCTCTACGCCTTCGACGAAGAGCACCTGCGCCACCAAATGCAGACCTACAAGCAGACGTTCGCGGAGCGTTACCCGAACTCCGACATCATCTACGCAAGCAAGGCGTTCCTGAACAAAGCGGTCGTGCGGATCGTAGCTGAAGAGGGCCTGTGCCTGGATGTGTCCGGCGGCGGAGAGCTGGCCTGCGCGCGATCGGTGGGCTTCCCCGCCAGCCGCGTGTTCGTCCACGGCAACAACAAAACGCCGCGAGAGTTGGAGGAGGCCATCAGCGCAGGCGCGGGGCGCATCGTCGTGGACAGCCGCGAGGAGCTGGCGCGCGTCTCCCGCATCGCCGGAGAGCGCGGCCTGGTGCAGGAGGTCTATCTGCGCATCACCCCCGGCGTGGAAGCGGACACCCATGAATACATCCGAACCGGATGCGAGGATTCCAAGTTCGGCTTCACCATGAAGGATGATTTCGCGCTGCACGCCGTGAAGGACGCGCTGAACACGCCGAACGTGCACCTGGCGGGACTGCATTGCCACATCGGCTCGCAGATATTCAAACTGGATTCCTTCGCCGAAGCGGCACACGTGATGGTGGAGTTCATGGACCGCATCCGCCAGGAATACGACGCCACGCTGAAAGAGCTGGATCTGGGCGGCGGCCTGGGGATCGCCTACACCGCAGAGGATCAGCCACCCACCATCCAAGAGTTCGCTGATGTGCTCTGCTCAGCCGTGAAGGATGCGTGCACAGAGAAGGACTACCCGCTGCCGCGTCTGCTCGTGGAACCGGGCCGTTCGCTGGTGGCGAACGCTGGCGTCACGCTCTACACCGTGGGCACCATCAAAGACCTGCCGGGCATCCGCACCTTCGTGGCCGTGGACGGCGGCATGTCGGACAACATCCGCACGGCGCTCTACCACGCGGATTATGAGCCCACGCTGGCGAACAAGGCAGACCAGCCGCGCACGCAGATCGTGACGCTCTGCGGCAAGCATTGTGAAAGCGGCGATGCGGTCGTGCTGGATATGCCGCTGCAGGATGCCGAAGTGGGGGATATCGTCTGCGTGTTCGGAACGGGCGCGTACAATCAGACCATGGCCAGCAACTACAACGGCCAGCCCCGTCCGGCCGTCGTGTTCCTGCGTGACGGCGAAGCCCGCGTGGTCACCCGCCGAGAGGCCTACGAGGATCTCTACGCGCGCGATGTGTAGTGTCTAAGCCGACCGGTTTGCCAATAAGATACAATCATCCGATTCGCACGCATATATAAGGAGCATCTCATGACCATACGCATCGGACTGGTTGGCACGGGCACCGTTGGTGGCGGCTGCATAGACATCCTGAACAAGCATGGCGAATCGTTCAAGCACCACCTGGGCGTGGACGTGGAGCTGGCGCGCGTTTGCTCGCTGAACTCCGCCGAGGCAGAGGCTCACGGCATCGGCCATCTTTTCACGGACGACTACCACGACATCATCAACGACCCGGACATCCAGATCGTCATCGAGCTCATCGGTGGCACCACCGTGGCGAAGAACGTCGTGGTGGAAGCGCTGAACGCTGGCAAGAACGTGGTCACAGCGAACAAGGCGCTCATGGCGACCCACTGGAACGAAGTCATGGCCGCAGCGGACGCGTCCGGCAAGGACCTCATGTTCGGAGCCAGCGTGGGCGGCGGCATCCCCATCATCGGGCCGCTGCGCCATTCGCTGATCGCCAACCAGATCAACACGGTCATGGGCATCGTGAACGGCACCACCAATTACATGCTCACCTCCATGGCCGAGAACGATATGAGCTATGAGACGGCGTTGGCCGAGGCCCAGGCGAAAGGCTTCGCCGAAGCCAACCCATCCGCTGACGTTGACGGATTTGACTCTGCGGCCAAGATCGCCATCCTGGCCTCCATCGCGTTCGACAGCTTGGTCACCATCGACGACGTCTACACGAAAGGCATCACATCCATCACCACCACGGATCTGGAAGCAGCCTCTGAGATGGGCTACGTGGTGAAGCTGCTGGCCATCGCGCATCGCATGGACGACGGCATCGACGTGCGCGTGCACCCCACTATGATCCCCAAGGATCATCAACTGGCTTCCGTGAACGGCGTGTTCAACGCCATTTACGTGGTGGGCGATTTCGTGGGCGAGACCATGTTCTTCGGCGAAGGCGCGGGCGCGGGCGCGGCTGCCAGCGCTGTCATGGGCGATGTGCTGGATATCGCCGAGCGCCTGGAACAGGGCGTGCCGCCAAAAGAGTCGCACCTCTGCACAGACGAGCTGCCCATCCGCCGCATTGAAACGCTCTCCATGAAGTACTACATCCGCTTCACGGTAGCCGACAAGCCCGGCGTGCTGGCCACCATGGCTGGCGCGTTCGCCGATCATGACGTGAGCATCCACTCCATGATGCAGCGCGGCAGCACCGGCAATGGCAACGTGGACGTGGTCTACGTCACGCACACAGCTCGTGAATCCGATATCCGAGCAGCCATCGACCAGATCGCCGCCACAGACAACCTGCTGTTCGGTGAGCCGTCTGTGATCCGCGTGGAAGAGTGAGCGCGTGCCAAAGAACGGCATGGCAGCGAAGATAGGCGTCATCTTCGATTGCGACGGGACGCTTTTGGATTCCATGGGCATGTGGCATTCGCTGGACGACCGGCTGGCGGCGCGCGCGGGCGTTGAGCTCACGAAGGCGGACCGGGATTTCCTGACGGCGGCCACGTTGGAAGAATGCGCTGTTTACCTCCATGAACGCTACGCCATGGGCCAGAGCCCCCAGGACGTGCTGGAAGATTTCCATGAAGAGCTGCTCGCCTGTTACCGCAGTGAAGTGCAGCCGAAACCAGGTGCCGTGCGCTTGGTGCAGGAGCTTGCAGAGGCGAACATTCCCATGGCTGTGGCATCATCCACCCCGCCAGAGCTGTTGCGGTTGGGGCTGGAGACGACGAAGCTAGCTGCCGCCATGGAAGCCATCATCTCCGTGGAAGACGTGGATTCATCCAAGCGCGAACCGTTGGTATACGACATAGCGCGGGCGGCTCTGGGAACAGAACGCGCGCAGACGTGGGGCGTGGAAGATGCGCTCTACGCGGTGCATACCTTGACGAAGGCAGGGTATAGGACCATGGCGGTGTTCGACAGCATGATCGCAGGCGCTCCTGAAGACTTGGCCGCTGCCGCCGATGTATACGTTCCCTCGTTGGAATCCGCTACCGTAGAGCTGTTCCTGGGATGAGCTGACGCGGTTCGCCTACGGCATCACCGCAGCTGCTCTTCGTTCAAGATCTCCAGAGCAGCGGCATACCCGCCGGTCCCGTAGCTCAAGCACTTGGACACGCGGGCGATGGTGGTGGCCGAAGCGCCTGTCTGCTGTTCGATGGCCGCATATGAAAGCCCCTGATCCAGCAGCCGCGCCACTGCCAAACGCTGCGAGGTTTCGCGGATCTCTCGAATGGTGAACATATCCTCCAGCAGCGCGAAGATGGTGTCCTCATCATCCAGCACGGCCAGCACGCGCAGCAGGTCATCCACCTCCGGCTTGCGGATGTCTTCTCGGATGGCGGTGTTCGCCGGTTCACTCATGGTCTGCTCCTTGCCCAGGCGTTGCGCATCCCAGATGCCCGCTGCGGATGAGCCCGTATTCAATGGATTCCACGAGCGCGTTCCAAGACGCCTCGATCACGTTCTCCGACACGCTCACGGTACCATAGGTGCCGAACTCATCAGCCGTGGTAATGGTGACCCGCGTCAGCGCGCCAGTGCCTTGGCTCTCGTCAGGAAGGCGGACCTTGTAGTCCACCAGATTGAGCTCGGCCACCTCCGGGTACGACTCGGTGATGGCCATGCGCAGCGCCGCGTCCAGCGCGCCCACCGGACCGGTGCCTTCGCCAGTGGCGACGAAGCGCTCATCCCCCACGTGTATCTTGATGGTGGCCTCCGAAGCCGCGTCCTTCGCCAACGCGCCCGTATCCTCCCGGTCGTCCACGATCACTCGGAATGATTCCAGCGTGAACGCCGGACGGTACGTGCCCATCTGCCGCATCAACATGAGGGCCAGCGAGCCGTCAGCCATCTCGTAGGTGTAGCCGTGGGCTTCGCGCGCCTTGATCTCATCCAAGAGCGCTTGGATGTCCACGTTGGAAGCTTCAAGATCGAAACCGAGCGCGGCGGCCTTCTGCAACAGCGACGCCTTGCCCGCCAGCTCGCTCACGACCATGCGCGCGCTGTTGCCCACCTTCGCCGGGTCCGTATGCTCGTAGGCCTGCGGGAACCGGGAGATGGCGCTGGCATGAAGGCCGCCCTTGTGCGCGAACGCGGACGCACCCGTGTAAGGGTGGTGCGGCGGCACGGAGATGCCGGTCACCTCCGCCAGGCAATGAGAAACGTCGGTCAACTCCGTCAGCTTGTGCGCGCCCAAGGCCTCCATGCCCATCTTGAGCTCCGCGTCCGCGATGACCGTGAGCAGATCCGTGTTGCCCACGCGCTCACCGATCCCATTGCACGTCCCCTGCACTTGGCGAACGCCGGCGCGCACAGCGGCCAGCGTGTTCGCCACAGCGCACCCGGAATCGTTGTGACAGTGGATGCCGAATTGCTGGTCAGGCACCTCCTCACGCACGCGAGCGATCACCTGATGCACCACGTCGTCCACTTGGAAAGGCAGCCAGCCGCCGTTCGTCTCGCAAAGATCCACGGAATCCGCGCCCGCTTTCGCAGCGGTCAGAACGCAGAGGAGCGCATAGTCCGCATTGGCGGCCCACCCATCGAAGAAGTGCTCTGCATCGAAAACCACAGAGCGCCCGGCCGCCTTCAAAAAGATGACCGAATCGTGGATCATGCGCACGTTCTCTTCCAGCGTGGTTTGCAACGCTCGCGTGACTTGCTCATCCCAGGTCTTGCCCACGATGGTCACAACGGGCGCGGCTGAATCCAACAGGTCGCGCAAGCCGGGATCGCGTTCGGCAGCCACGCCTTTTTTGCAGGTGTTTCCGAACGCAGCGATCTTCGCATGGGCGAGCGGCATATCCGCCACGCGTTTGAAGAAGGCGATGTCTTTGGGGTTGGAAGCGGGGAATCCGCCTTCGATCACGTCAATGCCGAACGCATCAAGGCGAGCGACCACTTTGATCTTGTCCTCCAGAGACAGGCTCACGCCTTCGCACTGCTCGCCATCGCGCAAGGTGCTGTCATATGTGAGGAGGTGATCCATGAGGGTATTGTATATCACGGCCTCCACGGTCTCACCCCAGCAATGCATCAGAAGACCGAGCGGCCGGGAACGCAAAATCCTCTGGCAAGAAAACTGTATACTTCCCCTGTAGAGTCTCAAGTCCTAGAGGAGGAACAATGGGCGGATTCTTCGGCGCGGTCTCCCACGAAGATGTGGTGCTGGACGTCTTCTTCGGCGTTGACTACCACTCGCATCTGGGCACCCGGCGCGGCGGCATGGTCTTCGTGGACGAGCAGGACGGCTTCCAAAAAGAGATCCACTCCATCGAGAACACCCCTTTCCGCTCCCGCTTCGAAGACGACCTCCCGAAGTTCCACGGCCATGCGGGGATCGGCTGCATCTCAGACACTGACCCGCAGCCGCTTCTCGTCCGCAGCCACCTGGGCACGTTCGCCATCACCACGGTGGGCATCGTGAACAACGCGGATCTGCTCATAGACGAGTTCTTCGCTGCAGGCGAAAAACAGTTCATGGCGCTCAGCTCCGGCAAGGTGAACACCACGGAGCTGGTGGCCGCGCTCATCAACCAGAAGCAAGATTTCGTGAGCGGCATCCGTTACGCGCAGGAGAAGATCGAAGGCTCGCTCACGCTGCTCATCATGACCCGTGAAGGGGAGATCATCGCCGCCCGCGATGCCCTGGGCCGTTTGCCCGTGCTCATCGGCCAGAAAGAGGACGGCTATTGCATCTCGTTCGAGTCGTTCGCCTATCACAAGCTGGGCTACGTTGACGCCTATGAGCTGGGGCCGGGGGAGATCGTCCGCGTGGACGCCAATGGCTTCGACACGCTGGCCCCCGCTGGGGACCGGATGCAGATCTGCGCGTTCCTCTGGGTCTATTATGGCTACCCGAATTCCAACTACGAAGGCGTGAACGTGGAGTGCATGCGCTATGCGAACGGCGCCATCATGGCACGCGACGAAGCCGCAGCGGGCACCATGCCCACGGTGGATCACATCGCCGGCGTCCCGGATTCCGGCGTCCCACACGCCATCGGCTACTCAACGCAAAGCGGCCAACCCTTCGCCCGTCCCTTCATAAAATACACTCCCACCTGGGCGCGCTCGTTCATGCCCACGAACCAGGAAGTGCGCAACCGCGTGGCGAAGATGAAGCAGATCCACATCCCAGAGCTCATCCGCGACAAGAAGCTGCTCTTCGTGGACGATTCCATCGTGCGCGGCACCCAGCTGCACGAAACCGTGGACTTCCTGTACTCCTGCGGCGCGCGCGAGGTGCACATGCGCAGCGCCTGTCCACCCATCATGTACTCGTGCAAGTACCTGAGCTTCTCTTCCAGCAAATCGGAGATGGATCTCATCGCCCGGCGCGTCATCCATGAGCTTGAAGGCGAAGATGGCGTGAACCACCTGGCCGAATATGCAGACAGCACCACCGAACGGGGCAAATGCCTCTTGCGCACCATTTGTGAGCAGATGGGCTTCGATTCGCTGGGCTATCAGTCCCTATCCGGCATGTTGGAGGCCATCGGCATCGACCCAGCGAAGGTGTGCACGTACTGTTGGACTGGTGCTGAATAGTTACCTGTTCCGTTTCGGGCCTTTTGGTACGATGGACGGATGAGACGCCGCGAAAAGCACAATGATTCCAAAGAGCTTGCCCAGGACTTGCGCCAAGATTTCGACGTGAGCTGGTACAAGCGCATGTTGTCAGCGCCCGTTGACACTGAGAAGCTCCCCATCGGCATGAAGGTGTTCGGGGTGCTCTGCGTTTTGGGGGCGCTGTTCGCCTTGTACGAAGTGGTGCTGGCCGTCGTCTCCACCGTGCAGCTCTTCACGGAAGGGCAAATGAATCAACTGGGCTTGTCCACCATCGTGGTCACATTCATCCATCTGGCAGACATCGGGCTGCTCGCCGCGTGCTTCGCGGTGTTCGGTATCCGCCTGTTCCGCAATCAGCGCCGTTTCGCCGCGCTGGTGATCTACGCGGTCTACGTGCTGCTGCTCGCAGGCGCCATCTGCTCGCTGATGCTCTACGGCGTCAATCCACGCCTGGCTGTCTACGTCGGTCTGTTCGCGCTGTTGGTGGCGTTCCAGATCTATCTTGATCCGTCCCTGCGCCAGGAGCGCCAGCTCCAGCGGAAACTCCACGAGTCGGAGTTGCGCGACGAACAGGAAGAAGGCACGCTCGGACGAGACCGGTCCGGTCGCGGCTACATAGCGCTCAACTTCTTCAACCTGTTCTGGATCTTCGTGGCCGCCAGCTTCATCGGCGACGTCATGGAATCCATCTTTCACGTGCTGGTGGTGGATCCCGGTCACTGGCAAGATCGCGCGGGACTGCTGTTCGGGCAATTCTCGCCCATCTACGGCTGCGGCGCGTTGCTGATGACACTGTTCTTGAACCGGTTCTACAAGTCCAACGTGATCCTCATCTTCTTCGTGAGCGCAGTCATCGGTGGTGCATTCGAGTTCTTCGTCAGCCTGTTCATGCAATACACCTTCGGCGCGGTGGCGTGGGACTACACTGGCCAGTGGCTCTCCATTGATGGCCGCACCTGCGGTTGGGCCATGGGTTGCTGGGGGCTGCTCGGCGTGCTCTGGATCAAGCTGCTGCTGCCGTTCCTGCTCTGGCTGGTGGATCTGATCCCGTGGAACTGGCGCTACAGCATCACCGCGGTGGCGGCCGTGTTCATGGCCGCGGACTGCATCATGTCGCTGCAGGCGCTGGATTGCTGGTACGAGCGCCTCTCTGGCAACCCGGTGGTCAGCCCCATCCAGCATTTCTATGCGGACCATTTCAACGATCAATTCATGGAGAACCGGTTCCAATCCATGACCGTCAATCCCGGAAGCGCTGTCCGCGGCGGCCACTGATCCATGGCCGCCTTCGCATCCGGGAAACACCGCACCTCCCGAATGTGACCCTGTTCGTTTACAATCCCCTCAGAGAGAAAGGCGCGCATCATGGACATCCTGGGCACCATCAAAGACATCGTGAGCACCAACCTTGAAATCCCGGCGGACAGCGTCACCGTTGACTCCACGTTCGAGTCGCTAGGCGTTGACTCCCTTGACATGGCAGAGCTCTCTTGCGAATTGGAAGATCGCCTTGACATCGAATTGGGCGACCCGGAAGACATCACCACCGTCGGTGAGCTGATCGCGTATATCGAGAACCTTTGATTACGGATCCGCGATAGCGGCCACGTAACAAAGAATCCTTGCATTCGCACGGGGATGCGCTAAACTTTAGCGGTTGCTTTCAAAAGCCCCGTAACGCTCGCGGACGCAGCGTCCGGTGTCCAGACCGGCCGATGCAGCCCTGAGCACTTTTGAAACTGACACGCATGATCGCGCGGGACCTGCGGGCGAAATCGCAGCGCAGGACGCTTCAGCCGGCGCGCTCAGGCCATAGGAAGGAACGAACAGTGAAGACCTACAGTGCAAAGCCGGGCGAGGTCGAGCGCTCTTGGTACGTGATCGACGCTGAGGATCAGGTCCTCGGTCGCGTCGCATCCAAGGCTGCGCAGATCCTTCGCGGGAAGACGAAGCCGCAGTACACGCCGCACGTTGACGTGGGCGATTTCGTCATCATCGTGAACGCCGAGAAGATCAAGGTCACCGGCGGCAAAGAGCAGAAGAAGGAATACTTCCGTCACAGCGGACATCCCGGTGGGCTGAAGTCCGAGACGTTCGAGGAAGCCATGCGGAAGCACCCTGAGCGCGTGATCCAACACGCGGTGCAGGGCATGCTGCCGAAGAACACCCTCGGACGCGCCCAGGGCAAGAAGCTCAAGGTGTATGCGGGCCCTGATCATCCGCATACCGCGCAGAATCCGCAAAAGCTAGAGATGGGAGCGTAGCAAGATGGCAGATGCGAACAAGCCCAAAACCGAAGCGCTGTATTACGGCACCGGGCGCCGCAAGACGGCGGTCGCGCGCGTCCGTCTGGTTCCTGGCACTGGCAAGGTGACCATCAACGGCCGCGAGGGCGATCAGTACTTCACCCGCGCAGGCCTTCTGGCAAGCGCCCTCACCCCGTTCAAGGTGACGGACACGGTTGACCATTTCGACGTGAAAGCTCGCATTGATGGTGGCGGCACCACGGGCCAAGCTGGGGCGCTCCGCCTTGGCATCGCTCGCGCTCTTCTGGAAGCGGGCGACTACCGTGATGAGCTCAAGAAGGCTGGTTATCTCACGCGCGACTCCCGCATGGTGGAACGCAAGAAGTACGGCCTGAAGAAAGCCCGCAAGCGTCCGCAGTTCAGCAAGCGCTAAACGCGAATCGTTTCACTGGTATGCGAAAGCCACTCCGTTTCGGCGGGGTGGCTTTTTTGGTGAGGGTCGGTCGCGAAAGCGTGCAACCGAACGCAGCACGGGGGCAGTTGAAGGAACAAGGAGCCGGAGATGATCGTTCACATCGAAGACCCGCAGGACCCACGTCTGGATGCCTACGTGCGGCTGACGGATATGCAGCTGCGCAACCGGCTGGAACCGGAACGTGGCATCTTCATCGCAGAGTCGCCGAAAGTGATCGGCCGCGCCATGGACGCTGGCTTGCAGTCGCTTTCGTTC
>CAJTVP010000007.1:43181-88930 GCA_910580205.1 uncultured Eggerthellaceae bacterium
CCACGAAGAAGCTCCTGGCTGCGCACCCAGGCCTGCAAGCGCTTTCTGAATCCGCCGCTGGCGATACGCCGCTCTTCGTGCTGCCTGACAGCGCGCTTGAAGAGCTGACGGGCTTCCAGCTGGCGCACGGCGCGTTGGCCGCATTCCGACGTCCACCCACACCGTCAGTAGAAGAGGTGTTGCGCGGAGCCAAGCGCGTGGCAGTGCTGGAAGATATCACGAACTTCACGAACGTGGGCGCCATCTTCCGGTCCGCTGCTGCCTTGGGCGTGGATGCGCTCCTGGTGACCCCTGGCTGCTATAATCCGCTCTACCGCCGCGCCATCCGCGTTTCCATGGGCACCGTCTTCCAAGTGCCCTGGACGCGCATCGGTGCAGACGAAATCGACAACGCGAAAGGCGCTCATGGCAATGTGGAGCACAAAGGAGGGTGGACGCGCACGGGCATGCCGATGCTGCGCGAAGCCGGATTCAAGGTGGCAGCGCTGGCGCTGTCATCGGATGCCGTGATGCTGGATGACCCGCGCTTGGCGGTGGAACCGCGCTTGGCTTTGGTGTTGGGAACCGAAGGAGCTGGCTTGGCGCCCGCCACCATCCAACAAGCGGATTACGTGGTGCGGATCCCCATGGCGCACGGGGTGGACAGCCTCAATGTAGCTGCTGCATCCGCCGTTGCATTCTGGGAGCTGCGCACGCGATAGCGCCTTCGACGATTTCCAAAGCGTCACCGGAGCACAGGATCATCGCATGAAAAAGGGCGCACCGAAGCGCGCCCTGAAAAACCTGAAAAGGAGAAAGAGGCTAGTCCTCAACGACCTCCGGAATAGCACCCATCGGGCACTCCTCCACGCAGTCACCACAGGCGATGCACGCGTCTTCGTTCACGGCTTCGGCGGTGCCGTCTACCACCTCAAGAACCTCCTGAGGGCACGCATCAACGCAGATACCGCAACCGATGCATTCGTCCGCTTCAATGACTGGATGTGACATGGTGACTCCTTCCGTTGGCTATGAACAAGAACGCGGCGAAGCGCTCTCTTTCAGTCAGGCGAAAGATACCATGACCAGCGTGCGTGTCAACCGTCATGACAGCAACAAAAAGGGAGCGGCACCCGCGCGGCGCGCCGGGCCGCGCGGGCCGCAGCGTCGTATTGTGCGCGTTGGAAAAAGGGCATTGCCAACGCCATTCATTGAGTCACCACCTGGGTTGTTTGACGTACCGGGACAATCCGAGTGGAACGGAGTCTTCTCCAACCCTGATCCTCTTCCGGACGACGGATGCGCATACCCAGCATCCAGTTACGTTTGGCCCTCGTTGGCGGGCAATACCCGCGCGCTACGAAACGTAGGTTGAACGAAAAACAAAGGAAGCCCTGTAGCCCGCCCATTGGGCGCCAATGGTCAACCCGGCGAACAGGAAATGTGACCTGCGCATCCGCCGCCGTGTCCCTGATCCATGATTGGAGAAGCCTTCGTCAGCGCGGCGCAAGCCGCCTCCGCACGCAAAGCGTGCGCCGCAATGGCGTTGCGGACCCAGAGGGTCCCGACGACATTGCGCAACGCATCCCCCTCGTACCGCAGACGAACCGGGGCGGCGGGGGTGTCGCGCCGATTCGCGGAGGCAAGAAAAATTGTGATACAAAACGCCCTTTCACAATTTTTCGCAGCCGCAGTGTAGGCGCGAGTGCCCCCACCGACCGGTTCGGAATCCCCTAGCAAATCCTCGGCAACTGCTCCCCGACGAGCATATCCAGGATGCGCGTTCCGCCGAAGGCCGTCCGCAGCAATACCCGCGGCCGCCCGTCAACCGGGACCTCTTGGGCAGACCCGATCACGCAGGCATCCTGCCCGTACCGGTCCGCCCGCATGGCGCGCAACGCCGCCTCGGCTTCGTCTGCCGGCACGACGCACACCATCTTGCCCTCATTCGCCACCTGCAGCACATCGTAGCCCAGCATCTCGCACGCCCCGGCTACCGCCGGGCGCACCGGCACGCGCTCCTCATCAATGCAGATCTCAACACCTGACTGCTCCGCCAACTCGTTCAGCGTGGATGCCAGGCCGCCACGCGTGGGGTCGCGGAAGCAACGAACGTGCGGCGCAGCTTCCAACACGCTCTGGATCAAGTGGTTCAGTGGTGCGGCATCGCTTTGCACGCTGGTCTGGAACCCAAGGCCTTCGCGACAGCTCATGATGGTGATCCCATGATCTCCCAAGGTGCCCGTCACCAGCACTGCATCACCCGGCCGAATGTGCGCGCCCGACAGGTCAACTCCTTCGGGCACGAATCCGATGCCGCTTGTGTTGATGAACACGCCATCCCCATGACCGCGGTTCACCACCTTGGTGTCCCCGGTCACGATGCGCACGCCCGCCTCCTGGGCCGCCTCCGCCATTGAGCGGCAGATGCGCCGCAGCTGCTCCATGAGCAAACCTTCTTCTAAGATGAATCCACAGGTGAGATACGCAGGAACAGCGCCGCTGGTGGCAACATCGTTCACGGTGCCGCACACAGCCAACCGCCCGATATCGCCACCCGGAAACACGAGCGGAGACACCACGAAAGAGTCCGTCGAACAAGCGATTCGCTCGCCTTCACCAGGGCCAGGGAGCACCGCGGCATCATTTCCTTCGGCCAGCTCATCGGTGCCGTAGGCCTCAAAGAACACCTTTTCGATGATGCGCTTCATCATGGAGCCGCCGCTGCCGTGACCCAACATCACCGTTTCGTCGATAGGCATCTGCCATCCTCCTCATTCGCCAGCCTGCAAGCGCCGCAGCGCGGTCATCGAATCCGGGTCAGCGGGTCCTGTTCAACGGATGCCAGCACTAGCTTGCCGTTCTTCACGCCTTTCGTGCCCAGGATCATGTTCGCGATGGTCTGCACCAGCTCCGTCTCGCCCTGCAGCACGATCACTTCCAAGCACGTGTGCGGGTCCACATGCACATGCATGCTGGACACCACGTTGTCGTAATACCCATGCTGGATGGTGTGGAGCTTCTCCCCTAGATCGGGGGCGTGATGGTCGTATACGATCGTGAGCGTGCCCATGACCTGCGTGCCTGGGATGGCGGACCGCTCTTCCACCAGCGCCTCGCGGACCAGGTCACGGATCACCTCGCTTCGATTCTTCGCCAACCCACGTCGCGCGACCAGTTGATCGAAATCCATGAGCAAATCTTCCGGCATGGCCACCGAAAACCGCATGAGATCGTTCGTCTTGGGGCGGACGTGTTCGTGGGCATGTTCAGCATGCGTTTGCGTGACCGGCTTCGCAGCCGCGCTTGCGTAAGGAGTGGGATGCGGCATGGTCAGACAAGGCTCACTTGCACGCCGGCCGCTGCTTCGGCATCATCCTCAATGGCATCCTTCGCATCCGCCAGCAGCGCGCGCACATCATCCATCATGGTCTGTGCCGCATGGAGCTTCATGCCCACGGTGGTGAACCCGCCGTCTTCCGCCGCATGCGCCAGATTGTGCGTCTGACGACGGCTCACTTTGCAAATGTCATCGATCATCTCGATCATGGTCTCAAGCTGGCCGGTGTTGACCCCGTTCGTGCACATGGCTTGCTCCTTGCCTCGTCGCAGCGAATTGCTATCATGCTTCCGAAGAACGCGAAGGATCCGGGAAGCAGTGTGAACAGTAAAAGCGATGGTAACACCACAACCTTCAACGCCGCAAGGGCGCTGGAAGCTTTTGCGCCATTCGTCCATGGGCCAGAGACATCCACGCTTGCCATCATCTCTGAGCACCCGTTGACCGCTGATGCGCAGACCGCCCTTGAAAGCACGGCGGATCGGTTGCGCTTCGGGAAGAACGGCATCCTGTGGGTGCAGCTCAACGCTGGTTCTTCTGGTGAGAACGCTGAATCTGCGCTGACCAGCGAAGACCTTCGCGAACTGCTCATCAGCACAGATCCGCTCGCGATCATCTGCGCTGATGCCGCTTCATGCCGCGCGCTGGGAGCTGCTTTCGATGTTGCCTGCAAGCCAGACAATGCGGATCGCGTCTGGTGCCGCACGGTGGTTGGGTTCAACAGCTTCGAACGAATGCTCCAGCACCCTCAGGACAAGCAACGCGCCTGGCACCTCTTAAAGCAGCTGTGATCCGCCACCTTGCAGCTTTGACGTGGCGGTTGGGCGAGCCCGTGCGATTCGTTGTTTGAGACGCATGGAAAATCCTGCTAAAATAGAGCACGCAAGGCGGATGCCGTCCGTTATTGCAGGTAGCTAAATAGCCGCTGACCTAGCAGGGGGCGGCTATTTTGCTTTTAAGACCAACACGATCACCAGCAGAATCATCATGCTGAAAACGGTTTCGCTCATAAGCATCACCCCCTAACCCTTCGGGGGCTTATCCGCCTTGCGCAACACCATACTATCACGGAATCGGACTTATTAGACCATTATGTCTTACGTATTACAGCACCAAGTTGCAACCTGTCCGGTCGCAAGCGAAGAACCGGAAGCGCTATCCGATAGCCCTCAGATTAGCCTGAACGAACTGCGGCTTGACCACTTGCGGAATGGCTTCACGCAGGTCTTCAACGGTAAGCGGCACGCGCCCTTGCCCTAGCGCTGCCGCAAGCATGACCGTGTTCAGCATCTTGCGCGACGCTCCAGCGCGCGCGAGCGCCGCTTCGTCATCCACGACCACCAGCTCCGCTTTTCGCGCTTCCGCCCCATTGCGAGTCCGCCTGCGCCCATTCGCCATCGTTCGCATGGATTCGTTGTACAACAACGTCTGAATCTGCCGGAAGATCTGCTGGGCATCGTGGGGCTCACCCGAAAGAGAGCTAGTCACCGGTTGCACGCACGTCAGGGCGGACACGATCATCCCCGTCCGCGAAAGATACGGCAATGCGCGCGCCGCTTCGCCCGGCTCGAACGCTACGATCAGATCAGCCTTTCCGTGCGGTATCAATGGCGCCAGTACCTCTTCGCCTCGGTCCCCCATGCGCACATGAGACACCACTGATCCGCCACGCTGCGCCATCCCGATCGTCTCGGCCGTTCGCACGTGCCACCCTTTGCTGGATGCGGCGCACGCCAGCAGCTTGGCCGCCAAGACCGTGCCCTGACCTCCCACGCCCGCAAGCAGGATGTTCGTCATCGCCGACCACCTCCCCACGGATTCTGCGCTCCTGGAGAAGGCGAAGATCCTTGTGAGCTCCGTCCATAATCTGCGAACCGCGACCGGATTTGCCGCGGGCGCTCTCTTTGAGGCTGGGCCGCCGTGCTCTCATCATCACCATTCGATGACTCTGGAACGGCAGCCTCAGCGTCCTTTTCTCCCACCGTTTGCGATGGGGGCTTCCCCGCCGCCACATGCTTGAGATTCCGTGTGCTGGATCTCCGACCGTGGCCACGCAGCTCTTGGACTGGAGCCTCATCCATCTCCAACGGAACGCCATCGAACGAAAAAGCGAAGCCATCCTCGGCAACATCACTCACACCGCCGTCCTGCGCAGATGCGTTCTTGGCAACAGGCACCGCGGACTGAGAAAGAGCCTCCGCCTCCTCGAAAGTAAACGGAGCTGCACCTTGTTCCTCTGCGAAAAGCGCATCCAAAGAAAGCTCCGAGTTGCCGCCGTAGTCTGGAGCCGAGCGAGCGCTACGGCGTGCAGCTTCTTCGCCAGCTCCCGCCTCATTCGGTCTTGCGTCATCAGCGCCTGCCGCATCGCTCCCGTGACGGTTTTGGGACCCGGCGAAGTACACCGATCCCGTGAGCGCCAACTGCGCCTGCTGGGAGGCCTGCCCTGACGAAGTGTGCGCGAACATCCGCGCCGCAGCTCCGCGCTGCATGGCCTCCTTCATGAAATAATGCCGCTCGCCCTGTGGCCGAATCACGCGCACCGGGCCGGCCGCTTGCTCTCGCGCTCTGGACCGCCGCGTCGTCATATCCGCATAGAGGTCGTCATCCTCATCTCCCGGACCGAACGGGCTCATGGGGATGATGGGCACGCCGCTGCGGATCCGATTCAGCCTCTCGGTGGCAAGCGTCGCCCCAGCGAAGGCTTCGCCACGAACTTCCTCAGAAGAAACAGCATCCTCCTCAATGGGCACCGCTTCCGAATCCTCTGGCTTCGCATCCAGTCCTTCTGCAAGCACACCCTCCACAGATGCCGCCTCGACAGGAGCGTCCTCCCCATGGATGGGGTTCTCGGTCTGTTCTTGTTCCGGCTTCGATTCCTCTTGAACGACCTTCACGCCACTGAAAGCTGGTCCCACATCCGGGGTGATGTCAATGGCGCCTGTCGGACACGTGCCCAGGCACAAACCGCACCCGTTGCATTGCGTCCGGTCGATCACCGCTTGTCCCCGTCGCCCGCTCTTGGTCCCGCGCGCCATCAGATCGAACCCGATAGCCGGACACCCCACCTGGGTCACGCATCTGCGACACCCGGTGCATTTGTTGGGATTGACGAACGCAGGGATGCCGAATGGCTTCGTCCAGATGCAGGGACTCTTGAATATGATGGCGGAAGGGCCTTCGAAGGCCAGAGCCTCTGCGACCAGCTCTTCCGCCCGCTCCGGTTCCAATGGATCCGCCTCAACCACATGCTGAATGTTCGCCGCCTTGAGCACCGCTTTGATGCTCACCGGCTTCGACTTCTCCCCCATGAGCGTGAGCCCGGTGCCGGGGTGCGGCTGCAATCCGGTCATGGCGGTGGTCGCGTTGTCCAGAATGCAGATGGTCACATCATGTTGGTTGTATGCCGCGTTCACGATGCCGGTCATCCCAGAGGCGAAGAACGTGGAATCGCCCACGAACGCTATCGCCTTCTTCGCCGGGTCCGCCGCCACGATCCCCTGCGCCATGGTGATGCCGCCGCCCATGCACAGACAGGTGTCCACCGCGTCCAACGGAGCGGCATTGCCCAGCGTATAGCACCCGATATCCCCGCAGAACACGGCGTCATCGCGCTTGATGTCCAGAGACTTGAGCGCCCGCTTGACCGCCAAGAACGACGCGCGGTGCGGGCACCCGGCGCAGAGCACAGCCGGCCGTGCGGGCAGCGATGCCGGATACTGGAACACCCCGTTCGGATTCAGCACCGCGGCCGCCACCTGCGAAAGCGGAGCCCCCTTCTCCGCAGGGGCATACGCATCCAAAAACGCCGCGATCCGCGTGATGGCATCCTCCGTGGAGTTCTCGCCCCGCGTGTTCGCCTCCCCTGAAAGCTTCCCATGCACCCGCGGCCACAAGAAGCTGGCGCTGGCCAACCGCTGCAACTCTTCCTCGATGACGCTGTCCAGTTCTTCCAGCACAAGCACGTCGGTCAGGTCCCGCAGGGCGCGCACAGCCGTGCGGCGCGGGAACGGATACGGCGTTCCGATCTGCAACAGGCGAAGCGGTGGCAGTTGACGGCCCATGCGCTCAGCTGCGCGCTCCAACAAGCGAAGGGCCTCGCGCGCGTACTGGGTGGACACGCCCCCGCACACGATTCCCAATCGAGCGAAAGGCAACCGAGGATCAGTGTCGTCATCAGCGAAGATGACGGAGCGGAACGCGCCTGTTTCTGGGTCCACGGTGCTGGTGCGCGTGGTTTGCACGGTCTTCTCCCGCTGGGACCGCGCAGGAGGAGCCTCCCGTTCCGGCAGCTTCTCGGAGTGCGGCTCTTCCGCAAGCTCTTGCACGGGTTCAGCAACGACCGCAGCCACCGGCTCGGATCGTCCAGCGTCTGCGGGAGATTCGTCCGCCAAGTTGTGCAACGGATAGAACGTGCCTGACCCTTGGGAACCCGCCGACTTCACGCTGGCGGGCGCGTAGGACTTCTCGCTCTCCGACCCGCGCAAACGCGGGAAAGAAAAACGCTCCGAACGAATCTGGAACCGCCTGCCTTCGTTCGGCAAGAGCTGCATATCAAAGTAATCAGATTCGGCCAGTTCATCATATTCGCCGAACGAGACCGCCTCTGCCCTTTCAGAAGCAAGCGGCGTATCCGGCTCCAACTCATGAGCGAGCTCCGGTTCAACCGCTTGCTCATCTGCGGACCGCGCTTCAGGTTCAGTAGCGACTGCGCGCGCGGCATCAGATTCGGCTTCGGCCGCTTTCTGCGCCGCAGCCACAGCCTTTGCCATTTCCTTCTCTTCTGCCGGAGCCTGCACCGTCACCGTCTCTGTGACCAACCGCGGCTCCCCTTGCGCGTTCGCGAACAGAGAGTTGAAGGCGGCCAGCTGCTGATCGAATCGGAAATCATGGGAGATGGACCGCAGTCTGTCGTTGATCTGTCCATGCGCTTGGTACGCGCGCGGCGGGAAGATCACGTATTCCTCCGGGTCGCGCTGGAAGCCACCTCCCATAGGCGGGCGCGCTTGGGTCTGGTCAGCCGTGTCTATGAATGTGGATGCATGGTCGATCCGCGTGGTAGGACGGAAGATCACCGGAGTGCCATAGCGCTCAGAGAGCTGAAAGGCTTGGCCGATCATGGCGAAACCTTGCTCCGGGGTAGCCGGATCCAAAACGGGAACCTTCGCGAAAGCGGCGAAGCGCCGCGTGTCCTGTTCCGTCTGGCTGGAAATAGGGCCTGGATCGTCGGCCACCAAGATGACCAAGCCGCCCTTGATCCCCAGATAGTTGAGAGACATGAGCGCATCCGATGCCACGTTCAGCCCCACCTGCTTGCAGGTGACCATGGCGCGCGTGCCAGCCAAAGACGCGGCAGCGGCCACCTCCAACGCGGCTTTTTCGTTGGTGGACCACTCCACGTGAACGCCCTTCGCCGCACCGTCAGCCACCAGCTTCGCCACGGTCTCGATGACCTCGGATGAAGGCGTGCCGGGATAACCGGCGAATAGGCCGCACCCTGCTTCAAGCGCCGCATGCGCGAACGCTTCGTTGCCCATGAGAAAACGTCTGGTCATGCCATTCATTCTACTGCATAACAAAAGGTAACAAGACAGAAGCAGAATGCCCGATGGCCTCTGCCACCGCGTATTCTGACATGCGCGCATCTGAAGGAACGGTGACTGGGACGGCTATCAACATACACGAACAACAAAGCGGCGCGAAGGCGAAAACGGCAGCGAATCCGCGCGATCATCTGAACGTCGCAGTGCAGGTTGCTGCAGCATTGATCGGCGTCTTCTTGACGGCGTTCTTCGTGGTGACCGTGAACAACATGGCCACCATTTCCAGCCAGGTCGAAGAGATGAAAGACGGGCCGTTTCCCGCTGCTGTGGCGGTTGGCCACGTTGAAACGGACATCGCGCAAATTGAAACGCTCACCATCCACATCACGCATTTTCGCTACTTCCCCGAAAAGACCGTTGACCTGCACGATCACTTCGCGCAAATAGACGCCAACATGCGCAAGCAGCTGGATGCCATCAACCCAGAAGCGCTCATGGATCCGAATGACGCGGTCACGCTTCGTCAGGATTACGACTTGCTTCGACAGCGGGTGGACGAGGTGCTCTCTCTGCTTGATGATGAATCCGTCCCGAATGAGCAAATCGACGAATACGTAGCCGTGTACCTCACGCCGCTGGTGAAGAGCACGCTGGTACTCGCGAACCGGATCTTGGACGAAACCAGCCAACGGGTTGACGCCACCTATTCCGTAGTCAATTCGGCCTGCAACATGACCATCGTGCTGGCATGCGTGCTCATGGTCTGCGTGGTGATCCTGATCGGCCTGTACCTCTTCATGATGCATAAGAAAAGCCTTCAGGAACAACAGCTGCGACGCAATCTGGAAGAAACGCTCGCATTGGCGCAAACGGCGAATCACGCGAAGAGCGAATTCTTATCCAACATGAGCCATGACATCCGCACGCCCATGAACGCCATCGTGGGCTTGACCATGATCGCAGACGACAACATAGACGATCCGCTGCGCGTCAAACAGTGCCTCACGCGGATCATGACTTCGTCGAAGCACCTATTGAGCCTCATCAACGACGTGCTGGATATGAACAAGATAGAAAGCGGGGAGACCGCGTTGTGCGAAGAGCGCTTCTCTCTGCCTGACCTGGTGGCTGAGCTCATAGCCATCATCCAGCCGCAAGCCGAAGAGCGACATCTTCATGCGGATGTCATCATCAACAACATCCGCTCCGAAGAACTGATCGGCGACACGATGCGCCTGCGACAGGTGCTGTTGAACCTGGCCTCCAACGCCATCAAGTACACGCCCGAAGGGGGAGATGTGCGCTTGATCGTGACAGAGGACACGCCACGCAACAGCGGCGAAGCTCTCATGCAGTTCGTATTGGAAGACACCGGGATCGGCATGGACCCCGCGTTCTTGACCCATGTGTTCGAGCCGTTCGAACGAGAGAACAACGAATACACCATCTTCACAGAGGGCACCGGGCTGGGGTTGGCCATCACGAAGAACCTGGTGGACCTCATGGGCGGAACCATCCACGTGGAAAGCGAACCTGGAAAAGGCACGAAGTTCACCGTCTGCTTGCCCATGAGGATCCCGAACGCGCCCGCTCCTTTGGACACGGCCGGTTTCGACCATCTGCACATCCTGATCGTGGATGACAGCTATCTGGTGATGCAGAATGCGCTGCACACGCTCTCCGAATTCGGCGTGCGCGCGGAAGGCACCACCTCAGCAGAAGAAGCGCCTGGCATGATCCTTGCGGCGAACGTGAACGACAGCCCATTCGACCTGGTGATCGTGGATCGGGAGATGCGCGGCACGGACAGCCGAAAAACGGTCCGCCGGATCCATGAAGCAGCCGGGCAGAATGTGCCCATCGTCGTCTTGGCATCCTATGGATGGGATCAGGAAGAGGACATGCGAAACGCTGCAAAGGAGATGGGCGTGTCAGCGTTCATCGCCAAACCGCTGTTCCTCATGCGGTTGCACAAAACAGTGAAGCAGCTCTGCATCGACAAGCAGCTGCCGGAAGAACCGACGGAACCCGCGAAGCGCGAGCCGCAAATGCTCTGCCATGGCCGCGTGCTGCTCGTGGATGACAACGCCATCAATCTGGAGATCGCACTGGCACTGGTGTCGAAGCTGGGCATCGAAGCCGAAGGGGTGAACAGCGGCTTGGATGCGCTGGTCAAGGTGAGCGAAGCGCCGGAAGGGCATTATGATCTGATCTTCATGGATTGCAAGATGCCGTCCATGGACGGGTTTGAAACCACGCGGTCCATCAAGAAGTTCCTACGCGAGCACGGTCGCGCGGATGTGCCCATCGTGGCCATGACGGCGAACGCCTTTGAAACAGACCGGCAGCGCGCTTTCGAAGCGGGCATGGATGGGTTCATGACGAAACCCATCAACATGGCCGAACTGGAAGAAAACCTGAAGAAGCATTTGAGCTGACTTGAACAGCGGTGCAGTGGATCCGGTTAACGCTGACGTACGCTGCATCAATGAAATCGGGATAGCGAAGAGAAGGCTGCAAAGCTCCTGAACGAAGCCATTCCGATTTCATGCATTGGTTGCATGTCGTAGAATCCTGGAATCCCAAGAGGGTTGATTCCGCTCACATTCCCAGCAACTGCTTTGTCCGCGCATATTCTGATCGCCAAGCGGCGGCCGCTTCGCTCTGTCCGATCGTGGCCTCATACGCCCGTTGCACGATCGCCGTCGGATACTGGTCCCGCAAGCTCGCTATCAAACTGGCGGCTTCCTCTTCGTCGGCGTTGTATGAGGCGTTCGCTTCGCTGATCCGTTGGCTCGAGCGATCAAGATATCCTTGGTCGGCCTCTTTCGCGAAGGACTGGGCATCTATCCTCAGATTGCAATAATCGCGAAACGGCTTCAGCAATTCCGCTGTCGGAACATCGAATTGCTGGGATGCGTTGATCGTGTCTCCGTACGTTTTCTCGATCTGATCGATGGCATCTCGGGATGCCACGAATTCGCCTTGGGCTTGATCAGACAACGTGATGGCTTGGTTGGCGGCATCATCGTTGCTCAGCTCCAAAGAAGCCGCAGCCCGTGCATCCGAATCTCCTTGCATCGCATGGTCCACGAACCCTTTCGCCTGCTCGTAAGCATTCGCCGCGCTTGAAACCTCTTGCAAGGTCGCCTTGCCCGCATCCAACGCTTTCTGCATGGCATTGATCGCCGCCAGCGCTTCGTTCCCCTCCTCCTGCTGCGCCCCATGGGATTCCTGCATGATCTGTTCCACGGTGGTCTTCGATGCGCGCAGCTTGGTCATGATGGACTGCTGCCGCTTATCCCATGCCGCCAACGCGTCATCCACTTCCTGCCGGTTCACCTCTGGCAAAGGGGTGGCGAGCGAACGGTCGATCAGCTGGAACAAAGGTTCAGCGGCCGTCACCTGCGCGCTGATGTCTTCCAATTGCGCGGAAAGGCTGCGAGCGCGCTCTTGCATCTGCTGGTAGCGGCCGAAGGCGATGGTGCCCGCGAAGGCGGCGCCGATCAAGCAGATGACCACGATGATGGAGATAGCGAACGTCTTGCGACGACGGCGCTGTGCGCGATGTTGCCGCACTTCCTGTTCGGAGAACTCCCACGAAGGACGGCTGGGCGCGCCTCCGGCTGCTCGCGTGTACTGCTCTGGGATGAAAGGGTCCTTCGAAGGCGTGCCTGAAGGCCGCTTCGCACCTAGCGTGAAAAGGGAGATGCGGCCAAGAGGGCTGCGCTGATCAGCATCCTCGGATGCGTGGGCGGCGTTTTTGGCATCAAGCACAGAGAACGATATCTCATTCGAAGTCCCCTGCGTGTTCTGCTTGATATGCCCTGCGCCTGACCTGGCTTTGCCCTTGCGCACCCGTCCCCTTTCCGCTTCGAACAGGGAACCGGAGCGACAAGACGTCGCGCCGGTTCCCTTTGAAGGTCTATCAGACGCTAGATCACTCTTCCGTCACCGCCACCGCTGTGACCCGGTCCCCCTCTGAGATGTTCATCACATGCACGCCTTGGGTTGACCGGCCAAGCTCGCTGATCCCGGAAACCGGTGTGCGCACGATGACGCCCTCTTCGGAGATGACCATCACCTCATCCTCTGGTCCGACCACCTTCATGGCCACCAACAAGCCTTTCTTCTGCGTCATGACGATGGTGTAGACGCCCTGGCCACCGCGGTGATGCTCGGGATATTCGTTGATCGGGGTGCGCTTGCCGTAGCCCTTTTCCGTGATCACGAACAAATCCGTTTCCGGCCGCGCGATCTCCATGCCCAGCACGTGCGCATCCGCCGGAACATTCATCCCGCGCACGCCAGTCGTGCCGCGGCCCATGGCGCGCGCTTCGCTCTCATCCCACAGGATCGCCTTGCCGGCAGACGAGACCATGATCACCTTCTCGCCTGCAGCTACGCGGCGGACCGCGATCAGCTCGTCATCATCCTTCAGATTGATGGCGATGAGCCCTTCGCGGCGCGTGCGGTCATACAGGTTCATGGCCGTTTTCTTCACCATGCCATTCGATGTGGCGAACATCAGATACTCGTTCTCTGGGAACTCTTTGGTGGAGATAACGGCGCTGATGGATTCGCCCTTCTCAAGCGGAAGCAAGTTCACGATGGCCGTGCCGCGCGCGTGTCGCGATGCCTCCGGGATGTCATACACCTTCAGGCGGTACACCTTGCCCTTCGTTGAGAAGAACAGCATATAGGAGTGGTTCGTTGCCACGAAGAGATGCTCGACGAAATCTGATTCCTTCAGATTCACGCCCTGCATCCCCTTGCCGCCGCGCTTCTGCTGCTTGTACACAGAGGTGGGCATGCGCTTGATGTACCCAGCCTGCGTCATGGTCACCACCATGGAGTCGTCTGCGATCAGATCTTCAACATCGATGTCTTTCGCTTCTGCAGACAGCTTCGTGGCGCGCTTCGACTTGTACTTCTTCCGGATCTCCGCCAGCTCTTCCTTGATGATCTCCCGCACAAGCCCTTCGTCTGAGAGAACGCGCTTGTAATAGGCGATGCGCTCACGGAGCTCCGCCAGCTCCGTCTCTATCTTCGTGCGCTCCAAGCCCGTCAGTCGGCGAAGGCGCATCTCAAGGATGGCGTCTGTTTGCTTCTTCGTCAGCCCGAACCGCTCGGTCAGGCGCGCCGCCGCCTCTTTGTCCGTCTCGGATGAGCGGATGATGTGGATGACCTCGTCGATGTTGTCCAGCGCGATGATGTATCCCTCAAGGATGTGAGCGCGCTCTTCTGCCTTGGCCAGCTCATATTTGGTGCGCCGAACGATCACATCTATCTGGTGTTGGATGTAATAATGGAGAATCTCTTTCAGTGACAGCACGCGCGGAGTGGAATCAACCAACGCCAGCATGTTGATGCCGAAGCCCACCTGGAGCTGCGTGTGCTTGTACAGCTTGTTGAGCACGACCTGTGGGATGGCGTTCGCCTTCAGGTCGATGATGATGTCGATGCCGTGACGGTCTGCCGCGTCGTGGATGTTGGATATCTCCGGCAGCTTCTTGTCGCGGACCAGCTCGCCCAGCTTCTCAAGCAGGCGCTTGCGATTGACCTGGTAGGGGATCTCTTTCACCACGATGGAGTGGCGGCCGTTCTTCTTCTCGACGATCTCGCATTTCGCCCGGATGGTGATGTTCCCATGCCCGGTCATGTATGCGTCAAGGATGCCTTTCTTGCCCATGATGATGCCACCGGTGGGGAAATCCGGTCCGGGCAACGCCGTCATGAGCTCTTCAACGGACACATCAGGATCGTCGATCATCATGCACGTGGCATCAATGGCCTCCCCCAAGTTGTGCGGCGGGATGTTGGTGGCCATGCCCACGGCGATGCCGTTCGAACCATTGACCAGCAGATTGGGGAACCGAGCAGGAAGGACTTCGGGCTCCTGCAAGCTTTCGTCATAGTTCGGCTGGAAATCCACCGTCTCTTTGTCAAGATCCCGCAGCAGCTCCATGGCCGGTTTGTCCAACCGGGCTTCGGTGTAACGCATGGCGGCAGCGGAGTCGCCATCAATGGAACCGAAGTTGCCATGGCCGTCGATCAGGGGCAAACGCATGGAGAAGGGTTGGGCCAAACGGACCATCGTGTCATACACGGCAGAATCACCATGCGGGTGGTACTTGCCGATCACGTCACCGACCGTGCGCGCGGATTTCATGTGAGGCTTGGATGGCAGGTAGCCGGATTCATTCATGGCGTACAGGATGCGCCGATGCACCGGCTTCAAACCATCGCGAACATCAGGCAGCGCGCGAGCGACGATGACGCTCATGGAATACTCCAGGAACGACTGCTGCATCTCTTTGCCCAGCTCAGCTGGCTGGACGGAAAGGTCGCCAGAGAAATCGCTCTCCGGCTTGCCGCCTTCCTCCACATCCTCGGCGATCTCCGCCGCGGCGACCATATCCTCTGTCTCCTCGGCTTCCTGTTCGCCAGTCAGCCCCTCACCATCCAGATCCATTGAGATGCCATCATCGAAACCCAAGCCCTCAGTGTTTTCGTTCTCCGCCATCCAATTTCCCTTCTCATTGAGAAAGCGCGCTGATCTTGCACGCTATGTTTTCGATCTGCTCCAGTGATCCTTCGATATCAAATATCCAAGAACCTGACGTCTTTCGCATGGGTCTGTATGAATTTCTTCCGCGGCTCCACCTGATCTCCCATGAGCTCGGTCACCACGCGCTCAGCCTGGGCCGCGTCATCGATCTCCACCTGGAGCATCAGCCGGTTCTGCGGCTCCATCGTGGTTTCCCACAACTGCTCCGGGTCCATCTCGCCCAGGCCTTTGTACCGCTGCACATCGAACTTCTCAGATCCGCCCATCTCCTTCAGCACCTCAGAGAGCGAACCTTCGTCATACACATACCGTTCGATCTTCGTTGACCGAGAGTTCTTCTTCTTGATGCCGAAGATCGGCGGTTGCGCGATGTAGATGTACCCGCGAGCGATGAGCTCCGGCATGTACCGATAGAAGAACGTGAGCAACAGGCAGCGGATATGGGCGCCGTCAACGTCGGCGTCCGTCATGATGACGATCCGGTGGTAACGAGCTTTGTCAGCATCGAAATCCTCGCCGATGTTCGTGCCGATGGCGGTGATCAGCGAAGAGATGGTGTCGGATGAGAGCGACCGGTGAAGACCCGCCTTCTCCACGTTCAAGATCTTCCCGCGCAAAGGCAAGATGGCTTGGAACTTGCGGTCGCGCGCCTGCTTCGCAGAACCGCCAGCAGAGTCACCCTCTACGATGAATATCTCTGAAAGCGAAGCGTCTTTTGAAGAGCAATCCGCCAGTTTGCCTGGAAGCGAGAAAGAATCGAGCACGTTCTTGCGGCGAGTGGCCTCACGGGCCTTGCGCGCCGCTTCGCGTGCTTTGAGCGCCTGTGAGGCTTTGTTGATGATGCGCTTCGCTGGAGTGGGATTCTCTTCCAGATACTCTGCCAACCCTTGACTGACAGCGGTTTGCACCAGACCGCGGATCTCAGTGTTGCCCAGCTTCGTCTTCGTCTGCCCTTCGAATTGCGGATCATGCAGCTTCACAGAGATGATCGCGCCCAAACCCTCACGGGCATCTTCGCCAGAGAGGTTCGGGTCTTTGTCCTTGAGCAATCCTTTGCCGCGAGCATAATCATTGATGGTGCGCGTGAGGGCGTTCTTGAAACCATCCAGATGCGTGCCGCCTTCAGTGGTGTTGATGTTGTTCGCGAACGCCATGATGGTGGCTGTGTACGCGTTGGACCATTGAAGCGCCACCTCCACGGTGCCGTCTGCGTTCTCCGCTTCGAAATATATGGGTTTGTTCAGCGTCTCTTTTCCTTCGTTGACGTATTTGACGAAGTCGATGATGCCGCCTTCCGCCTTGAATACCTCAGTGAACGCTTCACCGTTCTCATCCCTGTGGCGCTCGTCATGGAGGATGATCTTGAGCCCTTTGTTCAAGAAAGACATCTCACGGAAGCGATTCGCCAATGTATCGAAATCGAATGTGGTGGTCTCAGTGAAGATCTCTGGATCCGGCCAGAAGGTGACGCTGGTGCCCGTTCCGTTCGCTTTGCCCACCTTATGCAATTTCGTTTTGGTGACGCCTCGTTCGAAGTCCATTTCATATTCATAACCATCGCGCTTGACAGCTACCCGCGTCATGGTGGAAAGCGCATTCACCACGGAAACGCCTACGCCATGCAAGCCGCCCGAGGTCTTATAGCCGCCATCACCGAACTTGCCTCCTGCATGGAGGATGGTGAGCACCACTTCCACAGTGGGAATGCCTTCCTGAGGGTGTTTCTCAACGGGGATGCCACGACCGTTGTCCGTCACGGTCACAGAGTTGTCTTCGTGGATCCAGACTTCGATCTTGTCGCAGAATCCTGCCAACGCCTCGTCGACTGAATTATCCACGACCTCGTATACAAGATGGTGGAGCCCTCGGGGTCCTGTTGACCCGATATACATGCCAGGACGGATGCGAACCGCTTCCAGCCCTTCCAGAACGCGGATGTTCTCCGCCCCATAATTACCGTTGGATTCATTGGCAGATTTTGAAGCCATGCGCACTCCCTTGTTGTGATTATGCTCTGAACTGGGCGTTTGTATTTTGAATGGTTGATTTTATCATACAAACATACGCTTTTTCCTGTACTCATACCTTAAACGGAGGATTATGAGCCGTTTTAAGCTACCATCTCTTGTTTATGCACGTTTTTATACCAATGATCATTCTCATACCCGTAAAACCGCTCTTAATCGCACGCACCCGCGTATCCGCAATGACGTCGCAGGTCCCGAAGAAGCCCCGACGACATCGCGTCACTCATTCCTTCACAGATCGAGGAGAACCGGAGTGCCGGGGGTGTCGCGCCGATTCGCGGAGACAAGAAAAATTGTGGTAAAAACCACCACAATTTTTCGCAGACGCAATGTAGGCGCGAGTGCCCTCGGCGGCCGGTTCGTCATAAAAGTTTATTTCCGAATCTCAACGATCCGAGCACGATCCAGGATGTCTTCGCTGAAATAATCCAGATTCGCTGTGGTGATGAACGTCTGGGTGTTGGGCAGCAACCGATCAACCAGAGCGTTTCGTCGGCGGATATCCAACTCGCTCATCACATCATCAAGCAAAAGTATCGGCTTTTGGTCCAACATCTCCTCGATCAGCTGCACCTCTGCCATTTTCACCGCTAAGACGATGCTGCGTTGCTGCCCTTGGCTAGCGAACGCCCCCGCATCCATCCCATTGATCTTGAACCGGATATGATCCCGGTGAGGCCCGACCACCGTTTGCTTACGCTCGCGCTCATACTCGCGAACCTGAGTCAACGCCGCGGCGATGTCATCATGCCCCTCCCATGAAAGCTCATATTCAACGCTCAGCGTCTCATCATCAGAGACGCGTTCATAGGCTTTGCAGATCTGCGGGGTCATTCGTTCCAACAACGCTCGTCTGTAGGCTGTGAGCTGCATTGCCACCTTCATATAAAGATCAGTGAGCGAATCCAGCAGAGTATCTTGCGCTTCTTCTTTCAACAAACGATTGCGATGCTTCAGCGTTTTACGAAAATCACGGATGAGCTGATAGTAATTCGCGTTCACTTGAGAACCGATATGGTCCACCTCATCCCGGCGAACTCCATCTGGTCCCTTCACCATCTCAAGATCATCGGGTGAAAAAGTGATGGATGGAGCCAGCCCTTTCAATGCGTGGATGTTCTTCTCTTTCCCATTCAATTGATACATCCGTCGACCATCTTCAAGGATCAAATCCAGGTCAAGCAAACGGTGACCATCAGTGATAGTAGTGCGGATCCGTCCTGTTGAGCATCCCTGTCGAATCATCTGCTCAACGGAAGCTTTACGGAAAGAGGAGAGGGCGGTCACCATCTGGATAGCCTCGATGATGTTCGTTTTTCCTGCCGCGTTGGGCCCGAACAAGATCGTCAGATCATCGATCTCCTCCAAAGAGAACCGTTGATATGAGCGAAAATCCGTGAGTTGTATTTCACTCAAGCGAAGAGACATGATCCTTCATGGAATCAAATGCGCACAGGCATGATGAGATAAAGGAACTCGTCAGAACCAAAGGTATGGAAAACTCCTGGCTTCATGCTGGATTGCACATCAAAGTACACTTTTTCATCCTTGATGACAGACAACCCCTCATTCACATACAGAGAATTGAACGCGATCTCAACGTCATCGCCAACGATCTCTGAAGGAAGAGTCTCCTGAACAGATCCGACATCATTGGAGTTCACGAAGATCTGGGTGGTCTGTGTGGCGATGTTCAAATCAAAACGCATCGGCGATGATGAAGAGGAAAGAATGGAAGCTCGCTTCACGCATGTCGTCAACGCTTTGAGATCAAGGGTCGCTCGAGTGTTGTAATCTTTGGGAAGCAATTGACGATAATTCGGATAAGAGCCTTCGATGCGCCGATTGATGAATATCGTCTTTCCGCACGTGATGACGATCTGATTTTCCGCCAAAGCCAACGTGACGTCCTCACCAGTGGTGAGGACGCTGCACACATCATTCAAAAACGTGCCGGCGATGACGGCGCTGAACCCATCTGCCGGCGCGTCATCCAATTGCGCCTTTGAAAGCGCCAGTCGATATGAGTCCGTCGCCACCATTTTGATCTCGTGATCTTCAAGCTCAACCAGGACTCCCGTCAAGATCGCCCGGGTCTCATCACGAGAGACCACACGGGAAACACGTTTGACCATGGTGGTGAACATGGCGAATGGAAGAGAGATGCTCTGATTCGTCTCAACTTGTGGGAATGCCGGAAAATCTTCTGGATTGAGTGTTCGGATGGAGAAGGTTGACGTGTCGCATGTCACTTTGACATCCACATCAGTGCTTTGGATGTTGACCGCTGCATCTGGCAAGCTGCGCACGATCTCTGACAACAGCTTCCCAGGAACAACCGTCCTGCCCTCTTCTTCAATGAGCGCAGCTATGGAGATTTGAACGGAGAGCTCAAGATCAGTAGCTTGAAGAGTGATCTCATCGGTTTTGGTCTCAATGAGAATGCCAGCTAAAACAGGCAGCGTGGAACGGTTCGACACGCCTTTCGTCACGATATTCAGCGCATTGGTCAATTCCGTCTTGTTGATGCTGAATCTCATACAAAGCCTCCACCCCGCAGTTTCGACCGATTATACCAAGGAAGCCCTTTTCATTTTTCATAACTGATGAATCTTTGATTTGAAAATTTGAAACAGAGGATCCAAGGGTTGCTTTCTCAACAAGGCGAGTTATTGGTTTTGTGGATAATGTTGAAAACAATCGGAATAATCAACTTTTGCCTTCTTTTCGTCATGTTTTCGCCTGTAAAACACCTCTTTTTCATCTCTTTCCAATTGTGTATTTCTTGTGGTGTGAAATATAGCTGTTCATATAAAACATGGTTTGAACTGGTCTTTCCTGTAGATTGAAAGGAACCCGAATATCTGTTCTCCTTTTATATTTCATTGATGATAATCTTCTTCGCGTGATCTGATTTTTACCCACTCCCTATCTGGGAATCGCTTACGATCACCAAAAGTCAAGGGGAATGGATGAGTGTTTTTCACTCATTGCAATCTGAGTCCATAACTAATTGAATCCTTTTTCAAAGTTTTCCACTTTTTTTGAATAAATTGTTGAAAACGATTACTTTTCATCATGTTTTTCATTTTCAAGACAGGAGAAGTGGGGTATTTCTTGTACTCTATCTTCAAGGAGGATGGAAGAGTCTCATGGTGGGTGAATTGGTCGAACGATATGATGTTGTTGACAAGGAGGCGGATCAATGCCGCGTTCTTTCACCAGCGCGCGTTGCCATCTATGATGATCTCCTCAGCTCCCCCAGGGTCATAGATATCCAACCCTCTGAAACACGAGAGTTCATAGGTGATCTGGCTTCCACGGTATATAAGGAAGCGAAGGATGAAGGTGGGACCATCCCTTATTCCATCATCCTTCAAGTGACTGAGAATTTCATCCATGCCCGATTCACCGAGATGATCGTTTCCATCTTGGATGATGGGAACACCATCCGCTTCACTGATCAAGGCCCAGGGATCCAAGATAAAGAAAGCGCTCAGCTGCCAGGGTATTCTTCAGCAACTCATGAGATGAAGAAATACATCCATGGAGTCGGCTCTGGATTGCCGATCGTCAAGGAATATCTTGAGACCAAGCAAGGAACCATTCAGATAGAAGACAACCTTGTCACCGGGGCGGTGATAACGATCAGCTTGGTTCATGAAAAGGAAAATGAGGTTGACCACACAGAAGGCTTGCCTTCTTCCCATAAAGAACCAACGCCTCTCAACGCAGAAGTCCTCATCCCTATGCTTTCAAAACGCGCGAAAGAGTTCCTCCCTCTCTTCAAAACGCAGAGCATCTGGGGAGTCAAAGACCTTTACACCATCACGAACATACCAAGCGGGAGCATGTACAACGAATTGAAGAAGCTCCGGGATTTGGGCATAGTCACTCAGATCGGGAAAAAATACACGTTGACTCCTTTAGGTGAATCTTTGCTTCCTCTTCTTTGAGAGCAGGGTTGTGTTCCAATGAGGCGAACACCCATGAATGGCTTGATTTTTCCCATGCGTCGATTGTGGAAAACATTTACAATTGTGCAAAACTTGGCTTTCATATTGACTTCTTCGGATGAGAGATAGCGTGATGGCATGGATGACCTTCATATAAGATGGAATGAGATCTGCGAGCGGGTCTCTTCATACCCAGATGTGAACAAATCCCAGTTCAATGCATTGATCTCACGGATCCAGCCTCAGGCTATGAGCGACGGTTTCCTGTTATTGACCACCCAGAACAGTTTCATGAAAACGTGGGCGGATAAGAATTTTTCAGGGGTCATACTGCGCGCTTTGGAAGATCTGTATCAAATCCCCTTCACTGTTTCCATAGAGATAGATGAAGCGCAAGATCTCATGGTGAAACCTGTTGAAGCGGGGTCTTCTCAAACAGCCACGCTTTCGAAGCAGATCAGAAATGACGTGGTTGAGACCAATGGGTCAAATCTTGATGATCCCAGGTTCCAAGTTCCTTCATTCATCTCTTCCGCAGAACCCCAAATCCCTCCCGCTCAAACCATGGATGACTCTGGAGAAGCCGATGAAAGCTCATTGTTGAGGCCAGATAACGCTCTATCCAGCTTCACGTTCGAGAACTTCGTGATCGGTGAATCGAATCGAATGGCATACTCCATGGCGGTCCAAGTCGCTGAGTTCCCTGGCAACACACCGCTCAACCCTCTTTTCATCTATGGACGGAGCGGGTTGGGGAAAACCCACTTGATGCGCGCTATCCAGAATTACATCAACCGGACGCGTCCTGATATCTCGACGATCTATGTTGATTCTGAAGAGCTCATCAGCGAATACACGGACGCAGTCGCCCAGCATGATAAAGAGAAAACCAGTTACAAGACCTTCAAAACCCATTATGAGATGGCGGATGTGCTCCTTGTGGATGACATTCAATACCTGCAAGGAAAACCTCAAACGTTGGATATCGTTTTCCAGATCTTCAACAAGCTCATCAACCAGGGAAAGCAGATCGTTCTCTCCGCTGACCGTTCTCCTCGCAACATCGACATCGAAGAGCGTTATCGTTCTCGCTTCATGCAAGGAGGCACGGTCGACATCCAACCACCAGAGGTTGAAACGAAGCTCGCGATCGTGAAGAGCTACATCAATGAATACAAAGCTGGACAAGGAAATGAAGCCCTCCGAATCCCTGAAGATGTCCAGATGTACATAGCTGAGAACTCCGGTTCCAACATCCGTGAGCTCAAAGGTGCTGTGACGATCATCATCTACCATATGAATCTCGCAGGGCAGCAGACGATCGCCATCAATGAAGTCAGTGAGCTTCTGGAAGATCATTTCATGGGGATGATGTCGAAGAATCTCACAGTCGAAGATATCCAGAAGCAGGTGGAGAGCTTTTACAAGATCTCCCATTCTGACCTGGTGGGAACATCCCGCTCCCGTGAAGTGGTGTATCCACGGCAGGTTGCCATGTACCTCTGCCGGCAATTGTTGGATATCCCTTACGATGTCATCGGGAAAGGGTTCAAAAAGGATCATTCGACCGTTATGCATTCAGTAGGGAAGATCGAGAACATGCTTCTTGAGAACAGGAATGTTCAAGAAGAGATGGAGATCTTGAAGAAGTTGATAAAAGAGTTATAACCCGTTGAAATCAAAACTGCTTCCATTTTCCGGAAGAGGAGCTTGTGGAATCGGGATACAGATTCTCAACACGTCATAGTGTGATGAAAACATGCTCTGACCTCATGGTTCCTTGATTTCCACTCTTTCAACCATCTTTATTACTATTATTACCTTGAGATGAATTCCTTTTCCTCTTGGGAACCCTGACTCTTAATCAGGGAACCTTCCTCCATCCCATCATCAAGAAAAACCAATGGACAATTTCCTGTATTGACATGCTTTTTCTCTACGATATACTTTCGTTCACTTGCCTTGATTTCAAGAAAAAGGATTCATGATGAAACGTACATACCAACCCAATAAGCGTAAACGTGCGAAGTGCCACGGCTTCCGTGTCCGTATGTCCACAAAGGGAGGACGTGCCGTCCTCGCAAGAAGGCGTGCAAAGGGTCGCAAACGCCTGTGCGTGTGATGCATTGACCATTGCAGATCATCAAATCGAACATGGAGATATCTTCCTTGTTCGCGAATGGAAAACGAATTTCCAATAGATATCTCATATGCATCTATGAAAACGCTCCATCACAACACGGCCACAATGGTCGTGTTGCTTTTATTGCGGGAAAAAGGCATGGAAATGCTGTTTGGAGAAATGGCGCAAAACGTCGATTGAGAGAGCTGTATCGCGTCTCTCCAGGAGCTTGGCAGCAGAAGAACGTCTTATTTATCGCTAAATCTGCCTTATTGACAGAGAATTATAGTAAAGTGCTTTCAGCATATGAGAAGACGTTGAAGACCATTCATGATCAAGACGGAATGTGATGAGACTGATCGCTTCGCACATCAAAAGGATTCCGATGTATCTTGCGATCAGCGTCATCAATCTTTATCGGGTGCTGATTTCACCTCTGCTCCCATCAAGCTGTCGCTTCATTCCAACTTGCTCTGAATATGGTCTCATGGCTTTCAAGCGTTTTGGATTTTGCAGAGGGTGCGTGTTGACGACGAAGAGGATCTTAAGATGCAGGCCAGGTGGCCCTTATGGTTATGATCCTGTGCCTGATGTCTATCCTGTGAAAGCAGATTGAGAGGGAGAACCAAGGAATGTGGGAAGTATTCAAAGATTGGATCTTTGAGATCATCAACTTCTTTTATGGATTGGTTGGTGACTGGGGTCTCGCGATCATCATCATCACAGTGATATTCCGTATCCTCGTTGCGCCTTTGATGCATAAACAGGCGAAGTCCAACTTCAAGATGCAGAAGATCCAACCGGAGATAGCGAAACTCCAACAGAAATATGCGAATGACCAGACGCGCATGAGCCAAGAGATGCAAAAGCTCTACGCGGAAGCGAAGTTCAATCCTCTCGCGGGTTGTCTGCCGATGCTCCTTCAAATGCCCATCTTCATCGCCCTCTTCCAAGTTTTGAGGGAGATGGGCAACAGGGCTGAGGTTCAGAACTTCTCCTTCTACAACCTGGTTCCGAATCTCACCCAGACGCCCTCTGGAGCTCTTGGTGAAGGAATTGGAACATTTGTTCCCTATTTGATCCTCATGGTTATCTTCGCTGGAGCTACCTTCTTTCCTATGATTCAACAGCAATTGAAGAGCAAAGACAGCAAACAGAGGAATCAAACCCTCATCATGGCAGTTGTCATGAGCCTTTTCATGCTTTGGATCTCATGGAGCTCTCCTGCTGGTGTTCTCTTGTTCTGGGGCGTCTCCTCCCTGATCGGCATCGGGCAGAATCAATTCACGCTCTCTCGTTGCCGTCGACAAGAGGCTGAAGAGGAGGAAGCGAAGGCGCTTGAAGTGAAACCTGTAGAAGTTGATGTGGTGCGCAAGGAGAAGAAGAAGCGCCCTACGAAGAAGCATTAATGATAAGAGGATGTTTCACGTGAAACATCGGAAGAAAGATAGATGGAGCAGATCATGGATGATGAAATGATCAAAGATGAAGAGACCGTCACTGAAGAGGTCATCGAAGAGGATCAAGAATCAGTCGATTTAGATGAGATCGCTGATACCTCAATCGAAACCCTTCAAGGTATTCTTTCTTATTTCGATGTTGGAGAAGTGACGATCGATGAATATGAAGGTGATGAAGGGGAACTGATCCTTGATATAACCGGTAATGATCTCTCTATCCTCATCGGTCGTTATGGAAGAACGTTGGAAGCGCTTCAAATCCTTCTCTCATCCATTAATCTGAGAAAACTTGGATTCCGGTATCCAGTCGTTGTTGATGTTGAGGGATATAAAAGCAGACAACGTGAGAAGATTGAGAGCATCGCGCGCTCTATGGCGAAGAAAGCTGTTTCCCAAGACCGTGACCTTGCGATGTGCCCTATGTCTCCCTATGAACGCCGTTTGGTCCATATGGTCCTCAAAGACAATCCTGACGTCATCACTGAATCTGAAGGGGAAGGAAACGAGCGGCATGTCGTCATCAAAATAAGATGATGCATGATGGTGAGTGAAAGAAAAGGGCGGCAATGCTGCCCTTTTTCATATTCATAGTCAGTGTTTCATCCTCACTTATTTCTTCAAAGGTCTTTTTTGTGCAACTCCAACTCGACGTGGCAAAGAAATGCCTGGCTCATCTGCTTTCTCAAAAACCAGGATCCTTCTTCGTGTCTTTGAATCCGAAAGAAAGTAACTACGATCTTTCACCAGCTTCATCCCTATAAGATATTCGATACTCTCTGCCTGCCTTATCTCATCTTCATCAATATTCGCCTTCATGCAGATCAAATGACCCTTCATTTCCAACAAAGGAGCAGCTAATTCCATTAATGTTGGCAATGAGGATAAAGCTCGTGCGGTCATTACAGAGAATCGTGGCGCATCTTGAGGATATTCTTCAAGCCGCCCTGCATAGACTGCGATTCTTTCATCCACTCCCAATTCTTTCAATATCTCTTCCACCATCATCATTTTCTTCTTGACAGAATCGATCAAAATAGTCTGTCGATTTCCTGCAATACCCAGAGGTACTCCTGGAAAACCACCACCAGAGCCCATATCTCCATACAATCCATCAGGAGCTTCTTCCAATTCTTGAAGAGCGGCAAGCGAATCTTCAACATGCAACAGCATTGCTTCGTCATAATCTGTTATGCTGGTCACATTGATCATCTCATTCGCATGTAGGATCCTCGTGAGGTAATCAATGATCAACTGTTGTTCTATCTCTTTCATATCATTCCTTTTAACGCCATTCCGGTGTCTGTATTAAAACAAAAGTATGAAGATGTTTCACGTGAAACATCTTCATTGAGCTTTGATATACTCGCCAACGATTGAAAGGGGAAAGAAGACGTGGCAAAACGCAAACATCGTTTCCAGAATCAAAAAAGGAATGATCCTGCTCCTAGACCTGATGATATGGATATCGAGAACGCTGAAGTGGTCATCCGTGATATCACACCACCAGTTGAAGATCAGATGGATGTGAAGAGGTTGAAGAAGTTCAGCGAAAAGAAACCTGTTGATCATGTTATCGGTCAAACACGCATTATTGCTGTGATCAATCAAAAAGGTGGCGTTGGTAAATCAACAACGGCCATCAATTTGGCGGCAGCATTGGGAGAACAAGGAAAATCAGTCCTTCTGGTGGATCTTGATCCTCAAGGGAACTCTTCAAGTGGTCTCGGCATAGAGAAGTCATTGGTTGAAAATTGCATATACGATGTTCTTCTCAATGACATCTCAATAGAAGACGCCATCATTCCTGATATATATCCTGATCTTGATATCGTTCCAGCAACCATCAATCTTGCTGGAGCAGAAGTTGAATTGGTTTCAGAGATGGCCCGTGAGAACAGATTGAAAGATGCGGTTGGGGTTGTTCGTGGGAAATATGACTATGTTCTCATCGATTGCCCTCCGTCTCTAGGCCTTTTGACTGTGAATGCCCTTGTAGCAGCAGACAAACTCCTCATCCCCATCCAATGTGAGTTCTATGCACTGGAAGGTGTGACAAAACTTCTTGAATCAATGAAACGTGTCAAAAGTCTCTTGAACCCAACCTTGGATATTTTCGGAGTGCTCCTCACGATGTATGACAATCGGACCACGTTATCCAAACAGGTGGTAGATGAAGTGAGGGGATATTTCGGAAAACTTGTTTTCAATACCATGATTCCTCGGACTGTGAAATTGTCTGAAGCTCCTAGCTTCGGAATGCCGATAACTGAATATGATCCTCACGGCAAAGGTGCGATCTGCTATCAAGAACTTGCGAAGGAAGTGATCGAGCGTGGCTAAGAACACCCGAAGCGGACTTGGAAGAGGGCTCAATTCTCTTCTCAACAGCTCAAACGATGCTCCTCGCACCACTGAAAGAGAGCGTATCGTTTATAACGAACATGAAGAGATAGATTATTCTGACCAAGATGCGAAATTGAGCGGGCAAACAGGCAGTTATGAACGCGTTTCCGTTTCATCTGGATCTAAATCTGCAGACCCCACTTTCGTCAACCAATCAAAACAAACTGGACCCATTGCTGCACCAAGTTCACCATCCCAACCTTCCAGTTTCATCAATGCTTCCATCACCTCCACCCCTGAGACGAAACAAACTAAAGAACAAGATGTTTCACGTGAAACAAATAAAGAGATCATTATTGAGAAAAAGAAACCAGAAGCGGATAGTGCTTTTGAGATCGATATCGAACTGATCGCTCCCAATCCTGATCAACCACGAACCAATTTCAAGAAAGAAGAGCTCGAAGAGCTTTCCAACTCCATTAAAAGAGAGGGTTTGATCCAACCCATATTGATCCGTGAGATCGATGGGTCATATCAGATCATCGCAGGAGAGCGCCGATGGCAAGCAGCTAAAAAAGCTGGTCTTGAAAAAGTTCCTGTGCAAATCAAGAATGTCGATGATGACAAAGCTCTCGAACTCGCATTGATCGAGAATATCCAAAGGTCTGACCTCAATCCCATTGAAGAAGCGTATGGATATCGCCGTCTCATGGAGCGTCGCAAGATGACGCAAGCCGATGTAGCTCAAGCGGTTTCAAAAGGCCGTTCCACTATCGCCAACGCTCTCCGTTTGCTTGATCTTCCAGAAGATGCTCAACAATTGCTGTTCGAAGATAAGATCACTGCTGGTCATGCTCGTGCGATCCTTTCTGTGCCTAAAGAGTCAAGAGAATCACTTACGCAGAAGATCATTGATAACAATCTCAGCGTGCGAGAAGCGGAATCCATCGCCCGATTGCTATCCAATAAAACCAATGCAGGAACCAATAAACGAGAGCCGCTTCCTGAAAGGTATAAATCAGTGGCTAAAGCTTTGCGTGATATCTTCGAGACCAATGTGCGCATCAAGTCATCTAAAGGGAAGAACAAGATAGAGATCGAATTCAAAGACGATAAAGAGCTTGAACGTCTTTTCAGAGAGATGACCGCTTCTTTTGACGAATGATCAAAGCGCCACAGATTTCAACTGGCCACAAGCGCCATGGATATCGAATCCCCGTGAATTACGAATGCTCACGGGGATTTGTGCTGATGAGAGCGCTTTAGACCATTCTTTGATCCTGCTCTTGCTTGATGGGTGATAATCAACCGCTTGCACCGCGTTGTACGGTAGAAGATTCACATGGCAGTGGATCCCTTCGCAAAAGATCATGAGGCTGTCCAGATCAGAGGGACTGTCATTCACTCCTTCTATCATCATGTATTCAAGCGTGACACGCCTTCCACTCTTCTCGTTGTATTCGATCAGCGCTTCCTGAAGATCGTCCAAAGTCATATTCGCGCATTTTGGCATGAGCATGTTTCTCGTGCGTTGTTTGGTCGCATGAAGAGATACCGCCAATCGAAATTGCTCCGGCTCATCACCGAACCGGCGAATGCCTTCGATGATCCCCACCGTTGAAACAGTGATCTTCCGCGCTCCTATATGCAGTCCAGGATCTGTGTTGATGCGTCGAAGCGCAGAGATCGTCTGGTCATAATTCAAAAAAGGTTCCCCTTGCCCCATGACGACGACATTGGTGACCGGTCGTTCAAAAGCCTGGCTCACCAACTGCACCTGTCCAACGACCTCTGAAGCGGTGAGGTTCCTCCTGAATCCTTCATGGCCTGTCGCGCAAAAAGAACAAGCCATAGGACATCCAGATTGGCTGGAAATGCAAGCGGTCAACCGTTTGCCACCACGATCATCATCTTCAAACCCGACTGGCATTCCAACCGTTTCAACCGTCGCACCATCATCCAACTCAACCAGCAGCTTGCAAGTACCATCTTGCGAGATCTCTTCCGCGACGGACTCAGCGCGTCCGAGCGGATGCTCTTTCGCCAGCTTCTCACGCAACGCCTTTGAAAGGTTGGTCATCTTCGAATAGTCAGAAACGTTATGCGTATGGAACCATTCATGGAGCTGTTTCGCCCTGAATCTCGGTTCCCCCATCTCAGTGAGGATGTCTTGAAGCTCCTCCACGCTCATGGTCCTCAAATCAGCCATCTTCGCTCCATCATGCTTGAAAAGTGACAAGGATTTGATAGGCGATTATACTTCTCCCAATGACAATCTGAAGAAATGAGAACAAATGTTCGCAGTTCCAGACTCAAAAGATTGCAAAGTCGCGCTGATAGCCGGTGGAACAAGCGGCGAAAGAGACATTTCCCTCAAATCAAAAAACGGTGCTCTCCAAGCGCTTGAAGAAGCCGGATATCCCGTGACATGGATAGATCCTGCCGAAAAAGAGGATATCCATCGGTTGATGGACGGTGGTTTCGATGTGGCTTTCCTGGCGCTTCATGGCAAAGGCGGTGAAGATGGTTCCATCCAAGGATTCCTTGAGACCATCGGGATGCCGTACACGGGCACTGGGATCGCAGGCAGCGCCATCAGCATCGACAAGCAAAAAGCGAAGGTGTTTTACCTGCATCACCAGATAAACACGCCACGATCTGCGTACATCCGCAGGTCAGAGCCTTACGATGCTGCTGAGCTCATCGCTGATCTAGGCGAAAAGCTGGTCGTGAAAGCGGCCACAGAGGGCTCCTCATTGGGCGTATACATCACTGAAGGGGAGCAGGAGCTTGCCCAAGCGATCGAAGATGCGCTCGCCATCGATACCGCGGTCCTGGTGGAGCAATACATCGCAGGCCGCGAGTTCACCGTCGTGGTGCTGGGAGCCGGTGAAACCGCCGAAGCGCTCCCCATCATAGAGATCATCCCCCGCGCCGCCTCCTATGACTTCGATTCCAAATACGCCCCCGGCGGCTCAGAGCACATCTGTCCCGCCCAGATCCCTGATGAGACCACGGCCCTTATTCAGCGCATGGCGATCCAGTCCCACAACGCCCTTTCATGCCATGGCGTCTCGCGGACGGACTTCATCCTTGACGCTGATGGGATCCCATGGGTCTTGGAGACGAACACCCTTCCCGGCATGACCGCAACGTCTCTTCTGCCGGACGCGGCGAAGGCCGCAGGGATCTCATTTCCAGACCTTTGCAAACGGCTTATTGAGAGCGCGTATGAGAAGCAATGCGTTTTAAAGACAGGTACGTGTTAGGAAAAACACAAACCTGCACCTTAGAACGCTTCTCAGAGCTTTATAGATCAATTCAAAGGTTTTGCTCGATCTCTCCCTTTGCGCTCAGGCGTCCCAAGCCTGTTTCACAGAGCGCTGACTTTGCCAAGGAGCGGTTCGAAGCTGACGCCTCGGTCCATGAAATGAGGCTGCTCCGCTGACACCAGCATGGCGTCATGGACGAAGTTCCCCGCGAAAGCCACCGCCTCAACCAGCGAACGGCCTTTCATGATGCCAGCCAAGACACAGGACGCGTACACGTCTCCGGTGCCATGGAGCATATACGGCACGTATTCGTTTTCGACTTCGATGATGTCATCCATGGAAGCGCCGCCCACGAAATTGCGGATAACGCTTTCACCCTCTCGTTGGATGCCTTTGAGGACCACGTTCTTCGCGCCAAGATCAAGCAACGCGCGCACCATGCGCTCAGCTTCATCATCTGAGATGGCGGTCCCAGCCCACTCATCTCCAATGGGTTCGCCCAGTATGATGGCTGCTTCCGTCAGGTTCGGCGTGAGCACGTCCGCATCCTTGGCCAGATCAGCCATGGCTTCGCAGAGCTCTGGGGTGTACGTGGGATACACCTTGCCATGGTCCGCCATGACAGGGTCCACGAAACGGATGGCCTCAGGGAATTGCTGATAGATCTGGCGAATGATCGCCACCTGCTCAGGCGCGCCCAGAAAGCCAGAATACACGGCATCGATCTCAACGTCTATCTTCTGCCAGGCTGCCAGGTAATCGGAGAGGATGTCGGTCGTGTCATGCATGTACCACCCAGGAAAAGCGGTGTGAGAGGAGAAAAGCCCCGTGGGAACAGGGCACACATCGCATCCCGCGGCAGACAGGACGGGGATGGCCACCCCCAAAGAGCACTTTCCGTAGCCGCACAGATCATGCACAGCGGCTATGCGGGGTATGTATGAATCATTCCGCTCGTACAAGAAGACCGCTTCTGGGTCTCCATGGATCAAGGCGTTGTTCGTATCCGTTTCATTGAAATCCTTCATATGGTCTCTACCCCTTCATCACAGATCAGCCGATGTTCGCCAGATGTTCACCACTGATTCATCGATCCTTGTCCTCTTGCTGCATCTCTTCTTCGCCCTCTTCCATCTCGTCATAGAACAAAGACCATTCATCTTCCGCAGGCGCGTGGTTCTTGTATTTTCGCCGCGTGTTGAACTCGAAGATCACGCAGGCGATGATGCTGATGATGATGCCCGCGCCCACCAAGATGCCAATCCCAGCATAGGTCTCGAACAGGAAATGGTACAGTTCAACGAAATCCATCATCCAACCTTTTCCACAGGGTATTCCTCCTCGGTATTATAGCCAGACGACCGCTGATTCTTTTCCTATCACGCAGATAAGCGGGCCAATGATGAAAAGAGTTCCATGCATTTCATCATCCTTTCAAGTCATGGCCTAGAATATCCACCAAACGATTTGCACAAGGAGACACCGTGTCGAACACAGCGCATTTGGAATTCGATACATCAGGCAGCAAGGTCGCAGAGCGGATCCGGCATATGCGTTCATCCCCCGTTCGCGACCTTTTTTCCGCTGCCACCCGGCCAGACATCATCTCCCTTTCCGGCGGGATGCCGGATGTGCGCTTGCTCCCGAAAGAAGACATAGATCTGGCGATGCAGGCCGCGGTCGCGGATGTTCACGCGCGCTCAGTGGCCTATCAATACGGACCTACGGATGGGCGGCCGGAAACGCGCAAAGTGGTCACGGGTCTTTTGCGGGACATCGGCGTGCGCGCGAAGCCGGAGAACGTGGTCCTGACCAGCGGCGCGCAAGAAGCCCTTGACCTCCTGGCGAAAGTCTTCATAGACCCCCAAGACATCATCCTCACTGAAGGACCAACGTATCTTGGCGCTTTGCAGGCGTTCTCCGCCTATCAACCGGATATCCACGCCATTCCCATGGATGATGACGGAATGCGCATGGACCTGTTGGAAGAGGAGCTCAAGCGCATCGGCAAGAACAACCCGAAACTCAAATTCCTCTACACCATTCCCAACTTCCAAAACCCCAGCGGAGTCACCATGGCTCCTGAACGCCGCCGCCGGCTCATCGAATTGAGCCACGAATACGGCTTCCTCATCATCGAAGACGATCCCTACGGCCGCATCCGCTTCGACGGAGGCCATCAGATCCCGCTCAAGGCCTTGGATGATCAAGTCGTCTACCTGGGGACCATCTCGAAGATATTCGCGCCAGGGCTGCGCGTGGGCTGGATCGTCGCCCCCCGGCACGTCCTCTCAAAGGTGCTTCTCGCGAAGCAGGGCGCTGACCTTTGCGGAAGTTCGCTCGACCAAGCGATCGTGCAGCATTATTTCGAGGATATCCCCTGGCAGAACACGCTGCAGAAGTTCATCGTCACATACACAGAGCGCCGAAACGCCATGCTGGCTGCGCTCAAAGAGTTCTTCCCCCCAGAGGCCACATGGACGCGCCCGCAAGGAGGCTTGTTCATCTGGGTCACACTGCCAGAGTACGTGGATACGGGCAGCATGCTGGCAGAAGCTCTGGAAGCAGGGGTGACCTACGTGCCGGGAGATTCGTTCTTCCCAGGCGGTTGCGCGGGCAAGAACAGCATGCGCATCAACTTCAGCTACGAATCACCCGAAAGCATCACCGAGGCCATCGAGCGCTTGGCGAACGTGATCGAATCCCGCCTGGAGCTGTACCGCGTGTTCATCGAAGCGGGCGCTCTGAAGAGATGACGCGAAGACCGTGCGGTTCCCTGCTGCAACAGCGGCGAGGAGCTGATGAAAGAAAGCAGAACCACTGGTGAAAGGATGCCGAAAATGGGATTGAAAGTCGCCGTTCTCATGGGAGGCCAATCGTTCGAGCGTGAATTCTCTTTGGAGAGCGGAAAGCTCGTGTGCGATGCGCTCAAAGAAGCGGGGCATCGGGTGGTTCCCTTGGACACCACCTCTGACCTGGTCCCCACGCTGCGCAGTGAAAAACCGGACGTCGTCTATAACGCGCTCCATGGAAAACACGGCGAAGATGGCACCATCCAAAGCCTTCTCGAGTTCCTGGGCATTCCCTTCGTCGGCTCCCCTGCGAGCGTCTGCCACCGCGCGTACAACAAAGATGCCCTGCACTCCAGCGTCAACAAGTACCGCGAGATATCCGGGGACACGGGCATCGCGTCCTGGCCTCAAGGCGTCTTCATCTCCAAAGACGCATTCAAGGACATGGGCGCGGCCACAGCGCTTGACCTGGTGCCAGAGCGCGTGATCGGCGGGTTCCCCGTGGCGGTGAAGCCGGCCCATGGCGGCAGCGCGCTGGGCATCCACAAGGTGACCAACGCCGATGACCTGGGCGAAGCCATCTTAGACGCGCTCTCCTATGACGATGCGGTCAACATCGAACAGTGGATCGATGGCGTGGAACTGGCCGTTTCCATCCTGGGAAGCGGATGGGATGCGCAAGCGCTCCCGCCGGTGGAGATCATCGCCAAAGGCGAGTTCTACGATTCAGACGCGCGTCTGAACGCGGACAAGGTGGAGCTCATCTGCCCGGTCAGGCCTGAGTCGCTTTCAACGGATCCCGCCGAAGCGGAAGCCATCCGAGCAGAGATAGAAAGGGCCGCCCTTGAGGTGTATCGGGCCTACAGCGTGCGTGACCTGGGGCGCATCGACATGATCTGGGATGGAGCGCAGGCGAAATGCTTCGAGGTGGATGTGTCTCCAGGCATGACCTCCCGTTCGCTGTTCCCCACAGCGTGCAAGGCTGCTGGGCTGACCATGCCCGCGGTGATGGACCGCTTGGTCAGCGTGGCCGCAGGCCGCGCAGCCTTCGAGCGCTAAGCGCTCTCTGCGGCTCCACTCAATTGCTGCTCGTGAGGGGCGCCGGGGGGTGTCGCGCCGATTCGCGGAGGCAAGAAAATCTGTGGTAAAAACCACCACAGATTTCCGCAGCCGCAGTCTTAGGCGCGAGTGCCCCGGCGCCCCGCCAAAACCTCCATTCATAATTATTATCATTTAACTCATGTTTTCGTCCAATCGAGAATCAAGAATTGTGGAAATTTGAAGGTTTTTACCGAAAACTTCCTCCAACATTCCACCAAGTTATCAGCAATTTCAAAAAGACCCTTGCATAAATCGCAGAACAGTGATTGACCCTGTGAACAGGCAAAAGTTACCGTCTCGTTACGTGTTTTCCCAGGGTCTGCGTCAGCCATCACAATTCCACCATATTTCAGGCACGTTATATCCATTTGAAACTAGACGTGACCTGCGGTTATAGTTCACATTGCTATACGTGGCTCACTATGCCTATACGTGCGCTCGCGCGCGCGTATACACAGGAACCGCAGGCGATTCGGGGGTGTTTTCCACCGCATGTTCGGAGGGAAATGCACAAGTTGTTCGCTGGGTTCCTGCAAGTGCAAAAGTGATCACGCTGGTGCTGGGAAACACCAAGGCAGGAAGCGAGGCGCGCCGCGGACCCGATCGTTCGTGGCTCGTCTCACAACCGCGGAGCAATCCGCAGATGGGGAAAAGAATGAGTTATCACGAACGTCTGGCTCACGAAGGGGGAAGCGGTCGGCTTGACGCCAAGCGTCAGCAGTTCGCATCCAAGCTTTCGCACGCCCGGCATGTGAGCGAAGACCGCACGGTCACCTCCCATGCCTCCGAACTGCGCGACCTGCAATCGCGCGATCCTCAAGAAGCGCGCTCGAACGAACATGAAGCGCGCGCCATGGGCAAACATGCATCCGCGCGCCGTCGCGTCGCGGTCATGAACGCTTGCCCGGTGAAAAGGGCAGCCAAGCGGCTGGCCCCGAAGCCTGAGCAGCTGCAAGATGGTCCTGCAGCCCAATCCGCCGGAGAGGCGCAAGCCCCGGCAGCGCTGGTTGAGGCGCAGGCGGTTTTGTCTGGCTCAAGGGCGGAAGATGCGCGGATCGTTGCAGAAACCACAGCAGTGGATCATGCAGCGCAGCAGAACGTTGAAGATCTCGCGCAAGGCTTTGCTGAAAGCGCGAAGCCTTCTGCCAAGTCTCGCATGGATCTTTCCCAATCCATCAAAGGCTTCTTCCAGAACAACATCAATGAAGACAACGCTTCGCAGGCTACCCCATCAGCCGCGGGCGCGTCTCGCTCTGCCTCCAAGGAAATGAACGCACATATATATAAAGGTACGGTTGCCATGAACATGTCCACCAAAACCTCCAAGATGATCAGCGCGTCCGCAACTCCCAAGGGAGCCAATCAGAAGGGCGCCAACCGGAAGAACGCGAAAGCCGCCGCAACGGCGAAGCCCGCGAAGCGCGAAAAGGGTAAAGCCCTCAAGCTCTTCACGGCTGCAGCACTGGCAGCCACCATGTGCTTCGGCAGCGTCGCCACCGCTTTCGGCACGAACGCGGATGCTGATCCCAGCGCCGCCAACAGCGAGGCTGTTCAGGAGACCCCGTCGACCAGCCTGCCCAATGCTGCTGCAGAGGACGGCAACAACGCTGGCGCGGGCGCAGCGGCCGCTGGCGTGGACATCATCTCCACCACCGAGCGCCTGGTTGACAGCTCGGCTGCCAGTACGGCCATCACCGGCACCGTCACCATCAACGCTGATGCGGACGTCTTCCAAGCCGACGGCTTCACGTTCCGCGTCACCGTCCCGGCTGACCGCGCCGCCACCTATGGGATTCAACCCCAGGCTGCGGTCATCGGCTTCACGGACTCGCTCCTGAATGTGGACGCGGCGGAGATCCCGGCCACGGTCAGCAGCAGCGGCACGGAATACCAAGTTACCGCCTTCGGTGAGCGCGCTGCCGCTCAGGCCGCCAACGTGGCGGATCCCACCACCAGCCAAGCCACGCGCAACCAGCACGTTCTTGGCAACGGTGCCGGCGCGTTCGGCCTGAACGCCAACAACGCTGCGCTCGAGAAGCTGGTCCTTCCGGCAACCCTTACATATATAGATGTAGACGCGCTCGCCGCGCTTACCCATCTCACCACCATCGAAGTGGCCGCTGAGAACGAAGTCTTCGCCGGCCACATGGGCCTCCTCCTGACCACGGATGCGCAGCAGGCTCCGGGCCAGCAGTCCACCATCAACGAAGAGCTCGCCAACATCCACGACGCGAACGCGGTCCAGGTGGCCTACATTCCCACCGCCATGCGCGCCGTCCAGCTCCCGGAGCATGCGACCTCCCTCTTCACGGAGGCGCTTCCCTACGCTCGCGCGGCCGCCAGCTTCACGGTCCCGGAGGCCAACGTCGCCTTCACGGCCACTTCTGATCTGCTGCTCCGCGCCATCACGGACACCGGCGCCACCATCGCCGCTGGCGCGGACGAAGATGCGCCCGGCATCCCGGCGCCCCAAGACGCCAGCGCTCTCGCTGTCGCCCTGCGCGCCGCCGGGGCTGGCACCGCCACGGTCATCCCGGAGACGGCCACCTATCACGATCAGGCCCTTCCGATCACCACCATCGATGCTGGCGCCTACGCAGCCAGCGCCACCACGTCGCTCACCAGCATCGTCTCTCCCGCGGCCATCACGGAGATAGCGCCGCGCACCACCGTTGAAACGGAAGAGGGCGAAGAGCAGAGCACGCCCCCGGCCTTCGAAGACGCCACCACCCAGCGCGCCACGGTGGCTCTCACCACCAACGATGATGATGCCCAAGGCGTCTGGCGCAACGCGGGCTTCACCAACTTCACTCAGATCGGTGAAGCCGGCAGCACGGAGACTGTCGAAGGCGAAGGCGGCCAGATCTCCGGCGACGTTCAGCTCACCGCTCCTGGCGAGGAGCTTGAGCCCGGCACTGCCACCGCAGGCCTCACCTTCACCTTGCTTCCGGACATGACCGTTGAAGTCGGTTGGTCCGGCCGCACCTCGTTCGCCACGGTCCTCAACATCCCGGCCAGCGCGAACATCGGCAACGTCAGCTACCCTGTCAGCTCCATCGCCAAGGAATCCTTCCGCGGTGCCACCATCGAATCGCTGACCCTCCCGGCCAGCCTTCGCACCATCGGCGAATCTGCATTCGAAGGCACCACGCGGCTGACTTCCATTGACTTCGGCTCCAGCCTGCGCACCGTGGGCTACGCCGCATTCAAAGGCTCCGGTCTCACCGAAGTCTGGCTACCCGAATCCGTGACCACCATCGGCGGCGAAGCGTTCGCCAACTGCGAGGCGCTCACCAAGATCGTTGCCCTGGGCAGCGTGAACGCCGTGGCGGACACCGCACTCAGCGGGTGCACCGGCGTCACCATCCTGGTTCCGGACACCAAGACGGAGAACTCCGCATGGAACGCCGCGAAAGGACTCCTCGTTGCCAACAACACCGTGGTCAGCTATGGCATCAGCTTGCCCGTTGATGCTCTGACCCTGGAGGTCGGCGAAGCCGCCAACGTCTTCCAGGCAAGCGCGGGCACCGCCTCCAACACCACTGGCGAAAACGCCGAAGGCGGGAATGCCGCCCCTGAGGCCACTGCCACCACCGCTAACACTGAAGCAACAGAGATGCCCTCCGGCGCTATCGCAGGCGGCGCATCCACTCAAAGCGCGGCTCAAGAAGCAGCCGCGCAGCAAGCGCAGTCCGATGCTGAGCAGGCTGCCATCACCACCGCTCAGGAGCAGGCCACCAATCGTGCGGCCGCTCAAGTAGCGGAGACCCAGCAGCAGCTGGCTGCCGTTGGCGTGGCCACTGACTACAACTACCCGGCCACGGATCTCTCCGTTTCAACCAACGGCACGGTTCGCGCTTATGAATCTGGCGAATCTGAGATCACGGTCACCCGCAGCCTCAACAATCGCACCCTGGCTCAAGCGTCTCGCCAGGTTCTCGTGCCCGAAGCCGCACCGGCCCCGGCCGCAGCAACAGCAGCCCCCGCAGCTTCAACGTTCTCCGCTCGCGCAGCGGACGACTTCTCTGAAGCCTACGGAGACAGCATCCTGTCCGGTCCGCAGAAGTGGAGCACGGACGACTCTATCTTCTGGGACCTTCGCGCTACCAACGGGAACAATGAGCTCACCCTGCTCATCTACGTGAACCCGAACAACACCACCACACAACCCGCGGCGCTTACCACGCAGAATACGGATGCGCCCTGGTTCACCTACAGCGGGGATACCTTCAACTCCGCCACCGATCTTGACCGGATCAAGCACATCGCCGTGGTGGGAGACCGCGGCCGCACCGTCAATTTGTCCGCTGGCACGCCGAACCTCTTCGGCAAGATCAATGCTGATGGTTCGACAGCCTATGCTCTCACTGGTCTCACGGAGGTCACCACCGAAGATGTGGCGGGTTTCAACTTCTCCACAGCCAACAACCTTTCCGGCATGTTCCAAGGCTGCACCGGCCTGCGCACAGTGAAGATCGCGGACATCTGCACCAATCCCACCGGCGTTGATATGCGTGCCATGTTCCAAGGTTGCGAATGGCTGGGCATAGTGCAGCTCACTTCTTCTGCTGATGATTACAGCACCGTCACCTCTGCCACCAACATGCAGGACATGTTCAAGGGTTGCCGCATGCTCAGCAACAAGGGCGGCAACACGGACAATCTTTTCCCCTCTGAAATGGTGCCCGTTGATCTCACGGGTCTTGGTACCAGCCTGGTCAACGGCGACTGGGCCTCTTTCGGTTACGGCCAGTCCGGCATGCAGGGAATGTTCACCGGCTGCAAGTTCTTGACGAAATCCTATTCATCCGCCACTTCTAACCCAGTGACCGGGTATGGCTCTGATATGTCTCGCGTGGTCATCGGTCCGAAGTGGGCGAAGGTCCTCAACGGCTTCGTATGGGATCGCCCCGTCATCGACCGTTTCCCCAACTACATCCTTACCGCATCCGTTGACGTGTATGGCGGTCCCAAGGACGAGACCTACATCATGCGTCGTCCCAACACGCAATCCGAAGATAATCCGGACGGCGGTTGGTTCACCTATGACGGAAAGATCAACCTCATGGACTCCGCGGCGTTCTCCAACATGAACTGCTGGGTTCTTCGCGAGTATCTGATCTATCCGGCCACCATCGCCGAAGAGCTGGGCAACACCGGTCAGGATGAGTTCGGCTCCATGGTCACCGGCGGTTACGTGGGAACCGCTCCTGAGAACAGTTCCACCTATGGTGACAGCGTCTATTGGGCTCTTCGTCAAAAGACGGATGACACTTCCAACATGACGCTCATAATCTATCCGAAGCCTGATGATAGTGGCAGTATCGATCACTCGTCCGGCACCATGGCCAGCTTCTCAGACACCAAGCCCGCTCCGTGGTCAGCTGGTTACGCTACGGACATCACGCATATATATGTCTACAATGGCGTGAGCACAGGACAGTCTCTCTACAAAGCCTTCGCCAACTTGCCCAACTTGAAATGGGCCAATCTCGGCTATCTTGATGCGTCTGGGTGCACCAACGTCACCTCCATGTTCGAAGGAGACGTTGCGCTTCCGTGGGCTTCCAACATCAGCGTGGAGTACAACTTCGGGCAGAACTGGGGCAACATCAACGGTTTCAAATGGAACAACACTTCCCAAAAAGGTCTTTGGCTGGGTGACAACGCAGAGAAGTTCAGCAACATCCAGCAGGCGGATCGCATGTTCTTCGGCTGCACTGGTCTGCAGCGGGTCATGATCCAAAACTTTTCCAATGGTGCCAGCGCCCCCGACGGGTTCTCAGCCACCAATTTCTTGGGCGATGCTGTGAAGAGCGACAAACGCACCGACTATAACGACATCCGCGTCATCCTCAAGAACTTTGCCACTGGGGCCAACGCCAACCTCTCCAACTTCATGAGCGGCGCGCTTCCTGACCAGAACATGAACAATTACCTCACCATGGTCAACGTCGGAACCGGCGAAGGCGCCAACCTGGCCAACTTCGCCAGTGGCGTGAAGGGCGCTCTCTATCTGGGCGTCAACGAGGAAGGGCGTGTAGACGCCGGCGCCAACTACCAATTCGACACCGTCGGCACTGGCGCCAACGCCACGCTCTCTGGCATGTTCCAAGGCTGCACCAACCTGCGCCGCGCTACGCTCTCTCGCGTGGGCACCGGCGAAAACGCCAACCTGTCCGCCATGTTCGCCCAGGTCGGCAAAGACGCCGACGTCAACATAGACGGCGACTACGTCTTCACCTTCAGCGAAGGCTTCGGCAACGGCAACGGCGCCAACCTGTCCAACCTGTTCGCAGAATCCTTCTCCAACGAAGGCTTCGCCAGCAAGAAGGTCACCGTCGCCATCCGCCCGCAGGGTGGCACCGGCGCTGCCCCCACGGAGGCAACCGCCAAGCAAGGCGCTTCTGACATGACGTCAATGTTCCAGGGCGCCACCTACATCCAGCATCTCGACCTCCGCGGCCTTCCGCGCATGATGGCGCACCCCGGCGGCGACAACGCCCCGGCCCTGTCCATGGCCAACGCCTTCCAGGGTCTCACGCGCCTCGTCTCCGTAGAGACCTCGGACAACACGACCAACACCACCTACGAAGACAGCAAGCTCTACATCCCCAAGCACTTCACCTTCAAGAACGTCATGGCGCTGGACGGCGCTTTCCAGGGCATGACCTCTGTCAAGCAGATCGTCCTGCCTAACCTCTGGGCCAACCATGATGCCACCGGCGGCGTGCAGCGCTACACCTCTATGTCGTACGCGTTCGCAGACAACCCGGCCTGCACCCTGGTCAACATCGGATCCGCGGATGCCGTTTCCCAGAGCGCCAACGCTTCCGCCACGCTGCCCATCAATGATATCCGGTACCTCTTCCGCGACAACGCGGCCCTGGAGACCATCGACCTCTCCGGCCTCAGCACCAACTACCCCTACATGGGCGACCAGAACTCCTATGGCGAAACCGGCTCTCAGGCCTCCCGCATGTTCGGCATGTTCGAAGGCTGCAGCAAGATCGTGACCGGCCGCGGCGAAGCGCCGTCCGGCGCCAACGCCTCCGCCACGCCCAAGATCACCCTGGGCACCGGCTGGACCAAGATCCTCAACGGCTTCTTCTGGTCCCGCGCCACCCAGGCTGCCAACCCGGCCTATGTCATGCAGCTCAACGCGCAGGTGTTCGTCTACGGCGGCCCCACCACCGCGGACAACCTCATGGCATGCCCCAACATCAAGATCGGCGCCGCGGAGTACCACTTCACGGGCAAGATCCTTCTCTCTGACAAGACCGCGCTCAACCACGCGCTCCTCTGGATCCGCCAGGGCTACGGCCAGGAGAGCCTCGACTTCTCCAACATCGGCCCCACCCTGGGTGAGATCGGCAAGGGCTTCGGCGAGCACATCGTAGCGGGCGGCTTCTGCGGCGCTACCACCAACGGCGAAGCGCCTGCGGCAGGGTTCGCTGGCGAAGACGTCGTCTGGGCCATCCGCGACGATAACTCCGGTGATCCCAAAGCGGCCACACTCGTCATCTATCCCAACCAAGTGGCCGGCATCACGGAAGCCACCATCCAGAACTTCTCCCGCGAAGGCGATGACACCGCTCCTTGGTCTGCGGTCGAAAGCTCTGAGCTGGCGGGCTATGGCAACTCCTTCTACCAGGTGAAGATCTATCCTGGCGTCACGGCCAACAACTCTCTGGCATCCATGTTCGAAGGCTGCCAGAACATCGAACACGTTGACCTCACCAACTTCACCATCGGCCAGAACACCACCACGCTTGAGCGCATGTTTGCTGAGTGCACGGCGCTCAAGGGCGTCCACAACGGCGTGGCTGCTTCCGGCACTGCGGACAGGACCCCGGCTGGCAACACGGACCAAGAGGACACCACCGTCAAACTGGCGGGCGTCTTCTTCGGCACCAACGTCAACCTGGCCAACGTGGCCACGGTGTCTGAGATGTTCATGAACGACACCGCCATGGAGATCGTCCACTTCCGTGATGCCATGACTTCCTCCACCGGCGAAGTCAAGGCAGAGCGCATGTTCATGAACTGCTCCAACGTCACCAAGGTGGTCATCCGCAACTTCGCCAACAACGGCAAGCTGCTGGGCACCTCCATGTTCGAAAACGCCGCCACGGTCAATGACGCCACGGTCACCATCGAACAAGTGGCCAACGGCGCCCCGGCCAACAACTCCGGTTCTGACTTCTCGCGCATGTTCTTCGGCGCGGATCACATGATCTCTCTGACCATCAAGAACGTCGGCCTTGGCAGCAACATCAATTACGAAAGCGCCAATGATGGTTGCGCACGCCTGCGTGAGGTCACGTGCGAAAACGTGGCAACGGGCGGCAACGCCAACCTGACCTACGCCTTCGCCAACAGCTTCGGCACGGTCACGCGCGAAGACGGCACCATTGACTCCAGCCACAACGCTGGCGACATCAAGATCAACCTGACCAATTTCGGCACGTCCACCAACTCCAACCCCAAGGGCATCTTCGCCAACTCGTTCCAGAACACCAACAACAGCTCTTACATCAACTGGGTCAAGGGCACGCCCGTCGCAGGACAACCTGCCAACGGCGCACCCAGCACGAACGAACAGATGTTCCTGAACTGCACCAACCTCAAAGGCCTGAACCTCACGGGCCGTGGTGCGGCATCTTCCAACCTGTCTGAGATGTTCGCGGGCTGCTCCAGCCTCAGCAGCGTCCGCATTCCCATCACGGGTGGCACCGGCGACGAAGCGGAAACTTCCAACGCTGGCACGGCCAACTCTGGCATTTTGCAGCTGCCGGTGGACTGGGATATGACCGGTGCAACCAACATGGAACGCATGTTCGCTGGCTGCTCTGGCCTCACCAAAGTGGTCATGCGCAACTCCGGTTACGCCAACGCCAACATGAACTCCATGTTCCGCGGCTGCACCAATCTGGAAAGCGCCACCTTCCAGGCCACCGACATTGATAAAGTGCGCTCTGCAACGGATCTGCGCTGGGCTTTTGCGGGATGCGAACGTTTGTCCGCCCTTGATCTGACCGGCTGGGGAACCAGCGGTCTGTACGGCACCGCGTCCTCCTTCGGCGAAGACCAGTCCATGATGGCTCAGTTCTTCGCGCCCGAAGGCGGCAACTCCATGATCACCAGCGCCACGGGCACGGCCACTTCGGGCAACCCGAAGATCATCATCGGCCCGAAGTTCACGAAGGTTCTGGACGGCTTCTTCTGGGAGCGCGCCACGTCCGCCACTGACCCCACCTACGTCATGGCCCAGAATGTTGAGGTCACGGTCTACGGTGGCCCCAACGTGGACAACGCGCTCATGCGCTGCCCCAACGCTCAGCTGGGCAGCGTCACCTACAAATTCATGGGCACCATCCGCCCGGCGGACGCTGATGCCCTGGCACGAACAGGTGTTTGGGTGCGTCAAGGCTACGGCGATCGCCTCACCTACGCTGGCCTTGATGAGACGGGCGTGTTCGGCAAAACCGGCCTGGACACGGGCCAGATCTTCGCTGGCGGCTATGTGGGCGATCCTGACACCACCGGCGAAGCTTCCGTGGCCTGGGTCATTCGCAAGTCTTCTCCGGCCGAAAAGGGCACGCTGCTGATCTACCCTGCGCCCGGTCATGAGTCCGGGGCGAACATGCGTTCCTTCTCCTCGTCTGAGCCTGCTCCTTGGGCAGCCACGAACGACGACGAAGGCTATTCCAAGCAGTTCAATCAAGCCGTGGTCTACCCGGGCGTTACCGCCGGACAGACGCTCTCAGGCATGTTCAAAGGGTGCTCTGAGGCTGGCGCCATTGACCTCACGAACCTCACGGTGACCTTCTCCACGCGCTCTGTCTCTGAGATCGCGTCTGGCTGCACGGCCCTCCGGTGGGCCACCATCACGCCGGACGTGGACCGCTTCAACGGCGTGGTCGGAGATCCCCAAAGCCCCTCTGCTGTGGGGCTCCTGGGCGGCCTGCGCATCCGCGTTGCGGCGAACGCAACGGACACCGCCGGCACGACCGGTTGGCAGACGCACACCTCAGGCTTCTCCGCCTATGGGATGCTCTCCGCAGGGGATGCGGGTGCATCTTCCCTTGAGACCCTGACCTTGAAAGGCTTCGGGAACGGATCCGGGGCGGATCTGTCCTATCTCGCCAACGGCCATTCCAAGCTTGAGACCATAACCGTTGAAAACGTCGCGAACGGCGACGGAGCCACGCTCTCCCGCGCTTTCTCAAGCAGCGCGAAGACGCCGTCGAACGCAGCGCTGAGCGCGCGTAACAGCGGCTCCTACGGGGCCGGCTCGCCGGGCGTGGTCTCCCTCACGAACGTCGGCAACGGCGCGGGAGCAGACCTCTCCTACGCTGCGTCTGATTCATCGGGCCTGCTCAAGGCCATCATCACCAACTGCGGCAACGGCGGCATGCTCGCTGGCCGTGGCGCCTCTCTCGCGCACCTGCTTGAGAGCGGCCACGCTATGACCGATGTCGTCATCACGGACTCTGGCAACGGGCAGAGCGCAGACCTGACGGGCATCGCCCGCTACACGGGCGGCACAGCCGCTGAGGGCGCAGATGCGAATGCGAACCTCCACGGCGCCACCACCGCACAGGTGAAGTTCGTCCGCTCTGGCATGCGCGGCGCGACGCTGGATTCGGCCATGGAGGGCAGCATGTCCGCTCCTGGTCTCACAGAGGCGAAAGCCGTCTGGTCCGGCGCTGACGGGGAAAGCTCTCGTGTTGCCAACGCCACCGTGACCGCCGTCTCTCCGGCCATTTCCGCGGCCGCAGTGGCGGCTGAGACGGGCGCTACCGTGATAGACCTCTCCGGCATGCCGGATGTGAAGGGCTCTGTCGCCTATCTGGCTGCGGGCTCTGAGCGCGTCACCAAGGTCGACAAGACGGCCACCGGTGCTGTTCAAACGGGCGAAATCCGCCTGCCTGAAGGATTCAGCTACCCGACCGTGACTTCGTGGGCATCAGCCTTCGAAGGCTGCGAAGGGTTGACCGAACTGAAGATGCCTGCGCTTTTGGGCGGCAAAGCGGCCTATGCGCATGCATCCATGCGGAGCTTTGCGAAGAACTGCGGTTCTTTGGAGAGGGTCGACCTCTCTCTTGGCGGCATAGAGGATCCCTGGGCTGAGGGCACAGGCGTTGTGGCGGACCTTTCCGTCACTCCTACCGCTACGGACCTCACAGAGGCCTTCTCCGGCTGCCCCGCGCTCTACGACCTGGACCTCACGGGCATCGGCA
>CAJTVP010000008.1 GCA_910580205.1 uncultured Eggerthellaceae bacterium
GCGTGGTGGTGCGCCAGAAGACCGACGACACCCATGCCGACAGCCCGGACTTCCCCCAGCAGCGTGCCTGCGTGCGCGGCCGCTCCCAGCGCAATCATGTTTTCTCGGAAGACCGCCTGAAGTACCCCATGAAGCGCGCCCGCGACGAACGCGGCCAGGACACCTGGGAGCGCATCAGCTGGGATGAGGCCTACGGCATCATCGAGGAGAACGTGCGGAAGTTCCAGCAGGAATCAGGCCCGGAATCCATCATCTCCATGATCGGCACCGGCCGCAACGTCTCTCAGGTCATCGCGCACAATCAATACGCGAACTTCGGAGGCCCCGACCTCACGCTCTGCTTCCTGTCCGGTGACAGCTGCATGCTGCCACGCACGGCGCTGTGCTATGTGGTCATGGGCAATCAGTGGGTTGCTGACATGAGCCAGTTCCGTGAGAAACGCTATGAAGAGGATGAGGACTGGGTGGTGCCGGAGTGCATCGTGCTTTGGGGTACCAACCCGGTCGTTTGCAACTCTGACGCATTCTTGGGCCATTGGATCGTGGAGGCCATGAAGCGCGGCAGCGAGCTCATCTCCGTGGATCCGCAGCTGACTTGGATCGGCAGCCGAGCGAAGTACTGGCTGCGCCTGCGTCCCGGCACGGATGCGGCGCTTGCTTTGGGCATGATGAACGTCATCATCAACGAGGATCTCTACGACCACGAGTTCGTGGAGAAGTGGTGCTACGGTTTCGATGCGCTCAAAGAGCGCGTGCAGGAGTATCCGCCCGAGCGCGTGGCTGAGATTTGCTGGGTGGATGCGGACACCATCATCGAGGCGGCCCGCTTCTACGCGAAGGCGAAGCCCTCCACTATTCAGTGGGGCCTGGCGGTGGATATGTCGAAGATCGGCACTCAGACGGCGCTCGCCATCGCTGATCTGGCTGGCATCACCGGCAACATCGACAACCCTGGCGGCAACATCTTGATCGATCAAGCAGGCGGTCTTGAGTTCGGCTACAACTCCGGCATCGAGTACCTCAAAGAGGGCATGGTGGAGAAACGCCTGGGCAACTCCAAATATCCACTGAAGAAGTACGGCTTCACCGCCTCATCGCAGTCTGACGCCATCCTGGATGCCATCGAGACGGGCAAAGATGAGAAGGGCGACGACCGCCCCGTGCGGATGCTCTGGATCCAGTCGTCGAACCCCATCGCCAACATGGGCCAGGATGCGCCGCGCATCTACCGCGCCATGCGCAACGTGGACTTCATCTGCGTCATCGACATGTTCAAGACGCCCTTCGCCAGCGCCTGCGCCGATCTGCTGCTGCCCTGCGCCATGTCCAACGAGCGCGATTGCGTGCGCGTGTGGTTCGACCCGATCCGCTCGCTCACCAAGACCGGCAGCTACTATGAGGCCAAGGAAGACGAGCAGATCATGATCGATCTGGGGCACCGGCTGGCCCCGGAGCTATGGCCCGACTGGGTGCAGACGCCGCGCGACTACATGAACTGGCGTATGCAGACAGCTCCGGAGTGCCGTTACGACTCTATGGAGGAGCTGGAAGAGGCGGGTGGCTGGCACTATCATCCGTTCCGCTACTTCAAGCATGAGAAGGGGCTCTTGCGCCCTGATGGCCAACCAGGCTTCAACACGGTGACAGGCCTGTATGAGCTGGCACCGGCGCTGTTCGATGCCTGGGGCGATGATGCGCTGCCCTTCTATGAAGAGCCGCCTTCAAGCCCCTACAGCACGCCGGATCTGGCCGAGGAGTATCCGCTGGTGCTGACCACCGGCAAACGTTCCTTCGAGTTCTTCCACTCTGAATGGCGTCAAGCGGACACCACCTCGCGCGAGCTCCATCCGGTTCCCTATTTCGACATTCATCCGGATACGGCTGCGGAGTATGGTATCAACGAGGGCCAGTGGACCTGGATCGAGAATCAGATGGGCAAGTGCCGCCAGGTGGCCCGCTTCAACGCCACGCTGGACCCACGTGTCATCTCTACCGAGCATGGCTGGTGGTTCCCGGAGAAACAGCCCCAGGAACCGGAGCTGTTCGGCGTGTTCGATTGCAATCCGAACAACCTGATCCCCATGGGCGAGAACGGGCCTTCCGGGTACGGCGCGCCCATCAAGTGCTCTATCGCGAAGGTGTATCCCGCCACAGACGACACCATGGCCCCGGAGAATCAGCCCACTTACCAAGTGACACGCGGCAGCGGCTACACCCACGGGCCGTCGCACAAGACGGACACGCCCAGTTTCTACGACGGCATCAAGGCGTAAGGCAGCCACCGAGAGAAAGGAACCCTCATGGCCAGAGGCGAATATGGTCTGATGATCGACTACAGGTACTGCTCGGGCTGCCATGCTTGTGAGGTGGCCTGCAAGAAAGAACACGACATGCCCAAAGGCGACTTCGGCATCAAGCTCATCACCCAAGGACCCTTCCAGACATCTGATGGGCGTTGGGAGTTCGACAACATCCCCATCCCTACCCATCTGTGCGACCTGTGCGCGGCGCGCACCGCTTTGGGCAAGCTCCCCAGCTGCGTGCATCACTGCCAAGCGGGCGTCATGGTGTACGGACCGGTGGAAGAGCTGGCGGCCAAGGCGAAAAAGGCCGAAGCGGAAACCGGCGCGCAAATGGTGATCTTCCCGCGTTAAGACCAGGCTCCACCCCGGTGGCGTTGGCACCGATCGCGCTTCGCCACCGGGTTATCGCTCATCCTCCATTCCCGTTTCGGTCGGCCGAAAAGAAGGTCGGCTGGAACGCCATGGGGGATAGGCGATGCAGAAGACAGGGCACATCAACAGAGGAGGAAAGATGCAAGAGGAGAAGTTGTACCCCAGACGTTGGGCGATCTTGATCGGGATGACCTTCATCCTGGTCGCTATCCAGTTCAGCGTCATCCTGCCAGGAGGCGGCGCCATCCTGGTCATGCAGCAATACGGCATCGAACCGATGATGTTCTCCATGATCATGACGGCACCGTACCTGACCGGCTTTCTGTTCGCCATTCCCGCAGGCGCGTTCGCTGATCGCATAGGGCTCAACAAGGTGCTCGTCACCGGGTATGTGCTATGCCTGATCGGCGTCGCCATCAGGATCTTCTCGGGAAGCAATTTCACGTTGCTGATGGTCGGAACCATCATCATGGGCTTCGCTCCGGCGGCTTTGAACGCGAACTCCGCCAAACTTTTGCGCGCTTGGTTCCCGGGCAAGGCTAACTCCTTCGCCATGGGCGTCTATACGGCAGGGATGAGCTTCGGCGCCGCTCTGGCCCTGTATTACGGATCCCATATCGCCACCATCAATGAGGGCTGGGTGTTCTCAACCGTTTTGGTGGCCATCGGCATCGTCATCTGGTTGGTGCTCTACCGTGCTCATCCCGCAGGCGAGGAGATAGACCACGAGCCGATCGGCCAGTATTTGAGCGTTGTGCTGAAGAACAAGGACGTTTGGGGCATCTCCATCTTCGCGTTCTTGGTGTTCGGCGCCATGAGCAATCCCAACTCCAGCTTCATGGTGGCAGCCATCACCACGCTGGCCGGCGGGGACCCTTCCGTGGCGGCTCAGGCGGGCGACCTTTCCACATTGAACACCGTCATCGCGGCTACGCTGTCCATGATCTTGCCCGTGGTGTTCGTCGCTCGGTTCAAGCATATGCGCACGCCGGCGGCCATCTGCTGCTTCGCCTGCGCCATCATCTATGGCGTGCTCTACTTCGTGCCCTACGGCCCAGCCACGTGGGTCCTTTACATCCTGCAAGCCATCTTCTTCTGCTCGATGATGCCCATCGTCAAGATGCTTCCGGCGCTCCTTCCCAGCGTCAAGCGCGAGCATCTCGGCGTCGTCGGCGGCGTTCAGGCGACGTTCCAGAACTTCGGCATGTTCTTGATCGCCTCCTATGTTCTCTCGCCCATCGTCATCGCGGTCACGGGTCAGACGGATGGCTTGGTCTTCTACCAAGGGATCTATGTCGGCATCGCCATCCTGAGCGTGCTGTCGTTCCTGAGCATGTTCCTGTTCGCCAATGTGCGCTCCAATGTGGCGGATAAGATCGCTGACGACAACGCTTCTCTGAAAGAGGTCGCCGAGGATGACGCTGAAGGAATCCTTGAAGGCGAGCATATCGGCTAAACAGCTGCATCCAGCGAACGAAGGAGGCCTGCGCACGGCGGGCCTCCTTCGCATGTCAAAAGGAGCGCCCATGGGGCAATGCCATTACTGCTTCAATTGCGGCCGCTGCCGCGGGGAGACGCCTCCCGCCGTCGTCGTCCATCGCTGTCCGCAGTGCTCTTTCATGAACGCAGATGGTGAAGTCGTTTGCGCACGATGTGGTGCCTCCTTGCGTCTTGATCCTCGCATACCGCCCTTCTCCGTTCGCGGGAACTCGAATGGCCAGGGTTGAAGCGGCACCTTGATGCGCCCTTGATGGCCGTGTGGCAGAAAAGCAGAAGAGGCCGCATGATCTGCGGCCTCTTCCCATAGGGGGTGCAAGGACGTGTGATGGAGAGTGCGGGTCCTTGCGCCTTTTCGGGGAGCCCCTAAGCTTTAGGAGCTCCAGGAGCGGAGGGGGCGGAAGGAGCAGAGGGAGACGTGGGAGCGCTAGGAGAGCTGGGGGCGCTCGGTGAGCTCACGGGCGCGTTCGCGGCTGCGTCAGGATTTATGGATGACAGATTCGCGCCGCAGCCCTTGCAGGTATCAGGGAAGGGCATGCCGGGTATCACGGGGATGATCTTCCCACAGGAGGGGCACTCTTTCGGTCCGGTGACTTCTGCTGGTCTGAAACACATGACGGATCCTTTCTGGTCGCAAGGGTTGGGCTTGCCGACGGCGTTCGCAGGCACCGCGGTGGATGCTGCCAGCGGCAAGCGGGGATGGGCTCCTTGGGAAAGCAGTCTAGGAACGAAGAATCGTCGAAGCTATGGGGATTCATCTAAAAATAGACCCCTGTTTTTTGGAAGCTCTTCCCTTTCCCATGGATGCGCGCGGTTCATGCATCCGCGCAGGTGAAGGCTCCAAAAATTAGCGCTTCGTTTTGTAGGCTCTTCCATGTTCAAAGAAAAGCATCTTGCGCATAATGCGGCTGTCTGGAATCCGCTTTACGGAAAACGCCCTGTTCAGAAGGGCATTTTCTGGAAAACGTCGGTTTTCAGGCTCATCAAGGATGTAAGTCATCAAAGATGAAAGAGGAGGAAGGTGGGTTATGGAGCTTTTCGAGAAGAAGTTCGATCCTGAGCTCTACAAAACTGATTTTCATTGGAAGGAGGGAGACACCGACGTCTATCGCGTGTGCCATTGGTCCGCACCGGGCTGCCATGACTCCTGCGGCATCCTGCTGTATGTGAAGGATGGCAAACTGGAGCGCGTTGAGGGCGACCCCAACCAGCCCTACAACCGCGGGCGCCTCTGCATGCGCTGCCTGAATCTGCCCGAGGCGTGCAACGATCTGCTTGATCGCTTGAAGTATCCGGTCAAGCGCGCGGGCGAGCGCGGCGAGAACAAGTGGGAGCGCATCTCTTGGGATGAAGCCTACGACATCATCGAAGAGAACGTCCGGCGCATCCAGAAGGAATGGGGACCGGAGGCCATCTGCGGCATGATCGGCACGGGTCGCAACGTCTGTTGGCAGAACCCGCTCATCTGCTACGCCGGTTTCGGCACGCCGAACATGAGCTTCGGCTTCCTTTCCGGTGACTGCTGCATGGTCCCGCGCACATCGCTGTCTTTCTGCGTCTGCGGTGACCTCCCTGTGGTTGATGCGTCGCAGTTCAATGAAGAGCGTTGGGATCATCCCGAGTATGAATATCCCGAGGTGGTGCTCATCTGGGGCAACGACGTCATCAAGTCCAATGGCGATGGTTTCTTGGGCCACTGGATCGTCGACATGATGACCCAGGGCAATACGAAGCTGATCGTGGTCGATCCGGATCTGACCTGGCTCGCCTCCCGCGCCGAGGTGTGGATCCAGCCGCGTCCGGGCGTTGACTCCGCCATCGCCATGGCCATGACCAACGTCATCATCGAAGAGGATCTTTACGACCATGATTTCGTGGACAAGTGGTGCTACGGGTTCGACAAGCTGGCCGAACGCGTGAAGGATATGACCCCTGAACGCGCGGCGGAGATTGCCTGGGTGGATGCGGAAGACATCCGCAAGGCCGCTCGCATGTTCGCCGCTGCGAAGCCGGGCGCGCTCCAGTGGGGTTTGACCACCGACATGCGCGTGAACGGCATCTCCGAGGCTCACTGTCTCATGTCCCTCAACGCCATCTGTGGCAACGTGGACCAGGCGGGCGGCAACTACCTGGCGCGCGAGGCCTATAGCATGAACTTGGCGTATCTGTGCGGCTACTTCGAGAACCTTGATGTGGGCATGCGCGCGAAGCGCCTGGGCAACGACATCTCCCCCATGCATCAATTCGGTCTGAGCTCTACCGCCGCTTCTGACGTGGTGCTCCAGGCCATCGAATGCGGAGAGCCCTACCCGGTGAAGATGCTCTGGTTCCAGGGCTGCAACTCCATCGCGAACATGGCAGCCGAGGCGCCGCGCGTCTACGATGCCATCAAATCCACGGAGTTCAACGTGGTGGTGGACTATTGCATCACGCCGACGGCCGCTGCGTGCGCTGATGTGGTGCTGCCCTGTGCCATGAGCCCCGAGCGCAACCAGCTGCGCACGTGGTGGACCCCGCTTCGCCAGTCCACGCGCGTGGTGGAATACTACGAGTCCAAGACCGATGAGCAGATCATCCTTGAGCTGGGCAAGAGGCTCAATCCGGACGCGTGGCCCTACGAGACGGACATCGACCTTCTGAACGCCCGTCTGAAGGAAGGCGACGTGCCTGAGGACTTCGCTGGGCTTCAGCAGATGGTCTACGACTGGGAGCCGCTTTCCTATCACCGCTACGAGGATGGCAAGCTGCGTCCTGACGGCAAGCCGGGCTTCAACACGCCCACGGGCATGATCGAGCTGTACTGCACCACGCTCGAGGCCTTTGGCAACGATCCGTTGCCCAGCTATGAGGAGCCGCCCGAGAGCCCCATCTCCACCCCGAAGCGCTTTGAAGAGTACCCGATCGTGTTGACCACCGGCCACCGCTCCTTCGAGTTCTTCCACTCCGAGCACCGCAACCAGAAGACCATGCGCGAGTTCCATCCCAACCCGCGGGTGCGCATCCATCCGGAGACCGCGGCGAAGTACGGCATCAAGGACGGCCAGTGGGTGTGGATCGAGAACCAGCGCGGGCGTTGCCGTCAGATCGCTTGGGTGACCGAAGCCATGAAGCCGGGCTGTGCGAGTGCGGAACATGGTTGGTGGTTCCCTGAGACCGACGGCGCTGAACCGAACCTCTTCGGCGTGTTTGACTCCAACATCAACAACCTCACGTCCATGATGGTCGTCGGCGAAACGGGCTACGGCGCGCCGTACAAGGGTCTTCTGTGCAAGATCTATCCCTGCACGGAGGAGAACAGCAAGGTCATGCCGTCTGAGCAGGTGACGCGCCTGGGAGGCTGGAAGTACGACCGTGTGGAGAAGCTGGCCATGGGAGGATACAAGTATGAATAAGAACTACGGTCTTCTTATCAACTATGAGTACTGCACCGGGTGCCATGTTTGCGAAGTGGCGTGCAAGAAGGTGCATGATCTGCCAGAGGGCCAATACGGCATCGTGCTGGCGGAAGATGGCCCCCGCAAGAACATCAACGGGAAATGGGAGCTCACCTACATGCCCATCCCCACGCACCTGTGCGACTTCTGCGAGGACCGCGTGAACGAAGGGCGCCTGCCCAGCTGCGTGCATCACTGTCAGTCCGGCATCATGGTCTACGACACGCTGGAGAATCTGGCGGAGCTGGCTAAGGAGCATCCGCGCAGCGTCATCTACAACGCGCAGGCTTGAGGATCGGGACCCTCACGGAGGGGTGAGGGGAATGAAGGAGGTTTATGATGGCAGAGAGGGAGCCTTTCCCCACATTGGTCGTCAACGAGGTGTGGGCTCGGTGTGGTGGATGCTGTGAATGCACGGACGCCTCCCATGGGCATGATGATCCCTGTGGGCAGCGCTGCATCCTTCCGATGCAGGGCGGCCCCAACATCGGCGGGTGGGAGGCTATCGCCAAAGATCCGAACGGTCCTCTGACCGAAGAGAACTGCATGATCGTGTGCGCGCCGTGTTTCAAGAAGATGCGCGACGCGGGGCAAATCTAGTTCGAACGCTCATGCAGACGCTCGCGAGTTCTGACGAGGTTGACCGCGGGTGAGAGGATGTGAAAGCAACGTCTGCGCTAGGTCGCAGACGTTGCTGTTTCAGCCGCAAGAGCGTCGGATGAGAGCGGAACGCGAGGGAGGTGAGGCGTGATCATGCCATGTTACGTTTGCAATCCATTCTGCGGAGCTTGCCGCGCTCCCCGCCCCCATCCGCTTCGCTGCGCGGCATGCGGGGGATTGACGATGCCCGACTTGAAGCCGTTTCATGACGCGCCCATCCTTTGCCTGGAGTGCGGCGCTCTTCTTGAGCCACCGAAGGCGCAGCATTGTTCGTTCGCGAAGAGGATGTGCCGCATCCTGTGCACGCGGGCCGCGCAGCACCCGAAGCCGGGTGAGCTGGCGCGCTGCCCCTGGGGCGACGGGTTCGGACGCTTGCTTCAAGACCGGTAGGGAAGGTCCAAGATCGATAGAGAAGAGGATGGGTAAGCCATGGATTATGCATTCATCGAAAGCTCCGAAGACGGACTGCGGAAACGTTGCAAGATCGAGCTTGATGCCCAAGAAACGACGGAGATGATCGATGAGATCTACGCATTCTACGCCGCTCAAGCGGGAATCGACTGCATTGCGGATCAAGCTGGCTCGCAGACCCAAGATAAGCTCTCGGGGGATCTGGGAGAGCGCATCGCTGTTTGCATGGCGAACCAATGCGTAGATGGCATCATCGCGAACGAGGGCCTTCCAGCGGCCATGGAACCCGTCATTGGAGAGATGAGCGAGCTGCGCGAAGGTGCGCCTTTCTCCTGTGAAGCGACGATCTGTCTCAAGCCCACTCCTCAGCTCACTTCCTGTGATCCCGTTCGCTTGTCGATGCCGGAGTTCTTCGTCTCAGATGAGATGCTCGCGCGTAACATCGACGCTATCGTTGAAGAACGCTCACGCTATGTGGATGATGAGGATGCGGTCGTCGTGAGCGACCAGACCACGGAAGTCATCACGCTCCACACCGCCAAAAGCGGCATGGAAGTGCAGGCGCTCACGTTTGACAGCATCGTGTATCGCACGGGCGACGGGATGCTGCCGCCGCAGATCGATGAGCGGCTCATCGGGATGTCTCCGGGAGAGGAGGAGCGCTTCTCATTCGTCATCACCAGCAAGAACTTCCTTGGGCTGGATGTGGACGAGACGATGGATGCTGATCTGAGGGTGGAGCGGATCGTCAAGAAAGAGATCCCTGTTGTGGATGACGCTTGGGTGAAGGAGAACATCCCCGGCGCCTATGATGTCGCCAGCTTTCATGAGATGGTCCGCGCCAACGTCACCATGCGCGCTCGGGCGGACTACGACAAGATCAAAGGCGAAGCCGCGGTCAACGCCTTGGCAAGCCGGCTGCCGGAGCTTCAAGTGCCGGAGGGCTATTATGATTACGCGCGTTCGGGGCTTCTGCAAAATGTGACCGCCGCTCTTTCTCGCCAGGGCATGAGCCTTGAGGAGCTCTATGCTGCGCAAGGGGTGACTGAAGCGCAGTTCCTCGCCCAGATGAGCCATCGCGCTCAAGATGTGGTCCGGCAGGGGTTGGCTTTGGATGCCTTCGCCCTCGCTCGAGGCGTTGAGGTGGATGAGGATGATCTGAACCTGGCAGCAGCGGCCATCTCTCCTCAAGGACGTGCTGAGGCGCGCAAGATGCTTGAGATGAACGGACGGTCATACCAGCTTCGAGAGATGGCGATGCGCTCCAAAGCGCGCGGCCTTGTCATGGATGAGGCTATCGTGCAAAGCGCTTGATGGCTTCCCTGTCGTTGCCGAACAACTTGCTGACCAGTTCGGGATCGTTGGCGAGCTTTGAATACAGGATGGAAAAGTCGAACAAGAGCCTCTCACGCGTCCAGCTCTCATCAAGGTTGACGCCGAAACGCTTCTCGATCTTCTCAATGCGGTAGAGCACGGTGTTGCGGTGAACATGCAGTTTGTCAGCTACTACCGTGGCTTTGCGCTCATATTGCAGATATGAAGCGAGGATGCGTGCGTCGTTGCTCCCATTCTCGGCATCTTCAGCGATGAGCTTGTCGAGGATGGTGTGGGAAAAGGAGAAATCCCTCAACTCAGGCGTCATGGCATCTGTATCCACGATCGCGAACCGCAGCGCCTCTTCAAAGGTGTAGCACAAAGACGATTCCTCTTGGTTCGTCAGCGTGAGCCATGAAACGAGATCCATGCGGCGGCGGTATTTCGCCACGAGTTTGATCTGCTCGTAGGCGAATCTCAAGCTGGTGACATCGTCGAAGACCTGAGATACGGCCACGAAACCCATCCGCGGGTCAAGATGATCCAAAAGCTGCCTTTCGATCACAGAATTGGAAAGGCTGTTGTCCAGTCCTTTCGACCAGAACAGAAGATACAGATGGCTGTCATGGACCACGGGGATGTTCTTGCCTCCGTTGATCGCGCGCAAGGAAAGCGCCAGTGAGTCAAGATCGGTGAGGTCGTCATCCTTGAAGGGGGCGAAGCATATCAGACGGTATTCCGCATCAAGGGGGAAGCCGTTGTTCAGGGAATAGTCGCTCAGCTGCCCCTGGCTGATGTAGCGTCCATTGAACAGGTCATCGAAAAGGCGGTATGAAGAGTATTTCGCCGGTTCGAAATGGTCAGTGGGAAGATCGGCTCTGTTTTCAAGGGCCGTTGCGATCACATCCAGCAGATCGCGTTTGCCTTGGGTTGACGCAAGTTCGAACAAGGCAATCAGGTAGAAATCCCCGTGTTTTTCGGATCCGATGCGTCTGCTTTCGACGATCAGGTCATCATTGGCTGTTTTGAAAACGAGCGTTCCGCCTTGGTGGGCTCGGACGCTGTTCAAGATCTCCTGCTCCCTGGATTGGAAATGCTGGCAAAACGGCCGGTTGATGTTGAACAGGGCGCGAGCTGTGGGTTTGAGATCGTTGCCGTAAAGCAGGAGGGGCGCGCCGATGATGCGAGCGCTTTTATTGAGGATCTGCCGGAAGCTGTCCGGGGAAGGGGCGATGCTTTGAATGTCTGATTTCCACAATCCATAGCCTAAAAAGCGGTCTTGCAGTCCTTGCAGCAGCCCGTCGGTTCGCGCATCTCGCTCTACGACGAGAAGGGGGCTATCTATCTCGGAGAGGGGACCCGATTCATCCGCACTGGCGATGACGATGAGGAGCTGTCCGGGATGGAGCGAGGCGGCTTTTGGAGCGGCACTCGCTTCGCAGACGAAAAGCATGTCTTTTTCGGGAACGGGGCTGCCGTTTTTGGTCCAATGCAATGATGATGCCCAGCCGAACCGCTTCGGCTTTCGCACAGGCTCAGCGAGTATCTGGTAATGCCAAAGAGCGTCGACCAGCATGGCGTAGCTGATGTGAGGTATATTTGAAAACATCCAGGCTGCTTTCCTATGAGAGGCTGATTCACCTGCGCTTCCCATTATAGGTTCCGGCAGGGCCGCTCGGGTCCATGATGGTGCGAAAACACAAGATGACGATGGCGAAAGACCCCGCGCAAGAGGCTTTTCCGGTAAGCTAGGAACCATGGGACCAGACAGTCGAAAAGAGGCAGCTCAAGAAGCGGCTTCCGCTCAGGAGAGGCGCGCTTCGGAAGGGGAGCGCGTCGCTCGCATGGGCACGGCTTCCATCCCGCGGCTGATCGCGGAGTTCGCCATTCCCTCCATCGTGGGGATGCTGGTCAATGGCTCCTACAACATCATTGATTCCATGTTCTTGGGGCACGCCATGGGGGAGATCGGGCTTTCCGCTGTCACCGTGGCGAACCCGGCCATGATCGTGTTCATGGCTCTGGCGATGCTCATCGGCAACGGCGGCAACGCCCTAGCCGCCCTGCGTCTTGGTGAAGGGAGCCGCGAAGGGGCCGAGCGCGCCCTGGGCAACGTCATCACTCTGAGCGTGATCCTCTGGCTGATCGTGGCCGTGGCGGTTTCGTTCCCGTCTGTCATGGAGTGGCTGCTCACCATCTCCAGCGCCACGGATGAGGTGCGCCCTTATGCCCGGACGTTCTTGCAGATCCTTTGCTACGGGTTCATCCTCCAGAGCATCGGCATGGGCGTGAACAACTTCATCCGCACCTGCGGAGCGCCGAATCGGGCGCTGGGCACCATGGTGATCGGGTTGGTGGTGGCCACCGTTTTCAACTACCTCTTCGTGCTGGTGCTGGGTTGGGGCGTGGCGGGAAGCGCTGCTGCCACGCTGGTGGGCCAGGCCTGTTCAGGCGCGGCGGTGCTCTGGTACTTCCTCTTCACGAAGGGCGTGCCTCTGCGCATCCGTCGGCGCTATCTGGCCCTGCGTCCGCGCTTCGTGAGCACCATCTTGGCGTTCGGGTTCCCGTCCTTCGCGGTGCAGGCGGGCATGGCGGTGGTGAACTTCGTGCTGAACTACCAGCTCATCACCTACGGCGCCATGAGCGTCATCGGGGCCGTGGATGCCCTGGCCTCCATCGGGGTCCTCAACCGCATCGCCGGTTTCGTGGTCATGCCGCTCATCGGCACTGCCATCGCCATCCAGCCGCTTTTGGGCTACAACTACGGCGCGCGGCTGATCGGTCGCGTGAAGCAGACGCTCTGGCTGGGGATCGGCTTGGGCTTCGCGTTCGCCACGGTGGAGTGGCTTGCCATCATGCTGTTCCCTGAGGCCATCGTCGCCGCTTTCGGCATCACCAATGAGACGCTGGTGGCGTTCACCTCGTTCGCCATGCGCGTGCAATTCGCGGTGTTCCCGCTGGTGGGATTCCAGATCGTCGGATCGAACTACTTCCAGGCCACGGGTCAGCCAGCGAAATCCATCTTCCTGACGCTCACGCGCCAGATCATCTTCCTGGTGCCGTTGCTGTTCGTGCTGCCTCACATCCTGCCGCTCATCGCGCCGCAGTTCGGCGGGTTGGATGCGCTCTACTTCGCGAATCCCATCTCTGACGTGGTGGCCATCTCCATCACCATCGGATTCATCCTTTGGGAGATGCGCCGGCTGAACCGCATGGAAGCTGCCCAGTCCTGAGCAGCTGCCCTTAACGGCCTGCCTGGGCCTTCTGCCTTAGGCTTTCAGTCCCCACTGGCGGACTTCAGGCTCCAGCCGAACGCCCGACGTTTCGAACACGCGCTCCTGCACGGTTTGGATCAGCTGCTGCACATCATGAGCGGTGGCGTCTCCGCAGTTCACGATGAAGCCGGCATGTTTGAGGGAAACCTGCGCCCCGCCGATGCGGCAGCCTTGCATCCCCGCATCTTGGATGAGCTTGCCGGCGAAATGGCCTTCGGGCCGCTTGAAGGTGGAACCAGCCGAAGGCATATCCAGGGGCTGCTTTTCTTCCCGACGGTGCCGCAGGTCATCCATGCGAGTTTGGATGGCGGCGGGGTCATCCGGGGCCAGCCGCAGTCCCACCTCCAGCACCAAGTGGCCTTCATCCATCATGAGGCTCTGCCGGTAGCCCCAATGGGCGTCTTCAGCCGAAATGCGTCGGATGCGTCCGTCTGGCGTGAGGCAGCGCACCCACTCCGCCACGTCGGATAGCTGCCCTCCGTAGGCACCAGCGTTCATGACCGCCGCTCCTCCGATGGTGCCCGGGATGCCGCTGGCGAATTCGAAGCCCGCGAGACCGGCCTGTTGGGCTGCGGCGGCGATGCGTTCGTTGGAAGCGCCTGCTTGGGCCGTGATGCAGCCGTTTTCGCTCAGCGCGATCTTCGCGAAATCTTCGGCCAGCTTGAGGATCACGCCGCGCACGCCTTCGTCAGCTGCCAGCACGTTGGAACCCGCGCCCAGCACTCGCAGAGGCGTTCCCGTTTCTGCGCAGAGCGCTGCCACTGCCTGAACCTCATCTTCGGTGCGTGGGGTGACGAGCCACTGGGCCGGGCCACCGATCCGGAACGTGGTATGCCGGCATAGCGGGTCCTCTTCACGGACGCGGTCTTCTCCAAGAATGGCGCGCAGCCGTTGGGTCAGCTGATCATGAGCAGTCAAAAAGGAATCCCATTCGATCTTCAACGAGGGGCAGATCTATCAATCGCATCCTTTTCTTTCTTTCATTTCATAGACTGTATCGCGCACGGCGCCTATGTCATTGAACCAGCGGACTATATCCCCACCATAGAGATCCATGAGCCCATTCATGTTGTATTCCGCATGGGCGTGGGGGATGTCTGACAACTCGGAGGGATCCATTTCATCAGAGCCGCACCAAGCTATATCCGCACCGTTGGTCCACAGGTAGTTCCAGCCGCTAGCAGAACTCCAATCGCAGAAACCGACATATTGCCAGCTTGCCATGATTCCCTCCTTCGATTCTGATCTTTGTGATTGTAGCGCTTTTCAGGAGCGCTCATATTGTTCTCATTCTCATCCAATGAGCGGATTGTGGGCGGCATGGGAGTGGGTTATATTTGTTCCAAACGAACACCGATCGAAGGAGAGGGATCATGGACAAGAACACCGTTGACTACATCGCTGAGCGCGCGGACATCCTGGCGGCATCAGAGGCCAGCACGCAAGTGACCAAGAATGCGGCGAACGCCTGGAAAGACGCTGTGGCCGCGGGTGGCGCTGATGCTGCCGATGCAGCCACTGAGCAGCTGCTTGATATCTTGGAAGGGCGACCCACCACCATCGATGGCGTGATCGCTTTCGCCGAAGGCCCCGCCAAAGAGATGTTCGGCGAAGAGACGGCCGCTCAGATCTTGGTAACGCAGAAAGAGCGCAAGGCTGCCGGTGCCAAATGGTGTGATTGCGACGCCTGCACGGCTGCCACGGAGATTCTGGCCAAGTTCGGCCGCGTGGAACTGTAGCAAAGAGATCGCGCTCAGAAGGGCTTATTCTGCCGAAATGAAATAAAGCTTCATTTCGGCTTGATGTTTCAAGTTTATGGAACATCAAGCTAGTGCTTCAGCGAAGGATCTCTTCATGAGCGCCCATGCGCTGAACGTATGATCGCTCACGCGGCAATGGTAGAGAGGTGAAGGAGGCGCGGTGCCGTATCCACTGCGAAAGAAGCAGTTTGCAACGGAAGCGGGGGATATTGCCTATTGGGTGAGCGCGGATGTTGATTCCGGGCGTCCCTGGCTCGTCTTCTTGCCGGGCCTCACGGCGGATCATCGGCTGTTCGGCAAGCAGGTGGAGCATTTCTCCGACAAGGCGAATCTGCTGCTCTGGGACCCTCCTTCCCATGGGCAGTCCCGGCCTTTTCGCTTGACGTGGACCATGGATGACCTTGCGAAGTGGCTGCATCAGATCCTGGAGGTGGAAGGCGCGACCGCACCGGTGTTGATCGGGCAATCCATGGGCGGCTACACCGCGCAGGTGTTCATGGATCTCTTCCCTGGAGAAGCTAAGGGCTTCGTCTCCATTGATTCCTGTTCTTTGCAGCGCCGCTATTATACGGCCTGGGAGCTTTTCCTTCTCAAGCACACCAAGCTCATGTACCTCTCATTCCCGTGGAAAACGCTCGTCCGCTTGGGGTCAAGCGGCAACACGACCACGGAATATGGCAGCCGTCTCATGGAAGCGATGATGCTCGATTATGGAAAGCGCGAGTACTGCGAACTGGCAGCCCACGGCTTTCGCGTGCTTGCCGATGCGGTTGGGAGCGGACGGCCATTCGACATCAGCTGTCCGGCGTTGCTGCTTTGCGGCACGGAAGACAGGGCGGGCTCAGCTAAGAGGTACAACAAGGCATGGACGAAAGCATCTGGCATTCCGTTGGAATGGATCGAAGGGGCGGGGCATAATTCCAACACTGATCGCCCGGCCGTGGTGAACGCCGCTATCGATCGCTTCGTTGCTTCGCTGCGCTAGGCCCATGCCCATTTATCCAGTTGCGTGGGCTTGATGCCGCCTATCAGCGGAAGATCTCCTCGTGAGTGCCTGTGCGCTGGAAATAGGCGATGCCGTCCGACTCCATCCATACGAGGAGCCAGTCGCCCGCGTTGCAGACGTGGCATTCATTCGATCCGCTCCAGACTCCGCTGAGCGTATGCATGTTATGGCGGCGGATGAGCTCCTCCCGCGATTCCATCGTGTTTTGAAGGATGAGGGAGATGACGGTTCTCAGCGGTTGCGTATCCACATGCTTTTTCTTCAGCTTTTTGACATCCCGCAGGAAAAGAGGAGCGAATTTCGAATTGAGCATGGCTTAGATTCCCAAAGCTTCGAACAGCTCTTGAGGCGTCTTGTATAGCGTCCCCGTTCCGTTCGCGATCATCTCTTGCGTCTCGCGGATGGCCTGCAGGCTCTCTTCATTGGGTTCTTCATCGGTGAACTCCAAAGGGATGCGCCGTGTCCGTGCGATCTGAGCCCAAAGGGCCCGCGTCATGGTGGCCAGGTCAAGGCCATAGAACTTCGCCACTTCTGCTGCTTCGTTCTTGATAGCTTCGTCCACGCGGATCGCATAGGTGGTGCTCATGATGACCTCGTTTCTTGTTCGCAAATGTAATGCAAAGTATAACACATGCAAACACCCGGAAGAAGCATCCCGCTGATTCAGCGCGGTTGCAGTGGTATCATCTCCAACCCACCTATAAAGCGAACCTGAAATCAACCCATCCGCATCCATCCGACAGACCTCGAAGGAGCCATCCATGTCCGATGACGCTCAACAGCAAGGACTCGCGCCCTCCGAGGGTCCGGTGAGCGCGGCGGGTCTGCCGCTTCAAAAGAACTGGCTTTCCATCATCGCGGTGATCTGGATCGGCCAGGCTGCCTCCATGATCACCAGCTACGCTGCGGGGTATGCGGTGGTCTGGTATGTGACCGAATCCACTGGCAGCGCGATCATGCTTTCGATCATGACCATCGCCGTGATGCTGCCCGTGGGGCTCATCTCGCCCTTCGGCGGCATCGTGGCTGACAAGCACAACCGCAAGCTCATCATGATCGTGGCTGATGGCGCGGTCGGCCTCATCTCTTTGGGCGCAGCCTTTCTCATCCTCATGGGTGATGTTTCCATCCCTCTGCTGTTGGTGGTGTGCATCGCCCGTGCCATAGGCCAAGCGTTCCACAGTCCTGCGATGATGGCGACGATGCCCATGCTCGTGCCCGACAAGCACCTGCTCCGCATCAACACCCTTGATCAGCTCCTTGGCTCCGTTGCGAGCATCGGCGCGCCTGCGTTCGGCATCTTCCTCTACACCACGCTCGGATTCTCCTCTGTCATGTTCTTGGATTTCGCCGGGGCTTGCATCGCCATCTTGGGTTTGGCCTTGGCGAAAGTCCCTACGGTGATCGACCCGTCTGCTGAGAAACAGCACGTTTTGGCGAACTTGAAAGATGGGTGGCGCGCAGTGGCGGCAACGCGTGGGCTCGTGCTCCTTCTGATCGTGGTGACCATTGGCATGATGATCTTCAGCCCGCTCTCGGCCGTGTTCCCGCTCATGACCTACGACTATTTCGGCGGAGATGGGTACATGGCCTCCATTACGGAAGCCGCGTTCGGCGTGGGGATGCTCATCGGGTCGGGCATTCTGATCGCATGGGGCGGTGGCAAGCGTCTGGCGCTTCTCATCGCCGTGGCTGCGGTGTTGACCGGTGCGGCTACGGCGGCTTGCGGGCTGTTGCCACCCGACGGGTTCCCTGGGTTCGTGGGGCTCGTCGCCGTGATGGCCGTGGCATGTTCGTGGTTCAACGGCCCCACCATGACGCTGACCCAGCGCCATGTGCCTGACGAGAAGATGGGCCGCGCCATGGGACTGCTGAACGCTGTGATGGGTCTGGCCTCGCCCATCGGCATCGCCATTGGCGGCGTTCTGGCGGAGGCTATCGACATCGCGCCGTTCTTCCTGGTGGACGGATTGGCCTGCTTGGCGCTGGGGCTCGTCGCCTATCTGCCGCGTTCTATCCGTGCTCTTGATGAAAATGGCCAAAGGGCGGATTCCTGATCAGCCATAAAACATTTCTGTTCCATAGGTTCCCTTACCATGGCATAGACCAGCGGCAAAAGGGAGGCGCATATGATGGATATCATCGAACTCATACCGTCACGGGATCTGCGGCAGACGCTCAGGGAAGAGGGGCGCCAGTTCACGGACATGGAGACGGCAACGATCATACATAACCTGCATTTGCCGCTGAAGCAGCGTCGGGATCTGCTGGAGCAGCTGGCGGCCGAGACGGCTGACGAGCGGCTGCGCGCGCAGATCGCATACAGTCTGGATAAGGAACAGCGCGAGCGGGATTGGTTTCGCGAGGCGTCCGAGGGCTATGCGTTCGGCGTGCAGGTCCATGACGAAGCCCACCAGGGTGACGACTCCGTTGATGTGTTCTTCGCCGAATATGAGACGGCGCACGAGTACGGGTGCGCGCAGGGTTTCCCGTTCAAGATGAGCAAATGGAAGCTCTTCCAGGAGTTGCCCAAAAAGAAGTATTGGGGATCCGAGAGCGAGCGCGGTTCCATGACGTTCAATGCGCAGGGCGAGTTGGAGTCGTCGTGGCTTTGGGAAACAGGAGCGGATGAGAGCCTGAAGGGTGGGCAGTTCGCTCCGTGGCCTGTGGGCACCGAAGAGGAGAGCTGGCCGAACTTCCTGTTCTTCGAGGATCGCTGGGTGGACTTGCCCAATCTCTACGAGCTTGGTGATCTGGTTCGCGTGGTCGGCGGTCAGGCGAAATACATCCAGCCAGCCTATGATTGGGCGATCGTGGAGGCGGATCATGAGCCGTGGGAGCAGTTCCGACACCGGGTGAACGGGTGGCTCGCTGAGGTGGAAGCTGGACGCGAAAGCGCGGACCGGGTGTTGGCGGATTTCACTGATATGGAGGTGACCGTGGAGTTTCCTTGCCAAGATGGAACGTTCACCCATCACCACATCAGCCCGCTTTTCTTGGAGCGCGTGGATAGCGAAGCGCCGGAGGGCAGCGTTGAGGCCAAGCTGCAGCAAATGGCTCAGTGGATGGTGCGTGGCGAATGCGGCATCGATTGGTTCTCGCAGGCGCTGAAGCGGCGCATCCATGCAGCCGAGCTGGAGGAGAACGCTGAGGGTAGATAGAAGGACGCCCACAGCAACATCAGGAACCGGTTTGAATGGGAATCTGGTTTGAGCTCCCTTTCTGACCGGCGCAAGCCGGAGCCTCCATCGGTTATCATGAAGGAAGCCCATGCTGTCTAAGAAAGGGTCTTCATGGCTGGCATTGACGAATTCGAGGCGATGATCGAGCGCGATGAAGCAGCGTTCAGGCAGCTGATGACCTATTACGAATGCGCCATCATGGAGATCAAAACCAAGTTGCAGGTCTTCGATGCTGAGTTCCAGCTGCGCCATGATCGGAATCCCATCGAATCTATCTGCTGGCGGTTGAAATCTCCGGAGAGCATCGCGGAGAAATTGCAACGCAAGGACCTCCCGGTGTCGCTGGAGTCCATCGAGCGTAATCTTTTCGATATCGCGGGCGTGCGCGTGGTGTGCGCGCTTCCTGAAGATGCCTATTCGCTGGCTCGATCCCTGGTGGTGCAGGACGACGTGACGCTCATCGACCGACGCGATTACATCGCCAGCCCAAAGCAGAGCGGTTACCGGAGCTTGCATATCATCGTGGAGATCCCCATCTTCCTTGAACGCGAGAAACGGCCGATGAAGGTGGAAGTGCAGCTGCGTTCCATCGCGCAGAACTTCTGGGCATCGCTCGATCATCAGCTTCAGTACAAGAAGGATCTGGATGCGGAGGAAGAGGCATCCATCATCGCTGAGCTCAAGGAACTCTCTGATGCTGCCGCAGCTCTGGATGAGCGCATGCAGGCGATCCGCCACCGCATCTTCAGGGATTAGGGCCAACCGCTGCGGCTTGAGATCCAGTCAACACGCTTTGCGTCTGTGTTCTCAGCTCCCGCTTTTGGTCCCGTAAAACCTATAAATTGCTATAGTATTTTCTGTATTGTTCTCATGAAAATAAACCTATAATTGAATGTAGGTTTTCAACGTAGAGGAAATTACCATGGCATTCTCGCTCACAGTGAAGGAAGCGGCGCAGAAGCTAGGCGTGACCGTCGGACGCGTGCATCAGCTCATTGACTCTGGCGCGCTTTCGGCAGAGAAGCTGGGCAGGCAGTGGCTTGTAGATGAGGCGAGCGTCGAAGCTCGTATCGCGGAGCATCCGCGGCCAGGGCGTCCGTCTGAGAAGCGTGTTGTTGCGGGCGAAACGTACACCTTGATGAATCGTGCTCATGAGATCCTGCGCTTCTCCTATGACAGGCGTACGGGCAAGTTCATCGAAGTGCTGGACGTGTTGGATGCGTCGCGCGCGCCTTTGAGCCTCATTTCTCTGCGGGGCACCAAGGCATCTCTTAGCGCTCTCAGTGATTGGTGGCGGCATCGTGCTATTCCGGTATCACGACAGGGCATGCATACGAAGCTGAAAGAGCTCGGATTCGCCGATTCCGGACAAATCCCCTTCGAGAGTTTGGGTCTGTCACTCTCTGATCAGTATTGGGTGCGGCCAGAGGGAATGGACATCCGGTGGCAGGACGTGAACTTCTTCGCCAACCCTTTTCCAGATATGGACCTGCAGACGAATGAGGCTGGCATCGATTGGCTTTCGGACGTGGGTCTGCTCACGCCGGATAACACTTCGGAAGGGGAGCTGCCGAAGCGCTGGGTGCGGCGAGATGGTGTGCCTTCTCTTTTGAAGGGGAGCGGCCCGTTGGGGCAGGAGCCTTACAATGAAGTAGTCGCTACGGCCCTTTATCGCCGGTTGTTGGATCCCGGCGACTACGTTCCTTACAAGCTGGAAAATGTGAGTGCGGGCGCTATCAGCTGCTGCGCGGATTTCCTCACCGATCAGGAGGAGTACATCCCCGCCTATTATGTGATGCACGCGAAACGCAAGCCCAATCATTTCAGCGAATATCAGCACTACGTGGATTGTTGCGCACGGTTGGGGGCGGATGGCGCGGCCGACGCGCTGGATAAGATGATCGTGTGCGATGATCTGCTGGCGAACCACGACCGGCATTGGCGCAATTTCGGCTTGATTCGTGATGTGGAGACGCTGTCGTGCCGCGTGGCGCCGTTGTTCGACAGCGGCAGCAGTCTTTGGTGCGACAAGGACGATGAAGCGCTGTTGCACGGAGACTATTCGTTCAATACCAAGCCGTTCCATGAACAGCCGAACCGTCAGTTGAGGTTGGTGGGCGACCTGAGCTGGTTCGACCCAGCGTCTCTGGACGGTTTCGCCGAGGAGGCCCGAACCATTCTTTCCGGCAATCCTGCTTTGAGCCGTCGTCTGGATGTCATTTGCGAAGGCATCCAGCATCGCATCGATCGCCTCATCCGCATGCTTCAGTAAAGGCCATATCGCATCTTCAAGGATTAGGTCCAGTCTCGGACGCGCCGTTTGACGGGCCGCACTCGATCGGTCCAGAAGGAAAAGGAGAAATCATGAACGAAGGATCCATTTCCAGCAAACTTCAAGACATCATGAAGGGGTTTCGGAAGGCTCATACTGACGAAGAGCGCACTTTCAAAGAGGAAGGTGGGTACAAGGACGGACAGAAATTCATTGGAAAGTATTTTGATGAAAAGGGCGAGACTCTCAAACAGCGCGCGGGAACGGGGAAAGAACAATTCAAAGGAGCGTCTCCTGACGCATCGTGGGAGATGGTGCAATCTTGGGTCAAAGAGCTTTGCTATCCCGATTATGTGGTGGATGAAAAGGAATATGCCAACATCCTCATCGTGTCGACTGAGCCGGCCACATTCAGTCACGAATACTTCCAAGATGCCATGTACGAATGCGTCAATACGGTGACACCTGATGGCAAACCTGCTGTGTTCAAGGAAGAAACGACCGTTGAAATCAAGGAATGGCTTAACGGTTATAGGCCTCTTGATGAGGGTGTGCCGCGGGAACACGATGTGCCGCCGTTCTTGATCCATATGCGCGACAGCATAAAGGATGCAGGCGATTTACCGACGTTTCGGAATGATGCAAATAAGAGGTATGTGAAAGCGTACGCGCTGGTCGCAAGGTTGCTGTCGGATCCTGACGAAGCAAAGTTGGAGGATGTAAAGAGAAATCCAGATGAGGCGCTTGAAGACTTTGACGATCTAAGAAACTGCGTACCGTATTTGAACAAGCTGGGCTATATGAATCTCAACAAGCGCGCAGGCTTTAAGGGGGCGGCGGATCCGCGAGAGCTCAAAGGGTATTTCTCAAATCCAGAGATAATGAAACTGACCAAGCAGGCTATCCGTGCGTTTGATCCGAAGTATATCGTCCTCTGTGGGAAGAAGGTGCAAGAGCGGTTCACTCAGCTAAAAGATGATGGCTGGTTTGGTGACGCGCTTGGGAAGGCGAAGCTGATAGAAGTGCCACATGCGTGTTTGCGCCGCTACAAACAGACGATAAGTGAGATTACCAGGCAACTCAAAGAGTATAGCCAGAGTTGAACGTCTCATGCTAAGGAGCCCTCATGTTCAGCTCTAAATCTAAATACGTGTTCGGGTTGAAGCGCCGATCGTCCATCCAGCCTCACGCGCCGTTTATACTTTCGACTAACAGCTTGAGGGGAGAAGGAGGTTTTCGATGACGGCAGCGCTCACCAAGAACTTCCTGCCGCTGTGCATCCTGTCAGTGCTCCATGTTCACGCCCATGAGGGCGCGGAGGTGGACAAGGAAGGCAACCGCTATCTCACGCAAACGCAGATCTGCGAATACGTGGCAACGGACTTCGACATGGAGGCTGTCGGGCGGACGGTGGCGCGGAACCTGCAGAACCTCCAGAGCGCGGGCGAAGCGCATCCAGACCTCGGTTTCCAGCTTGACTACCTTTCCACCGATCGGCGCGCTACCGGAAAGGCGGCTGCCCAGCAAAAGGACCTCCTCGTCCATACGGGTTGGCGGCTCGTGGAGGATTCCGGCTTCGAGACCAGTGAGATCCGCATGTTGATCGACGCCGCTCTGGGCTCGCCCATGATCCCGCCGAACCAGATCGACCAGCTCGTGCGCCGGCTCGCTGAGCTGGCACCTGATCCCATCGCCATCCCGAACGTCATGCGCGAGGGCCACCTTCCCGTGGTGAACAGCCAATTCTTCTTGAACATCGAATTGCTGAACGAAGCCATCCAGCAGCACCGCTACGTGACGTTCATCCTGGGCGCGTTCGACAAGAACAGGAAGCTCTCCCGAACACAGCCGGATGGCAGCACGCGCGAATACCGCATGGCGCCGTTGCAACTGCTCGTGTCGAAGGGGCGCTGCTACTTTATGGCGCAAACGGAACATAGGGAAGAGCCCATCAAGTTCCGGGTGGAGCTGATGCTGGACGTGCAGATCACGGAAGACGCTGTGCCATCTGAGATCAGCGCGAAGGATATCAACGTGGCCAAGTTCCGCGAACAGCACGCCTACATGATGTCCGGCGAGGTCAGGCCGGTGAAGCTGCGCGTCAGCCGCGATCATCTGCACGCAGTCTACGACCAGTTCGGGCCGAACGTGCACTTTTTCAACGAACAGGAAGAGACGATCGACGTCTCCCTCGAATCCGCCATGTATTCGGTGCTGTTCTGGGCGCTCCAGTATTATCGCTTCGTTGAGGTCTTGGAGCCTGTTGAATGGCGCAAAGAGCTGGAACGCGCAGGCTGCTCCATCACCCAGATGTACGCGAACGCTCCCGGCAGCGTTTCCCTGGCAGAGCGCCAGTAGGCCCACATTCTCAAGAGGTCTCTAGGCCCTTGCGCGCCCTTCTGATTCGAGTGACATCTTTGTCCCATGCCCCGCGTCATACTGCATGAGCAGACAAGGAAAGCGAACGTGAGCGAATCGGGAGGACAGCCATGCGTTACTTCAAAGCCTTTTACATCGTTCCGAGCGACGACGAGGTTGACACTCGTTCCCCTCAAGCCATCCATGCGCCCTTCGACGACAAAGTGTTCGCGCTGCCATACCGCCGTTCGGGGTGGGGAGAAGAGCCGCGTGAATCCTTCGCTGTTGCCCTCATCGCGAAGGACGGCGCTATGACCAAGACCACGGCGCAGGGTTATCTGACGCGCGCCATGGCTCTTTGGAATCTGGGAAGCTTGGAGCAAACCCGGCTCGAGGAAGCCACGGTGGAAGACTGCTTCATGGATTCCTATTCGCGCCAGTTCTGCAACTGCTGTTTCGATGAGGACAACATCCGCCGTCAGTTGAACCTGTCCAGCACGTACTCGTTCATCTCCATGGGCCGTCATGGCGTGAAGGAGCTTTTGGTGGAGCGAGGGCTGACCCCTGTGAAAGCGAACGAGCTGGCAGAGAGCACGCGGTATGCTAACAACCTCAAGGGGGAGTTGGAGCGCATTTACGCATCTGGGAAGCGCGTCGCTTCCGCTGCGTCGGATGCTGCGGAAGGGGAGCCCGCGGCGTACGCGCCCATCACGTATCTGGTGGAGAACAACACGCCATCCGATGTTGAAGAGGCCGTCCGGATCGTGGTTGGCGCCATGATGGAATCCGGGCGCATCGGTTCAGGGCATCTGTTCGTGCTGGATGTGGACAGCTACGTGCGCTGGCCCAATCGCGATTCCGACAACAGCTTCCGCACTTACGTGAACCATCAGCTCATCCGCGCCATCGAAGGCAATTCGCTGGTCGTGCGCTATGGTATGTTCGAAGGCCCCGGAAGCTACGATTTGGACGCATACAACCTGCTCACTCGGATCCTTGATCTGGTGGACGGCGCGGCATGCAACACGCAGCTGTTCCTGTCCGTTCCCGAAGGCAAGCCGGATCTGGTGCTGCGCCTTCGCAAGCGCTATAACAAGCCCATGGTCATCCTGAGCCCTGATGCGGGCACATCCTTGGACGCTGGCACGTTCGAGCATCACCTTGACCGTTTGGAGCGCATGGCGGCCGGACGCGGGGTGGAGCCGGATGGCAGTCTGCGCGTGCTGCTGTCGAAGCGCATGCGCGAAAGCCGCGCGAAGGGCCGCGCCCCTGAGCTGGAAGACGTGTTCGATGAATGGCTCACCTATCACCAAGCGCGCGTGGCGTTCCCGCAGTATGCAGCTGCCATCGATGATGCCATCAACCTGAACGGGTCGGATCTGGAGGTCACCGCGCAGGCACGCCTGGACAGCTTGATCGGACTGGAGCCGGTGAAGGAGCACATCCGCAACATCATCCTGCGCGTGCAGATGAACCAGCGTCTGATGGAAAGCGGGTTGCCGCAAAATCCGTTCTCCATGCACATGGCGTTCCTGGGCGCGCCGGGCACGGGCAAAACGGAGGTGGCGCGCCTGTACGCTGAGATCCTCAAAGATGAAGGCGTGCTGGGCGAAGGTCGGCTCATCACGGTGTCCGGCGGCAGCGGCTTCAAAGTGGATGAGGCGTTCGGCATGGCGAAGGGCTCTGTGCTGTTCATCGACGAAGCCTACGGCATGTGCAAGTTCCCCGGCATGATCACCGAGCTCATCGCGCAGATGGAGAACAATCGCGCGGACACGGTGGTCATCTTGGCGGGCTATGAGGGCCACATGGAGGCGCTTTTGAGCTGCAATCCAGGCTTCCGTTCGCGCATCGGATCACCATCAAGTTCCCGGATTACTCCCGCGAAGAGCTGCGGCGGATCTTCGAGTTCATGTGCGAGAAGCAGCAGATAACCATGGGGGAAGGGGTGGCGTCGGCAGTGCGCGACATCATCGAGCGCGGCGGGCGCCCCAACGATCAGGGCAACGCGCGATTCGTGCGCAAGCTGTTCGAGGACACGGTGGGCGCTCAGTAGGTCCGTCTGGCGAAACAGCTGAAGGAGGGCCCAGCGGCATCTTTCAGCAAAGAGGAGCTCAGTACGTTCACGGTGGAGGACGTGGAGGCCGCCGTGGCTGATCTGGGGTTGAAGAAGGGCGCGAAATCGGGGCGTGAGGAATTGCAGGCGCTCATCGGTCTGGAAGAGGTCAAGAAGCTCGTGAGCGCCCGCATGGATCTGGCGAAGATGCAGAAGATCAAGCGCGATGCTGGGATGGAGGCCGGCTTCATTCCCATGCATATGGCGTTCAAGGGCAACCCGGGCACCGGCAAGACTGAGGTGGCGCGCCTGATCGGTCGCATCCTGCGTGAAGAGGGCGTCCTGTCCGTAGGGGATTTCTTCGAGTGCGGAAAGCAGGACTTGGTGTCCGCGGCACCCGGTGAATCCGCGAAGCAGATCGCCGGGCTGTTCCAGGCGGCGCGCGGGTCAGTCATCTTCATCGACGAGGCGTACACGCTGCTCGGCCCTGGTGGTTCTGAAGCCGTGACCGCGCTCATCGACCAGATGGAGAAGCTGCGGGACGAAGTGGTGGTGATCTTCGCCGGGTACACGGACGAGATCAACGAACTGTTGGATGCGAATCCCGGCTTCGCCTCCCGCGTGCGCACGCAGGTGGAGTTCCCGGATTACACCGCTGATGAGCTGGTGGAGATCCTGCACTTCATGGCTGATGCCCAAGAGTATTCGCTGAGCCGGGGCGTGGACAGGAAGGTGCGTGGCGTAGTTGAGGCGGCCATGGGCGAAAAGCGCTTCGGCAACGCGCGCTTCATGCGCAATCTGCTGGAAGAAGCGCTTCTTCAACAGAGCGTGCGCTTGGCGAACGCGGAGACCTATGCCATCAAGGACTTGAAGAAGCTCTTGGCAGAGGACTTCGTCTGGGAGGCTTCGGCGTCAAGACCCAGCATCGGATTTGCGGCGTAGAAGGGCAGAGCCTGAATCGATCTCACGCGTTCAAAAGGGAGCAGGTGAGTTGGCCCAGGAAGGCTGCTGTCACGCAGAGCGTGCAGCTCAGAGTTGCGTACGCGACAGCAAGGACGACATCTCCCTGCTCCAGAAGCGCGAGCGTTTCCGCGCTGAACGTTGAGAAGGTGGTGAAGCCCCCGCAAAGCCCCACGCGCAGGAACAACATCCAGCGTTCATCCAGCGCCAGGCGGTTCAGGTTGGATCCTGGGGAGGCGTCATTCCCACTTTGGCCATTCTAGCTTTTATCTTCACAAAACAGATCAAATTTCATTGACTTTATTATTCTCATATAACTATAATAAGAACATCTTATTTATCCTAACTTGAGGATATCAAAGGAAAGGAGCCTCGCGTGAAGATCTCAGCTCGCAACCAGCTCAAAGGAACCATCACCGATATCAAGGGTGGGGCGGTCAATGGCGTCGTCACCATTTCAGGTCGCGAGAACAGCATCAAGGCTGACATCACGATGGAGGCCATCCACGAGCTCGGTCTTGCTGTCGGCAATGAAGCCATCGCTGTCATCAAGGCAAGCTCGGTCATGTTCGCTCCAGAACGCATCAGCAACATCAGCGCGCGCAACCAGCTGGCAGGCAAGATCGTCGAGGTGAAGGAAGGCGCCGTCAACGGCCACGTGACCCTTGAACTGCCGTGCGGCGAGCGCATCAAAGGCTCCGTCACCAATGAAGCCATCTCTGAGCTGGGCTTCCGGGAGGGCGGCAGCGCGGTAGCCATCATCAAAGCCACCGAAGTCATGGTTGGCATCGAATAGCCTCACCTCCACTCCAGCGCATCCATACTTCTCTCCTCTCTCTGCTGAAAGCTCCTGTCTGGCACCAACCGGGCGGGGGCTTTCAACATCCAGCGCCAAAGGGCTTCTGTTGCTCGAATCCTTTCGCGTATACTCGCACCCATGAAAACCTCGGCGAAAACCGCAAGCGTCCTGGCAGCGCTGGCCATCTTCTTCACAGCTTCAGTGCTGCGCTCACCCCTTACCTCTTTGGGCGCGCTCTCGCCATCCATCCAAGTCGATCTGGGCCTGAGCGCAGGGGCCATGGGGCTCGTCACCACGTTGCCGCTGCTCGTCTTCGCGGCGTCCGCCGTGGCCGTGAGCGCCTTAGCAGACCGCTTCGGCAAGAAGCGCACCTTGACCGTTGGCATGACCCTGGTGCTTGCGGGCATCTTGCTCCGCTCCTTCGCTGGGGACCTTGGTCTGTTCGCTGGCACCGTCCTGTTGGGAGCGGGCATCTCCACGGGCAACGTTCTCCTTCCCGCCGTGGTCAAGGAGAGCTTCCCGCTGCGCATCGGCACCATGACCGCTCTGTACACCACCACCATGTCCATCTTCGCCGGCGGCTTCGCGGGAGTGGCATCCGTGCTGGCTGATGCTTCATTGGAGTGGCGCGTGGTCTTGGTGCTGATCGCGCCTTTGGCGGTGGTGGCGATAGCCCTTTGGCCCTTGGCGAAGAGGGCGGCCGGCGGGGGAGAGCGCACCCTTGCGGACATCTCAGAGACGGAGCGCCGGGAAGCGGGCCGCCTGCTCCATCCGCGCATCCTGAAGAACCCGCTCACGTGGTGGATGACGGCGCTTTTCGGTTTGCAATCCATCTTGTTCTACTGCCTGGTTGCGTGGCTGCCGGCCATGCTGGCGGCGCGCGGCATCAGCGGTGGGGCCATCGCGCTTTGCGTGGTGCTGTTCCCCATCATGGGCATGCCCTGTTCCGTGCTGCTGCCGCCCTTGGCCCAACGGATGCGCAGCCAGCGCGCGTTGGGTGCCGTGGTGGGCGCGTGTTGCGCCTTGGGTGTCGCGCTGTTCTGGACAGCCTCATCGGACGGGTGGGCTGTGTTCGCGACGGCGTTCTTCGGTCTGTCTCTGGGTGCGCCCTTCTGCCTTTGCATGTTCTATTTCAGCTATCGGACCGAGAATGCGGCTGATGCTGCGCGGCTTTCCAGCACGGCTCAGACGTTCGGGTACCTCTTGGCAGCCATCGGGCCAGCGTGTCTGGGCGCGATGTTCGATGCCACGCTTTCTTGGGATGCTCCCATGGCCCTGCTGTTCATCTTGGGCTGCGGCCTCATCCTATGCGGCTGGAAGACCGGTCGCGGCAAGATCAGAACATAGCGGAAGAGCGAAAACGCGGTTTCGCTCCAGAAGCCATTTGCAAAAATCAATTGTTAAGAAATGAGAGCGCCGGCCTCTTCGCCAGGGGTGATGGAGTAGACCTCTTCGACATGGAGCCAGCATACGCCTTTGGAATAGTAGTCGTAGCCCATGGAGCTCAGGATCTGATGGACTTGAGCGGCTATCTGCTCGTATCGCTCTCCCTCGTTTTCGTAGGTGACCGATCCTTTCACCTGGTAGCCATGGGTCTCATCCCAAACGCTCACGGCCATCTTGGAGCCGTGGATTATGTTGGCCAGCGTCTTTCTCATGTATTGGTCGGAGATCATCACGGTCTCATCATCCCAAGCCTGTTTCATCGAGCAGCACACGACGTTGGGGGTGCCGCTCTCATCAGTGGTGGCAACGGCAGCTGCATAGGCGTTGTTGATCAGGTCCATGCAATCTTGGGGCATCTTCGCCATTTCAGCCTCCTTGGGCTCAGCGGGTCACTTGCGGCAGAGCCCGGAAGTGGGGTACCAGTCCTTCCGCGCTTCGATGACCTCTTTCAAAGCATCCTTCTCCGAGCTTGAGAGATCGGCGCGGGCGTCAACATCCCTCTCCAAATGGTCGAGCATCTTGATGGCTCCCTGCACATCCGGGGCAGGGCAGCAGGGCCTGGCGAAGAATCTCACCCAGTACAGGTCCGTTCCCATAGCCTCCATCAAGTCTTCGAATGATTCTGCATCTGCGATCTGAGGCGCTTCGCACTGGTCCATGGTCCACCTTCCGTTTCAGTCATCAAAACAGGCCGTTCCTTGGGAGAGCGTATCAGATACGAGACAGCGGCTCTCCCTTGGATGGATTATCGCACTGCTGCGATGACGCTCAAGCCACTTCGTAGAATCGCAGATCAGGGCTGGCGGCCCACAGAGGCGAAAGCGCGGGCGCCACGTTTTGCGTGAACAGGTCGCTCTCCAGATACGCTTTCGCATGATCCATGGAATCGAACCCGTGGATCACCTGGACATCCTCATCGCGAACGAGCAGCTCTTTGGTGAGCGCTCCTTCGATATCGTCCAGGAATGGCTGCCGATAAGCGTTGTACACGTTGGTGGCTGCCGCACGATCCTTCGGGTCAATGGTCATGATCGCCTCAAGATACGCCTTTACTGCCATGGTTCTCTCCTTCGTCTCGATATTCTCAACCTTGGCCATGACTGTACTGTCATATCTCGCAAAAGGCGAGATATGGGGCAGATTATTAGTTGCTCATATTTTCCATAGCAACTGGCTTTTTGCGAGAGACGCTGTCATTCTTATGGATGTGGGTGATCGGAGGAAGAGCCATGGCGCATAAAAGGAAGCTTGAAAAGGATATCCGCTGTCCTTTGGAATACGGATTGGATGTGTTCGGGGGACGATGGAGATCGAGGATCCTGTGCGTTCTAGCTGCGGAGGGGACTTTGCGGTACAGCGAATTGCGCGAACAGCTTGCCAACATCTCCGATGCGGTGCTGTCGAGCGAAGTCAAGGAATTGATCGCATCTGGGATGGTGGTGCGCAAGAGCTATGACGAAGTGCCGCCGCGCGTCGAGTATTCCCTTGCAGAAAGAGGGGAGAGCGTCATTCCCATCCTTCAGAGCATTTGCCAGTGGGCGGGCATGTACACGCGCGACGTAGCCGATACGGCACCAGCCCATTGCAAGAGATGTGATTACTATGCGCGAGATGGACAGGCGTGATCGAAGGGTATATGTTATACTGTATAACATAGTATAGGGAAACGCGAAGGAGCGTATCATGCCTCAGTTGTCGTTGTACCTCAATGATGTTGCAGCGGCACAATTGCGCCGCGATGCAAAGAGGGAGAAGCTCTCCGTTTCTCGGTACGTTTCCCAGCTGGTGATGGAGCAACCAGCTCGGACAGGATGGCCTGCAGGCTACTGGGACGAAGTCTATGGATGCCTCGTCGATGACAGTTTCAAAGCGCCTGCGGAGCTTGACGGAGCGGATGATGGCCCCCTTCCTTCATTTGATGATGCACCGGCTGGAGCCAGTCATGGGTGCTGAATCAGAGCAGGCCATGTACTTTCTTGATTCGGATATCTGCATCAATCTCATGCGTGGAAAGCTCCCTGCAACCTATGAGCTCATGCGCGCATGTGACCCGCGCATGTTCGGCATCCCCGCCGTCGTTGAGGGCGAACTGCGCACCGGCGCGCGGAAAAGCCAGAACCCCAAAGAGAACGCGTTGCTTTTGGAGCGGTTTTTGATCCCCTATGAGAGCATCCCCTATGACCGCGCATGCGCCATCGCCTATGGGGAGATAAGGGCAGCGCTGGAATCGAATGGCTGCACTATCGGCCCGAACGATCTTCTGATCGCCGCCACGGCCATCGCTCATCAGGCAACCTTGGTGAGCGGCAATGTCCGTGAGTTCAAGCGCGTTCCCGGCTTGCGTTTGGAGACGTGGGACGAAGAGAGCGTTTGATCCAGACTATCTGTAACTGCGCTGATGCCGAAGGCGAAGCGCACCTTTCCTGGGAAATGCGCCTCGTCGCTTCGCTCCATGACTCGCGGCTGTGATTTTCGAGAGACGCGCTTCGCATCAGCTCCTTCATTCGCTTGCCGACAACATGACCTCTTGTGACCAGGCGATCAAGGCTTCTGCAAGCGCTTCGGTTTCGAAAGCTTGCGGGTTGTCGTAGGCGTCAAGCAGCATCCGTTCGCGCTCATCAGCCAGCTCTTTCATGGCGGCACGGCTAGCGGGGTATTCGCCGGTGCGCGCATAATGAGCGGCGCGCATGACGAAGAAGGCGGCCTTCACGCAGGCATCCACCGTGTCCCGCAAGAAGCCTTCGGCGAAGACGAGCTCATGGGTCACTGCGTGATAGATCTCTGATGCGCCCACCCGCGCGGAGAGTTGCGCATCTTCGGCGGTGAACTCCGCATCCATGAATGCGAAGGAGCCGAACGTCACCTGTGTGTCCTTCACCAAGTTGAACACATCATGGCGTGGCCAAGCTACAAGCAGCTCAGGGGAGGAGATGAATCCGCACGCCGCTTCGTGATGCGGCATGGATGCGATCACGGATCGGTAGGCAGCAAGATCGTCCGGTGCGAGGTTTTCCACGACCACCACCGCATCTATGTCGCTGCCCTCGCGGGCTTCTCCACGAGTGCGGCTGCCCTGGAGGCCTACGAGTTTCAGCCGACCGCCGAACTCCTCCTGCAGTCTGAGAACAAGCTCTTCGATCCAAGCTCCTATGTTGATGCGATCGTTCATGACCTCTCCTCGAAGAGACGAAAAGGGCGGGAACTCATTCCCGCCCTTGCGTGGGTTGCGTGCCGGTTGCAGAACTGGTGGCTTACCGGTGATGACCCCCGCCGTGATGGGAGCCGTAGCCGTTTCCATAGCCATATCCATCACCATAGCCGTTGCCATTGTTGCCGCCGTAATTGTGGTTGTAATGATTGTTGTGATAGCAGCCGGTCTGTCCGTAGTAGTCGCACACGCCATCACCGTCCGCGTCCGTGTAGCCAGGGCAGGTGACCGCGCTCCCACCGGTGTTGGCGGCTCCATAGCCATTGCCCGTGCCAGGCGTGGGCACCGTGGCGGCTTCCGCTTCAGCAGCAGCTTCAGCCTCGGCTGCAGCTGCTTGAGCTGCTTCGATGGCTGCCTGATGGGCTTCCAAGCAGCGAGCCAGCACATCAGGGATGGCCTGGCTGATCTGCTGGCCGCCCGATTGCATCATGGCTGCCGCCATGCAGCCGCGCCCCATCCCTTTCATCGGTCGGTCAGCAGCGAACGCGAGCGCAGGCATGGCAAGCGCGGCGCTGAGAGCGAAAGCTGCGACGGCGATCAATGTCTTCTTCATGAAATCACTCCATTCATCTGTTGTTCCGTCCCCGATATGAATGAGATCTTAGAATGCGCGCATTATAAGGCATCGCAGCAGCTCCGGCGTCATCATCAACGCCATTACGCAATTTCCTCAGAAAGGCCGTGCGGTGGCACGAAGGAGCGCGATGGTCGCACCCCTCCGCCATCATCGTGCAGAGGAAGACGATACGTGTAGAATAAGGCGTTGGTGCTCCCGGGATCCATGCAGCCATCCTGCCTCTCCCGGCGAGCAAGAAGAGCAGGGTCGTCGAGCGGAACTTGCGCTATGAATGGAGCGAAGAGCGGCATAGTTGAAGCATTCAGGCACCTTGCCCTGTCGAAGCCCTATGCCGCCATCACGGTATCCGACATTTGCCTGGAAGCTCACCTGTCCCGCAAGTCGTTCTATGTGCATTTCCAGAACAAGGAAGATGTCTTCTCCTACATCTTCACCATCGATGCGGTGAAGCCTCTGCGGGATATCAACGTCCTGTTCACGAAGAGCCAAGCACGCGATATGTATCAGGTGATCTACCAGAAGCCCTATCAGGGAGTCTATGACAACAAAGAGTTCTACAGCGCGCTCGTGGGACCCATGAAGGGGCATGATGACACGTTCATCCGCATCGCCACCAATGCGATATGCGACTTCAACTTGGAGCTTCTGGCCAAGCACAAGATGCAAGGCGATATCCGCAAGGTGGACTACATCGCATATTTCTTCGCCTCTTCACAGGCCATGCTGATCCAGAAGTGGATCTGCGACGGTTTTCCTTATACGCCTGAGGAAATGGCGAGCCTTTACAACGAGATGACGCAGGCTTTCTGGATCTCGTCGTTCGCCGACCTGAAGATCTAGTTTACGCAGCGCTTTTCTTTTGGGTTGCAGATCGGCGCATCTGCAACCTTTGGATGCACAGTCGCACGCTGTTCCAGCCCTTGCGAGGACAGAGCGCGGCCCAATGCAGGAATCTTCCACAAACCACGCGCATTGCGAATTGAACAGGATGCTCCTCTTCAGCAAGCTGGGCTCCATGGGGAAATCAGGGCTTTTCTTCCGGTCTCGATCGAAGACAGAAGACCTTGCATTTCCAGAGAGAAAGAGAGGAGCTTTTATGGGAACTGGGGCAAAGACGGTGAACGGCGCCTATACGACGACGCTGCAAAGCATCGCCTGCGGCGGCACGGGCGGAGACTTGGTCTGCGCTGACACCAAGGATGGCAAGCTCGTTCGTTTGCGTCCGCTGCATCTAGAGGAAAGCTACACGAAGGAGGAGCTGGCGCCCTCCAGCTGGGAGTGGGATGTGAACGGTAAGAAGTTCGCCGCTCCCTACAAGGCGATGCCGAACTACTTCGCGCTGGCGTACAAGAACCGCGTGTATTCCAAGAACCGCGTGAAGTACCCGCTCAAGCGTGTTGACTGGAATCCTGACGGTGAGCGCAATACGCAGAACCGCGGCATCTCGAAGTTCAAGCGCATCAGCTGGGATGAGGCCATTGACATCATCGAGATGGAGCTCCGCCGCGTTATCGACGAATATGGCCCCTACAGCGTCATCTGCATCGGCGAAGATGGGCACCGCGAATCGAAGGACCTGCACGCCGGTGGCGGCATGCATGCCAACCTCATGAGCAAGCTGGGCGGCTACACGCGCGAGACGCGCACGCCTGACTCGGTGGAAGGCTGGTACTGGGGCGCCAAGCACGTGTGGGGCTCTGGCGCCAATCACGGCCTTGGCCTCATCGCACCGGCCGGCAATGGCGGCAATGCTTGGAACGTCATGAAGGATATCTCCGAGCATTCTGAGCTCATCTGCTTCGATGCTGGCGACTGGGAGCTCACGCAGAACTATGCCAGCCAGTGCCTCTCCGCCCTGCTGAAGTATTGGGAAGAGCTGGGCAAGGAGTTCGTCGTCGTGGACCCGTTCTGCAACTACACGGCCGTCTGCCACGAGTCTATGAAATGGATCCCCATCCTGCCGAACACCGATGCCGCCTTCGACTTCGGCGTCATGCACGTATGGATCACAGAAGGCACCTACGACAAGGAATACGTGGACACCCATACCGTCTACTTCGACAGGCTGGTCGACTACATCATGGGCAAGGAAGACGGCGTGGAGAAGACGCCTGCGTGGGCGGCCGAGCGCTGCGGCGTGCCTGAGTGGACCATCAAAGCCTATGCCCGCAACGTCGCCAGCAAGGTGACGAGCCATGCTCACTACTCATCCGGCGCCATCAAGACGCCGTACTCCCATGAGCCTGGACGCACCGGCGCCTACAAGCTGGCCATGCAAGGCCTTGGCAAGCCCGGCGTGCAGCAGTGCCACCTTTCCAGCATGGTATTCGCCCGTGAGGAGATCTGCCGTTCCACCACAGCTCCGTTCAGCTCCGTTAACCAGTGCCGCATGTTCTACCCCATGCCGCAGACCCTGCCGCGCACCAAGATCACGGACGCCATCAACAATGGTTCCGTGAAATGGTGGGGCAGCCCTTGCATCGTGTACGTAGAGAACTCCGAGCAGTTCATCGAGTACAACTATCCTGCTGATCCTCAAGCAGGCCTTGCCATGCTGCAGGCCATGGCCAAGCGCATGGGCGGTGACGTGCCCACTGAGGCTCCGAAGATCGAGAAGATCCACCTGCTCTGGTCGGAGAAACCCTGCAACATGAACTGCTGGAACGGCGGTTTCGAGTTCCAGGATGCCATCCGCAGCCCGCAGGTGGAATGCTTCATCACCAACCACCAGTGGCTTGAGAACGACTCGCTGTTCGCTGACCTCATCCTGCCGGTGACCACCTGCGTGGAGGATAACGACTCCATGGGTGGCGGCGCCCCCGATTTCCGCCGCTTTGAGGCGCTGACCCCGGCTGCCATCGACCACGTGGGAGAGTCCTACTCCGACTTTGAGATCGCCTGCATGATCGGCGAGCGCTTCGGCGTGCGCGAGCAGATCGATCTGGGCATGACCGAAGATGAATGGATGAAGTATGGCTTCGAGCAGTCTCGCTTGACCGAGGAGCTTGATTGGGATGAGTTCCAGAAGCGCGGCTACTACTTCCCGAAGGTGGCGCAGGGCTGGGAGGACGACGTGCCCGGCATGCGCGGATTCTACGAGGATCCGGAGAACAATCCACTGGATACGCCTACGGGCAAGATCGAGTTCTGGAGCCAGGCGCTTGCCGACAACTTCCCGGATGACAAAGAGCGTCAGCCCATGGCGAAATGGATCATCGGCGGCCCGAAGTCCGAAGGCTGGACCCATGATGAGACTTTCTGGGGCGAGCGCTGCAAGGACTACACGCTGCTGGTCACCGCCAATCCCGCCAAGTGGCGCGTGCATGTGCAGGGTGACGACATCAAGTGGTTCCGCGAGATAGAGACATGCAAGGTGAAGGCCAAGGATGGCTACTTCTATGAGCCTATCTGGTTGGCACCTGAAGACGCGAAGGCGCGCGGCATCGAAGATGGCGACATCGTGAAGCTCTACAACGATCGTGGCACCATCCTGTTCGGCGCGCGCATCTCTGAGCGCGTCACCCCGCGTTCCGTCGTCGTCGCCAAGGGATCCCGGGTCGATCCGATCACGTCGCATCTGGATCGCGGCGGTGCCATCAATCTCATCTGCCCGAACGAGACCGTGTCCAAGCACTGCGCCGGGTTCGCCGTCACGGGTTATCTGGCCGAAGCTGCGAAGGTGACTGACGAGGAGTATGAGGGCTGGAAGCGCGACTACCCCGAAGCGTTCGCCCGCGATTACGACCCCGAGATCGGCATCAACTACAAGTCCTGGGTCGTTGAGTAGCGCACCCTGTCCGAAGAGAGGAAGACAAGATGAAAGCATTCCTTATCGATGTGAAGAAATGCGTGGGCTGCCACGACTGTCAGATCGGCTGCAAAGATGAGCACTGCGGCAATGACTGGAGCCCTTACGCCAAGCCGCAACCCGATACCGGTCAATTCTGGTGCAAGGTGGATCAGCGCGAGCGCGGCCACAAGCCCCACGTGAAGGTGAGCTACATCCCGCGGCTGTGCAACCACTGCGAGAACGCCCCCTGCATGAAGGCGGCGAAGGACGGCGCCGTGTATCGTCGTGACGACGGTCTGGTGCTGATCGATCCTGAGAAGTCGAAGGGTCAGAAGCAGATCGTGGATGCCTGTCCGTATCACGTGATCTATTGGAACGAGGCGCTGAACATCCCGCAGAAATGCACCGGTTGCGCGCATCTGCTCGATGATGCCACGTCCCCCATCCGCGTGCCGCGCTGCGTGGACAACTGCCACGTCAACGTCATCATGTTCGGCGAAGAGGACCAGCTGGGCCTTGACGGAACTGAAGAGGTGCTGCATCCCGAATACGGCACCAAGCCGCGCGTGTTCTATCGTGGCTTGCCCAAGAAGTTCATCGCAGGCACGGTGTACGACCCTGCGGCCAACGAGATCATCGAGGGCGCGAAGGTTACTGCCACGGGTGACGCCGGCACGTTCACGGCGACGACGGACAGTTGGGGCGATTTCTGGCTTCGCGATCTGCCTGATGCCGACTGGACGGTGACCATCGAAGCGAACGGCAAGACCAAGACGCTTCAAACGAGCACTGTTGAAGAAGACAAAGGCCTTGGTGATGTTGCGCTGAATTAGCCATCCCCATGGGGAGGCTCGGATGGTCAACGGCTCTCCAATCCCCCCTAGATTTCCGAGCCTTCCCACTTTCTCGCATCAACGTATAGAAGAAAGAGAAAAGCATGTGTTTTAGACCAGCTGAAGTATCGATGAAGAAATGTCCAAGCTGCGGGAAGGTATGCAAACCCGTGGACAAGGTCTGCCCGGATTGCGGCACAGAGCTTGACAACGCCGCGAAGGGCTTCGACGCCGACCAGCCGATGACTCACACGTCGCCTGCAGCGCCGAGCGTTCCCGCGGCGTCTGGAGGACCCGCGGTTTCCGGAGCTCCTTCTGCTCCTGGCGCGCCGAAGCCGCCAAACGCTCCTTCGGTCTGATCCGACCCCTTTGATCGGGGCGGCCATCCGAGAAAGGAATCGATATGAACGAGATGTTCGACAAGTACGGGATCAAGCAGATCGGCTATTACGTGGAAAGCATCGAAGAATCCGCTGCGTATCTGCGCGAATCGCTGGGGGCGGGTCCTTTCGTGGACCTTGGCGTCAACCCTCTTGCCAGCTGCAAGGTGCGGGGCCAGGACGCTGATCTCCAGATGCGCACAGCCCTCGGCCATATGGATGATATCCAGATAGAGCTCATCGAGGTGCAAAGCACTGGTCCGGATCCCTATCACGAGATGGGTCGTTTCGGCATCCATCACTTCTGCATCTGGGTGGATGGCGTGGATGCGGCTGTTGCCGCCTTGGAAGAGAAAGGCATGAGCGTGGCCATGCGCGTCACATCAGGGCAAGGCCTTGAGATCGCTTACCTGGATGCCAGAGAACAGCTGGGTCAGTACGTGGAAGTGAACACGCCAGGCGAACAGTTGTGGCAGGGCATCAAGGCGGTCCACGAGAACTCGCCCGCCGAAGCGCCCGCTCTCATGCCCATGGCCGCTCTCATGCAGGGAAAGTAGAGCTGAATCGATCGAGAAGGGAACCATCATGAGCAATGATCCGTTTGACCTCACCGGGAGAGTTGCGCTCGTAACCGGTGCCAGCTCCCATGGCATCGGCAATGAATCAGCGAAGGTCCTGGCCGATCACGGTGCCAAAGTGTTCCTGACGGCTCGCCGTGAAGACAAGCTGCAGGAGGCTGTGGAAGAGATCCGAGCCGCTGGCGGAGAAGCTTCCTACCGCGTGACCGATGTATCCAGCGAAGAGGATTGCAAGGCCGCGGTGCAGGAATGCGTGCGCGAATTCGGGCGACTGGACATCATGGTGCTTGCGGCAGGCATCTCAGGCCTTTCAGTGTCGGGTGGCCTTTCCACTGCGTTCGACACCGACAATTGGCGCAAAGTTCTGGGCATCAACCTGGATGGCGTGATGTTCATGATCAAGCATGGCTGGGAAGAATGCGCGAAGAACCACGTGGGGGCCATCATCCCCGTAGCGTCATTGGCTGCCTGGAAGGCAGCGGGTTCCGTGGCGTACACCGCCACGAAAGGCGCCATCCGAGCGCTCACACCCTGCATCGGCAAGCTCCTGGCCCCTGAGGGCGTGCGCGTGAACACGCTGTATCCTGGGTTCATCGAAACCGACATGACCCATCCCGCTGGCACTGATGAGATCTTTCAGAAGATGGCTCCGGGCATCCTGTCGAAGATCCCCCTCGGCCGCACGGGAAAGGTGTCCGATTGCGCCAATGCGGTGCTCTATCTCGCATCCGACGCATCCAGCTTCATGACCGGCCAGCATCTCGTGGTGGACGGTGGAGAACTCTGCTAGCGCATGCATGAACTGCGGAGGGCGGCCCCCGCAAAAGACGCCGCCCTCCTTGGCATATCCAAGAACATGCCGTCTCCATGGTACTACAGCCTCTTTGTCTTGGCATGCAGCCCCATGGAGGCATATCAAAAGGAGAGGATCGTGGAACAGACGAATGAAGAGCGCAAGAACCCGTTTCTGAGCGCTCCCAACTCGAAGAAGATGATGACGCTCATCGGCTTGTACTTGGCCGTCATCGCGAACATGTTGGTATCCAACACCAACTCGACCATGCTTCCGGCGGCTGCGGCCGAGATCGGCGGCATGGACATCTATGGGCTTGCTCAGGGCGTCAGCGGCATCATCGGCGTGTGCGCCATGCCCATCTACGGCTTCATCGGAGCGCGCAACCCTGCGGCGAAGCGCCTGCTGGCTGGTGGCTCGCTCGTGGTCGGCGCTGTGGTGTTGTTCTTGCGCGGCATCGCGACCAACATGTTCATCATCATAGCGGCGAACATTTTCTGGGGATTGGTCAGTGCTGGCGTGTTCGCCATCGGCTTCACCATGATCCGAGACATCTATGACAAAAAGCAAGCCGGCCTCTACCTTGGCCTGGTCGGCACCATGATGTCCATCGGCATTTTGGCTGGCCCGTTCGTGGGCGGTATCGTCATCGACCAGATTGGTTGGCGCGTCTGGTGCTTCATCCTGTTCGCCTTCTTGGCGCTCGGAGCCGTGCTCATCCTCATGGGCGTCAAGGTCAAGAAAGAAGAGGTGGAGTTCCTGGCCGTCAAGGGAGGGAAGTTCGACTTCGCAGGTGCCGCTGTGATCACCGTCTTTCTGGGCTGCCTCATCATCGCGCTGTCCATGGGCAGCAATTACGTGAAGTTCGGCACTCCGCTCAACACCGGTTTGCTGGTGGTTTCCGTCATCGCCCTGGTCGTTTTGGTGTTCATCATAAAAACGAAGAAGAACGATGCCATCGTGCCCCTGAATGCCATCAAGGACCGCAACACCCTCGTCCTGACCGGGGCGAACTTCCTCCACAACTTCGGAGCCATGTCCATATCATTCTTCATCCCCGGTTTCATCATGCGCACCCTGGCCACCGATCCCATCGTCGAGACCATCGGCCCTGCTCTGGCAGGCGGTTTGTCCACGTCTCTCTTGGCTGTGCTCGGTCTGTTCCTTGGTCCGGTGTTCGGCAAGATCATCGCGAAGCAGAACACGGCGAAGTGGGTCATGACGCTGGGCAACGTCTTCCGCATGGTCATCATGGCGGCCTTCGTGCTGGTGCTCGTGCCCGGCGTGCCGGTGTGGGTGATCTACATCCTCACGTTCCTCGGTGGCGTGTTCAACTCGCAGCAGACGGTCACGCAGTCAGCGGCTCCGCAGATCATGCTGAAGCCCGATCTGCGCACGCTTGGCAACTCGGTCATCCAGCTGGGTCAGAATCTCGGCGCCGGCGTTGGCATGGCTGTCTTCACCCTTCTGGTAGCCATGGATCCAGCCATGGGCATGCGCCTGTGCATGATCGTGTCTCTGGTTGCTTGGATCGTGCTGCTCGCCATCACGTTCCTGCTGAAGAAGCCGACGGAAGAGGTAGCAGATTCCGAATAGATCAAGACTGGTTGAAGGTCAGGTGGGCGTGGATGCGCGTCCACCGGCCGCTGGAGAAGGAAGGGCAAGATGAAGAAACTCCAAGTGGTGACTGGCGGAACGTCCGGCATGGGTCTGTCCACCGCCATCGCCTTGGGCAAACTGGGCCCGGTGCTGGTGGGTGGTCGCAATGAGAAGCGGCTCGCTGATGCGATGTCCAGGCTGGAAGGGGAGGGCATCGAGGCCTACGGCAAAACAGTGGATATCGCCGATCGAGCTTCTCTCGACGAATTCGCGGCCTACGCGGCGTCCATTGCGCCCATCGGCAACGTGGTGAACGCGGCTGGCGTGGATGCGGGCGGCGGCGATCTCATCGTCAAGATCAACATGGTGGGAACCGTGAACTTCGTGGAGGCGTTCCTTCCCTACCTCGAAGAAGGTTCGGCGCTGGTGAACTATTCGTCCATCACTGGCTACTTCGTGCAGCCCACGCCGGAAGAGCGCGCGATCTGGGACGACCCCAACGCGCCTGACTTTTTCGAGAAGGCCAAAGCCGCCATCGATGCCCGTGAGGTTCCTGAGGCCATGCGGTCCATGGGGGAAGATTACCAGTACTATCCGATCTCAAAGACGTTCACGCAGCATTACACCCGCGCCAACACCCGGCGTTTCGGGAAGAAGGGATGCCGGATCTTCTCCATCGCGCCCGGCGCCTTCGACACCCCCATGCTGCGCGAGGCTTCTGACGAGACGGTGGCAGGCATCGAGCGCGGCACTGCATTCGGGCGTTTGGGCGATCCGGACGAGATGGCGGAGTTCATCGTACGGCTGCTGGAGCCCGGATTGGAATACTTGACGGGTGTTGACCTCATCCTCGACGGCGGCAAATTCGGCATGACGATGGCGAAGCAGCTTGACTAGCTGCGGCGGATAGAGAAAGGTGGCACCATGGCGAAGAAAGACTTCTCCGACTACTTCAAGGGCAAGGATTGGGTGCATCAGCTTGGCTTCTGCGCCCCCGACTGGCGGGCTTTCATGACGGCTCACAACCGCCTGTTCGGATCAGGGCCCTTCTTCTACACGACGAACACGTTCGGCAAGCTGCTGTATCACGGGGATGAGGTGGACTGCAAGGGCCTGGAGTTCCATGCGTGCTATGGCGTTTGGGGCAGCCATTCCATCGAGGTGGTGACTCAGAACGACTGGTCGGTGCCGACCATGTTCACCGAGCTCAACAAAGAAGACGTCCCTGGTCTCAATCACATCCACGTCTTCGTTGACAGCTTGGAGGAGGCTCAGGATGCCTGCGATTTCCTTGGCGTGGATGTGATAACGGTGGGTTACCCCGACTTGGAGAACGCCCTGGAAAAGGCGCGGGCCACGGGGACCGACGAGGCCATGGTGCGCGCCAACGCCGGGAAGCCCTCCTTCATGGTGGCTGATTTCCGCAAGGACGTCGGGTTCGCCGTGCAGTTCGTAGAGCCGCGTGCGAAGAACCTCCACGATGCCATCATCGGCGCTCGGCAGAAGTGGGATGGATCAGCAGAGACGATGTTCATCCCCATGGGCGGCAAATAGACGATGGATCGCGCTGCCGCAGTCATAGCGCGCCTGAAGGCTGACGGGAAGCTTTCAGCTCTTCCCATCGGCCCGGTTGACTGGAACACCATGACCGTTTCGTCGTTCGATGGTGCGGTCATGGTTCCCTACGGCAACGACGGCACGTGGGTGGTGGACAAACCCGTGGAAGAAGGGGATGTCCGGTACCTGGGCAGCGCAACTCATGGAGGCAAGATAGAGTTCAAGGCGCTGTATGTGTTCGCAGAGGGTGCCTGGCACAACATACTCACGGGGAAGGTGTGCAGCATCCCCGGCGCAGCGGCGGCATTCATGACGGAAGATCAAGGCGAGGAGGAACGGCGATGATCGAAGTCGGGCGGAAAGTCAGCGTTTTATACGAAGGGCGCTTCGAAGACGGGACGGTGTTCGACAGCTCCGAGGCGCACGAGGGCAATCCGCTCGTGTTCGTCGTAGGCGCGGGCACGGTTCTTCCAGGCCTTGAGAAGGCGGTCTGCGCGCTTGATCCGTTCGAGAAGCGCACGGTGACCATTCCCGCTGCTGAGGCGTACGGCAAATATGACTCGGACCTGGTCGAAACGGTGCCGCTCGAGGGCTTCCCGAACGCCGACCAGCTGCCCGTGGGGGAATACATCGCGCTCGACTTGGGCGATGAGCGCAGGCGCGTCAAGGTGGTCTCCGTGGATGACGGTGCGATCACGTTCGATTTCAACCACGAGTACGCCGGGCGCGATCTCGTGTTCGATCTGGAAGTGGTGGACGTGTACGGCGAAACGGGCTCGCTCGTGGAGAACGAGGAGCATGCCGCGGGCTGCACGTGCGGCTGCCACAAGCTCAAGGAGCAGTTGACCTAGGTTTGCAGAGCGTGGGCCGAGAGCGGGGGACAGAGCCCGCTTTGCACGTCAAGAGAGGAAGCAGCTTATTCCGGCTGCTCTCCTTTCCAGCGTTTGAGCTCGGGGAGCACGATGCCCATGAGAGAGATGGCTTCATCAGGCGCCACGTCGTTGGTCTGCGCCATCATGGGCGCGCAGAACTCGATCATCTCATCCATGGTGCAGTCGCTGGCGAAGCTGCCGTCTTCATTCACGCACCACTTGCACCACTCTTCCGAAAGCGTGCCGTCGGCGTTGCGCGCGCGGTTCTCGTCCGGCGCGAGGAACATGCCGCAGCTCTGGCAGAACGCGCCTTCTGGCGGCATCTCAAGGAGCATGGCCACGGGCACATCCAGCGTGACGGCGATGAGCTTGAGCATGTCGATGCCTGGTTTCGTCTCACCGCACTCCCAGCGCGATACCGCTTGCCGTGTCACGTAGAGCTTGTCTGCGAGTTGCTGCTGGGTGAGCCCGCGCTCTTCGCGCAGCTTGGGGAGCAGCTCGTGCACGGGCATGCCGAAGGCTGCTTCGCGCAGCTTCGGCGCAGCGCCCCAGGCTTCGTTGGTGGATGCAGCGTCAGTCATGGTCGACCCCTTCCGGGTTGCGGGTGGATGGCCTCATTCAAACACGGCCGCGCGCTTCCGTAAAGCAACAGGCTGTTGCGAATGCGGAAGGCGCAGCCTGCGCCTTCCGACTTTCCGCTCCTCTGCTTCGGAAAGTCATTCAAGCAGCCAATCAAGGACGCAGATCTGCTGGATTCCGTCATGGGAAACCGCATCAGCATCATCCATGGTGAGCAAGCGCTTGGGATGATCGTCCTGAATGGCGCGAAGAGGCCGCAGTCTTTCGACGGTTCGCTCAAGTTGACGAAACCCTCACACACCCTGGGGCCATCCTTCATCGCGAAACCGACATTTTCACCAGCAGGTTTTCCTCTTCCAACGCAAACCTCATTATGAAAAATGCGAAATCCAAGAACGCTCAGGCGTCAGGGGAGAGGGGTGCGCTTGAAGCGGACCATCTTGCGTTTGAGGAACACGTGGTCCACTTCCCACCCCAGGGGAATGAGCTCTTTTTTGCAGTTGAGGAACGAATGGTCGATGGGCACGCCGCCGATCTCCGCGATCTGGTCGAACGTGAGCTCCCGTTCATCTCCCCCAGACCGGGCGATGGCTTCCCATAGTTTTTCGTACTTGCTCATGAGGCTCCCTTCCCGTTCCTTCTTCGCTACTTCGCACCGCCGTGATCGATGGTGGTGGCTAGTGGATGGCTGCGCACCAGCAACATGAGGATCACAGTGAAAGCGCAAAGCGGAGCGAACCAAAGGAAGAGGGGGATGAGGGCATCAGAATAGCCCTGGGCGATCACCGTTTGCACGGAGTCGGGGAGCTTGTCCACCAGCTGCGGCGTGATGCGGCTCACGGAGATGTTGTCCGTGGCCGGGAGCATGCGCGCCAGATCCGCCGACAGGCGGGATGTGAACAGCGTTCCGATGAACGATGCGCCCAAGACCGAGCCGATCTGGCTGAAGAAGTTGTAAGCGGCTGTGGCAGCGCCTACCATGGAGTGCGGGAACTCGTTCTGCACCACCAGCAACAGGATCTGCATGCCGAATCCGATGCCGAATCCCAGGATGAATTGGAAGACTATGGGGAGCCAGAGAGGTTGATGCACCTGCATCGTGGCCATGAGCGCGAATCCAGCAGCGGCTATGGCGCTGGACGCCACGAGCATCCATTTGTAGCGCCCCGTCTTCGCCGCCAAGAAGCCGCTCAACGTGGAGGTGAGGAAGATGCCGATGCTCAGAGGGACGCCCATCAGCCCTGCGGCCTCTGGGCTCATGGTATCAACGATCTGGAAGTATGTGGGCAGATACGTGACGGTGCCCATGAAGGCGACGTCGATGAGCAAGCTGGTGATGCAGCACAACACGAAATTGCGGTTGGCGAACAGGGAAAGCGGCATGATGGGCTCTTTCGCCCGTTTCTCCGCGAAGATGAACCCTGCTGTTGAGAGCGCGAACACCGTGCCAAGGCTGATGATCTCCCAGCTGTTCCATGGGAAGGTGATGCCTCCCCACGCGGTGAGAAGCACCAAAGAAGTGACGGCAAGGGCCACGAGCGCCATGCCCACATAGTCGATGCAGGCCCGTTGCTTGCGCTTCATCTCCTTCGGCAAGAATGCCGCCAAAGCCGCCAGGGCCACCCCGGCGAAGGGGATGGTGAACCAGAAGATCCAACGCCATCCGGGCACTTCCACGAACCACCCTCCAAAGACCGGGCCCAGCACGTTGCAGGTGGTGAACACGGCCCCTGCAGCGCCCATGTACACTCCCAGCTTCCGAGGAGGGACCAGATCCGAAAGGACGGCGTAGGCCAGGATGGACATGCCGCCTCCGCCCAGACCGGAGATGCATCGGCCGCAGATCAGGACTTCCATGTTCGTCGCCACGCCGCATACGGCTTTGCCCAGCGCATACAAGATGAGCGCCCCCATCATCAGATGCTTGCGCCCGAACGTGTCGCTGGCTTTTCCGTAGAACGGCATGACGATGGTGGATGTCAAGATGTAAGCCGTGGAGATCCATTGCATCAGCTCCACGCCGCCCAGATCCCCCACGATGGTGGGCAGCGCTGTGGAGGCGATGGTCTCAGAGAGCGAGCTGACAGAAACGGCCAGCATGAGCCCGATGAGCACGCAGACGAACCGGCGGCGTGAAAGCTGCGGGACGTGTGGTGTTGATGCGCTGTGCCCGGAGGCCATGCAAGCTCCTTTTCGTGAGGCTCTCCTCACCGTAGCCTCTCCGGGCCTCCATTCATCGGAGAGGAAAAAGGAGTTCTCAAATCGTTGCGCAAGATGCCTTGAGGGTCACCATGCCGTTGTCTCGATGCAGTTGACGCTGTGCTTGTGACAGATGTTCTGGAGCTTCCAGCTTGACCGCAGACCTAGCGCGTGGAGGCTACCCAGGCATCTATCTCATCCTGGGATATGCTGCTGGAGAACCGGCGCGCGTCTTCGACCGCGGCTCCCGCCGCAGCAGCTTCGATCTCAGGCAGACTGCCCTCGATGCCACTGCCGCCAGAGGTGCAGAAGGGGACGATGGTCTTGCCGGCCACATCCGTCTGCTCCAAGTACGTGAGCACGATGCGCGGCACGGTGCCCCACCAGATCGGATAGCCCAGATAGACCACCTCAGCATCCGCCACATCCGGGATGGGCGCGGCGAGCTCAGGACGCGCGGTGCCTTCGTTCTGCTCGGCGTTCGCACGACAGTCAACGTTGTAGTTCAGATCGTCGGCCGTGTAGGGTTCGGCAGGGATGATCTCCTCTGGCGCGACCCCGACCGCCTGCGCGATCTTCTCCGCCACCGTGCGCGTGTTCCCCGTGCAGGAGAAATACACGACCGCCGCGGTTCCGGGAGCGCTGGCATTCGGTTGCGCCGCTGCGCCAGCGCTGGACGCTGCATTCGCTCCATCAGCTGTTGAAGACGCTGCCCCGTTGTTCTGCTGTTCGCTTTGATTGCCGCATCCTGTCAATCCCGCGAACATCGCCGTGCTTGCCATGAGAGCACCTGCCTTCAATAGCGTCCGTCTGGTCAATGGCTTTGCCATGGTCATCCTTTCATCGAAGATCAGCTGAGTGATTTGTACCACTTGAACTTAGCTTCAAGTCAAGCTACCCTTTTCGGAAAATCGTGAAAGGGGCCCCATGGAATACAGCATCGGCGAAGTGGCGAAGATGACCGGCCTGCCCACCTCAACCCTGCGCTATTACGACAAGGAAGGCTTGCTCCCAGATCTTGAGCGCAAAGGCGGCAAGCGCATGTTCGATGAGAGGAGCATTCGTGTGCTGCACGTTATCGAATGCCTGAAGCGGTCCGGTCTTGAGATCCGCGGGATCCGCGCATACATGGACCTGACCACCCAAGGCAGCGAAAGCTACGCCGCGCGCAAGGCGCTCTTCGAAGAGCAGCGGCGCAAGACGCTGGAGCAGATGGAGGAGCTGCAAAGGACCCTTGACCTGCTGGAGTACAAATGCTGGTACTACGAGGAAGCGTTGGCCTGTGGCGATGAGGACTTCGCTGAAGACCTCCCCGTCAATCTTCCCGCGAAGGCGAAAAAGCTCTACCGCAAGGCGTTTCCGCAGAACTAGCAGCGGCACGCCCCTACCCTTGGGCTATCATTACGGCTTGCGCGTTTTTCAAGGAGGGAACCCATGGCTCAAGACAACCAGAGCATCTCGGGCAAGCAGGACAATCGCCTGGGGAACAAGATCACCACGCTGCGCGAGGCGCACCACCTTTCAGTTCAGGATCTGGCGGACCGCTGCGGCTTCGACGTTGACACCATCGAACGCTTGGAAGCGGGCGACGTGCCGCCGTCTTTGGCCCCGCTCATCAAGCTCACCCGCGCCCTTGGCGTGCGCCTGGGCACCCTCATGGATGATGACGAATCGTTCGGACCCGCCTACATCAGCGCTGAGCAGATGGCGGATGTGGAGCGCGTGCGCACCCTGCAAACAGCGAAAGACGCGGGCGACCTGAGCTACTTCAGCCTTGCCGCCGGCCGGCCGTCGCGTCACATGGATCCCTTCGTCATCACGGTCACGCCCAGCGGCGAGACCACGCACAAGCTGGACAGCCACGAAGGAGAGGAGTGGCTCTACGGCATGGAGGGCTGCATAGAGATCGAATACGGCAAGGAGACGTTCATCCTGCATCCCGGCGAGAGCATCTATTACGACTCCATCGTGCCGCACCAGGTGCGCGCCCATGACGGGCAGAACGCCAAGTTCCTGGCGTGCGTGTACACTCCTTTATAGGCGCTGCGAGGAACTGCCATGACCGAAGAAGCCACCATCGTGCAAACTGAATCCATGACCGAACCCATCCCCGGCGATCCGAACTACCCGCTCCACTCGGAGCTCACCATCGGCGCCTACTTCAAGGAGCAAGTGGCGAAGGATCCGGATCACGAGTTCGTCATCTATCCCGACCGTGACCTGCGTTGGTCCTATCAGGACTTCGACGAGCGCACCGACCAGCTGGCGAAGGGCCTCATGGCCATCGGCATGAAGCCGGGCGACCACCTGGGCGTCTGGGCGCGCAACATCCCCGATTGGCTCACATTCATGTACGCCTGCGCGAAAGCGGGCATCGTCATGGTGACGGTGAACCCCGTCTACAAGAGTCACGAGCTGGACTACGTGCTCAAGCAGTCCGACATGAAGGCGCTCTGCGTGATCGACGCTTACCGCGACGTGGACTACCTCCAGATCATCCGCGATCTGGTGCCGGAATCCCTGGAGCAGCCGCGCGGCTTCCTCCAGTCGGACACCTACCCGTTCCTCAAGAACCTGATCTACATGGGGCCGGAGAAGCACCGCGGGTTCTACAGCGTGCCGGAGCTCTTGCTGCTGGGGCAGCACCGCCCGGATTCCGACCTGGAATGGGCGCAGGGCCAGTTCGACAACAACGACGTGGTCATGATGCAGTACACCTCGGGCACCACGGGCTTCCCGAAGGGCGTCATGCTGACCCACCGCAACATCCTGAACAACGGCTTCTACATCGGCGAAGGTCAGAAGCTCACGGAAGTGGATCGCGTGTGCCTGCCCGTCCCATTCTTCCACTGCTTCGGCTGCGTGCTGGGCGTCATGGCGAACTTGACGCACCGTTCCACCATGCTCATCGTGGAGGACTTCGACGCCAGCCTCGTGCTCCAAGCGCTCCACAAGGAGAAGGGGACGGCGGTCTACGGCGTGCCCACCATGTTCATCGCCGAGCTCAACCACCCGGACTTCGACACGTTCGACCTGTCCCACATGCGCACGGGCATCATGGCTGGCAGCCCCTGTCCGCCGGAGACCATGCGCGAGGTCATGGAGCGCATGAACATGACGGAGATAACCATCTGCTATGGGCTGACCGAGACCAGTCCCGTGTTCACGCAGACGTCCGCCGATGACGACATCCAACACAAATGCGAAACCGTGGGGCGCGCCCATCCGCCCGTGGAGGTGCGCGTGATCGACCCGGCTGACGGCCATACGTGCGGCGTGGGCGAACCGGGCGAGCTTTGCTGCCGGGGCTACAACGTCATGAAGGGCTATTACAAGATGCCTGAGGCCACCGCAGAGGCCATCGACGAGAACGGCTTCCTCCATTCCGGTGACCTGGGGATGGTGGATGAGGACGGCTACTACCGCGTGACCGGGCGCATCAAAGACATGATCATCCGCGGCGGCGAGAACATCTATCCCCTTGAGATCGAGAACTTCCTGCTCACCATGCCGGGCGTGCTGGACGCGCAGGTGGTGGGCATCCCGGATGAGAAATACGGCGAGATCGTGGGCGCGTTCATCCGCACGCGGCCCGGCTACGAATCCATGACCGAAGACGAGGTGCGCGAGTGGGCCATCCCGCGCATCGCCCGGTACAAAGTGCCCAAGCGCGTGTTCTTCGTGGATGATTTCCCCATGACGCCGTCCATGAAGGTGCAGAAGTTCAAGCTGCGCGAGATGGCTGAGGAACTGGCGAAGCGTCCATCCTGATGGTTGCGAACCCATCCGCCATGAACGTGCTCATTGTGGAAGATGATCGGGACCTGGCTGGTCTCATGGTTCGCGCCTTCGCGGCGGAAGGATTCACCGCCGAAAGCGTCTCCAGCGCCGAAGAGGCCTACGATGCCCTCACCGGCTCTGTCTTCGATTGCCTGGTGGTGGACATCAATCTTCCTGGCGATGATGGTTTCGCGCTTTGCCGCAACCTGCGTGAGAAGAGCGGCGCTCCGGTCATCTTCGCTTCTGCCCGGATAGAGCCGGATGTGCGCGTCCGGGCTTTGGAAGAGGGCGGGGATGTGTTCCTGTCCAAGCCGTTCAGCCTTCGCGAACTGCTCGCCCAGGCCAAGGCGCTCTTGCGCCGGCCGGAGATGCGACAAGCCGCCGAAGAGGAGCTCACGGTCGGCCCCTTCGTCTTGCGGCCTGCGGCGGCCGAACTCCTGAAGGACGGCGAAGCCATAGCACTCTCTCCCAAAGAGTTCCTGCTGGCATCCATCCTCATGCGCAACGCTGGGCGGGCGCTTTCCCGCGAGACGCTGCTGGTGCAGGCGTGGGGCGTGTTCTCGGACGTGGAGCCGCAGACGGTGGCGGTGCATATGAGCTGGCTGCGGGCGAAGCTGGAGGACGACCCGGCGCACCCCGTGTTCTTCAAGACGGTCCGCGGCGTGGGATACCGGTTCGACCTTCCGGATGAGATCAGCCGATGAAGCAGGGAGACCGCATCGCCAAGCGTCTCATCGCGGCAGTGGCGTTGGCGGCGGTGATCGTGATCGCCGCTGCGGGGGCGGGCATCTTCTGGACCTTGGATGCCGGCTCTGCCAATGATCTGCGCTTGGAGGCCTTGGATCTGAATGGGGTGCGCGCTGGCTTGCCGGCGTCTGAGAACGCCCCGGCTGTTGATGCCGCTCTCGCCGATGCGCAGGAATCCCTGCGGCAAGCGGCTCAGGAGCGCCAGGACGGCGCGCTCGCGGCCATCCTTCTGCTGGCGTTGGCGGCCATCGCGGGCATCGTGGGGCTTGCCGCTTACCTCTACGCCTCCGTCGTGCGCCCCTTCAAACGGCTGGAAGATTTCGCCGTTGAGGTGGCTTCCGGCAACCTGGAGGCGCCGCTGCGCTACGAGCGGTCGAACCCGTTCGGGCCTTTCGCCTGGGCGTTCGATCATCTGCGCGCCCAGCTCCTCCGCGCCCGTCAAGCCGAAGCGGAAGCCAGCGAAGCCTACAAGACGGCCTTGGCCTCCCTCTCCCATGATCTGCGCACGCCTTTGGCATCCCTGCGCGCGTATGCGGAAGCCCTTGACATGGGGCTTCCGGAAACGGAGGAAGAGCGCGCCGACTATGAGCATGCCATCATGGGGAAGTGCGACGAAGCCTCTGCTCTGGTGGAGGACTTGTTCGAGCACGCGCTGGCGGACATGGAGCGCATCCAGGTCACGTGCGCGCCCGTGCCCGTGACCCCGCTCATCCGTTCCTGCGCGGAGGGCTTTTCGGGGATGCTCTCCGTCTCATGCCCGCGCGCGGATGAGGCCACGTTGGCCGTTGATGAGCAGCGGCTCTCTCAGGCCATCGACAACCTTCTGGCGAATGCGGCGAAGCATGCGCCCGGTGCACCGGTGGAAGTGGTGGGTCGCGTCGGCGAAGGCGTCTACCAGATCAGCGTGCGCGATCAGGGCCCTGGCGTTCCTCCTGAGGATCTGCCGTTTCTGCAAGAGCGCTTCTTCCGCGGGAGCAACGCCGGCGCTACGCCGGGCGCGGGATTGGGGCTGTTCATCGTGGACCACCTGGTCGGGCGCATGGAGGGCAGCCTCCACCTTGAGAACGCCCATCCGGGTCTGCGCGCCACCATCACGCTCCCGCTGGAAGGTTGATGGCTTGCGCTGGGCTGAACGCTTTCGGGTTGCTCTCGGAAGGCTCGGCTGCGTCCTTAAGGATTCCTTAATGGTGCGTTCCCTATCATGCCGTTCGTCATGATAGAAAGGATGGCTCCTCATGCAACGAACCGTGCTCACCGCCCGCGGCCTTTCGAAGACCTACGTGGCCGACGGCGTCCAGACTCACGTGCTGGGAGACGTGGACTTGGATATCCGCGAAGGCGACTTCACTTCCATCATGGGCCCGTCGGGGTCCGGGAAATCCACGCTGCTCTATTGCCTGTCCGGCATGGACAAGCCCACTTCCGGTTCCGTCACCTTCCAAGGGGAGGACATAGCCCGTGCCAGCGAAGCGGAGCTGGCGCACCTGCGCGCTCAGAGCTTCGGGTTCGTGTTCCAAGCCGCCAGTTTGGTGAGCAATCTCACGCTCTTCGAGAACATCGCCGTGCCCGGCTATCTCAAAGAGGGGCGCAGTGCGGATCAGACGCGCGCGGTCGCCCAAGAGTTCATCCGCCGCATGGACCTCGAAGAGGTGGCGGCCCATTTGCCAAGCCAAGCATCCGGTGGCCAGAAGCAGCGTTGCGCGGTGGCGCGGGCCGTGGTGAACGAACCGGCGCTCGTGTTCGCTGACGAGCCCACCGGCGCGCTCAACCGGGCGAACAGTCTGGAAGTGCTGGGCTTGCTGAATGAGCTCAACGCGGAAGGCATCAGCATCCTCATGGTGACCCATGACGTGCGAAGCGCCGTGCGTGGCAACCGCATCCTCTATTTCGAGGACGGAGGCGTGCAGGGTGAGTTGGAGCTGTCCCGGTGGGATGGCTGCACTGCCGATGAGGCGTATGTCCGTGAGCGCGAGGCCATGGCGAACGCATGGCTTTCGTCTCTTTCCTGGTAGGTGATGGCCATGGAACCGTTGCGCACGCTCGTCTTCGCCGGCCTTCGACGGGACAAAGCCACATTTCTGGGTCTGATGGTGCTCCTTTTTCTCTCCGCGTTGGCGCTCACGCTCACGGTGAGCCTGTTCGTGGACCTTTCAGAGCGAGAAGGGGTGCTGCTTGATGAGGTGGGGGCGGGAGATGTGTTCGCGAACGACCTGCCCACCAACCTTGACGAGGAGACCATCGAAGAGATCCGCGCTCTGCCCGAGGTGGGGGAGGTCAAGGTCACTGATGCCTTCGCGGCCGCCACTCAGTTCGTGGATGAGAACGGGGTAGAGCTGAGCGAAAAAAGCCAACCGTCCTCCATGGGCTATGAACCGTGGGGCGAGACGCTCGCTTTCAATGTCTTCAATGATGATCTCTCCTCTTATCGCGCAGACGCGACGGGGCCCCAGGACGAAGAGGTGTATGTGAGGCCAGCGCTCAAGACGTTGTACGGTCTTGACGTAGGGGATGCGCTTTACGTCAGCGTGGGGGATGAAGAGATCGAGTTGAAGGTGGCGGGATTCTACGAAGATCCCCAGCTCGGTTCTCCTTTCTTGGAGACGACGCGCACCTTGGTATCCGATGATGCTTTCGACCGTCTGTACGCCAAGGTCCTGGAAGGCGGTCCTCTGGCAGCTGGCGGTGAGAATGTGGGCATGCTGGCCATCGAAGATGCGTCCTATCCCTTGACGGAGATCCATGCGTTCCTGACTCCAGAGGCGAAAGCTGACGGGATGAGCGGACGCGACCTTGCTCGGATCATCGGAGAGGAGACGGAGTGGGGCCAGGCCACCAACGCGTTGTTCGCCCGGGAGACCATGGCGGGGTATACCCTTCTGGTCGTGCAGGTCATCTCGGCCATCCTGTGCGTCTTCTCTCTGCTGTTGTTCGTAGTGGCGCTGATCCTCTGCCTCCATATGGCTTCCGCCGCCATAGAAAGCGAATACGCGAATTGGGGAACTTTGAAGGCTGTGGGGCTGAGCCGGAGCATGCTGCGCCGGGCGCTGGTCGCGCAGTATGCTTCGTGCGCCTTCCTTGGCTTGCTGTTGGGATTTCTCGTCGGATATGGGATGGAGCCGCTGTTCTGGCCTCCCTTCGTGATGCTCACGGGCATACTGGTGCAGACGCCAGCGCTGCCCTGGGCGGCGCTGGGCTGTTGCGCGCTGCTGTTCGCGGCCTTGATCTTCTCCATCACCCTGAAGGCTCGGAAGATCGCCTCCATCACGCCTCTTTCAGCGTTGCGCCAAGGGGACGGGGACGTGCGGTTCTCTCCCCGTGGCACTGGCGCGATCAGCGGTGCCCACCTGCGTTCTTCCTTGGCTCATCGCGCGATCGCGTCTCAAAAAGGCCGCTATATCGGGGTCGCCGCCTGCTCGCTTCTGCTGTGCGCGTTCATCGCGCTCTGTTTCGGGATCGGTGGGGCGGTGGCGCAGGACAGCGCGGTGTACCGGACCTTCGGCGTATGGAAAAGCGATATCTCCGTCGAACTGAGGGGAGACGACGTGACCGAGGAGGAGGTCCACAGCGCCATCGAAGAGGTCACGCCCATCACGCGGGTTTGGCAAGAGGGGGCGACGATGCTCAACATGGATGGCGAATCCCGCACCTTCGTGGGGTTGTCGGATATGGGAGTCGTCGACGACGGAACGCTCATGGCTGGTCGCAAGCCGACGCTGCCCAACGAGGCGTTGATCGGCTTGTCCTTGGCGCGTTCAGCGAACATGGGTGTGGGGGATGAGTTCGAAGTCCTGGATCGTCAGGGAGATGAGCACCGCTACATCGTCAGCGGCGTGATCTCGAGCGTGCTCAACGGCGGCAACGGCATCATGCTCACGTACGAGGGGATAGAAGAGCTTGCCGGGGAGGATATGGCCGGTGGAGAAGGCTCCTACCAGTTCCAGCTGGCCGATCCCGACAAGGCTGACGAGGCCATGGCGCTGTTGCAGAGCCGTTTCGGTGACGAGGTGAGCACGGAGCCGACGGGCCTGTTCGGCTCTGCCACGAACATGATCCTTCTCATCCGCGACCTGCTCACGGTGGTGGGCTACGCTATGGCCGCCTTCGCGGTTCTGCTGGCATGCGTGGCGGTCATGCTCGTGAGCCGTAGGATGCTGGTCTCCGAACAGCGCGATCTGGGAGTGTACCGAGCCTTGGGCTTCCCTGTGCCTATGTTGAGAACGTCGTTCGCATTGCGGTTCTTGGGCGTGGCGCTCGTCGGTTCGCTCGCCGGCGTGGGGTTCACGTTCGCATTCGGCAGCTCTCTCATAGGCGCGCTCTTCGGCACGTTCGGCGTGGGAGCTTTCGGGATCTCCCTGCCTTTGGAGGAGGCTCTCATCATCGCGGTCGCGTTCGCCGGCGTGTTCGCCGGCGCGGCTTACGTCTTCTCGCGGGGCATCAAGCGCGTGAGCGTCCGCGTCCTCGTGACGGAGTGAGGGGAGGGCAGCGGGGGCGGAGGAGCGTGGCCTCCGTCCTTATTCCTCCGTGAGGGCGGGGCGCACGGAAAGAGTGGCGGTGAGGGGTTTCGCCAGGAAGATGGCGTAGCGCATGAAGACGAAGGCCACCATCCCCGTGGCGAAGATGGTCTCCAGGGTGCAGAGCCCGTACAGGAACGCAGGAGCTGCCATGCCAGCCGCGGCGAAGGCCTCCAATCCCAGAGACAGCGCGGTGGCCGTGATGACGAACGGGAACGTCATGGCCGCGTAGCTGGGGTAGAAACCGCCGCGGATGAAGGCGCCCACCTTCGTGAGCACCCCTGCGAACATCAGCTGAGCCACCACCAAGAGCACGCTGACGAATACGATATTCGGCTCCTCGGTCACGGCCAGATAGCCGGCCAAGGAGAGGCTTGCGGGCGCGGAGTAGATGCAGAACAGCGGTCGCGCTGCGTCGGGAACGGGATGCTTCGCGTAGCGGTAGGTGATGAGGCCAAGGAGCACCGGGTAGCAGGCGAAGCCGATCCAGAATAGGACGCGCCCAACTGCCTCCATGCCGAAGAGGGGAGAAGTGACCGAGGCCACGATGATCCCGACGTAGCAGATGAAGTACGTGGGGAAGACTTGGTCCAGCTTGAAGGGGTGGAAGTAGCGCGCAGAGAACCAGACCATGAGGGCCAGATGGGCGATGACGGCACCGGTCCACAACATGAACGCGATCGGGAAAGCATGCGGGGCGACGTACCCGGCGATCTGCATGAGCGCCATGAGCAGAGTGGCGGAAACGCTGGCCAAGATGGGATTCTTGAAGTCTTCTCGGATCATGGACGGGAACAGGATGACCTTGCTGATGACCAGCGCGATCAAAGCTGCGGAAAGGATTCCGCAGACAGGGCGGGCGATTCCGGCCTGTGAGGAGAGCAGATTGCCCAGCGCTGCCAGTCCCAACGCCAATCCCGCCGTGGGAATCGGAACGCCTTTGATGAGCTCTCTCATGCTGTGTCCTTTCCAGTCAAGCTTTCATCCGCACCGCACCGGTTCGCCTCAGTGCGGCGCGGGAAATCAACGGGCGTGATTGTGACAGCAAATGGTCAAAGCTGTTCCTTATGATGTATTATCTATCTATAAGAAATTATTATTGATGATGCCCATCCAAAAGGAGATGCCATGCAGGATTTCCGCGTGAAGACGTTCCTGACCGTATGCCGGACTCTCAACTACACGGCAGCGGCGCGGGAACTGCACATCACGCAGCCCGCGGTGTCGCAGCACATCTCATTCCTTGAGCGAGAATACGGCACGCCTTTGTTCCGATACGAGAAGCGCAAGCTCCGGCTCACGAAGGCCGGAGCCGTTCTGCAAGAGGTCCTTGCGACCCGGATCCATGATGATGAGCTGCTGCGCCGCAAGCTCAAGGCCATCGGCGGTGATGCGCAAAGGCATCTGCGCGTGGGGATGACGCTGACGGCAGGACGGTATGTGGCGGCTCAGCCCTTGGCGCGCTTCCTGACGGAGCACCCGGAGATCAAGGTGCGCGTCCGATCGGGGGATACCGCGCATTTGCTGGAACTGTTGCGAGGAGGGGAGATCGACTGCGCCTTCGTCGAAGGGCTCTTCGATCGCAGCGCCTATGCTTGCGATCTGTTCACCAAGGAGCGCCTGCTGTGCGCTTGTTCGTCAGATCACGGGCTGGCAGGGAGCCGCATCTCCTTCGATGATCTTCTCGGAATGCCGCTTTTGGTGCGCGAAGAGGGCTCAGGCACACGGGCGGTTTTGGAGCACGCGTTGGCAGAGCACGATCTCACCCTCAGCGCTTTCGCCGATGTGACCGAGGTGGAGAGCTTGGACATCATCAAAGTGTTCGTGATGGAGGGGGTGGGCATATCCTTTCTATATGAGAGCGCCATCCGCGCAGAGGTGGACGAGGGGGCGTTGGGGGTGATCCGCCTGACGGGAAAACCCATCGAACACGGCATCTCATTCATCCGGCTCAAGGACAGCGCGTTCGAAGATGACCTTATGGCGTTCTTCCGGGAGATGAAGCAGTTGGCGTCGTAGGAGCAGAGCATGGGTCGGGAGGGGCTGCGTCGGTGGTACAATGCGGTCATGGATCGCAACGATGAAACCCATCCGGCCAAAGGCCGCCTGAACACGGGCGTGCTGACGGCGTTCGGCTGCTACACCCTCTGGGGCTTCTTCCCGTTGTATTGGAAGCTGCTCTCCGGCGTGAACCAATACGAGGTGGTGGCTCAGCGCATCATCTGGTGCTTCGCGTTCACGGCGATCGTGTGCGCCGTCGTGCGCGCGGATTTCTGGAAGCTGCTGAAGGAGCCGCGCGCTCGGCGCTTCCTGATCCCCGCTTCCATCTTGATCACGGCGAATTGGAGCATCTACATCGTGGCCGTGGCCACGGGGCATGTGCTTGAAACGTCCATCGGGTACTACTTGAATCCGCTCGTCTCCATCGTGTTGGGGATGATTTGCTTCCGTGAACGCTTGACGCCGCTCCAATGGATCGCAGTGGCGCTCTGCACGGCGGGCATCCTGTTCTTCACGCTGGGTTACGGCTCTTTTCCCGCCATCGCCATCAGCTTGGCCCTCTCGTTCGGCGTGTATGGCGCCGTCAAGAAGCAAGGCGGCTATCCGGCGCTTGAAGCCATCGCCGTCGAAAGCGCCGTCATGACGCCGTTCGCCATCATCTTCGCCGTGGGGCTTGCCTTCTTCACGGGCACCCACGGGTTTTTGGGTGATGTGACCTCGCTCGAAGGCTGGAAGACGACAGCGCTTCTGGTGGGCGGGGGCGCGGTCACGGCCATCCCGCTCATCCTGTTCGCGAAGGCAGCGAACACCATCCCGCTCACGCTTTTGGGGTTCATCCAGTACCTCAGCCCCACGATCGCCCTGCTCATCGGCGTGTTCGCGTTCGGCGAGCCGTTCACCACCGCTCATGCCGTCTGCTTCGGGTGCATCTGGTGCGGTCTGGCGCTGGTGGCGGTGGATTCGCTGATGCGCAGCCGGAAGAGCGCATGATGGATCGACGCTGCGACTGACCAGCCCGTACCGGATTATCGCCGAACTTCTTCTTTTGCAACTCAGTTTCAGGCGTGCGGGCCCTTGCGTTCAAGCGGGCTTCATCTTCTACAATACGCCGCGAAGACCACGGGGGAAGAAAGGGCCGCCATGTTGTCGAATGATTTTCTGGGGGATGGGATCGCCCGGCTTGGGTTCGGGGCAATGCGCTTGCCCGTCATTGATGGGGATGCTGCGAACATAGACCAAGCGCAGCTGGATGCCATGGTGGATGCGGCGTTGTCCGCAGGCGTGAACTATTTCGATACGGCGTATCCCTATCACGGTGGCGCTTCTGAGATCGCGCTGGGCGCGTCTTTGGCTCGCTACCCGCGCGAACGCTATTTCCTGGCGACGAAGTATCCTGGGCATCAGTTGGCGGATGCCTATGATCCGAAAGCCATCTTTGAAGAGCAGCTTGCCAAGTGCGGCGTGGACCATTTCGACTTCTATTTGCTCCACAACGTCTACGAGGCATCCATGGATGTGTACCTTGATGAGCGTTGGGGCATCTTGGATTACTTCATCCAGCAGAAGAAGGAGGGGCGCATCCGTCATTTGGGTTTCTCCAGTCACGGGCGCACGGAGACGCTGGCGGCGTTTCTGGACCATGGGGCGAAGCGGTTCGCGCGCTTGGCGGCAGAGGAGCCGGAGACAGCGGCGCTCTTCGCTGGTACGAACGTCATGGAGTTCTGCCAGATTCAGATGAACTATCTGGACTGGACGCTGCAGGACGCAGCGGGCAAGACGGCGCTGTTGGAAGATGCGGGCATCCCCGTGGTGGTCATGGAGCCGCTTCGCGGGGGCAAGCTGGCCGAACTTCCGGCGGATTCGCTGGCGCTGCTCACGACGGCTGATTCGTGCCGCTCCGCCGTGGAATGGTCGTTCCGTTGGCTCCAAGGCATCCCGAACGTGAAGGTCATCCTCTCCGGCATGTCCACGCTGGCTCAGGTGGAAGAGAACTGCCGCCTGTTCCAGACGGCTGCGCCACTGACGGAGGCCGAAGAAGGCCTTCTCATGGACGTGGCCGAATCGCTCAAAGACGGCGTCCCCTGCACGGCGTGCCGCTACTGCACGGATTCATGCCCGCAACGGATCGACATCCCCATGCTCATGGCCACCTACAACGACATGCGGTTCGACACCAGCTTCACCATCTCCATGCAGATGGATGCGGTGCCCGTGGGCCAGCGCGCGCAGGATTGCATCCAGTGCGGCGCATGCGTGCGGATGTGCCCGCAGGGGATAGACATCCCGAAGGTGCTGGCTGATCTGGTCCGCACGCTGAACAAGATGCCGAAATGGGCTGATCTTTGCCGTGAGCGCGCCGAAGCTGCGGCCAGGCTGAACGCCCAAGCGAAGGAATGATGAGGAGGCAAGCCATGTTCGACGGTGACAAGATCAAAGTGGCGCAAGGGGAGCGTTCGTGCGATCTTTTGCTGAACCAATCGAACCGCCACGGGCTCATCGCGGGAGCATCCGGCACGGGCAAGACCGTCACGCTGAAAGTGCTGGCGGAAGGGTTCTCGCAGGCGGGCGTTCCGGTGTTCATGGCTGACGTCAAAGGGGACGTGACGGGCATGGCAGAGCCGGGCGAGGCCACCGAATCCGTGGTCAAGCGCGCGGCGGACTTGGGTGCGGAGGGCTGGCAGCCGAAGGCGTGCCCGGTCCATTACTGGAACATGCTGGAGGGTCAGGGGATCCCGTGCCGCATCACCATCTCTGAAATGGGACCGGATCTGCTGGGCCGCTTGCTGGACCTGACCGACGCGCAGCAAGGCGTCCTCACCATCGCATTCCGCGTGGCTGACGACAACCAGATGCTGCTGATCGATCTGAAAGACCTGCGCGCCATGCTCACGTTCTTGGGCGATCACGCGAAAGAAGTGGATACCACCTACGGGCGCGTGTCCTCCCAGTCCATCGGCGCCATCCAGCGCGCTCTGCTCACACTGGAAGATCAGGGCGGCAACGTCTTCTTCGGCGAACCGGCCTTGAACATCAGCGACTGGATGGTGACGGATGCGAACGGAGAGGGCCTGGTCAACATCCTTGACGCCTCCAAGCTCATGCAAAGCCCGCGCGTGTACGCCATCTTCCTGCTCTGGATGCTGACCGAGCTCTTTGAAACGCTCCCGGAAGTGGGCGACTTGGACAAGCCGAAGTTCGTGTTTTTCTTCGACGAGGCGCACCTGCTGTTCGACGACATGCCGAAAGCGCTCACGGACAAGATCGTGCAGACGGTCAAGCTCATCCGCTCGAAGGGTGTGGGCCTGTATTTCATCACGCAGTCGCCCTCTGACATCCCGGATGAGGTGCTGGCGCAGCTGTCGAACCGCATCCAACACGGGTTGCGCGCCTACACGCCTGCAGAGCAGAAGGCGGTGAAGGCGGCAGCGCAGTCGTTCCGGGAGAATCCGGCTGTGGACGTGGTGGCCGCGCTTCAAGAGGTGGGCACCGGGGAAGCGCTCGTGTCCTTCTTGAACGCTGATGGTCAGCCCGAACCGGTCGAGCGCGCGAAGGTGCTGCCTCCTGAGTGCAAGATGGGTGCGGCCACGGACGAGGTAATGACGGGCGTGTTCCAGGCGCAGGCGGATCTGATGGGCACGTACGGGACGGCCGTCGATCGCGAAAGCGCCTTCGAGATGATCCAGGCGCAGAGCGCGGACGCGGCGATCGCTGACAATAGCGAAGGCGCAACGGCCGAAGCGGATGCGGCGGCCGCGGACAAGGAAGCCGTCAAAGCAGCCAAAGAAGCAGCCAAGGAGGCGGCCCGCGAAGCCAAGGAGCGCGAACGCGAAGAGAAGGCGCAGGAGAAAGCCGCCCAGAAGCGCGCCGATCAGATGTCCAAGACGGTCAATTCGATCATCGGGCAGATCGGCCGCGAAGCCGGGCGCCAGCTCGTGCGCGGCCTGTTCGGCAGCCTCAAGCGCTGAGACAAGGTATCAGCCTCCCATACGTTTCCCATCGGGACCATGACAAACGCCTCCAGCAGGGCGGAGTGGCGTGGCGCGCGCGTATGCTCACAGTGCGGAGACTGGCTCACCCGGCAGTTTCCGCCAGAGTCCGGCAGAACCCGGCGAAGCTCAGCGAAGGGAGGCGGCCATGCGCAAGCGCACGAAGATTGGTGTGGGATTCCTTGCAGGCAGCCTTTGCGTGCTCATGGCCGGAGGCGCAGCCTACGCGCTCACGCCTTCCATGGAAGAAGCTATGCAGCAAGAGGCGCAAGCCGAAGCCCAAGCGGAGTCGGCGTTCGACGAGGATATGGCGGATTCCTATATCAGCGCGGCGAAGCTTTTGGATCTGACCGGCAAAGACGCGAACGGCGCGTTGCTGAACGGCGGGACGGGCAGCCCATCTCTGTTGGCACCGGAGGCGGTGTCGGTGATGAAGACGCCGGCCGCTCCCGCGGATGACCAAGCGAACAGCCAAGCGGCTGCAGAAGCGGACGATGCGCTGCCGCCCATGTCGCTCCTCATCTTCGGCAACGTCATCCCCTTCGTGGATGATTACAAGGCCGAACGCGCGCCGGACACCACGGCGGCCCTGTGGATGGGGCAGGATTCCACCACGGATGGGTCGTGGGGGTACTTCATCGGCCATCATCCGGGCGTGTTCAATTGCGTGATGTACCTGCAGGATGGCGATCAGATCACCGTATGCGACCGCGACGGGAACGCGCGCACCTACACCGTCTTCGCCGTGTATGACGTGCCAGATGACACAGAGTGGGGGCAGATCTCCCAAGAGGTCACCGGCCATGGCGAATCCATCGCGCTGCAAACGTGCTGCGGAGACCATGAGTCCTACAGGATCGTGGAAGCGGCTTGATCCTCGTTCGCTTCGCCTGTTTCCGCGGTCTATGCGGAGCGTATAATCTCACCTATGGCTGATCTTGGCACACTGTATCTGGTTCCCACTCCCATCGGGAACATGGGCGATATCACGTTGCGCGCCATCGAAGCGTTGCGCGCCTCTGACGCGGTTCTTTGCGAAGACACGCGCGTGACCGGCAAGCTGCTGGCTCATCTTGACCTGCATAAACCGCTCGAACGGTTGGATGAGAACGTCATGCGCCAGCGGGCGGATGCCATCATCGCGCGGCTGCTGACGGGTGAGACGCTGGCATTCTGCTCTGACGCGGGGATGCCCAGCGTGTCTGACCCTGGGATGCATCTGGTGGAACGCGCGCGGAAGGCGGCCGTTCCGGTGGTCGTGCTGCCGGGCGCATCGGCGGCGGTCACGGCCTACGTGGCAAGCGGCTTCCAGACGCCGCGCTATCTCTTCGCCGGTTTCCTGCCGCGCAAGACAGAGGCGCGCGAAGCCTGTCTGGAGGAGCTGGCCCCGGTGGATGCCGCGCTCGTGTTCTATGAGAGCCCGCATCGGCTCGTCGGTACGTTGGATGCGCTGGCGAAGGCGTTCCCTTATCGGAAGGTGGCGGTTTGCCGCGAGCTCACGAAGCTCCACGAAGAGGTGGCCGTGGACGCGGCACCAGCCCTGGCAACCGCATTCGCCGAGCGTGAGAAGCAAGCGCCTCTCAAGGGCGAGGTGGTCATCGTGGTGGACGGCCCTGCACTTGCGGAACGGGAGCGGGATCAGGCCGACGCGCTGGAGGCAGCGCAGGCGCGCTTGCGTGAGCTTTTGCAAGAGGGCGTCCGACCCAAGGAAGCGGCGCGCATCGTGCAGGAGGGGTGTGACATCCCGCGCAATGCTGCCTATGAGATGACACTGGCGACGAAGGCGATGCTGGCTGAAGAAGGTCGCCTGTCGTGAGAGGGCAACGTGGGACGGAGGCTCAGACCATCCAGGTTGATGGCCTGGGCGTGCAACTCATCCGCAAGCGGGTGAAGAACGTGAATCTTCGCGTGCGGCGCGATGGCACCGTGGCGGTATCAGCCCCATTCCATGTGCCGGAGCGGGAGGTGGCCGCGTTCGTGCGCGCCAAGCGGGCATGGGTTGAGCGCGCCAGAAAGCGTCTGGCCCAGGAGCCAGCCGACCCATTTGAAAGCGCCACTGAAGCGGATCGCGCTGAGTGGAAGGCCATCGTCCAGGCGTTCGCCCCTCCTCTCATCCAGAAGTGGGAGCGCATCCTCGGCGTGCGCGCGGGCAAGCTGGCGTTTCGGAACATGAAGAGCCGGTGGGGGAGCTGCCAGCCTGGCACTGGGCGCATCTGCTTGAACACGCGGCTGGCGCTGTATCCGCCGGCATGCTTGGAATACGTGGTGGTCCATGAGCTCTGCCACCTGATCATGCATGGGCATTCGCCAGCGTTCTACGGGTTGCTGGACGAAGCGCTGCCCGGATGGCGAGAAGCGCGATCGCGGCTGTCCTCGCCGCCGGAGGGGATGGGCGCGTTCTTTATGGAGGAATAGCGGAGCGTGGGATTCGCCGTGTTCTCACGAGCGGCCTTCGCCATTTGTCCGTAGAATAGCGGCATCAGACAGAGAGGAAGGTGGCGGCCATGGCTGCGTTGGATGCGGGGATGACGCGCGAGGAAGCGTTCGCGCTGTTGCAGGAGCACAACAAAGAGGAGTTCCATCTGGAGCACGGCGAGACGGTGGAACAGACGATGCGCTATTTCGCGCGCGAGTACGATCCGGAGAACGAGGAGTTCTGGGGGATCGTGGGGCTGTTGCATGATCTAGATTGGGAGGAGCATGACGACGAGCCGGAGCAGCACACGCTTTACGCCACGCCGCTCATCCAGGCAGCCGGGGGCACGCCGGAGTTGATCCGCGCCATCCAGTCGCACACGTCGGATTTCAACCCTGACCTGCCGAAGCCTGAGCTGCAAATGGAGAAGATCCTGTTCGCTACTGAAGAGCTCACGGGGCTGATAGGCGCGGCCATCCTGATGCGGCCATCGAAGAGCGTGATGGATTTCGAAGTGAAGTCGCTGAAGAAGAAGTTCAAGGACAAGCGCTTCGCTGCGGGCGTGGACCGCGAGGTCATCCGCAGCGGCGCGGAGATGCTGGGCTGGGAGCTGGACGAGCTGTTCGCCCGTACGATCGAGGCGATGCGCTCCTTCGCGCCGGATAAGGACACGTTCCAGCCGGAAGCGTAGCCGCTGGGCTCTCGGAGACGAGCAGCTCCTCCTCGAACGTCCATCATCTTTACGAGAAATGCGGTTTCGCAGCCGATCGCAAAACGGCCTATCACCTGTCTTTGGAGTGATGCTTTCAGGTTGTGGGGGAAGCTGAAGAACTGGCGGAGGAGTAGGGATTCGAACCCTAGATGCCCTTGTGGGGCATACTCACTTAGCAGGCGAGCACCTTCGGCCTCTCGGTCACTCCTCCGCGTGCATTAAGCAGCTGCTCATATTACCCGAGTCCCATTCGCCGTGTCAAACAAGCGAAGTGAAGGGATGGAGGACAACGCTTTTCTGCACATCGGGCAGAAAACCAAGGGACATTCGACATGGGCAACGAGCGCAGCATCTGTCTCCTATCCTTTTTGATGTAATCATGTTAATTTGTTAATATGTTAATAACGCACTATGATAAAGGAGGAAAGAATGGAGGGAGTCAAAGCAGGGTCGCTCAGGCTGGGTGAGCTCACCAAACTGTATGAATATGTGAAACCGGGCGAGGATACGCATCCCATGTTCGTTTCAAAGGCAATTGGTTTTTGGAAGTCTCACGTTGACGAGGGCGTGAATGTCAAAGAGCTGAAGAAGGCAGAGCGATCAGAGATCCCACCTCATGTTCTTGCGCGGCATTCCACCAAGGCGGGTGACATCATCACCTATAAGTTGAATGAAGATGAGTGCAGGTTCATTGATGATCAGAGGCAAGAATATCAAGATGAATGCATGATGTTGAAGTATCCGCAATTCCCCTGGTTTTTACGATGCATCATCAGGTATTACTGCTTCTTCTTATTGGAGGATAAGAGTGAGGACGAGATTTTCAGGAAAGAGCCCAATAAGCCGAATTGGGAAAAGATGATGCATGAGCTTTTCCCCGGAATGAGTGATGAGGCTATCGAAGACGAGCTTCGGAAACTCGTTGCGAAGGAGCAATAAAATATGTAGCGCGCCCATTGGGCGCCAATGGTCAACCATGCGAAATGGAAAGATGACCTGCGCATCCGGCGCCTGGACGCCTTTTTTGGATTGGTAGCAGTCTCCGCTCTGTCGGAACATCCCGGTACGCTAGGTCACGCCTCAACCACCTCAACGACGCCATCCTCCACGAGCAGCATGGTGCCGTCGCCGATGGGGCGGCCGTCTGAGAACAGAGAGAACGTGTCGCAGAACCAGAGCTCCGGCGCGGCATCGGGGACCCAGCCAGACCCTTCGCTGCAGCAGGCCGTGTCCACGGGCGAATGCCCCACGATCTGCCCCATCTCCTCCACCGGGTCCTCTTGCAGCTCGTAGCGATCAGCCCAGAGAGGCCCGGGAATGCCGCGGCCGCCCCGATCCGGCCCGCAAGTGAACAGCGCTTGCAGATCGTGATAGTCCCTGCCGTCCAGCATCTCATTCAGCTGTTCTGCCGCCTCTTCGGCGCTCTCCGGGCAGTCAAGATGCTCGTCGGCCCACGACTGCGTGAGGCCCGCATGGGTCACCAGGAACCCATCCACGGTCACAGCCGCCCGCAGGCCCAGCGGGAACAGCGTCTCTCGCACGAACGGGATCAGGTCCATGATCGTCCCCGGCCCTTGCTTGCCCAGCAGGTACTGGAAGTCGTGGTTCCCGAAGAGGACGTCCACCTCGTACCCCTCGTCGCGCCGCTCCTCCACCCAATCCGCGAACTCCTCCAGCTCACGCATCATGAGCGCTTCGCCCGCATTCCACTCATCGCAGATGTCCCCGGTGAACACGATCCGTTGCACCTCCGGATGCACGCTGAGCACGTCATCCACATCCGCCAAGATGGCCGAAGCCTTCAAATGGACATCTCCCACGATCAGCGTTCGCATGGGCGCTCCTTTCCGGAAGGGTTTTCCATTCGCTCCGTTTTCATTCTAGAGGCTTTCCGGATTTGCGGGGATCCGCCCGTGATGATCGGGTCTGGACGCCATATCCATCGCCGCGCTTATATAATCAGCCATGCAAGAATGAACGCATTCCAAGGAGCGGGTTGGTGAACGCATCAGGCAGAGCATCGAAGGCCCTCGCGAAGGCAGCGGCCGCGCTGGCGCTGCTCGTCTGCGCGCTGGCGCTCTGCACTTGTCCGGGGCGCGCGTTCGCCGCGGTGGACGTGGATGGGCTCAAGGCCACCGCGCAGGTGCAGACAGATGGCGCTCTCCACATCACGGAGCAACGCACCTGCGAACTCCAAGAGACGCGAAGCGCCCTTGCGGTGCCGGTGACCAGCATCCAGCAGGATTCCAAGCTCTCCGTCTCAGCTATCCGCTTCGCCCATGTGACCGTGCAGGGCGGCATCGATGGCAACTGGACCTCCTTGGAAGAAGTCGCCTTCTCTGCTGACATGCGAGCCGCCTATGAGCAGACTGGCGGCATCGCCGCGCGCGTGGCGGCTCACAACAGCAAGGCGGACGACGGAAGCGGTTCGGGGGGCGCGTACCTGCCTGAGCAACCCTCTTTCGCGGTGGACCCGCGCGATCGGGTGATCTATCTCTTCTTCCCGGCTACGAGCGGCCGCATCTTGTTCGACATCGACTACGAAGTGACGAACGCCGTGCGCGCATTCGACGACGTGGCGGAGCTGTACTGGGATTACGTGGCGGAGGATGCGGATGCGCGCGTCAGCGGGGTGACGGTCAGCGTGCAGCTGCCGATGCCGGAGGGGATGGAGGCCGTTCCGGAGCAGAACGTCTTCGCGTGGGGTCACGGCGCAGCGGGCACCGTGGACGTGCGCGCGGACGGCACGGTGGCGTTCCGCGTGCCGGAGGTGCTGCCCGGCCAATATGCGCAGGCGCACATCTTGTTCCCGGTGGCGTGGCTGACGAACCTGCCGCTTGAGGCGCGGTTCGCCTACAGCGGCACGCGTTTGGACGCGGCGAAGGCGGAAGAAGAAGCGTGGACGGACACGTGGTCGGCATGGCTGGCGAACTCCTATGCTGTTGACCTGGCGTTCGTGCTGCTGGCGGTGGTCATCATCGGGGCGGCGTCGGGACTGTACCTGACCTTCGGGCGAGAACGTGGAGGAGATGGCGGGCCTTCGGAGAATGAGCGTCTTGAAGATGGTGATCTCCCCACGGGTTTCGAAGCTGCGATCATGGGACGGCTGCTCCGGTGGAACCATGCTTCTCCGTTGGATATGCCCGCCTCTCTCATGCAGCTGGCAGCCCGCGGGGCCCTGCGCATTGACGCGCTGTCTAACGAAGGGCCGTTCGGTCGCGGATACGAGGAGCTGCGCATCCGGCAGGGCAAGCGCGCGAAGGACATCGTGAGCACGGCGGCCGATCAGGAGTTGTTCCGATTGTTGTTCGATGTGTGGGGCGAGGGTTATGCGGCGGTCACCACGACCGACATCGTGCGCCACAGTGAGAAGGTGGGCCGCGAGCGGTTCCGTCAGGAGCTTGCCGGGTTCACGGATGCGCTCACGAAAGACGTGGATGGCTGTGGATTCTTCGATCAGCGCAGCGCGCGCGTGCAAAGAGGGATCATCATCGCAGGGATGGTTTGCTTCTTGCTGGCGCTCATCTTCGGCGTGGCGGGCGGCTCGCTCATGCGCGGCACGGCCATGGCGGTGGCGGGCGCGGCGTGCTTGGTCATCGGCAACTACACCGGCCGCTTGACTTCGGTCGGCTTGCGCGTGCAGGCGGCGGCGCAGGATCTGAAAGCCAGCCTTGAGGGATCGCCTTTGGAGAACATCTCGGACGAAGATGCTCCCTACGGGCTGGAGCTGGGCGTTGCTGGCACCGCTCCTGCACGCTCGGTAAGCTCGGCAGCCTCATCCCACCAAAGCAGAACATCTCCCGAAGCTTCCGAAGAATCTCTCGCTGTCCGCTGGCTCGCTCCTCGCACGGGTCGAGGCGGCGCGCCCATCCCATCGCTCGCCCAGGCCTGGGCTTCTGAGATGGAGAAGCGAGGGTAACGTGGCGCAGCAGGTTCGTTTGGCCGGTGGAAAGCGCCCGGGAACGAAACGGGAGCTTCCGCAAGCGGCTTACAAGCTCATGATCGTCGTCGCCACGATCATCTGGGGCATCTCGTTCGTGGTCATGAAAGACGCCGTGGGCGTGTTGGAGCCATCATGGTTGATCGGCATCCGGTTCGTGCTCACAGCGGCCATCCTGGGCATCGTGTTCGCGAAACGCCTGCGCGCAAGCTGGGGCCCGGACCTGATCAAAGGCGGCATCATCTTAGGGCTCCTCTTGTTCGGCGCCTATTGGACGCAAACCGTTGGCCTCAAGTTCACCACGCCGGGCAAGAACGCGTTTTTGACGGCGGTTTACTGCGTGATCGTGCCGTTTCTGTTCTGGGCGGTGGCGAAGCGCCGGCCCACCATCTTCAATGTGAGCGCGGCCGTGCTCTGCATCGTGGGCGTGGGGCTTGTGTCGCTTTCCGGGGACGATCTGGCGCTCGGTTTCGGTGACGGCATGACGCTCGTCTGCAGCGTCTTGTTCGCCGCGCATATCGTGGCCACGGCGGTCTTGGCGAAACGCGCTGACATCATGGCGCTCACGGTCATCCAATTCGCCGTGAGCGGGGCGGTGGGTTGCGCTTTGGGCGCACTGACGGAACCATTGCCGAACACCGCCGCCATCACGCCGGATTTCCTGTTCAACATGGCCTACTTGGTCATCCTCGCGTCCTGCGTAGCCCTTGGTTTCCAGAATGCGGCCGTGGCGAAGGTGCCGCCGTCGCAAGCGGCCATCCTGCTCTCATTGGAATCCGTGTTCGGCGTGGGTGCCAGCGTGCTCCTCTATGGCGAGCAGCTGACCGGCGCGCTCGTGCTGGGATTCGCGCTCATCTTGGGCGCGGTCATCCTGAGCGAGGCGTTCCCGCTCAAACGGCCGCCCAAGGAAATTGACGAAGCAATCACAGAAGACGCCGCAGCCATAGACTGAAACGCTGCGCACCGTTAGGCTGGTGGGGAGCAGAAAACGAAGCGGCCCACGCAGGGAAAGCTCCGCTTGAAAGGAAGGCCCATGGAACCGTCGAAACTCACGCCCCAGGACAACATCGTGCTGATCGGGATGCCGGGGTCGGGCAAGTCCACGATCGGCATCGTGCTGGCGAAGATGTTGAATTACGATTTCGTGGACGTCGACTTGGTCATCCAGCAGCGTTGCGACAAGACGCTCCAGCGCCTGATCGACGCCATCGGGCCGGCTGGCTTCATCGACGTTGAGAATGAGGTGCTCAAGAGCCTGGATTTCCAGCACACCATCATCTCCACCGGTGGCAGCGCAGTGTATTCGGAAGAGGCCATCAGCCACCTGTCGAACTCCGGCACCATCGTGTATCTGGAAGTGGGGCTGCCCACGTTGGAGGAGCATCTGTCGGACTTCTCCGAACGCGGCGTGGTCATGCGCAAAGAAGGCGCTATGAGCCTCTATTCGCTCTATGAGGAGCGCGTGCCGTTGTACGAGCGCAACGCTGACGTGACCGTGAACATCGACGGGCTCTCCATCACGGACGCCGCGCACAAGATCCAGGAGGCGCTTGGCCTATAGCCTGTAGGGGCTTTCGCCTGAAAGGCGCTATTCGCCCAAGAAACGCTGGGCGTTCTTCCAGAGCATCAGCTCCAACTCGGCATCGGTGAACCCGGCGTTCGCGAAGCGCTCCAGCTCCTTCGCCGGTTGCCACATGGGGAAATCACTGCCGAACATGACGCGCTCGCACCCATAGGCACGGCAAAGCTTCACCGTGCGTCGCATGCCCAGAAACTCCATGGAGCTTGATACATCCACGAAGCAGTTCGCGTCTTCCAGGTATTCCAGTCCCAGATCGAAGATGGACCAGCCGCCGAAATGCGCCGCGTCCACCACCAGGTTCGGGAACATCCCTAGCACGCGCTTCATGCGGCGCGGATGCGAGAAGTCATAGCGGTAATCGCCGGTGTGCATGATGATCGGCAGCCTCCTCGCCTCCGCTATCTCATAGATGCGCAAAAGGCGCGGGTCATCCATGTTGACGCGCTGCGTGTCCGGATGCAGCTTGATCCCGCGAAGGCCGCGCGAACACGCGTATCCGATCTCTTCTTCGATGTTCTCCGTGTCTTGGTGCAGCGTCATGAAGCCGGTGAACTGCGGGTGCGCATCGCACGCGTCCGCGATGAAGCCGTTGATGGAGCGCACCTGATCCGCCCGCGTGGCGACGGAATGGACGATGAAACGCTCGATCGGCGTCCCTTCGCAGGCCTCCAGAAGGCCCGTGGCCGTGCCGGTTTCCCCCTGCATCTCTCGCAGATAGAACTCGCCAACGTTCTGCACCGCGCGCGACGCGATCTTCTCCGGATAGATGTGGCAATGGCAGTCGATGACCTTCATGTAACGCCTCTTTCTGGCATGGGCGGCGGCCCCGTCCGGTGGCCTATACTGGGCGCAGTCCAAGCTGCGCTCAAGGAGGGATGTATGCTGTATCGGAACATCATGGTAGCGTATGACGGGAGCGATCCGGCGAATGAGGCGCTGGTGGTGGCCAAGGATCTGGTCGGGGACATGGCGGATGCCACCATGCACATCGTGTCCATCATCCCCATCGGGGCGGCTGGCATCGGGATCGATTCGCCAGTGCAGCCGGTGGCGGGGATCTCTCCGGTGTACACGGATATGGACACGTTCAACACGTTGTTGGATAAAGCCAAGTCTGAAACGGTGCAGAACATGCACGAAGACGTGGACGATACGCTGAAGGGCGTCGCGTGCACCGTGGAGGTGGCGGCTTATCCGGCGACCAAGGTGGCCTCAGGCATCTGCGAATACGCCGCCGACAACGGCGTGGACATGATCGTCATGGGGCGTCGCGGGCTGGGAGCGTTCCGAGCCATGCTCGGCAGCGTGAGCTACGCGGTGCTGCACGAGTGCGACATCCCGGTGGTCACGGTGAAGTGATCGCGCGGTTTCGCCGTTCGGCGGTGCCGCGCTTGCAAATCCGTGGGATGCGTGTATCATGGGGTTTCGCTTGAAAGCAAGCGAACACAGTGCGGGGTGGAGCAGTCTGGTAGCTCGCCGGGCTCATAACCCGGAGGTCGTTGGTTCAAATCCAGCCCCCGCGACCAAGAAACCGCA
>CAJTVP010000009.1 GCA_910580205.1 uncultured Eggerthellaceae bacterium
GATGCCGCAGACGAAGCGCACCGCAATGGCGGCGCGGGCCCGCAGGGTCCCGGCGGCCTTGCGCCACGCGCCCCCATCCAGATCTGCGGCATGGGGTCGCACCGGGACGGCGGGGGTGTCGCGCCGATTCGCGGAGGCAAGAAAAATCGTGGTAAAACCCACCACGATTTTTCGCAGCCGTAGTCTTAGGCGCGAGTGGCCCCGGCGCCTCGGTTCGCCACGAACACGACAATACCCTACCCCCTCTTCCCGCCGTCGTCCGGTTACGGTTCCCAGATAGCCTCACACCCAAAACGCTATAATCCTCAACACAGTCTCAACGAAGAGGAAGAGCCCATGCCGCAGACCATAGACCCCGTCTTCACCCCGGAAACCCTGCGCGCGCCGGAGCTTCTGTCTCAAATGCTCAACAGCGGCACAGACACGCTGCCCACCCTCCAGCTTTCCGGCCAAGTGGACAAGGATCCGAAGACCGCGGCCATCATCCTGGCCGGCGGCACAGGGGAGCGCTTCGGCCGCGAAGGCGGCAAGCAGCTGGTGGAGATCGCAGGCAAGCCCATCCTCACCTGGTCCGCTGAAGCCTTCGACGCGGTGGGCGATATCGGCCTGATCGTGCTCGTCTGCCCGGCAGACCGCCAAGAGGAATACCTCAAACGGGCCGTGGATCCCTTCCCATTCGCCACTCCGGTCGTGGTGGCGCCGGCGGGCAACATTCGCCAGGAATCCGCGTTCTCCGGCCTGGAAGCAGTGCCGGACACCTTCGAGTTCGTCGTTCTGCACGATGGGGCTCGCCCTCTCATCACCCCAGACCTCGTCTTGCACACCATCAACACCGTGAAGGGCAATCTGGATGCCGACGGCGCGGTGGTGGCCCATCCGGCCATCGACACGCTCAAGATCGTCGAAGATGGCGTGATCGCCGGCACTCCCGATCGCCGCGTGTTCTGGAACGCTCAAACGCCGCAGGTCTTCCGCACGGGCATCTACCGTCGCGCCCACATCTCCGCGCTCTCCGACGGCTTCGTCGGCACGGACGACTCCTCCTTGATAGAGCGTTTGGGCGGTCGCGTCCTGGTGGTGGAAGGCAAACGCGACAACATCAAGCTGACCGTCCCTGAGGACTTGACGCTTCTGGCTTCAGCTGTGCGCACCATGCTTTCCGACGACGATCTGGCGGGGTAGCCCATGGCTGACCGCATCGGATTCGGCGTGGACGTCCATGCCTTCGCGGAAGGCCGCCGCTTCATCCTGGGCGGCGTGGACATCCCGCACTCCCGCGGGCTGGCAGGTCACTCGGATGCCGATGTGCTGGCTCACGCGGTGGCCGACGCCATCCTCTCTGCCGCGCGACTGGGGGATATCGGGCGCCTCTTCCCAGATACCGACCCCAGCTTCAAAGATGCAGATTCGCTGGTGCTTTTGGCGAAAGCCGTCGAAGAGGTGCGCAAGGCCGGGTTCGCTGTGGTGGACGTGGACTGCACCGTGGCCTGCCAAGCGCCCAAGCTCTCTCCGCATCGGGACCAGATGCGCTCCAACTTGGCGAAGGCGTTGGGCATCCCCGTTGAGAACGTGGGCGTGAAAGCCACAACCACTGAGCGTCTGGGCTTCGAAGGTCGCGAAGAGGGCGTTTCGGCCTACGCCGTCTGTTTGCTGGATCGCCGCAAAACCGCATGATGCCGCTCTTCGCTTGAGAGAGCGCAAAGAAAGGACACGCTATGATCCGCCTGTACGACACGCGTCAACGCAAAAAAGTGGAGTTCGTCCCGCGCACGCCTGGAAAGGTGAGCATGTATGTGTGCGGCCCGACGGTCTACAACCGCATCCACATCGGCAACGCGCGCACGTTCATCTCCTTTGATATGATCCGCCGCTATCTGGAGTGGCGCGGATTCGAAGTGACGTTCGTGCAGAACGTGACGGACGTGGACGACAAGATCATCAACCGCGCAGCCGAAGAGGGGCGCACGGCGGCGGAGGTGGCTGCGGAATACACGGAGCTGTTCATCCAGGATATGCACGCGGCGGGCGTGGCGGACCCCACCATCCGCCCGAAAGCCACCGAAGAGATACCGGCCATGATCAGCCTGGTGGAATCGCTCATCGAGAAGGGCCATGCCTACGTGGTGGACGGCGATGTGTACTTCTCCGTGCGGTCCGACCCGCGCTACGGCACGCTTTCCGGACGGAACGTGGATGAGATGGAAAGCGGGCACCGCGAACTGCGCGCTGACGGCCAAGGACTTGAGGACCGCAAGCAGGACCCGCTGGATTTCGCGTTGTGGAAAGCGGCGAAGCCGGGCGAGCCCGCGTGGGAATCCCCCTGGGGCCAAGGGCGTCCGGGCTGGCACATCGAATGCTCCGCTATGTCCCACAAATATCTGGGGCTGCCCTTCGACATCCACGGCGGCGGGCAGGACCTGGTCTTCCCGCACCACGAGAACGAGCGCGCGCAGTCCGAATGCGGTTGCGGCACCACGTTCGCGAACTACTGGATGCACTCCGGGATGCTGCAGATCAACTCCGAGAAGATGAGCAAATCCTTGGGCAACTTCCTGCTGTTGCACGAAGTCCTTGAGGATGCTCGCCCACAGGCGCTCCGGATGCTGACGCTGCAAACCCATTACCGCTCTCCGCTGGATTTCTCCGTGGAGCGCATGGATGAGGCGAACGCCGCGCTCACGCGCGTAGAGAATGCGCTTTCGGCAGCGGATTGGGCGTGTTCGAACGCCACGGATGGCGCGCCGGATGCCTTGGACGGAGTCGCCCTTCGCGAACAGGCCGCAGCATGCCAAGAGGCGTTCACCACCGCTATGGATGACGACTTCAACGCTCCTGCCGCCTTGGGCGCCATCTTCACGCTGGTGGGCCAGCTGAACACGGCGCTGGCGGATGCGTCGCTCTCCCTGGCGAATGCCGAGGCGGTGGTGTGCGCCACGGATGCCATCCGCGAATTGCTGGCTGTGTTGGGGATCGCCCTGGCTGAGGATGAGGGCGCTGCGAATTACCCTGCTGAAGTAGTGCCGCTGGCAGCCGACCTTGCAGGTTACGGTGGCGAAGATGCCATGGAGGCCGTGGAAGCGCTGCTGGAAGCGCGGGCGCAGGCGCGGGCCGAAAAGGATTGGAGCCGCGCCGATGCCGTGCGCGACGGGCTCATCGGGTTGGGTTTCGTGATCGAAGACACGCCCCAAGGCGCGAAGGTGACCTACGAGGGATAAACATGCCAGGTGCAACAAACGCGCTTCGCCTGCGGATCGCCGCATATATAAAAAGAGCCGCGGAAACAGACAAAGACAGCGAGGGTTCCCAGGGCGCCTGAGATTGGCCCGTCATGCGGCCGAGCAGCCTTCGCGCTGTGAGGGAAAGCATGAAAGGGCCAAGATCAGGTGCCATTGGGAAGCCGCAGCGTCAATTCATTACGTGGTCCGCGCAGCGGCCACGTAATCACATGGACTTCCAATCCGAATGATCGTCCACGCGCGGGGCCATGTCCTCCTCGATCCCATTCGCCGCTTTCAACCGACGGAAGTAATCCTTCGTCTCCTTCACGACCACGCCTGAGAGCACGATGAGCGCGATCATGTTCGGCACCGCCATGCACGCGTTGAAGATGTCTGCGATGGTCCACACGGCGGACACGGTCATATACGGGCCGATGAACACCGCGGCGATGTACAGCCAGCGGTAGACTTGCACGGCCTTCATGGAGCCGCCGCTGAAATACTCCAGGCAGCGCTCGCCGTAGTAGTCCCAGCCCAGGATGGTGGTGAACCCAAACAGCGCCAGGCAGAGCATCATGATGAACGCGACCACATCCCCGCTCAAGAACGGAAGGCCGCTCTGGAACGCCGCCGTGGTCACCGCCGCGCCTTCAAGGCCAGGCACCTGGTACGCGCCGGTCATCACGATGGCAAGGCCGGTCATGGAGCACACGACGATGGTGTCCATGAACGTGCCCGTCATGGAGATGAGGCCCTGGCGCACCGGCTCGTTCGTCTTCGCCGCTGCCGCTGCGATAGGCGCGGAGCCCAGACCGGCTTCATTGGAGAAGATGCCGCGCGCGATGCCCTTCTGCATGGCGATGATGATGGCGCCCAGCATGCCGCCCGCTGCTGCCTGGAAGCCGAAAGCGCTCTGCACGATGGTGACCAGCGCCGCCGGCAGCGCCGTGATGTTCGCGCCGATCAGCAGAATGGAAAAGCCCACGTAGATGACCACCATGGCCGGGATGATGCGCTCGGACACGCCCGCGATGCGGCGCAGGCCGCCGATGAGCACGAGCCCAACGAGCACCGCCAGCACGAGCGAGCCGATGATGGTCACGATGGAATAATCCATGCCGAACAGGCTGACCGTGTTCGCTTTCTCCGGATCGAAGAAGCCAGTGATGGCACTGGAGATGGAGTTCACCTGCGTGAACGTGCCGATCCCGAAGAGTCCCACGCACATGCCGAAGAACGCGAACAGCTTCGCGAGCCATTTCCACCGGAGGCCCATGCCGCGCTCGATATAGTAGAACGGGCCGCCAAGCACGTGATTGTCCTTCTCGATGGTGCGGTACTTCACCGCCAGCAAACCCTCGGAGTACTTCGTGGCCATGCCGAACAGCGCCGCCAGCCACATCCAGAACAACGCGCCCGGACCACCCGCCACGATAGCGGTGGCCACGCCCACGATGTTGCCCGTGCCGATGGTGGCGGAGAGCGCTGTGCAGAGCGCGCCGAAAGAGGACACCTCGCCCGCGCCGTTCTTCTCGTTCTTCAGCATGTAGCGCAACGCGCGTCCGAGCTGGGAGAACTGAAGGCCCTTGAGGCGCAACGTCAGCAGCAGGCCGCCGAACAGGATGAGCACCATGAGGGGCACACCCCAAACGAAATCATCAATGGTTCCCAGGATAGAGTCGAATGCTTCCACGGGACGTTCCTTTCTGGTCTGATCGCGTTCCTTGCGAACCGCACCAGGAAGGATGCCGTCTTCGGAAAATGCCGTGGGAAAGAGGGGCGCGCTCGAGGAGCGCACGCTCACTCTGTCCTTTCGCCTGAGAGTTTCAGCTAGCCAGCAGCCAGCTTTGCACCTTCGGCACCCGTGCCACGGGATTCTCCAGAGGCCCCATCCACGTCCTGTTCCGCAAGGTCCAGAACGCTTCCATTGGGGTTCGCGTTTCGTGTGTTCGCAGGTTACGACCGCGCGCCGCCGATTGTCAAGTGATTCCGGTGATAGGATGGACGACATGACTGATGCCACCGCAAACGTCCATTCTGAGGCCTCCCGCGAAGCGCGGCAGTTGGGATTTCGCGAAGGCGCGCTCACGCCCTTGGAGGCCATCCAAGCGCGACATTCCGTGCGCTCTTATGATGACCGCCCTCTTCCCGACGCAGCCATCAAGATCCTGCGGCAGGCCATAGAGTTCGTGAACGAGGAGATGCTGACCGACATCCAGCTGGTTCTGGACGAGCCTGCGGCTTTCGCTGGATTCAAAGGGAAGCGCTTGGGCAAATTCTCCGGCGTGAGCGATTATTTGGTCATGGTCGGCCCGGAATGCAGCGCTTTGGATGAGGCGCTGGGCTATGGTGGCGAGAAACTGGTGTTGCTGGCGCAGTCCCTTGGCCTGAACACCTGTTGGGTAGGCGGCACGTATAAGATGGTCCAAGGCCGCTACTCCGTTGACATGGGGCAGAAATTGGCGGCGGTCATCGCCATCGGATATGGGACCACCCAGGGCAAGCCGCATTCGTCGAAGGCACCGGAAGAGGTTTGCGCAGGCTACGACCAGATGCCAGATTGGTTCAAAGCGGGCGTGGATGCGGCGCTTTTAGCGCCGACGGCGCTCAACCAGCAGAAGTTCCGGCTCTCCCTTGAGGGGCAGGATGAGGACGGGCTGCCGCTCGTGGGGTTGCGCACGAAGCGCGGCCCCTTCACGAAAATGGATATGGGCATCGCGCGGTGCCATTTCGAGATAGGGGCCGGGGACGCGCCGTTCGGATGGGCAAGCTGAACTGATGCATGGCTTCACCACAGGCTGCCGCAGCTGCGCTGATGCCGAAGGCGAAGCACACCTTTGCGCGGGAACCACGGGGCCTGCTCCAACCCGGACACTCTTTCGGACGACGGATGCGCGGGTTACCGTATCTGTTCGCGCGGTTGACCATTGGCACCCAATGGGTGCGACGCGAGCGAAGCGGAGCTAGTCCTATCAGGGCGCTACGGGGCTTCCCCTGTTTTATTCAACCTCGGCAGCGTAGCGCGGCCATTGGCCGCCAATGGTCAACCGTGCGAACAGGAAAAAGCAACTTGCGCATCCGCCGCCCGAAAGATGATCAGGGTCAGAACAGCTTTCGCTATACCCGGCGCAACCGGTCGCCCGTGCAGTGCCCTTGGAATCCGCACGAAGGACGCACTTCGCTGAATGCCCCGGTCAGCGCCTCATACCAAAATGATGAATCCTGGGATTGCATACCCGTGTAGTGAGGAGCGCCCCACTGCTCCGTGGTTTCCTCTGTTTCGTTGAGCCAAGAAGGCGCACGAGAGGAGAGGAAATGGGTGAATTCAAGATGGACAGCGCGACGGCTGCCCAGCGCGAGGATTCAGAATGGGGCTTTTCCGGAAAGGGCGATCCCGACGCGCAGGATCGCAAGGAAGAATCCATTCTTGAAAAAGAGCGCGACGACATCGGCACGACGAAGGAGGAGAACCAGTTCAACTTCGGCGCGGGAGAGCGTCCGGAGATGCAGGATTGGAAGCATCCGGGCGAGTGGCAGTACATGGAAGACGGCATGCTGGTCACGCGCACGTCGGTCTGGTCTGCGCCGGGCTGCCATGAAGGCTGCGGCGTGCTGGTGTACTCTGATCCCGAGACGGGCCGCTTCATCAAGTGCGAAGGCGACCCGGATGACCCGTACAACCGCGGCGCTCTTTGCCCCCGTTGCCTGGCGTTCAAGCAGGTTGAGTTCCATCCTGACCGCATCCTGTATCCCATGAAGCGCACAGGTGAGCGCGGTGAGAACAAGTGGGAGCGCATCTCTTGGGATGAGGCGCTGGAGACCTGCTACCGGGAGTTCCGCCGCATCGCCATGACCTATGGTGGAGACTCCATCCACTGCCTGCGCGGCACCGCTCGCGACAATCAGTGGCAGGTGGGCCGCATCGCGAACACCATGGGCAGCCCGAACGAATACGGCTTCCTGTCCGGAACCGCATGCTATCTGCCTCGCTTGTCGCTCATGATCATGACCTATGGCGGCATGCTCATCGCTGACTTCTCCCAGTTCAGCGCTCTTCGCTACGACGATCCTGAGTGGGTGTGCCCGGAATGCACGATCGTGTGGGGCTGCAATCCCACCATCTCCAACCCGGACTTCTTCATGGGCCACTGGGTGACCGACGCCATGAAGCTGGGGTGCAAGCTGATCTCCGTAGAGCCCCGCGTGACGTGGCTGGCGGCCCATGCGGACATCCACCTCATGCTGCGTCCTGGCACTGACACGGCGCTGGCGCTGGGCATGATCAAGGTCATCATCGACGAAGACCTCTACGACCATGAGTTCGTGGAGAAATGGACCTATGGCTTCGAGGAGCTGGCGGCCCGCGCTCAAGAGACGTCTCTGGACAAAGTCGAAGAGATGACCTGGGTTCCCAAGGAGAAGATCGTCGAAGCGGCGCGCATGTTCGCCAAGGCGCACCCGGCGAACATCGTTTGGGGCCTGGCCGTTGACATGCAGTCCCAGGGCACGCCGTGCGCACAGGCCATCGCGGCGCTTTGGACCATCACCGGCAACTTGGATATCCCTGGCGGCATGTGCTATACCGCTGCTCCCATGGGCGTCGACCAACCTTCCGCGGGCGCGTGGGGCATCTACGACCTGCTGGATGAAGAGACGCAGAAGAAGCGCGTGGGCTGGAAAGAGTACCCGATGTACCGCTACGGCCTCACCCAGGCCATGCCGGACATGAGCCTTGAGATCTGCGAAGAGGGCGGCGTGAAGGGCGTCTGGATCCAGACCTCCAACGGCATCGCGTGCATGAGCTGCGAGACTGACCGCTGGTACAAGGCCATGAAGAAGCCGGAGTTCATCGCGGCGTGCGACGTGTTCATGACGCCCATGATCCAGTCCAACGCCGACATCGTGCTGCCGGTGCAGACCTGGGCCGAGAAGCATTCCGTCCGCGCGCACTATTACTTCCTGTCCGCCATCACCGGTGGCTGCAAGGCGGAAGGCGAAGCGCTTTCGGACTGCGAGATCAACCGCCGTCTGGCGCAGTATTTCGACAATGATGACGAGTTCAACAAGGCCATCAACCGCCCTGAGGGCAAGCAGCACACCTGGCCGTGGAAGACCGAGGATGAGGTCTACGATGAGATCGTGAAGCCGTCCGGGTTCACCTTCCACGAGCTCATGGAGCAGGGCCCGGTGTACCAGAAGTACATCTACAAGAAGTACGAGAAGGGCCTCATGCGCCCCGACGGCCAACCGGGCTTCAACACGCCCACCGGCCGCATCGAGTTCTATTCGACGCTGTTCGAGGCCTACGGCTACGATCCGCTGCCCTACATCGAGGAGCCGGGCATCGGGCCGGTGTCCACGCCGGATCTCTATGAGGAGTACCCGCTCATCATGATCACGGGCGCGCGCACCACGTCCTTCTTCCACTCTGAGCATCGCCAGATCCCCTACCTGCGCCAGCTCACGCCTGATCCGTGGGTGCAGATCAACCCGAAGACGGCGGCGGAGCACAACATCTCTGAGGGCGATTGGGTGTGGATCGAGAACCACCGTGGCCGTTGCCGTCAGCGCGCCCGCGTGACCTGGGAGGTTTCCGAGAAGGAGATCGCCGCGAGCCACGGCTGGTGGTTCCCTGAGCAGGATGGCGCTGAGCCCAACCTGTACGGCTTCCGCCAGTCCAACATCAACCAGCTTCTTGCGAACAAGCCCGGCCGCACCGGTTTCGGCGCTGACCTCAAGTGCACCCTTTGCAAGATCTACCGTTGCAGCGAGGAGGATCTGTAATGTCTTTGAACGCGATTCTTGTGGATTATCAGTACTGCACCGGCTGTTACTCCTGCGAAGTGGCATGCCAGGCCGAGCATGAGCTCCCGCTGGAGCAGTGGGGCGTCAAGGTGATGACGAACGGCCCGTGGCCCATCCGTGAAGAGGACGGCACGCCGACCGACCAGTACGTCTACGACAACATCCCGGCCTTCACGCGCCTGTGCGACCTGTGCGCTGATCGCCAGGCCCATGGGAAGCTGCCCAGCTGCGTGTTCCACTGCCAGGCGAAATGCCTTGAGTACGGCACCGTGGAGGAGCTGTCCAAGAAACTGGACTCCAAGGCGGAACAGTATTTGTGGGTACCGCCCTGCTCCAAGTAAGCGGTCACAGCGGCGAAGGAAGGTGCGCGAATGGATGTCAAGGAATTGAAAGCTGCCTTTGAAACGGCTCCCGTGGGAGATAGGACCGTCCTTCGCAAGCTGTATCTGTACGTGACTGCCGGAGATGCCGTGAAGCCAGACTATGCGCCCGCTCTTGAGCGGGCGCAGACCTACCAAGAGTTCCTGACGAACATCTTGGAAGACCCTTCTTTCAAAGACAGGCTGGAATGGGCGGAGATCGCCAAGATCAAGCGCAGCAATTGGCTGCCGTTCTTCGAACCGGAGATCTGCGTGCAGAACCTCCGACTGAAGACCGATGGGCTGCCCATCCAGCTGGGTTCCGGCGTGGTGCTGGCGCCCACGGGCAGCCGAGACAACATCGCGAACCTCTATGTGTTCAAGAATGGGGCGTTCAACCGGCAGGCCGCTGAGTTCGTCACGTCCGTGGCGGGCAAGTTCACCATCGCCAACTGGGAGTTCTTCGGGATCTATGGGCTGTACAAATATCGTGGCAACGTCATTCTGGAGGAGTGGGAGCAGGAAGAGCCGCCGAAGGCTTCCGCTCCGTGCTGATTTCTTCGGAGTTGTGGCAGTCCGGACTCCCCTCAAGAGATTTCATTCTCAGAAAGTTATACATGTCTATCAATCTGGCGAAATATGTTATCATGCATGCAGACAAGCAGTTAAACATATCTAACTTCTAAGGAGCATGCCTTATGCATAGCGCTATCGCGCTTGAAAGCGCAGCGATCACAGGGACCAAGGTGGGACCGTCCATGCAGCAGATGCCGCTCACATTCTTGCGATCTGGAGAAACCGCTCAGGTGGTCAAAGTGCGCGGCAAAGGGGATGTGCGGCACCATTTGGAGCGGTTGGGCTTCGTGCCCGGAGCTTCGGTGACGGTGGTCGCCCAACAGGGTGGCAACGTGATCGTGGAGGTGAAAGGTTCGCAGGTGGCGCTGGATCGTTCAGCTGCTCAACGGATCATCGCCGCGTGAACATCAATGCGGAAGGCCGCGGGCCTTCGTTGGATGGATGATAGTTGGTCAGAGAAGAAAGGATGAATGGTGGCAGAAGCGAATGAAGAAGCGCGCACGCTGCGGGATGTGCCGGTAGGGCAAAGCGCCCGGGTGATGCGGTTGATTGGAGACGGAGCGATCAGGCAGCGCATCATGGACATGGGCCTCACGAAGGGAGCGGAAGTGACGGTTCGCAAGGTGGCGCCGTTGGGGGATCCCATCGAAGTGACCGTGCGCGGTTTTGAACTCTCCCTTCGCAAGGACGAAGCCCAAAACGTGCTGGTCTCTTAGCAAGCTCACCTTCAGAAAAGAGAGGAGCGCCAGGCGGGCGCTATTTTTTGAAGAATGAGTTACCCAAATATAACAATCCTGTGAATGACTGAGAACTCACGAGAAAGAAGGGGATGAAGAGGATGAGCATCACCATCGCCCTTGCCGGGAATCCGAATTGTGGCAAGACGACGCTGTTCAATGACTTGACGGGCGCCAACCAATACACCGGAAATTGGCCCGGAGTCACGGTGGAGAAAAAAGGAGGCAAATACAAGCGCGACAAAGACGTGGAGATCACGGACTTGCCGGGCGTGTATTCGCTCTCTCCGTACACGCCGGAAGAGGTGGTCACGCGCGATTATCTGGCTAGCGGTCAGGCAGACGTGGTCATCGACATCGTGGACGCCACCAACCTGGAGCGCAACCTCTATCTGACCACGCAGATCTTCGACCTGGATGTGCCGGTGGTGGTGGCGCTCAACATGATGGACCTCATCCGCAAGCGCGGGGACGAGATAGATGCGGCGAAGCTTGCCCATGAATTAGGATGTCCCGTGGTGGAGATATCGGCGCTCAAGGGCGAGGGCATAGAGGCGTTGGTGGAGCAGGCTCGCAAAACCGCAGCCGCTGGACGCATTCCCGCGCCTGAGCCCTGCTATGCTCCATTCCTTGAGGAAGATGAAGAGGACCCCGAATCCGCCGAAGCCAACGCGCGGTATGACTACATCGCCCATGTGTGCGAGAACTGCATGAGGCGCGGCGAGACGGGATCAACCACCACCCAGAAGATCGACCGCGTGGTCACGAACCGCATCTTAGGAATCCCCATCTTCATCGTGATCATGACCTTGGTGTACTTCATCAGCGTGTCCACCGTGGGGACCATGGCGACAGACTGGGTGAACGACGAGCTGTTCGGCGAGGGGCTCATCCCGACGGCCGTGAGCGGATGGTTGGAGGCAGTTGACTGCGCACCGTGGCTCTCCAGCCTGATCGTGGACGGCATCATCGCCGGCGTGGGCGCAGTGCTGGGCTTCGTGCCGCAGCTGATCGTGCTGTTCCTGCTGCTGGGTATCTTGGAGGGCTGCGGCTACATGGCCCGCGTAGCGTTCATCATGGATCGCATCTTCCGCCGGTTCGGGCTGTCAGGCAAATCCTTCATCCCCATGTTGATCGCCAGCGGGTGCGGCGTGCCCGCGGTCATGGCCACCAAGACCATCGAGAACGAAAAGGATCGTCGCATGACGGTCATGACCACCACCATGATCCCGTGCGGGGCGAAGCTGCCCATCATCGCGCTCGTGTTCGGGGCGTTGGCTGGCAACTTCTATGAGGGCACGTGGTGGGTGGCACCCCTGTTCTACTTCCTGGGACTGGCGGCTATCATCGTGAGCTGCATCATGCTGAAGAAACTGCGCGCCTTCGCCGGAGATGCCGCGCCCTTCATCATGGAATTGCCCTCCTACCACCTGCCCACGGTGAAGAACGTGGCTCTCTCCACCTGGGAGCGCGTGAAGGCATATCTGGTGAAAGCAGGCACGATCATCTTCCTGAGCTCCATCGTCATCTGATTCCTGTTGAACTTCGGCATCTATGAAGGGCGGTTCGGCTTGTTGGACACGGAGATGGACGACTACATCCAATACAGCTTCATGGCGGGGCTTGGCAACCTGCTGGCGTGGATCTTCGTGCCGCTTGGTTTCGGCAACTGGGAAGGGGCGGTCACCAGCATCACCGGCTTGGTGGCCAAGGAGAACGTGGTGGCCACGGTGGGCATCCTGACCAGCTTGGGCGAAGTGGGCGAGGATGACCCTGGTCTTTGGCTCGGATTCGCGCAGATGATGGGCGGAACGAGCGTGGCCATCATGGCGTTCTGCGCCTTCAACCTGCTGTGCGCCCCGTGCTTCGCCGCCATGGGCGCCATCCGCGATCAGATGCGGTCGGCGAAATGGACGTGGGCGGCCATCGGGTACATGTGCGGTTTCGCCTGGTGCGTGGCGCTCATGATCTACCAGATCGGCGGCCTCATCACCGGGGAGGTGGCGTTCAGCGCTTGGACCGTGGTGGCGTTCGCGGTGCTGGCCCTCATGCTCTTCCAGCTGTTCCGCCCCATGCCCACGTACAACAAAACGGAGAACGCGGCGGCGCAAAGCGCGATCAACGCCGAAAGTTCGCGCGCGTAAGGAGTTCCTATGAGCATATCCACCATTCTCCTTTCTCTTCTGGTCGTTGTGGGCGTCGTGCTCGCGGTGTGGCGCCTGCGCAACCGCGGCCTGTGCGATTGCCATGACCATGGCGGATGCAGCAGCGGCTGCTCCCACGGATGCGCGGGTTGCGCCCAGAAAAAGGGATGCTCCCAAGGACGCATGGACCTCAAGCTTTAGTCGATCCGGGCCCGTCGGGGCCATTCTCAAGAGCCCGCCGAAAGCTCACCCCTCCTCCTCTCTCTTTCGGCGGGCTGTGCATTCCTCCGAACCCGCGCCTTGTTGCCTTGATATATACTGAATCGGTTTCCATGCAATCAAGGAGCGCCCCATGCTTGACATCAAATTCGTTCGCGAAAACCTGTCCGCCGTGGAAGAAGCCATGGCTCACCGCAACACCTCGTTCGACAGCCAGGCTTTCCTGGATCTGGATGCGCGCCGGCGCGAAGCCATCCAACAAGAAGAAGCGCTCCAAGCCGAACGCAACACCGCCTCCAAGCAGATCGGCCAGCTCATGAAAGAGGGCAAGCAGGCTGAGGCGGAAGCGGCGAAAGAGCGCGTGCGCGCCATCAACGAGCAGATCGATCAAGCCGCGGAAGCCCGCGAAGAAGCGGACACCGGTCTCACGGACCTGCTCATGCATGTGCCCAACATGCCGGATGCCACAACGCCGGTGGGCAAGGACGAAACGGAGAATCCGGAAGTGCGCCGGTGGGGCACCCCGCGCACCTTCGACGAGTTCCTCATGAAACCTCACTGGGATCTGGGCGCTGACCTCAACATCATCGATTCGGAGCGTGGCGTGAAGCTGGCTGAGAGCCGCTTCTATGTGCTGGGTGGCGCAGGGGCGCGGCTTGAACGCGCGCTCATCTCCTTCATGCTGGATCAGCACACCTCCCGCGGCTACAAAGAGTGGTGGGTGCCGGCTCTGGCTAACACGGCCACGCTCACGGGCACCGCTCAGCTGCCGAAGTTCGAAGAGGACCTGTACAAGACCACTGAAGGGCTCTACCTCATCCCCACAGCCGAGGTGCAGCTCACGAACCTCCATGCGCAGGAGATTCTGGAAGTGGATCAACTGCCGCTCCGCTACTGCGCGTTCACGCCGTGCTTCCGTGAAGAGGCGGGCAGCGCCGGACGCGACACGCGCGGCATCATCCGCGTACACCAATTCAGCAAGGTGGAGATGGTGAAATACGCCACGCCGGAGCAGGCCTGGGATGAGCTGGAATCCATGGTGGCGGATGCGGAGAACATCCTGCAGAAGCTGGACCTGCCCTATCGCGTCATCAGCCTGTGCACGGGAGACATCGGATTCTCCTCGGCGAAGACCTACGACGTGGAGGTCTGGATGCCCAGCTACGACGGCTACAAGGAGATCTCCAGCTGCTCATGCTGCACGGACTTCCAGGCGCGCCGCGCGAACATCCGCTACAAGGATCCGGAGCATTTCAAGGGCACGCGCTACCTCTACACGCTCAACGGCAGCGGGCTGGCGGTCGGCCGGTGCATGGCGGCCATCATCGAGAACTACCAGAACGCGGACGGCACCATCACCGTGCCTGAGGCGCTCGTTCCGTACATGGGCGGCATGACCACGATCGGGCCTGAGCAAGCATAGCGTCCGTCGAACCCAAGGGATGCGGCAGGTCCGCTGTGGGCGAGAACAATCCCAGAGCACGCAAGTCGGCTGACTTGACGGCCTCTGATCCGCTGCCCAAGGCGGATCCCCCGTCGTCCAAAGCGCCGGTGCCTTCGCGGACCGCCCCCGAAGCTCTCGCAGCCTCTTCCGCTCCTGATCCGGATGAGGTTGAACCGAAGCCGCAGACGCGCAAAACAGTGCAGCGCGGGCGGCGCAAGTCAGTCCCTGCGAAGAAGCAGGTGGACTCCGCTTCCATCTCAGGCAGCCTCTCGAACAGCGGCTCTGCCAGCATGTCCGGCGGATGGGTCTCGGCCAGCCTGTCTGGGCAGATCAAAGCGAACGGGGAAGTGGATGAGGAGGCCATGGCGCGCCAGGCGCTTGCCCGCAAGGAGCGGATCGAGCGGGCAGAAGCGAAGGAGCGCCGCAAGCATCGCCGCCGGATCGCCCGTCGCGTGATCTTGGGGGTCGTCCTGTTCCTGGCGGCCGTGTTCGCCGCATTGCTGGTGGCCTTCGGCATCTTTCGCTGGCAGACCTACGATGATGCGGCGGATATCCAAGGCACGTGGGTGCACGAAGGCACCACCATGCCCATCACCATCACGGAGGACGAGATCGTGCTCACCGATGAGGTGTCCTATAAGTATGTGTTGGATCCAGAGGCGAAGACCATCCTGTTCCGGTTCGGGAACATGGAAGGCGGAGGTCGTTATCGGTTCTCGCTGGACCGACAGGAGCTGGCCATCACGGATGGGGAGTTCGATCAATGGGCGTCATTCTTCGATGATGCGCTCTGGACGGCGGAATCTTTGTTCAACCAGTACGTGCTCGCCCAGGAGACGCCGCTCGTGACGCCGGATGAACGCACCAGCGTCTTTCACAGAGAGTGACCGGTCGCTCTTTCGCCAGCATCATCTGTGACGTTCGTGTATCCGCTGAACGCCAAAGCGCGGGTGGCGGCGCGCCTGATACAATTGAGCCATCTGAAAACCCTGAACTGGGAGGAACCATGCCGAAGATCACTGCTGCTGACGTCCGCGTCCCCATGGATGTGCCCGCTGATGCGCGCGACACCTATGTTGACAATTACCTGAAGGCCACGCGCGAAACGGGGCGGCTCATGCTCTTCGCTTGCGACCAGAAGGTAGAGCATCTCAACAAGGATTTCTACGGCGAAGGCATCGACGAGGCCGATGCGAAGCCGGAGCACCTGTTCCAGATCGGCAAAGACGGCGTGATCGGCATCCTGGCTGGGCAGCGCGGCCTGGTCGCGCAGTACGCGGCTGATTATCCGGAGATCAATTATCTGGTGAAGATGAACTCCAAGACGAACCTGGTGGGCACGAAGCAGGAGGATCCGTATTCTCCGCAGCTGACGGATATCGAGGCCGTGCTCCAGATGCGCGACAATGGCGTGAACATCGTCGGTTTGGGCTACACCATCTATCTGGGCAGCGAATACGAGTCAACCATGATGGCCGAGGCCGGGCAGCTCATCGCCCAGGCTCATGAGAACGGGCTTCTGGTCGTGCTCTGGATCTACCCGCGCGGCAAGGCTGTCACGGCTGAGAAGGATCCGGACCTGATCGCTGGTGCGGCTGGCGTGGCGCTCTGCCTGGGCGCGGATTTCGTCAAGGTGAACCCGCCGAAGCCGGAAGATGGCCGCACGCCTGCTGAGGCGTTGCATGTGGCCTCTGATGCCGCCGGGCGCTGCGGGCTCGTGTGCGCGGGCGGCTCCACGGTGGATGCGCAGACGTTCTTGACGCAGCTGTGGGAGCAGATCCATGTGGGCGGCGCGTGCGGCAACGCCACCGGGCGCAACATCCACCAGCGCTCGCTGGATGAGGCTACGCGCCTGACCAAGGCCATCAGCGCCATCACGCTGGCGGATTACAGCGTTGAGGATGCCCTTGAGGTGTTCAACGGGACGAAAGCGTTCGGATACGACAACATCTAGAGACGCGGTCAGGTATTCTGCACGGAACTGGGGCGGCGCTTCGGCGCCGCCTTTTTTTGCGCCGTGAATCTGACTGGGACAGAGTGGCGCCATGATAAGATGGTGGCTGCTAGGTGGCAGGGCTGCCCCCTGAAACAAGGAGGTATGCTCATGGTTACCTATACGGGTTTGTTCTATTTCGCCTTGGTTGTGATAGCGGTTGTTGAATTGACTTTGAAGGTCAAGAAGTGAAATAGCCGCCCCCGTTAATTCGGGAACGGCCACCTCACAGCTCTAAACTGTAACGGGGTGGCCGCCGGTGCAACGGCATGCCACCTAGCATCGGCTATTCTAGCAGGTCGCACCCTGCGCATCAAATCGCAGAGCCCGCACCAGGGTGCCTTGATGGCCCGCGGGCGCTTTGTGGATCAGCGTCAGGCTGCCTGGTTTGTGTGGGATGGGTGTTTTACCTGTTCAGACCAAAGATTTTCGTTGCCAAGCTGTTACAATCGCAAATACGTATATATGCGTTTGGAAACGCATGCCCTCAGGTCAGGAGGTCTGAGAGTGAAGAAGATGATCTCGTGCGCGAGCGCGTTCGCATTGGCGTTCTCTCTGTTCGGCGGTCCCGCAGCCGCCTTCGCAGAGAGTGGAAACGTCCAAGACGCCCCGCATGTCTCCACGGCCGTGCCTCTCTCCACCGAAGGAGTGGTCGGCCCCATCAAGCAAGATGCCGCGCAGCGGACGCCGACCGGGTCCGACGATCAGAAAGCGCCTGTTTTCAACGATGCGGCAGACAGCAGCGCGGAAGGCGCCCATCCTTCAGAGGGAGAGCCCGGCGGATCCCAGGAGGCGCAAGACGCCGATCAAGGCTTCTCCGTGCTTGATGCCATCGCGGGCCTTTTCGCTGGTTCAAGCGACAACGGAGAGGCCAGCGAAGCAGCGGAGGGCGCCGAGGATGGTGCAGATGCGGACATCCTTGACATAGATGCTTCCCGTGGGCTTTCTGGCGCCAGCCTCACGGTCACGTTCGAGACCGTGCTGAGCAACGCGCTTTCCGCTCACGATGAGCCTATCGCTGTGACAGTGGCCGGCCAGACCAAAGAGCTCACGGCTGCCGCAGATGCTCCCGCCAGGTTCAGCGCTGCGTTCACTGGCTTGAACCCTGGGACGTACACGGCCACGGTCACAGCACCGGGCTACCTTGCGCTCAGCCAGCCGGTCACCCTTGAGAACGGCATGAAGCACGGGTTCCACATCACGGACAATGTGCTCACGGATGAAAGCAAGCTGCAGCCGCACGTCGCGTTCATGCCCTATGGCGATTTCGATGGCAACGGCAGCTTGGACGCAGCGGACAGCAGCGCCATCGCTCGCGCCTATGTGTTCGGCACCTCGGACCCGAAGCACGACATGACGAACTCCGGAGGCGTCACCACCTTGGCTGACGTTCAAGCGTTCGCCAGCATGAAAGCCCGAGCGCCGCACCCGGCTACCACGCCCACCAAGGAGCCAGACAGCACGCAAACGGATCCGGAGGTGCCTGCCGGCACGTCCATCATGGTGGATGGCGCCGTGGTGACGGATGATGCGGCGGAGGCTGCGCTGGCGGGCTTGCTCTCCGGCGCGGGCAAGACGGTCACGCTCATCCCCAGCGCCAACACGGTGCCGGATGCCAGTGGGGCGCCCATCAGCGACTCCTTGCCAGTCCAGCTCACATTGGATGCAGGCGGCACGGTGCTGGACAAGGTGATCTTCACGTCTCCCGTCTCCGATGGCGCAGGCCGCAGCATGCCTCTTGGGGGCGCCCTGACCGTCCAGGTGGCGACAGGCGATGATTCCGCGCGCGAGCTCAGGATCCCGCTGCCGTGCAGCGGCTCCGGCGAAACCTCCAATCCGGACCTCTTGGCCGATGTGACCGCTTCAGCGGATCGCGCGGCGGGCACGTTCACCGTGGATTTCGGAGAGAACGTGAAGGTCTTCGCCCTGGATTTCACTTTCACGGAATCCTCTTCTCCTGCGGACCGCATCGATCTGACCTCCATCGAGTTCACCTCCCAGCAAGACCCTGGACCCGGACCTGACGAACCGGATCCGCCGGTCACCCCTGGTCCTGACACTCCGTTCGGCTTCACGGCTGGAACGGATGATGGCCTCATCTCCGTTTCCTGGGACGCGACGGAGCATGCCGTCAGCTATGAGGTGCAGCTGACCGATGGCAGCATGGATGAGGCAGGCGCTCTTGTGACCGATGCCATTTCCACCACCGCCACCAAGCTGGACATCCGCCAGTTCAAGGGGATGCCTCTTGTGAATGGCACCACCTATTCGGTGCGCCTGCGCGCGGTGGGCCCAGATGGATCGGTGGGCGAGAACGGCACGGATAGAAGCGATTGGACCGAGTGGGCGGAAGCGACTCCGGAGAACAAGACGCCGCCCGCGAATCCCACCGGCCTCAAGCTGGAACCGGGCTACTGCGAAGTGGCTGCCGCTTGGGATGCCGCGGACCGCGCTGAGAGCTATACGCTGCACTACGCGAAGGGCGGCACGAATGCATTCACGGCCATCAACGTGGGCGATGCCACTTCCTATGTGGTGAACGGGTTGGATGAGGATGCGGATTACGTCTTTTACGTGACGGCGTCCAACAAGTTCGGCGCGTCCGACAAAGATCAACCCGCGCCGCGTTTCTCCACCCACACCGTTTACGTCACCAACAAAGTGCCGTGGTTCAACTTGATCAACCGCACGGTGCAGGGGCCGGAGTTGTTCCCCGCCTATGAGCCGGGCAAGCCCACGGAGGCCTTCAACCGCGTGCTGGCGGACGGCAGCGAAGAGGAGGGCGCGAAGCTGGTCGACGGCAACTACAACACCGTCTTCACGCTGCCTGCGGGCATCTATCCCGGCTGGAGCCATTGCGTTTCCGCTACGTTCAACGGCGCGCGCGACATCCGTGAGCTGGCCATCTCCACGAACCTGGGAACCGGTTTCGCTGACGGCATCCTGGATGTGGGCGTGCGCGTGACGGCTGGCGGCAAGCAGACCACCTACACCACCGGTGTTGGTGACAACGGCCTGCAGCTGGGAAAAGCGCCCACGCGCGATGGCAGCACGGAGGTGGCCACTAACACCATGCTCGTGCGCCTGCCGCAACTGGCGAAGGGCGTGAGCCGCGTGGAGCTGTTCTTCACGCGTGAGGCCAATGCTCCCATGACCATCTCAGAGCTGGCCTTCTACGAGGGCACCATGCTCCCCGATTCCATCAACGCGCTCTTCGCATCCGGATCGCACGGAACGGAGCTGGCCGAAGGCGTGGATGAAGAGCGCATCAGCTCTTTGGAAGAGCAGTTGAACGCAGAGGATCCTGAGACGTTGGAAGGGTCCAAGGTCCCCGAAGGCGCCACAGCAGAGCGGTACTGGGACACGGCGGATATGCAGGCGCAGCTGGATGCGGCTCGCATGCTGTTGGCGGGCCAGGATGCTCGCACGATCACCACCCATCCAGAGATCTGCGGCGCATCGGCTGTTGTGCGAGGCACGAACGCCTGGCAACCCACCGGCGCGGTGGCGCTTTCTGGCACGGACCTTTTGGTCATGGTCTCCCCGACGGCCGCCGCTGACGGCGCGGCCGAGGGAGAAGGCGCAGCCAACGGCAGCGCGACGAAGCTGCGCTTGATCGCGGCCCAGAATCACGGCACGGAAGACGCGTTCCAGCAATCCCTGGGCGCGCTCAAGGTGGGCGTGAACGCCATCACGATGCCCACCATCGCACCTGGCAGCACGGAGCGGGGCGGCGCGCTGTATGTGGCCTATGATGAAGCGGGTTGCCCCGCCTATGATGTGAAGGTCATCGGCGCCCAAGAGGTGCCGCTCTTCGATGCATTCGGCATCACGGATCTGACGGAGCTCAAAACGCGCGCGGGCGCTTACGCGGCGGAGCTGGAGGAGTACACGGCCCATATGCGCCAGTGGCATTCTGAAGGCGGCCACGGATCCGGCTATCAGGAGAACGAATGCATCACCAACGCCACGGAAGTCATGACCTCCCGGGCGCTCATCTCCGTGCCCGCCACGGTCATGCTCAAGAACTTCACGGATGCGCGCAACGATGCTTCTTCGCCGCGTCAACCGGACGCCGCGCTCCAAGCGGGGCTTTCCAACTTGGATCGCATGATCGATCTGATCTACCAGCAGGCTGGTCTTTTCGACGTGGACGACCCGGCGAATGCTGCGGTGCTGGCGAAGTACGTGAAGGATCCGGCGAAGAAAGCGCAGCGAGCGCTGCCCACAGGGCACATCAACTTCCGCTATCTCTGGCCGAAGAACGCCAGCGCTCCTGCGGGCGCGCACTGCATCGCGGGCGGCATCAACGAGATGAGCGGGATCGGCACGGCGGCCACGGTGGTCGCCAGCGAAGACGGCAGCTACAAGATGTTGGATCCGTACAGCTGGGGCACGAGCCGAATGGTAGCGGGCGCGGTGGCGCCTGCGGCGGCGGATGCGGTCATGCCGGCGGCTTTGGCGGATTACTACGCGCAACTGGTCACGTCCAAGGACCGCAACACCCTGGGAGACGGCACGCCAGCGCAGCATTTCAACTACGACGATGTTGCGGCTTACGTGGGCAGCGGTCAGAAGAAGAGCGTGGACCAGCTTCCGAACGATCTGGGGATAGCGCTTCTGTGGCAGTTGCATCTGGCCTATGACAGCGCGTATTCATATGTGCAATTCGCCAGCGCCGAAGAGCAGATGGACGGTGCGCTGTTCGCTCGGATGAACGCGTACGCGTCTGATCCGGCGGGCGCGCCAGGCAGCCTTCCGCTCGTGGTGGATGGCGTGGATGCGGACAACGCGCTCATGCGCCTTGCTTGCGCTGCCAGCCAGCGCAACAACTTGGCGTTCTTCGAGGCATGGGGCCTCACGCCGAACGCGGACACCCGGACCTACGCAGGGCAGTTCACGAACGAATGGCGCGACATCCAGCATATGTCCGACGACACGCGCAAGAGATCCCGCAGCGTGGTCAGCCCCGATGAAGAAGCGGTGGCAGCCACGGCGTCCGTGGAGGCTTCCGCCGATGGTCAGATGGTGGTGTCCGGTGTGGGCCTGCGGAAAGGCCTTGAACTGCAAGCATCCAACATCATCGGCTATGAGGTGCTCCGTCAGCAGGGATCCGATGCCTCTACGCGGGAAGCAGCTGGGTTCATCCCTGCGGGCGCATCAACTTTCACGGATCGTCTGACCACGGACAATGGGCAAGATGTGACCTACTACGTGCGTGCGGTGGATTCGGCGCTCAACCATTCGGCCGCCACGTTGGCCGGAGATGCGCAAGCCAGCTTCCCCCGCAACTTGGACAAGGCGCACTGGTCGGTGAGCACGACCATGCGCGGCCAGGGCATTGAGAGCGTCATCGACGGCAATGTGAGCACGGTCTTCACCGGTGATCGGGCGGCTCCGGTGAGCGCGGAGGTCCCTTTGGCGGACGCGAGCGCAGCATCCGGCGAAGAGGCGGCTGCGGTGGCTGCGGATGGCTATGCCTCCGTGACCATCGCGTTCAACAAGCCCACTGACGCGTGCGGCATCCGCTACTTCCCAGGAGACGACGCGAAGGGCACGTTCAAGCGGCTGTGGGTGCAGGTGAGCGATGACGGCGTGAATTGGACGAGCGTGGGCTACAAAGAGATCACGGATGCCACATTCGCCGCTTCCGCCAGCACCACGGTGTATTTCACCGCTGCCATGGTCATGCCCAGCGTCGCCGCTGGCACGTCTTCTGGTTCACAAGTCAGCGCGCAGCGCACATCGTTCATCCGGGTGTCTGATCTGGATCGGAACACGACGGCGCCTTTGAGCATCGCCGAGCTGGATGTCATCGGATCCTTGCCAGACGAGCTGGCGTTCACGACCGATGAGGGTGGTGCCTTGCAGGGCGTGGGCATGGTGGATGCGGATGTTCGCTTGAACGCTGCTTCGGATGGCGTCCACGAAGGTGCTCATACGCTGATCCCGAAAGGGTCGCTCGTGGTGAGTGGGCGGTTCACCGGCAATCCGGCGAAGAGCACGGTGGTGCTCCGGGATGCCTGGGGAGATGTGGTGAGCGCTGGTGCGCATCAGGTTCTGTGCGCCGAGCGCGATCTGGGGAACAGCCTGACCTACAACGCCAGCGGTCGCTGGATCCTGTGGTTCAGCCCCGGCAGCTGGGAAGACGCTGTGGGGGATTGGAGCTTCGTGAGCGCTGAGCTGGTGCGCTCGCAGGTGGCGGGAGATGCGGACGTGGCGGCTCTGGGCGCAGGTTCGGGAGCGGTCATGACGGCATCATGCCCGTCGGTGCGCGTGCCGCTGAGCGCTGAGGGACGCATGCAGACGTTGGTGGTCGATGGCGGTTTCGGCGACGTGTTCGCTGAATGGATGTAGGTGAGTGCGATGCAGAACGGAAGAGCGATGATGCGGACCGAAACCACTGCTCCAGCGAAGACGATGCGAACCGCGTTCGCCGCGTTCGTGATGGCCGCGCTCTTGGCGTTCGGGTTGGCTGCGCCGGGTCTGGCTCAAGCGGCGGACAGCGCGCAAGAGGTGGCTGTGGGCACCATCAAGCTGGTCAAGGCCACGGATGCCACCGCTGACCTGGTGGTGGAGAACGCGGATCAGGTGAGCAGCGTGTCTGTCACGCTGGGCGCCCTGGACGCTGATGGGAAGGACATGACCGGGGCCGCATTCCAGTTCTCCGCTGTGGGCGACGGGCTTCTGGTTCACGAGGTGGTGGCTGATGGCGGCAAGGAAGTCGTGGTCGCCTCCAACGGCAACACCGTCATCGGCACCGGTGCGGTCACGCTGGGCACGCTCACGCTGCCTGCGGGCGCTTCGAGCGCGAAGGTGTACCGTGTGGAAGATCAGGGCCGTGGGACTTCCGGAGGATCGGTGATCGTGCCTTCGGGAGATGAGGGCACCTTGGTCGTGGCACCAACCACGCCCACGCCTCCGGGAGACAACACCAACACGAATACGAACACCAACACCAATACCAACACGGGCAACAACACAGCGAACACTGGCAATACTGGCAACGCTGCGAACACGGGGAACACCGCTGGCACGGACAACAAGGGTGGCGCGAACACGAATACCGCGCCGAAGCCGGGAACATCCCGGGACCAAGGCGGCAACCTCAAGCAGACCGGCGACGAGCAGATCGTGAATATGGGTGCGTTCCTTTTGATCGCAGCCGGAGCCGCTCTGGTGGCTGGTGCTGTGCTCTTCCTGCGGAAGAGGCAGTCCGACAAATAGCTTTTCATACGCGCCCATCCGGGCGCGTGGTGAATTGACGCTGCGGCTTCCCAATGGCACCTGATCTTGGCCCTTGTGCGCTTTCCCTCACAGCGCGAAGGCTGCTCGGCCGCGCCCCGGACCAATCTCAGATACCCTGGGAACCCTCGCTGACTTTGCCTGTTTCCGACGCTTTTTCATATATGCGTTGCTTCGCGCCGCAAAATGTGCGCCGGTTGATCTTCCTATTCTGTTGCCGTCCGGCGGCGCCTAACCATAAGCGCCGCTTCGCGGCTTGAAGGCGGAGGCTTCTCCTGTCCTGGATCATGGTTGCGACGGCGGATGCGCATATTCAGCACACAGGTGCGCATGATCCCCAGTGGCAGGCAATGCCTGCGCTACAGGACATAGGTTGAATGAAAACCAAGGAAGCTCCGTAGCGCACCCATCGGGTGCCAATGGTCAATCGCGCGAACAGGCGAAGCAACCCGCGCATCCGCCGTCTGGAAGAGCATCCGGATTGGAGCAGCTGCCGTTACACCCGGAACAATCCGGTACGCCAGTCAACACGGCAGGTGCCGCATTCAAAGCCGAGCGCGAAGCGCGAGACATCATTGCGGCGTAAGCCGCCCCCGCACGCGCAGCGTGCCCGCAATGACGATGCGGGCCCGACAAGGGCCCCGGCGGCATTGCGCAATGCGTTCTCCCGCCTGTGGTGGGAGCGAACCGGGCGGCGGGGGTGTCGCGCCGATTCGCGGAGGCAAGTCAAAAATGTGGTAAACCACCACATTTTTGCGCAGCCGCAGTCTTAGGCGCGAGTGCCCCTGCCGGACGGTTCCGCGTTCGTTCATTGAAGGGGCGCAGCGGCTACGTAACAAGAAATGGCTTACAATCTCTCCGTTATCTGTTTCTTCGGTGAAGGAGGGATCATGGACGTGTTCGCCGACCAAGTTCTGTTGTCGCGCATGCAGTTCGCTCTCACCGCAGGCTACCACTTCATCTTCGTGCCGATCACCATAGGCATCGGGCTCATCATGGCCATTTTGGTCACGAAAGCCTTCCGCAGCCGTGATCCGGAAGATGACGCGCTAGCTCGCATGTGGGTGCGGATCTACACCGCCACATTCGCCATTGGCGTGGCAACGGGCATCACCATGGAGTTCTCGTTCGGTACCAACTGGGCGAACTACTCGCGCTTCGTGGGAGACATCTTCGGGGCGCCGCTGGCCGCCGAAGCGCTGTTCGCGTTCTTCTTGGAATCCATCTTCTTGGGCTTCCTCATCTTCGGGCGCAACAAGATCAGCCCGAAGCTCTACGTGGTCAGCGCCTGGCTCACCTTCGCTGGGTCCGCGCTTTCCGCTCTTTGGATCCTGATCGCGAACTCCTGGATGCAGACGCCCGCGGGCGCCATGCTCTCTGAGACCGGCACGGAAGCTCTCATCACGGACTTCTTCGCCGCCGCGTTCAACCCTTCAACGCTCCCGCGCTACGCCCATACGGTGCTGGCGCTTCTGGTCATGGGCGCGTTCGTGGCTATTGCCGTGGGCGCGTGGTACATGCACAAGCGCGTCCATCGTGAAGCAGCCACCAAGATGCTTCGCGTCGGGTGCGTGGTGGGCATCATCTCCACGGCGTGCTTGCTGGGCGCGGCTCACTCCTCCGCCGTGGAGGTGTGGGAAGAGCAGCCCACCAAACTGGCCATGATGGAGGGCCAATATGAAACGGAAGCGCCCGAACTGTCCCTGTTCGGATTCGTGGATGAGCAGAACGAGGAAGCAGTCACGCTGGGCATCCCTGGGGGCACCAGCTTCCTGGCCACAGGCACGTGGGACACGGAGTATCCGGGTCTGAACGAGCTGGCCACCATGCCGCAGTTCGCGGATGTGGAAGTGTCCGAGCTGCCCGTGAACTTCGTCTATCAGGTCTATCACATCATGGTCGCTATGTTCGGTCTCATCTGCCTGGTGCTTTTGCTCACGCTCGTCTTCGGGCGTGCGAAGGCGAAGCACAACATCGCCAACATGAAATGGTTGCAGTGGCTGCTCATCATCTCTCCGCTATTCCCGTTCGTGGCCATCCAGACCGGCTGGTTCACCGCAGAGGTGGGACGTCAGCCCTATGTGGTCTATCCATCGAACAGCGGTCCAGAAGGCGTGTTCCTGCCCACCAGCTCCGGGATCAGCCCCTCGGTCCAACCCTTCGAGATCGTGATCACGCTGGTGCTGTTCTTGGTGGTCTACCTGCTTTTGCTGGTCGGCTGGTGGCGCGTGCTCTCCCGGTTCGTGAAGGCCGGTCCTGTGCATGATGAGCCGGAAGCCGCCGAAGACGACATCCGCGAGGTCAGCTTCAAGGAGCTTGACCAGCAAGGTGGTGCAACGGAGACCGTGGAAGCGGTCGCTGTGGAAAGCACAGCTGGCACCGTCGAAGCTGCGGAGGCCGCCGTCACGGAAACCGCATCCGCGAAAGGAGGTGATCCGCGATGAGCATCCTGGCGATCCTTTGGTTCTTCCTCATCTTCCTGCTCATTGCCGGTTACTTCATCCTTGACGGGTTCGACTTGGGCGTGGGCATCCTCTATCCGTTCATCTGCAAAGACGAGCGCGACCAGCGCATCTGCCGCCGCGCCATCGGGCCGGTGTGGGATGGCAATGAGGTGTGGCTGCTCACTGCGGGCGGCGCTCTGTTCGCTGCGTTCCCCGACGCATACGCCACCACCTTCTCCGGGTTCTACCTGGCGATCATGCTGGTGCTCTTCGCGCTGATCGTACGTGCGGTCTGCTTCGAGTTCTACGAGGGCGATCCGAAATGGCGTCCGCTCTGGAACGTCTGCTTCTTCCTGGGGTCCCTGTTTCCCGCGCTGCTTTTCGGCGTGGCCATCGGCAACGTCATCGCGGGCATCCCCATGGATATGGACGGTAATTATGCGGGCATCCCGCTGCTCGGGCTGATCACGCCCTTCACGCTGCTCACCGGCGTGCTGGGGCTTGCCATGTTCGTGAGCGCTGGCGCATGCTGGCTCGCGCTCAAGGCGCCGCTGGGCAGCGGCCTTCAGCAGCGCGCCGCGAAGCTGCGCCTGCCCAGCCAGTTGGCATCGTTCGTGTTGTTCGCCGCGCTCACCGTGGTGATGTTCGCGCTTCTGGGCGGCACGGCTGAGATGCAGTCGGAGCTGGAGATTTCCCGCTTCTTGTTCGCCGTGCTGTTCGTCGTGACCTTGGGCGGCGCCATGGTGGTGGACTACAACGGGCGGAAAACCGGCGAAGGGAGGAACTATCTCTGGGTGTTCCTGCTGCAGAGCGCGTCTGCGTTCTCGCTGGTCTTCTTGCTGGCATGCAGCATGTTCCCGGTGCTGGTGATGGCATCCCCCGACAGCGTCGGCGCGCCCATCACGCTCATGACCGCGGGCGCCAGCGATCTTTCGCTCACGTACATGACGGTGATCCTGTGCATCGGGCTGCCGTTCGTGCTGCTGTACCACTTCCTCGTATATCGCACGTTCCGGGGCCGCGTCTCGGAATGATCCTTCAGGAACAGGATACGTTGACGCAAGGGCGGCGCTTTCGGTGCCGCCCTTTGTGATTCCAAAGGCCTTTCGCTGAGCCGCTCGCTCTGGGAGCTTCAGAAAAAGGTTCGCGCGTACATGCTCAGGTCTAGTACAATGGAAAAGCATCTCTATCTTGAGGAGGGGTGCGCCGGCGGCTGCGTGCCGTTGGCACCACAGGCGAAAAGGGCGGAACATGCCGGATAACATCAGATATGACAGCAACGGCCAGCCGATAGGCTACGGGGATCCCATGGATCCTTCAATGTATCCGCAGCAAGATCCTGCGTGGGGGCAGTATCAGCAGGGCTACACGGCCATGCCCAGCCCGCAAGAGATCTACGCCCAGCAGTATCTTGATCCCAACCAGGGTGCTCAGCCCTACGCGGATCCGAACCAGATGTACGCTGATCCTCAACAGCTCTATGGTCAGTCCATGCAGGCGGATCCCTACAATCCCTACGCGCAGAATGGCTATGTGGACCCGGACACCGGCATGCCGGTCGCGCCTTCATCTTACGGCGTTGATCCCAACATGAGCGGTCAGATGCCGTACGCCGAACCCGATCAGGCTTACATGCAGCAAGGGGGCGCCGGTTACGGCCAGATGCCGCCGGTGCAGGACCCCATGCAGATGCAGCAGGGCTACCCCGGCATGCAACAAGGCTACGGGCAGATGCCCCAAGGCCAAGCGGCTCAGCCAGTGCAGCAAAACCAGCAGCCCATGGGCGGAATGCCCAGTGGCGCGGGCGCGCCAGCGGCTCCGCAATCACCCAGCGCACCGCAGCAACCTGAGGCTCCGCTGGACAAGAAGGCTGCCAAGAAAGCGGCGAAGGAGCAGAAGCGTGCAGCCAAGCAGGCCGCTTCTCAGGCTTCTGCAGCTCCCGCAGCGAACATGGGCCCGGCTCCTTCTTCAGGCAAAGCAACCCTTTGCTTGATCTTGGGCGTGCTGACCGTGGTGTTCGCGCTCATCCCGCCCATTGGCATCATCCTTGGATTCGTGGTGCGCCACCTGAGCAAATCTTACCTGGATGCCGGCGGCCGTTCGCCCCGCGCAGAGACGGGGCGCATCTTCGCCACCGTGGGCCTTGTGTTCGCGTTCATCCTGCTCGTCGTCCTGATCGTCATGGGCATCATCATATGGGCGGGCATGTATGGCGAGAGCACGGCGCGCACGTGGGCGGTCTTCTACAACAACAGCCCGTTCGGCAGCATCATCCGCATCCCCATCCCCAGTCCTCTCTGATAACGGGGATCCGAAATGGAATCTGACCCTTCCAAGGAAAAGGCAAAGCCCAGTTTCTTTGAACGGTTGACCGGTGCCAAGCGTGAGGCGGCATCGGAAGAAGAGTTGCGCGAATTGGTGGATGATACAGCGGAGCTTGCCGAAGATGAGAAGCGGATGATCCATGACATCATGGATCTAGCTGATACCACCGCTGATGAGATCTGCACGCCGCGCGTGGACGTGATGCTGGCCGAAGCGGATGAAACCGGTCGGGCAGCCCTTGAGCGGATGCGCGGCACGGGATACTCCCGTCTGCCTGTGTGCCGAGATGGCATTGACGATATCATCGGGATCGTGCACTACAAAGACCTCATCGGGCCTCTCATGGACGGCTCCATTGATGATGCTGTTTCCACCTTCATGTACGACCCCATGTTCGTGCCTGAGACGAAGGACGTCATCCCGTTGTTGGGGGAGATGCAAGCGGCTCATCAGCAGATGGCTATCGTGGTGGATGAATATGGCGGCACCGAAGGCGTCGTCACCATCGAAGACATCCTGGAAGAGATTGTGGGCGAGATAGCCGACGAATCCGATCTGGGCGGAGATCTGGTGACCATGACAGGGCCAGGCGTCTGGCGTGCTGACGGGCGGTTGCCTGTGGAGGATGCGCAGGAGCTGGGCTGGCCGGTGCAGGAGTCGGATGACTACGATACGCTGGCGGGCTGGCTCACGTATCGCATGGAGACGTATCCGGGCGTCGGGGATGAGCTGGTCGAAGACGGGTACACTTTCACCGTCGAAAAGATGCGCCGCTCCCGTGTGTCTGGTATTAGAGTGACGAAACCGATCTCGTAGATGCGCATCCGATATTGATGCGCATTCTTTCGCCCGCAAGGGCGAACACGGTGCACATTGGCGAACCGGCCGGCAGGGGCGTTCGCGATGTTCTTCCGCGAATGCACATTTGAAGGCGAAGCGCGTTCTGTTCATTCCGGAAGCGGTAGGCTATCATGGCGCAAAACGGTGAACGCGGGCGGGAGAAGGCATGGCGCAAGACGCGCGGATGCAACGACGGCTTCAGGAGGATGCGCTGGCGAAGGACATCCTTGAGGAAGCGCGCGTCCAGCTCATGCTGAAGTTCCGCTTTCTTGACCTGGCGCTCTGGAAAATGGACCTGGAACCGGTGCGCGACGCCTTCGCCTACCCCATCGCCACCGATGGGGCTCTCGTGTTGTTCGACGCTCCCCGCGAGATCGCTCGCTTCCAGGAATCGGGCGACGAATGCGTGCGCGACTACCTGCATTTGGTCATGCATTGCATCTTCCGACATCCCTTCGCGAAGGAGCACAAGAATCGCGAAGCATGGAACCTGGCCTGCGACATCATCGTGGAGAACGCGGTCATGGACATCTGCGGCGCGCGGTTCGCCAGTGAAGACGACGCTGCTCGCAAGCAAGCCATCAGTGAGATCCGCATGATCACCGGCTCGCTCATGCCGACGAAGGTCTACCGTCTGTTGGAATCGGTAGTCAACACGCCTGAAGGCAGCGCGCATTTGGGGTTCGGGCGATCCCAGTTGAACACGTGGCATGCGTTGTTCGAGCGGGATGACCATACGCCATGGCCTTCCAACCTGTCAGGGCAGACGGCTCAAGATGGGCAAGCGGAGCCGCAGGCGAATCTGGAGGAGGATGACGCTGTCGAAGAGGAGCGATTGGCCGAGCAGATACGCACGGACAACCCTTCGGATGTGGAAGAGCAGCCCGAACCGCCCCAGGCGCAGCAGTCAATGGAGGACTCCACCGCCGATTCAGAAGAATCGGGCACGGCGCAAGAGGACGAGGCTGCTGAAGAAGCTGGCATGGCTGAGGATGCAAGCCCGTCAGAGGAGGAGCGGACGCAGCAGGAAGAGGAGTGGGAGGACATCGCCCGGCAGGTACAGGTGGATCTGGAGACGTTCTCGTCCGAATACGGGGATGAGGCCGGGGAGCTCATGAGCGCGCTGGCGCTGGCGAACCGCCGGACGCTGTCCTACGGGGATTTCTTGCAGAGCTTCATGGTGGGTTCTGAGTCCATGAAGGTGAACATGGACGAGTTCGACTACATCTATTACACCTATGGGATGGACCTGTACGGCAACATGCCGCTGGTAGAGCCGCTGGAATACAAGGATGAGCAGCGGATCCGGGACTTCGTGATCGTCATAGACACCTCTGAATCCGTGAGAGAAAAGCTCGTGCGCCGCTTCGTGGAATACACGTTCGACATCCTCAAAAGCTCGGAAACGTTCGCCACTAAGGTGTGCATCCATGTGATTCAGGCGGATTCGCGCGTGCAGTCAGATACCGTCATCACGGATTTGCGCGACGTGGACACGATGATGCGCGGCTTCGTAGTGCGCGGATTCGGCGGTACGGATTTCCGGCCTGCTTTCGATCATGTGGAAGGGCTGCGCAAGGCGGGCAAGCTCACCGATCTTCGCGGGTTGATCTATTTCACGGATGGGCTGGGGCAGTTCCCGGAGCAGCCGCCGAAGTTCGATGCGGCGTTCGTGTTCTTGGATGAAGGAGAGGAATTGCCACCGGTGCCGCCCTGGAGCATGAAAGTTCTTTTGGATGAAGAAGAACTGAATGATGATAGGTGATCTTCATTGCCTGTCAGCCAGTTTTTAAGACCCTAAGGAGGGATTTGCATGGATATACAAACAGCGAAGCAGCAGATTAAAGACACGGTGGAGGCGTACTTGGAGCGGGACGATGCGGGCATGTACGTCATCTCCCCGGCTCATCAGCGCCCCGTGTTCCTGCTGGGCGCGCCGGGCATCGGCAAGACCGCCATCATGGAGCAAGTGGCCGAAGAGCTGGGCATCGGGTTGGTGTCCTACTCCATGACCCATCACACGCGCCAGTCCGCGTTGGGCCTGCCGCGCATCGAGCATCGCACGTTCGACGGTGTGGCATTCGACACTTCCGAATACACCATGTCAGAGATCATCGCCGCCATCTATGACTACATGGAGCGCACTGGTTTGCGCAGTGGCATATTATTCTTGGATGAGATCAACTGCGTGTCCGAGACGCTCTACCCGTCCATGCTCCAATTCCTCCAGTTCAAAACGTTCGGCAAGTTCCGTGTGCCTGATGGCTGGGTGGTCACGTGCGCGGGAAATCCGCCAGAGTACAACCGAAACGTGCACGAGTTCGACATCGTCACGTTGGACCGCCTGCGGCAGATCGACGTGCAGCCGGAGTATGGCGTTTGGCGCACCTATGCCGTGGAGCGCGGGCTGCACCCTTCCGTCACCACGTTCTTGGAGGCGAAAAAGGACTGCTTCTATCGGGTGGAGAGCAAGCCGGGCGGTGGGAAGTCCTTCGTGACGGCGCGGGGCTGGGAGGATCTGGCATGCGTCATCGCGCTCTATGAGCGGCAGGGCAAGACCATCGATCGGGATCTGATCTCCCAGTTCATCCGTGACGAAGACATAGCGGATGCCTTCGCGGTGTACTATGCGCTGTTCGCCAAGTATCGCTCCGACTATCAAGTGGATGCCATTTTGGCGGGACGGGCATCGGATGAGATCCGCGAACGGGCGAAGGCGGCGCCGTTCGATGAAAGGATTGCGCTTCTGGGATTGTTGCTGGATGCGCTCGGTCAGTCGTGCAGCGCGGTGTTGGACCAGGAGGCGGTGGCGCTTTCCGTGCGCGACACCTTGCGCGAGGTGAAACCGAGCTTGTTGGCCGGAGAGACGGTGGAGCTGACGTTGGCGCCAAAGGTGGCCGCGCGCGAGGCTGCGCTTGCGCGGCAGGTGGCCAGCGGCGCGGTAGCGGCATCACGCGTTCGCCGGGAACGGTTGGCGCTGACGCTGCTGCGCGATTTCATGGCGGCATGCTCATTGGCCCATGCAGATGCGGGCGAAGCGGCATTCGAAGTCATCAGCGGCGCCTATGCTCAGGAGGCTTCCAAGCTGGAACCGGCAGTGCAGGCGGCTTCCGACCAGATGGATCACACGTTCGCCTTCGTGGAGGAGTGCCTGTCCGCGCGCGAGATGCTCGTGTTCACGGCGGAGCTGTCCACGCGTTCGGCGACGAGCGGGTTCATCTCGCATTTCGGCAACGATGTCTATTACGCGCACAATAGCGAACTGGCTGTGGATGAGGCCCGTGCGAGCTTGTCCGATCGGATGGAGGAGTTGAAGGTTGGCGGCTTCGATCCCATGACCTCCAAGGATGCCGCCATTGACATGAGCCAAGCGATCGGGATCTCCGTTGGGAGCGCTCAGCCCCCTTCGCAAGCGGTGGTGACGCCTCAGGTGATGGAGCCGAAGCAGACGGCAGTGAAAGCGGCTTCCGAGAAGGAGCAGAACAAACTTTCTCTGGCGGAGCTCAAGGAATACTACTCCGGCAAGCAATTCGAGTATGGGTTCGCCAGCATCTGCAAGATGCTCCTGCCCGCTTCCGACCTCAGGGGCAAGACGGTGCTGGACATTTGCAGCCGGCGCGGACGCGGCGTGTACAAGATCTCGTCCATGGTGGGCGATCACGGCAAGGCCATCGGCGTGGATTGGAATGAAGCGTTCGTCCAGGAATCCAAAGACGGCATCACGCGCGCGTGGCACGATTCAGGCCTCAAAGGCAACAACATGGAGTTCTATCTGGCCTACCCCGAAGACCTCATGGTGGCGGGTCTGGGGATGAGCACCGTGGACGTGGTGTATGTGAACAACGTGATGACGCTCTTCGCCGACCAGCAACGGGCTCTTCGCGAGTTCGCACGGGTGCTCAAGCCGAACGGCTTCTTGATACTGGAGACGGTGTTCGCCGATCGCGAACGCCCTGAATCGGTCATCCAAGAGGCTCGCGCCATCGGCAACAGCATCCAGGCAGCGCATACCCGCGAAGAGAATCATGCATGGCTGAAGGAGGCCGGGTTCGCGAAACCGGACGTGATCGACGAATATGAGGTGAGGCCGAACCAGGGCTTCAAGGCGGACCATGATGTGCCCATGGTGCAGGATGATTCTGGCGCTGCATTCACGTCGGTCAGCATGTACGTGTATAAGAAGTGAGCAAGAAGCGGGTTGCATCGGGCGGCCGTGCGGCCGCCCGATGAGAACTACACCGTTTCCAGTGTGACCTCAGCGGGGGCGGGCAGCTCTGCGGCGCAGTGAGGGCAACGGGTAGCGCCCACGTTCACTTCTTCCAGGCAATACGGGCACTTCGGCGCCTCTTCCACCATCTCTTGCCCATCCGAGCGGCGGATCAGCTTCCCGCCATCCTTCATCTTGTTGAACGCTTTCACGATGAAGAACACGCACAGCGCGATGATCAGGAAATTGATGATGGCGCTGAGGAATGCCCCGAAATCTATGCTCTGAGTGTCTGTGACCGGGATGGCCAGTCCGGAGATGTTCGTGCCGTTGCCGCCAGTGATCAACGTGATGAACGGGTTGATGATGTTGTTCGTGAGGGCTGCCACGATGGAGGTGAACGCCCCGCCGATGATGATGCCCACCGCCATGTCGATCACATTGCCGCGATTGATGAAATCTTTGAACTCCGCGATCAGACCCTTGCCCCTGTCTTTGCCGCTCATGAACGCCTCCTTGGATCTCCGGCGCTCCCGGCGCCGTCACTCGTCAGATAGCGGAAGTGTGACAGTGAAGGTGGTGCCTTCAGCCAGCGAAGAGGAAACCGTAATCTCACCGTTGTGCTCATGGGCGATCTGCTGGCCGATGGCCAGGCCCAAGCCGTAACCGCCCTTGCCGCCCGTGCGTGCTTTGTCAGCGCGATAGAATCGGTCGAACAGGTGCTCCAGATCTTCTGGCGCGATGGGCTCACCGGTGTTGTGCACGCTCAAAAGCGCTACTGGGTCGGTCAGGGCAGCCGGAGCTTCGATGGTCAGAGAAACATCAACCAACCCGTTGGGCTCCACGTATTTGCAGGCATTGTCAATGAGCGTTGACACCATGCGTCCGAGCTTTTCCTCGTCCCCATCAACGCTCACGCCTTCTTGGATCCGGCTCTCAAGCAGGATGCCGCGGTCAAAGGCCACGGATTCGAATTGGAGCACTTCGCCTTCCACCAGATCTGAAAGGTCGAGCCGCTTCGCGTTCGCCGCTGTTCGCGCTGCTTCCTTCTCCTTGTCATGCTGGGGGCGCGCCAGGCTCAACATGTCATTCACCAAAAGCTGCATGCGATGGGCTTCCGTTTCCGAGCTTTCGATCCACTGCATCTGCTCCGCTATGGAAGAATCCGGATGCGAGCGCAGGATGGAGAGATTCGCCAAGATGACCGTGAGCGGCGTTTTCAGCTCATGGGAGGCATCAGCTGTGAATTGCTGCTGCCGTTTGATGCTTTGCATCACAGGGCGGACGGCCCAGTTGGAGAAGAAGATGTTGATGAGGAAGAAGATCACCAGCGCGATGGCGCCCACCATCGCCAGCATGAAGGCCAAGCGCTGCCATTCGTGCGTGCGCGAGGCATCAGCATAGGCCACGTACCAGCCGCCATCGGTGGAGAGCCGCTCATACATGAGGTCGTATTCGGGCAGGTAGCCGCGAGCGTTCGAGCTGGCGATCACGTCTTCATCAGCGCGCAACAGGATGCGTTCGGGCAACATGGCGGTGGTATATGCGGGAATGGCCGTGTAGATGCCGTTCTCTTCCACTTTGAACACGGCGGTCAGCACGGTGGCAGACCCGTTGGCGCCGCCGATGACCGGAGGTGCCACGGTGCTTTCAGAGGATGCGCTTTCCGAGGCGCTGGCATCTCCATCCTCTGTGTTGGGGTGCGCATCTTCGGGGAGGGCGGCATCGCTTTCGCTGGCTTGGCTTGGAACATCGGGCGTGTTGGCCGTCGTTTCCGCGTCCAGACCGCTTTCTTCGTCTTCGCTGGAGGCATCCGCTCCGGAGAGGGCGTCGGTGGCGTTGCGAGCATCGACCATGTTGACGGCGTTGGTCGGGTTGGAGAGGTGCTGTTTGCCGGAATCCAGCACGCCGATCACGGGCTTGGGGTCCTCCTCGGCAGCCGCGTCCAACGCGTCCGTGAGGGTGATATCAGCCCGGTCCACCTCTGGACGCTCCAAACGCTGAACCTCGTCCACTTGGTTGGGCGCCGTTCCCTCAGCGGAGGCCACGCGCACAAGAACGCTGGTCAACTGGTCGTAGATGGCATTCACGCTGGCGTTGTGATTGAGCACGCAGATGGTGCCGAACGTGAACACGAGCACGATGGTCGCAAGAGCCATGTTGATGACGACGAATTTGATGCGGAGACGTTGGATAGGCGTGCGTTCCATGAGGCTGTTCCGTTTCTTCGCGCGTTGGCTTTGGCGCTATTCGCTCACGAAGCGGTAGCCCGCCCGGCGCACGGTCTCGATCTTGCAGGCGCTTCCGAGGTGCTTCAGCTTCTTCCGCAAGAATGAGATGTAGGCTTCCACGTTGTTGTCGCCGGCGCTTGATGCTTGGCCCCATGCTTTAGTGATGAGCGTGTCTTTGGACACGATGGTTCCGGGGCTGGACATGAGGATCTTCAAGATGCTGAACTCTTTGAAGCTGAGCTGGAGATGCTTGCCTGATCCTGAGCAGGAAAGCTCGTAGTCTTCCAACCCCAGCGTGAGGTCGCCCACAGAGAGCGCTTCGAACTGCACTTCCCCTTGGCGGCGGGACAGCGCGCGCAGGTGCGCCATGAGCTCAGCGGGGGAGAAGGGCTTCGTCATGTAGTCATCCGCGCCGGCATCCAGACCGGTGATCTTGTCACCCACCGCGTCGCGGGCGGTCAGCAGCAAGATGGGCGTGGAGATGTTCGCTCGGCGCAGTTCGCGGGTGGCTTCGAAGCCGTCAAGGCGCGGCATCATGACGTCCATGACGATGACATCATAGGCGCCCACGGTGGCGTAGTCCACAGCCGCCTGGCCATCTGCCACTTTGTCGATCTCGTAACCGTTGTCTTCCAGGATCTTCTCAAGCGCTTCGGCCAGCCGCTCGTCGTCTTCCGCAATGAGAACATTCATAGCGCCTCCTTGTTCTCCTGCATTTTACCGCGCAGCGGCCAAGGTGGCGGGAGGGGCGAACCTGAAACCAACCTGAAAACACAACCGGTGTTTCAGGAAGCTTTAAGGTAGTTCACGTATAGTGCATAACAGTGTTTCCCAGCACCAGCGTGACGCGAAGCCAACGGGAGACCGAAAAGTTCGCGCCACGCAGTTTTGACAATTGAATCCGGGTGAATCTTAACAACCATCGCCGGTCTGACCAACCGGCAAAGATTCCAACCTTTCTCACCCAGATGCGCGAAGACCCTGCGGATTACTCCTCCATCCCAGGGTCTTCTTTTTTGCGCTTGCGCTATCCTTACCCGTGACGGAAAGGATGGCCATGGACAACCAGAAGATCGAACAAGGTGTGCGCCTCATCCTTGAAGGCATCGGGGAGGATCCCGATCGAGAAGGGCTGCTGAAGACGCCTGCCCGCGTGGCTCGCATGTACGAAGAGGTTTTCGCAGGCATGGATGAAGATCCTGCGCGCCACTTCGATGTTCTGTTCGACGAAGGCCATCAGGAGATGGTGATAGAGCGCAACATCCCGTTCTATTCCATGTGCGAACATCACTTGGTTCCGTTCTTCGGACACGCGCACATCGCTTACATCCCTGGGCCAGACGGCCGCATTTGCGGGCTGTCGAAACTGGCGCGTCTGGTGGAAGGGTTCGCGCGCCGCCCGCAGGTGCAAGAGCGACTGACCTCGCAGATCGCAGACACGCTCGTGAGCAAGCTGGATCCCCAAGGAGTGCTGGTCATCCTGGATGCGGAGCATCTCTGCATGAGCATGCGCGGCATCAAAAAGCCGGGCAGCCGCACCACCACCAGCGCGGTCCGCGGCATCTTCGAGCAGCGGTCCGCCACGCGCGCAGAAGCGCTCAGCTTGATCTTGCGCTCGTGAACGGGCGTGCTGCATAGATGCAAGGCGGATGGAGATCGGCAAAGAACAAGACATCGCGAAAGGAACTTCCATGAAATGCGTCATCTCGGTGTTGGGCAAAGACCAGACGGGCATCGTGGCCGCCGTGGCCACCGTGCTCACGGAGTGCAAGGCGAACATCGACGACATCAATCAGACCATCCTGGGCGCGGAGGAGCTGTTCTCCATGACCATGCTGGTCACGCTGGATGTGGACGCGCACCCGTTCAATGAGGTGCAGGAGCGTCTGACGGAGGTGGGGGCGCGTTTGGGCTGTCAGATCACCATCCAACGGGAAGACGTCTTCCGTTTCATGCACGAGGTGTAGCCGTTGATGCCCGACGGATGCGGAACAGCGAACAGAGGGCTCGCGGCTTCAGTGAGCGGACGGCCTGACGGAGAGGCGCCCGCGCTTTCGCTCATCGTGCCCTGCCACAATGAAGCGGCGAACATGCGTCCGTTCGCAGAGCGCGTGATGGAGTGCCTGAGCGTTGAGGGCGCACCGGAGACCCTGGAGCTCATCTTCGTGGATGATGGTTCGCAGGATGACACGCTGGCCCAAGTCACGGAGCTGATCGCTGAAGCGCCGTCGGATCGCATCCAGATGTGCGCCATCGAGCTGTCGCGCAACTTCGACAAGGAAGCCGCTATGCTGGCGGGGTTGGAACGCGCAACGGGCGCGCTCATCGGGTTCATCGATGCGGACCTTCAACAAGATCCGCAGACATCCTTCGAGATGTACGCCTATCTCCAAAGCCATCCGGAAATGGATTGCGTGGCGGCCGTGCAGGAAGAGAGGCGCGAAGGGCGCATGGTCACCTGGCTCAAAAAGCGCTTTTACCGCACCTTCAACGCGGTGGGCGACGTGGAGCTGCCAGCTCACGCCAGTGATTTCCGCGTGTTCCGCCGCAACGTGGCTGACGCGCTCATGGCCATGCCGGAATACTTCCGCTTCTCAAAGGGCCTGTTCGCGTGGGTGGGCTTCCGCACGCACACCATCCCGTATCAGCCAGCGGAACGACACGCTGGGGAGACGTCGTGGTCGCTGCGCGGGCTGTTCGGTTACGCCTTCTCTGGCATCGTCTCATTCACCACGTGGCCGCTGCGTCTGGTCCTGTATTTGGGCATCATCGCGTCCGTGGCATCTCTGGCGTACTTGATCGTCGTGCTGTTCGAGTACCTCATCGTTGGAATCAACGTTCCGGGCTATCCCACGCTGGTTTGCCTGATCCTCTTGTTCTTCGGCATCGTGATGTTGGCCATGGGCGTCTTCGGCGAGTATTTGGGACGCATCTACATTGAGGGCAAGCGGCGGCCGATCTACATCGCTCGACAAGTGATCACGCAGCCGGCCAAAGCGGCGTCTCCGGCGAAGGCGACAACACCCTCAGCAGAAGCGGCGAACGAAGGAGCGCGCATCGAAGATGCCAGCGCGCGCTAAGACGTTCCTCTACGGACTGGGCTGCTTCCTTCTGCCCATCGCCATCCTCTCGGTGGCGGCAGCGGTGAACAATGTGTATCCCTTCGGAACTGAAACGTTCATTTCCTCTGATATGCGCACGCAGTATGTGGATTTCTTCGTGTGGTACCGCAATGCTCTTCTAGGTGATGCGGACATTTCCTATATGACCAGCCAAATGCTCGGAAATCCTATGGCAGCGACCATTGGGTATTACTTGGCGAGCCCCCTCAATCTGGGTGTCATCCTCTTCGACCAGAAGGATGTGCCGTTGTTCTGTTTCGTGGCTGTTTTGGTGAAAGTGGGCTTCATCCAGCTGGCCTGCGTCTTCTATCTGCGCCGCCGTTTCTCGCTGTCTCGTACCTGGGCCTGCGCGCTGTCTCTCGGCTTCTCTCTTTCCATGTGGACTCTCACGGAGATGCGCAATGTCATGTGGCTGGATGCGCTCATCTTGCTCCCCATCTGCGCTTGGGCTGTCTGCTGCCTTTTGCGCAGTGGCAAGTGGCGGCTGCTGGCGCTGTCCTATGGCCTCTGCTTGCTCACCTGCTGGTATACCGGATACATGGTGGGGTTGTTCCTGTGCTTCTACGGCGTGTTCGAAGGATACGTTCTGGGGTATGAAGGCGTTCCCTCAACTGGCAAGGTGCACATCCGGCGACTTTTGCTGCTCGTGGGCGTATTGGCCTTGGGGGTGGCGCTTTCAGCGGTGGTGTTCGTGCCCAGCGTGCTGGGGATCGTGAACGGCGCGGCCACGGAGATCGGGGGCCATACCTCCGGTTTTGCGGGCGCTCACAGCAAATTGGCCGAGAAAGCGCCTTTTCTTGAGGAGATCCCCATGGCGGCCATCATCGGCGCTTTGGGTTGCATGCTTTTGGCCATCGTTGGAGCTGTTCTCTTCTTTGCACGCAAACGCCCGTTCCGCCAGCGATACGCCATCTTGCTGTTCGTGCTGCTCATGCTCTGCCTCGTCGGCTGCTTCGCGGTGCCGTATTTTATGTTCGCGCCTGTAACTGGAGTTCTGAGTGGGCTGTTCCTGGGATCATACGAGATGGATAAGACGCCTCAGCTCTATGGCAGCATACTGTTGCTTCTTCTCACTATCTGGCTTTTCTGCTTGAAGCGCGTGCCGCTGAAGTTGAAACTAGCTGTGGGATTGTTCTTGTTCCTCATGCTGTTGAGTTCGTGGGTGAGTCCGCTCCAACTCATATGGTGCGGATTTCGTCTTCCGGCGGGTCACTATAGCCGCACGGCATTCCTGTTCGTGTTCTTGCTGTTGTGGTGCGGGGGGTATGCAGCTCGGGAGATCTTGGCTGATCCGGCGAAGCGATCCGGTGCATTCTTTGAGAAGTTGCCGATCCAACTGGGTGTGCTTGCGTTGGTTGTCGTGGAGCTTGTTGTAAGAGTATCTGTCATGATGAATTATCAATATGGGTCCATCTCTCAAGAGCTGTTCGATCAGTACGAGGCATCGGCTATATCGCAAATGGAGGAACTGGAGCGGTATGATCCAGGCGTGTATCGCATCAAGAAAGAATACTGGCGTCTCGGCGAAGCGGGAATGAACGACGGTTTGTGGGATGGGTCCAATCGCATAGACTCGTATACGTCCACTGGAGATGGAAATGTGCTCATGTTTCTATCGAAGATCGGGTGCGGAGATGGGAAGTTCTGCACCTATGCTTCTAGCAGCCCTTTTCCTATTGATGTGCTGTTCGGCATAAAATACATGAGCACAGACGGGGATCCGGGCATTTGGAAGGATGCGGGCTTCACGCCCATCGAACTGCCGGAGGGCGCGAAGTTCTATGAGACGCCCTATCCGCTGTCGCTGGCCTATTGCGTCCCTGCGTCCATGGTGGGATTCCAGTTGCCGGAGGGTGATTGGGCGGAATGCCTGAATGCCTTCTGCGCGGCTGCTTCGGGAAGCCAGATGCCCGTGTATCCGAACGCAGGCATCGAAGACGTCCCTGACTACGATCCCGCGGCGCTTGAGGCCATGTATCAGGCGGTGAGCGCGCATCAATTCACCTTCGAAGAGTTCGGCGGGTCCACCATCCGCGGCAGCGTGGAGGCACCGGAAGGACAGGTGCTGCTCATGACCATCCCGAATCAGCCGGGGTGGGAGGTGCGCGTGAACGGTCAGTCCGTTGAGCCGCAAAACGTGGGATCAGGCGCGCTCATGGCCATCCCTGTCGAACCGGGAGCGAACGCCGTGGAGATGCGGTTCACTCCGCCGGGGCTCATCTCAGGAGCGATCATCACTGCTGGCGCGCTGCTTTTCATCGTGCTGGTCCCTCTGTTCCGGAAACGCAAAACCGCGAAGGATACGGGTTCAGAGATGGTCTCAAAGGAGGCGGCATGATCATCCACGCTGATGATTTCGGCATCACGCTGGACCAGTCAAAGGATATCCTCGCTTGCTCCGCTGCATGCGGCGGCGAAGGCGCGCTCAACTCCACGAGCGCGCTGACGACCTCTCCCCACTTTCAGGAGTGCGCGGAGTTCGCGAAGCCCTTCGTGGATGCAGGCCTCATCCGCATGGGATTGCATTTGAACCTGGTGGAGGGTCCAGCGCTCTCATCCCCCGATGACGCGCCCATCCTGGTGGGGGATGATGGGCGGTTCCAGGCAGGGTTCGCGAAGCTGCTCAGCGCATCATTCGGCCCGCTCCATGATGAGCTGGTGCGCGAGGTCCGCACGGAAGCCCGCGCGCAGATCCGCGCGTTCCTTGAGGCGTTCCCGGAGATGCAGGGGCGGTTGCGGCTGGACAGCCACCAGCACACGCATATGATCCCGGCGGTGTTCGAGGGGATGCTGGCGGCGGTGTCTGACGAGGGTTGCGCGCTGGAATACTTGCGCGTGCCCGCGGAGCCGTTGGCGCCGTATATGAACGTGGCTGCCGTCCGTGCGAAGGTGCCGCCGGTGAACCTGGCGAAGAACGGGCTGTTGAACCTGCTTTGGAAGCTGGATGCGCCACAGTATCCGCGGGAGCTTCCTGAACCAGCGCTGTTCTTTGGGCTGGCGCTTTCCGGACGGATGCAATATGCAGCGAACGGGGAGTTCCTGCAAGAGGCGGCGGCTCTTTCTCAGGCGAAGGGCCGTGAAGTGGAATTGCTCTTCCATCCGGGCGGTGTGCCGCGGTTGGAGGATTGCTTGGACACGCGTGAGAACGGATTCAGCGCATTCCAGTTGTCACCGAACCGCATCGCCGAATCTCACGCATTGCGAAATCTTCCTTTGTGAAAGAAATTGGCTGGGGTACCAGGATTCGAACCTAGATAGCTGGCACCAAAAACCAGAGTCCTGCCGTTGGACGATACCCCAGCGTGGGAGCAATGGTAGCACATAAGCTCTGTTCGCATCGTGCTTGCGTTCAACGCTCATCGTTTGCTATCATACCCCGCAGCCGACAAGGCGGTGGCTCCTTCGGGGAGCAAATACCTGGCGGTCCCATCCTCTTTTCGCACGGATGAGGGTCGCGCGGCTCGAAGTCGCACGCCTGACATGCAGGCATTTTCAAACCAGCCAAGCCGGTTTTGAGGTTTTGTGCACCTTTTTTCTATTTCTCAGCCTTTTCGCCAGTTTTATTTGCTAAAGTCAACGTTCGCTGTGTAAAAGCCGGTTTTTGGAGGCGAACCTTTGACTAAGGAAGATGTGATCGAGCTCGAGGGCACCGTGAAAGAGGCGCTCCCCAACGCCATGTTCAAGGTCGAGCTTGAGAACGGGCATGAGATCCTTGCCCACATTTCTGGCAAGATGCGCATGCATTACATCAAGATCCTGCCGGGGGACAAGGTCACGGTGGAGCTTTCCGTCTATGACCTGAACCGCGGCCGCATCACCTACCGTTTCAAATAACCAAAAAATCTCGTCTGCGGCTGGGCGTGAAGATAGAGAAGCAAGGCATCTACCGAAAGGAAGAAAAATGAAGGTACGTCCTTCGGTCAAGAAGATGTGCGACAAGTGCAAGATCATACGACGTCATGGCAAGGTGCTCGTCATCTGCGACAACCCGCGCCATAAGCAGCGTCAGGGCTAAGGAAGGAAGAACACTATGGCAGTACGTCTTGTAGGCGTAGACCTTCCGCAGAACAAGCGCGTTGAGATCGCGCTCACGTATATCTACGGGATCGGCCACACCACCTCCAAGCAGATCCTCGCGGCCACCGGCGTGAATCCGGACACCCGCGTGAAGGATCTTTCCGAAGAGGATCTCTCCCGCCTTCGCGACTACATCCAGGGCAACCTGAAGGTTGAAGGCGACCTGCACCGCGAGGTGTCTCAGAACGTCAAGCGCCTCATGGAGATCGGTTGCTATCGTGGCCTTCGCCATCGTCGCGGCCTTCCCACGCGCGGTCAGCGCACGCACACCAACGCGCGCACGCGCAAAGGCCCGCGCAAGCAAATCGGCGGCAAGAGAAAGTAAGTGAGGAAGCATAAATGGCTAAGAAGAACGTAACTGCGCGCGTCAAGCGCTCTGAACGTAAGAACATCGCCGTGGGTGCTGCTCACATCAAATCTACGTTCAACAACACCATCATCTCCATCACAGATCCGCAAGGCAACGTCATCGCCTGGCAGTCCGCGGGCACAGTCGGCTTCAAGGGAAGCCGCAAGTCCACGCCCTTCGCCGCTCAGATGGCGGCCGAGGCATGCGCGAAGATCGCCATGGAGCACGGCCTGCGCAAGGTGTCCGTTTTCGTGAAGGGCCCCGGCTCTGGTCGCGAAACGGCCATCCGCACCCTGCAGGCGGCTGGGCTTGAGATCGCCAGCATCCAAGATTGCACCCCTATCCCGCACAACGGTTGCCGTCCGCGCAAGCGTCGTCGCGTGTAGTTCGAAAGGATCTGACTTTATGGCACGATACACAGGACCCTCCTGCCGCCTTTGCAGGCGCGAGGGATGCAAGCTCTTCCTCAAAGGGGACCGCTGCTATACGGACAAATGCGCTCTTGAGCGTCGCGACTATGCTCCCGGTGAGGCGGGCCGCAAGCGCGTCAAAGAAAGCGAATACCGCATGCAGCTGCGCGAGAAGCAGAAGACCAAGCGCATCTACGGCCTCTTGGAGAAGCAGTTCCATCATTACTATGAAATGGCGAACCGCCAGCAGGGCGTCACGGGTGAGAACCTGCTCCGCATTCTGGAGAGCCGCCTTGACAACGTGGTCTACCGCCTTGGATTCGCCAAGTCCCGTGCCGAAGCGCGCCAGCAGGTCCGCCATGGCCACATCCAGGTGAATGGCCGCCGCGTGGACATCCCGTCCTTCCGCGTGCGCCCAGGGGACCTGGTGGCAGTGGCGCCGAAGGCCCGCGACATGCTGGTCATCAAGAGCGCGCTCATCTCTTCTGAGCGCATCCAGGTGCCGGCATGGCTGGAAGTGGACATCGAGAAGCTCCAGGGCAGCGTCCTTTCGCTCCCGCAGCGCGACCAGATCGATTCCGACATCCGCGAGCAGCTCATCGTCGAACTTTACTCGAAGTAAGCTCACGACTTTTTAAGGAGGCTCATCACACATGACCGAGTTCATGAGGCCTACTGTCAGCACTGAGGAAGTCAACAGCACGGTTGCTCGCTACATCGTCGAACCGCTGGAGCGCGGGTATGGCAACACGCTGGGGAACTCCATGCGCCGCGTGCTGCTCTCTTCGCTTGACGGCGCGAAAGCCACCGCCATCCAGATCGACGGCGTGCAGCATGAGTTCACCACGGCCGAAGGCGTCATTGAAGATATCACGGACATCGTCCTGAACGTGAAAGGGCTCGTGTTCAGCCCGCTGACCGACGACGTGACGGAGGCCACGGCGCACGTTTCCGCTGAGGGCCCTTGCGTGGTCACCGGTGCGGACCTGGAAGTTCCCACGGAGTTCACGCTCATCAATCCGGAGCACGTCATCGCATCCGTGGCCGATGGCGGCCAGCTGGATATGTCCATCCGCATCGGCGTGGGCCGCGGCTACGTCAGCGCGGACAACAACAAGCGCACGGAGGACCCGATCGGCATCATCCCGGTGGATTCGCTGTTCTCTCCCGTTCGCCGCTGCACCATGAACGTGGAGGACACGCGCGTCGGCCAGCATACTGACTATGACCGCCTGACGTTGGAGGTTGAGACCGACGGCTCCATCTCTCCCACCGAAGCGGTGTGCCGCGGCGCGAACATCATCAATCAATACATGGGCGCGTTCCTGTCGCTGATCGATGAAGACACCGACGAAGAGGTGACGGAATCCGTTTCCATCTTCGCGCCGGAGAGCACGGAGTCCAACGCAGAGCTGGACAAGCAGATCGAGGACTTGGATCTGTCCGTCCGCTCCTACAATTGCCTGAAGCGCGCTGGCATCCATTCCGTTCGCCAGCTGGTCGAGTTCTCTGAGAACGACCTGCTGAACATCCGCAATTTTGGAGCTAAATCCATCGAAGAGGTCAAGGACAAGCTGATCTCCATGGATTTGAATCTCAAGTTTTAGGAGTAAGAGATGAGACACAAGTACAAGGGGCGCAAGCTCGGAACGGACTGGAGCCACACGAAGGCCATGAAGCGCAGCCTCGTGCAGCAGCTGTTCCTGAACGACCGCATCAAGACCACGGAGACGCGCGCCAAGGAGATCCGTCCGGACGTAGACCGCATCATCACGTGGGCGAAGAAGGGCGACCTGCATTCCCGCCGCCTGGCCATCGCTGCGCTGGGCAATGACAAGGAGCTCGTCCGCGAGATCTTCGAGAAGGTCAGCCAGGGCATGTTCGAAGGCCGTCCAGGCGGTTACTCTCGCATCATGAAGCTGGGGCCGCGCAAGGGTGACGGCGCTCCCATGGTCATCATGGAGCTGGTCACGGAGAACTGCGTGCCGAAGGCCGAGCGCAAGGCTGCCGCTTCCAAGGCTGGCGCCAAGAAGACCACGGCGAAGAAGACCACCGCCAAGAAGGCGGAGAAGAAGGCCGACGAAGAGACCAAGGCCGAGGAGCCGCAGGAGTCTGTGATCGATGAGATCAAGGAGTCCGTGGAGGCTGCCGAGGAGAACTTCGCCGCTGAGGTCCAGGAAGAGGGTGCAGAGCAGCTGAAGGCGGAGAAGGAAGAGGCTGCCAAGGAAGACGAGGCCGCTGCCGAGAAGGCCGCCGAGCATGCTGAGGAAGTCCGCGAAGAGGAGTTCAAGGCTGAAGAGGCCAAGGCTGCGGAAGCGAAGGCTGAAGGGCTGAAGGCTGAAGCTGAGGAGAAAGCTAAATAATCATATTCCAAATGGAATATGATTATTTGAAGTCCCAGTGCACGCCATCTAGCCGCTCCAGACGCTTCTTCCTCACGTAGCGAAGTACGCTCGGGCGCGTCTTCACGGCTATCTGGTGCACCCTGGGACTTCTGGTTTTATTAGTATATGAGGAGCTTCTCTCTTTATATTGCTCAAGATTCGCCCGTGCATCGGTTGGATGCGCGGGCGAAAGTCGTTTTATTGCTGGTGTTCTCCATCGGCATCTTCTTCGTGGACAGTTGGTGGGGGATGCTCGCCGCCAGCGCGATCGTGTTCGCCGTGTTCGCGCTCTCGAAATTGCCGGCGAAAGCGGTGTTCGCGGGCGTCATCCCCGTATATGTGCTCTGCGCCTTCACTCTTGCGTTCAACGCGTTCACCTGGCAAGAAGGCGCGGGGATAGCCTTCACTCTCGAAGGCTTGGTGCGCGGCTGCTTCTTCGCGATCCGCATCTGCCTTCTGGTATGGGCCAGCATGATCGTGTGCTTCTCCACCACCTCCACGCAGCTGGTGGATGCGTTCGTGTGGTTCTTGCAGCCGCTTCGCCGGCTGCATGTGCCCGTGGATGACATCGCCATGATGTTCTCCATCGCGCTGAGATTCATCCCGCTCATCATGCAAGAGTACGGGCAGATCAAAGATGCTCAGTGGTCGCGGGGCGCGCGGTTCGATGAAGGCGGCCTGATCGCGCGGATCCGGGCGCACGGGGCCATTTTGCTGCCGCTCATCGTGTCGCTGTTTCGGCGCGCCGACCGTCTGGCGCAAGCCATGGATGCCCGGTGCTACGGGCTGAAGGACGACCGTCGCTGACGCTTCGGCGGTTCTGGTCCAGATCGCAAGGCCGTTGGTCAGCAGCATCAGCGAAATCTCCATAAGATCCATGGGATTCACGGGGCGTTCTCAGGCTTCCGGGATAGCAAAACAAGATTCAGGATGCTATGATGTGAGCCACTGATTTCAAGCGCCAAAACCACTCAAATACACTACATGGCGCATACCTTTCAGATAGAAGGCACAATATATGGCATTCGTACATCTGCATAACCATACCGAATACTCCCTCCTGGACGGCATCACGCACATCCGCGATATGGTGGAGCGCGCAGCCGATCTGGGAATGCCCGCCGTGGCCATCACCGATCACGGAGTCATGCATGGCGTGGTGGAGCTGCGTGATTGGTGCCGCAGGGTGGAGGCGGATACCGGAGTGGCCGTCAAGCCCATCTACGGCTGCGAGGTGTATTTCACCACCGACGAGGAGCTGCGCACGGACACGCGCCCGAAGCTCTACCACCTCTTGCTCCTGGCGAAGACCACGGACGGGTATCACAACTTGCTCAAGCTGGTGAGCGAATCGAACGTGGACAACATGTACTACAAGCCGCGCACCACGCTCTCGCAGCTGAAGAAGTACGGCCATGGGCTCATCGGAACGTCAGCTTGCATCGCTGGCATCATCCCGCGCCTGTTGGATGTGGGCCAGGAAGAAGAGGCGGTCAAATGGGCGAAGGCGTTCGCTGAGTGCTTCGATCCGGGGGATTTCTACATCGAGCTCCAGAATCAAGGCATCAAGACGGATTCTGGCACCACGCAGACCGCGCTCAATCATCAATTGGCCGCTGTGGCTCAGAAAGCCGGCCTCAAAACGGTGGCTACGAACGACTTCCACTACCTCTTGCAGGAAGACGCTCGCGCTCAAGACATCATGATGTGCATCGGCATGAAGCGGGAGCTGAATGACCCGGAGCGCATGAAGTTCAAGAACGACCAGTTCTACATGAAGACCGAAGAGGAGATGCGCGTCGCGCTCAAGGACTTTCCAGAGGCGTGCGACAACACCATCGAGATCGCGGACAAGTGCAACGTGGAGCTGGAGGATGAGACCATCCTCCCGCGCTTCCCGCTGCCAGAAGACGAGACGGACGAAACGTGGTTCCGCAAGCGCGTGCAAGAGGGGCTTGAGAAGCGCTATGGCACGCCGGTGCCCACGGAGGCTCAAGAGCGTGCGGACTACGAGATGGGCATCATCATCCAGCAGGGTTTCCCGGCCTACTTCCTCATCGTCCAGGAATACATCGAATGGGCGCGCAGCCAAGGCATCGGCGTTGGGCCGGGCCGCGGTTCGGCGGCAGGCGCCATCGTCTCCTACGCCATGGGCATCACGGACCTGGACCCGCTCACCAATGGCCTCCTCTTCGAGAGGTTTCTGAGCCCGGAACGCGTGGAAATGCCCGATATCGACGTTGACTTCGACGATGAGCGGCGCGGTGAGGTCATCCAGCACATCAAGGACGTCTACGGTGAAGATCACGTGGCGGGCGTGATCACGTTCGGCAAGCTGCAAGCGCGCAACGCCGTGAAGGATGCGGCTCGCGTGCTGGGGTTGCCTTACGCATCCGGCGACCGCGTGTCGAAGATGATCCCGGAAGAGCTGGGCATCTCCATTGAGGAGGCGCTGGCGAAGAATCCGGAGATGAAGACCGCCTACGACACGGAGGCGGAGGTCAAATCCATCATCGACGCGGCCCGCTCCATCGAAGGCAACGTCCGCGGCGAAGGCGTGCATGCGTGCGCCACCATCATCTGCCGCGACCCCATGTCGGACCATGTGCCGCTGAAGCGCGATAAAAAAGGCGGCGGCATCATCACGCAGTTCGACGGCCACTACACCCCAGAGCTCGGCTTGCTCAAGATGGACTTTTTGGGCCTGCGCACCTTGGGCGTGCTCTCGCGGGCATGCAACAACGTCTTCGAGCGCACCGGCGTGCGGATCGTCCCGGAAGAGATACCCACGGATGACGAGAAAGCGTTCCAGCTCATGCGCTCTGGCTGCATGGACGGCCTGTTCCAGGTGGAGGGCGCGCTGTACGTGGGCTTGTTCAAGCGGCTGCCACCACGGCGCTTCTCGGACATCGTGGCTTCCATCGCGCTCAACCGTCCGGGCCCGCTGGAGTCCGGCATGGTGGACGATTACGTGGAGGTGGCCAGCGGCCGCAAGCCCGTCCATTACTACGACGACCGCCTGCGCTCCATCTTGGAAGAAACCTACGGCACCATGGTCTACCAAGAGCAGATCATGCAGATCTCCATGGCCATGTCTGGTTTCTCGGCTGGCAAGGCGGACAAGCTGCGCAAGGCCATGGGCAAGAAGAAGCTCGACGTCATGAAGGAGCTTCAAGAGGACTGGAACTCGGGCGCTGTGGCGAACGGCTTTTCGTTGGATATCGCCAAGCAGATCTGGACCGATGCGGAGAAGTTCGCGAAGTACGCGTTCAACAAATCCCACTCGGCCGCCTATGCCATCTTGGTCATGCGCACCGCATACATGAAAGCGTATTATCCGAACGATTACATGGCTGCGGTGCTGTCCAGTTACATGGGCAAAACCGAACGGCTCATCCGCTACATCGCCAGCTGCAATCACAACGGCACGCCGGTGCTGCCGCCAGACATCAACACGTCCAACATCGAATTCACGCCAGTGGAGAACGGCATCAGGTTCGGTCTCATGGGTGTGCGCGGCATCGGGCGCAACGTGGCGGAGGTCATCATCGAAGAGCGCGAACGCGGAGGCGCTTTCGCGAATCTGCACGATTTCGTTTCCCGTGTGGACTTGAAGTGCGTGAACCGCAAGGCCATCGACGCGCTCATCAAGGGCGGCGCATTCGATTCGTGCGGCTACACGCGCAAGCAGCTCATTCATTTCCTGGAGGACACGCCTCTTCTGGAAGATGCGCAAAAGCGTCAGAAGGATGCCAGCCAAGGGCAAGTCACCATGTTCGACTTGTTCGGAGATGTGGAGGATTCCGGTTTTGAGGTGGAGGTTCCAGAGCCGGATGGCATCGAATGGCCATCGCGAGAGCTGCTGCGCTACGAGAAAGCCATCATGGGCATCTACGTATCCGACCATCCCCTCTCGCCCTATGAGGACATGATGTCCAAGCTCACGAAGCACAACATGGGCGAGCTGTCCGAGCGCACGAAAGAACTCAAGAACGCCACATTCGTCGGCCTTGTCTCTTCGGTGTCCACGAAGCCCACCAAGAAGGGCACCATCATGGCGAACTTCACGTTGGAAGACGCCACAGGCATGATCGACTGCATCGTGTTCGACTATTCCAAGGTGTCGGATATGCTGCGCGAAGACGCTGCGGTGAAGATCAAAGGCAAGTTCGAAGTGGCCGACCGGGGAAGCCAGATCATCGCCTACGAGATTGAGGAGCTGGCTTTAGAGGATGCGCCGCGCCCGAAACGCGCGCCCACGAACCTGCTCATCCGGCTTGAGTCCCGTGAATTCGATGCGGCGAAGTCTCAGCGCCTGAATTCCATCTTGAGCTCATTTCCTGGGCGGGATGGCGTGGTGCTCATGGTGCGCCAAGCGGATGGCCGCAAGTTCCGCGCGGAGCTGCCGGTGACGGTTGACTCCGAAAGCGATGTGCTGCGCACGGAGATCAGCCGCCTGTTCGGCCGGGTGGTTGCTTGATCGAAGGCAACAAGAAAGGGCGTCTGAGCGCCCTTTCTTGATTCGCTGCTTGGAGCGTTGATGCGCTGAGACGCGCCTGTACGCTACATCTGGGTTGACAGGAACACCTGGAGAGACATCTGCTCGATCTCATCCTGCAGGTCTTCAAGCTCGTCCACATGCTTGTCTTCATCGCGGAGGATGCCTTCCAAGATCTCCTTGGTGGCATGGTCGTTCACCTTGACGGCCAGGTCGATGGCGTCGTTGTAATCCTTGACCGTTTGCAGCTCGGACTGGTGATCGTTGTCCACGGCCTGCGGCACCGTGCCGCCGATGTGCATGGCGTTCAGGTTGGACACGATGGGCTGCCCCTCCAAGAACAGGATGCGCTCGATCAGATGCTCAGCGTGATGCATCTCGGTGATGGCGCGGTCCTTGAAGTTCCGCATCAGCTTCTCATAGCCCCAGTCCTCGGCCATCTCCGCATGGACCATGTACTGATTGATGGCGGTCAACTCCCCAGCCAACAGGTAATTCAGCTTGTCGATGAGCTCCGGGTTCCCCTTCATTTCAAACTCCTTCTCTTGATGGAATCGCATGACGAGGATTCTAGAGCGGGTGAAGATGCGACCGTGATGCAGGTTCCATCCGTCACCATTCTGAAACGGGCCCGTTTTCTTGCTCTTTCGGTTTGCCAACAGATTCTCTTCGCCGGGCTGTCGCAGCTGTCCGCGCGAGTAAATGTGTAGCAAGAACCGACGAACAAGACTAAGGAGTTGGCTATGGCTTGCACGACTTTGCTGGTGGGACGGAACGCCACCAATGATGGGTCCACGATCGTGGCCCGCAATGAGGATGGGGAGGATTTCTCCTTCGATCCGAAGAAGATGATCGTGGTGAATCCGGAGGACCAGCCGCGGACCTACACCGGCGTCACCAGCCACCTGACCATCGAATTGCCTGATGATCCGCTGCGTTACACCTGCACGCCGAACGCGGATCCTTCCAATGGCGTCTGGGCGGAGACCGGCATCAACGCCGCGAACGTCTCCATGTCAGCCACGGAGACCATCTCAGCGAACGCGCGCGTGCTGGGCGCGGATCCGCTGGTGGCCTACCAGCCGGCAGTGGGAAAGCCCGGAGAGCATGGCTATCAGCCAGAGGTTCCGGGCGGCATCGGCGAAGAGGATCTGCCCACCATCACCCTTCCCTACATCAAGAGCGCTCGCGAAGGCGCGCAACGGCTGGGCGAGCTGGTGGAGAAATACGGCACCTATGAGACCAACGGCGTTGCTTTCGGGGATGAGCACGATGTCTGGTACTGGGAGAACATCGGCGGTCATCATTGGATCGCGCGCCGCGTGCCGGATGACTGCTATGTGGCGCAGCCGAATCGCCAGGGCATCGACACGTTCGATCTTGCTGACGCGCTGGGGGATCAGCACGACTATATGTGCAGCGCGGATCTGCCGCAGTGGATCGCCGATCACGACCTTCTGATGGATATGCCCGCTCATGAAGGGGATGCGGGTGAGACGGTCCAGGGGCTGCCGCGCTTTTTCGACGCCCGCATCGCGTTCTCCACGTACACGTGGCTGGATCAGCTCTACAACGCGCCGCGCAAGTGGTATCTCTGCAAGACCTTGACGCCGTCCGACCCCCGCTTCCAGGGCCCTGCGCCGGAGTTCGGGCCGGAGAGCTTGGACATCCCGTGGGCCATGCGCCCGGACAAGAAGCTGTCCGCCTCTGACGTGAAGGATCTGCTGGGCACCACCTATGACGGCACCATCTACGACCCGTATGGCACGAAGGGAACGCCGGAAACGCGCCATCAGTACCGTTTCATCGGGATCGACCGCACCTCTGAATGCTCCGTGCTCTGCATTCGTCCGAACGTGCCGAAGGCGTTGCGCGGCGTGCATTGGGTGGCGCTGGCATCAGGGCCGTTCAACACGGCGTGCGCCATGTATGCGAATGTGACCACGCTGCCGAAGTACTTGGACACGCCCACCAAGGTGACCACAGACAGCCTGTACTGGAACAACCGGCTGCTGGCCGGATTGGGTGATCCGCAATTCTTCGAGAGCTACGAGGTCATCCAGGCTTACCGTCTGAACACCATGGCCCAGGGGTACCAGTCGCTCCATGAGACGGATGCCAAGCTCATGGCTCTGGCGAAGGAAGGCAAGGCGGATCTGGATGATATGGATGACGCGACCGTCACCCGCACGCTGGAAGCGGCGAACCAAGCGCTCGCGGATACCATCCAAGCCCAGACGCAGGATTGCCTGGGTCAGGTGCTGGATCAGCGGACCGTGGGCATGAAGAACGCGTTCAACATGAACGATCACTAAGAGTTACGCGCCCATCCGGGCGCGTAACCTATTGACGCTGCGGCTCTTTTGCTTGAGAAGGAGAGTCAGGTTGACGTAGGGGCGGCTGTTCTCAGCCGCCCACAATGAAAACACAGCAGATATAAAAGGGCATAAAAAGGCGGCGCATAGGCGCCGCCTTCGCTATCAACCGTTGAGGCTTCTGAGCTTAGAACTTCTTGAAGCGATCCGCCGGCGTGAAGCAGATGGGGCACTTCTCGAAATCAGAGCCCTTGTGGATATAGCCGCAAGCCGGGCAAAGGTAATACTCGTCATCATCGGGCGCGTCGATGTTGTTGTAGGCCTGCATGTAGAGCTCAGCGTGCACGGATTCCGCCAACTTCGCGCGGGTGAACACGAACTGCGCGCCCGCCTCATCCTCATCAATGGCCACCTTGATGAAGTTCGGGTACATATCAGAGGTCTCATAGATCTCGCCCAGCGCGCCGTTGATCAGGTTGATGTCGGTCTGATGGCCTTCCATCTCAGGGGCGGCCGGCTTCTCGTAGTCAGCTTCCTTCTTCTTGATCTCCGCCGTCTCCAGGGCGATGTGGATCTGCTCAGCAGCGCTGGCAGCGGCGAACAGACGTGAGATCTGCCCATATCCGGCCTCTGCGGCCAGCTTGGAGAACGCCGCGTACTTCGCGCTAGCCCCGGTTTCGCCATTGACTGCGGCTTTCAGGTTGTCCAGCGTGCTGCCCACCTTGGTGGCGCTGTCGGGGACGATGTTGAAATTGGTGGAGTTCTCAGCGGTTGGCATGACATCACGGATGTTCATTTGCCGCTCCCTTCTCTTGTGGTCGCTGCGGTTTTCCCTGTTGTTCCGCGCGCATGATTATAAGGCTTGTGATTGCGCAACAGCCTGCGGCTTTGCTATAACTTTCCACAGAAAAGGGACCACGCGAAAGGATGGCCATGGATCGGAGATCGGCTTGGGAGAAGCTCACCGACGCGCAAGCAGGTGAGGTGCAGGCGCTGGCGGATGATTACAAAGCATTCATCACCGCGAATAAAACAGAGCGTGCGTGTTGTTCGGAGGCGGCGGCGCGAGCGGAGGCGGCGGGATACGTTCCGCTTGAGCGGGCCATCAGCGAAGGCCGTTCGATGAAGCCGGGCGACAAAGTGTACGCCACGTCTCACGGCAAGGCCATCATGCTGGTGCAGCTGGGTCGGCAGCCGCTGGAACGCGGTGCCAACATCTTGGGCGCGCACATTGATTCTCCTCGCTTGGATATCAAGCAGAACCCGCTGTACGAAAAAGACGGGTTCACCTTGCTGGACACGCATTATTACGGCGGCATCAAGAAGTACCAGTGGGTGTCTGTGCCGTTGGCGCTTCATGGCGTGGTGGTGAAGAAGGATGGCGCTGTCGTGACGGTGAACGTGGGGGACGGTCCAGATGATCCGGTCTTCTGCGTGACGGATCTGCTGCCGCACCTGGGCGCGAAGCAGCTGGAGAAGAAGGGCTCGGAGGTCATAGAGGGCGAAGATCTTGATGTTCTGGTGGGCAATCAGCTGGCGGCGAAGCCTGGCGAAGGCGCTTCCGCTGAAGATGCAGAAGCGGCCGAAGACGCCCAGACGAAAGAGCGCGTCCACTCATTCACGCTGAACCTCCTTGAAGAGCGCTACGGCATCAGCGAAGAGGACTTCCTGTCCGCCGAGCTTGAAGTGGTGCCTGCGGGCCCCGCGCGCGATCTGGGCTTCGATCGCAGCATGGTCATCGGCTACGGGCAGGATGACCGCGTGTGCGCGTACACATCCCTGATCGCGCAGCTCGCGGTGGCTGATGAGGTGCTTGAGCGGGCCTCTATCTGCATCCTGGTGGATAAGGAAGAGATCGGGAGCGTGGGCGCCACGGGCATGGAATCCGCCTTCTTCGAGCACACCTTCGCTGAGATCATGGCTCTTGCGGGAGAAGAGGGCGAGCTGCGCCTGCGCCGTGCGCTCAGGGCGTGCCGGATGCTCTCCTCTGATGTGTCCGCTGGCGTTGACCCGGCCTATGAAAGCGCGTTCGAGATGAAGAACTCAGCGTTTCTGGGGCACGGGCTCGTGTTCAACAAGTACACGGGCTCTCGCGGGAAGAGCGGATCGAACGATGCGCGGGCAGAATATCTGGCGCTCATCCGTCGCGTGATGGATGATGCCGACGTGGCGTTCCAGACCGCGGAGCTGGGGCGCGTGGATGTGGGCGGTGGCGGCACGATCGCGTTCATCCCTGCGCGCTTCGGCATGGACGTGATCGACAGCGGCGTGCCCGTGCTCTCCATGCACAGTCCATGGGAGGTCACCAGCAAGGTGGACATCTATGAAGCCCGGCGCGGCTACGAGGCGTTCTTGCGCGCGGAGTGATGATCTGAGGGAAGCATCTCGAAGGGCGCTTGGGGGAGGATGCGCCCTTCGACGATGTTCGGATGAACGAGATGTTCATCCGGGTTGAAGGCCTTCGGGGGTAGGCCTTCGCGGGGAAGTCAGGGGGAGACTTCCGAGAGGAAAGGGGAAGGAGGAGGAACCCCTTTTCGTAGGGCACACGATACGCCGCTCATTCGCCTTTGATAAGGGGGTTCACGGTCTGGTTGCCGCCTTGTCATTTCTCCGTTACGCGGGTTCTCCAAGGCGAACCGGCCGTCGAGGGCGGTTGCGCCTATAATCTGCACAGCGGAACAATCAGACGAAAGGCGAACATCATGGCAGGGGCATCTTCTATCAAGTTCGGCACCGATGGCTGGCGAGCCATCATCGGCGAAGGCTTCACGGCCGAGAACGTGGTCAAGGTGGCCGACGCCGCCGCGCGCGTGTACAAAGCTGCGGCGCTGGATGCCGGCGCTGCGCCAGAGAATCCGGGCACGCTGTATGTGGGCCATGATTGCCGCCAAGATGCCCATGCTTACGCTGCCCTTGTTGCGCAAACTTGCGCGGAGCACGGTTTCAACGTGATCCTCACGAAGGATTATTGCCCCACGCCCGCGCTCTGCTGGTCGGTCGCCCATGACGCGGATGCGGTGGGAGGCCTCATGCTCACGAGCAGCCACAATCCAGCGGAGTATCTGGGCGTCAAGCTGCGCATGGCTGATGGCGGCGCCAGTCCCAAGGGCTTCACTGATTTGGTGGAAGGTGTGATCGCTCAAACGGACGCGGATGGCTTCCAGGACCCGGCCGTGGCTGAGTTGGCTGCGCTCCAGATTCCGGACATCCAGAACGCCTTGGCCGAAGGGCGTAGCCTTGTCAGCCTCACCAGCGAAGAGCCTGCAGAGACCAAGCCGGTCCAGGTGCGCGATCTCATGCCACCATATCTGGATGCCCTGCGTTCTCAAGTGGATGTGGAGGCTATTCGCGGCGCTGATCTGCGCGTGGTGCTTGATCCGCTGTTCGGTGCTGGGCGGCGCTATCTGGCGGAGCTGCTGCGCGGCATGGGCGTCACGGTGGAAGAGCTCCACAACGTCGAAGACCCCACGTTCGCCGGTCTGCACCCTGAGCCCATCCAGCCGTGGGTGGACGAGGGCCTGGCGAAAGTGGGAGAGCTGGGCTATGACGCGCTCTTCATCAATGACGGCGATGCCGACCGCATCAGCGCTGGAGACGCGCACGGGAACTTCGTGAATCCGCATCGCATCATCACGTTGGTGACGGAGAATCTGGCCAACCGCGGAGAAGAGGGGCGCGTGGTGTCCACGGTCACAGCGTCGCGGCAGTTGGCGAACGCGTGCGAACAACTGGGACTGGAATACGTGACCACGCCGGTCGGCTTCAAGTGGATCTATGAGCAGATGGAACGCGGCGGCGTGATGGTCGGCGGCGAGGAGTCCGGCGGCATCGGGCTGCCGGGGCACGTGATGGAACGCGACGGCCTGCTCATGGCGCTCCTGCTCACGGAGATGATGGCGAAAGAAGGCAAGGATCTGGGTCAGCTCGTGGCGGCGGCGAATGACAAGTATGGGTCGTTCGCGTTCTCTCGGCGAGGCATCCAGTTGGATGAGGCGCAGGAGGCGCGAGCAGATGAGATTCTGTCTGGCAGCCGCACGTTCTCAGAGATCTGCGGTCGTGAAGTGGAGCGCACGGATTCGCGTGATGGCGTGAAATGGGAGCTGGGAGACGGTTCCTGGGTGATGATGCGCAAATCCGGCACCGAGCCGCTCGTGCGCCTCTACGCGGAGGCGGCTGCCCAGGAAGAGGTGGAGGAGCTTCTGGACTGGGCGCAGGGCTTGCTTGGCTGAGGATGGCCGCGAGGAGCTGATCGCGCCGAAAGGGAAGTCTGAGTGGAGCTTTCGCTGTTGACAGTCGCGGTATTCATCGCTGTGGGACTGGTGGTGGGCATCCTGTCCGGCATGCTCGGCGTGGGCGGCGGCACGATCTTGGTGCCCCTCTTCAAGCTGGGTTTCGGGTTGCCGCCCCTGTTCGCCACGGCCACCAGCATGTTCACCATCATCCCCACGTCCATCTCCGGCTTCATCACCCATCTGCGCAACCGCACCTGCGTGCCGCGGTTCGGCCTGGCGGCAGGCATCGGCGGCGCGCTCACGTCCCCGCTCGGCGTGCAGCTGGCGGCGGCGTCGCCGGACTGGGCCATCATGGTGGCGGCCGCGTTGGTGATCGCCTATTCGGCGGTGACCATGGTCTCCAAGGGCGTCAAGCTCTGGCGCGCGAACGCCGCCGCTTCCTCGAAGGAGGATGCTCCGGCGAATCCACCTTCTCAGTCCGCCACCTACTCCGTTCCTTCAGGCGCGAAGCCGGTTTTGCTCGCAGGGGCGATCGGATTGGTGGCCGGTGTGCTCTCCGGCTACGTGGGCGTGGGCGGCGGATTCCTCATGGTGCCGCTGTTCATGCAGCTTTTGGGCATGCCGATGAAGCTTACGAGCGGAACGTCGCTCATCGGCGTGATGCTCCTGGCCATTCCCGGCACGGTGATGCAGGCGATGTTGGGCAACGTGCAATGGGTGTTGGGGATCTGCGTGTCCGTGGGCGCCATCCCAGGCGCCATGATCGGGTCTCGATTGATGCAACGGATCCCTGAGATGGTGTTGCGATTCCTGTTCGGCGGTTTTCTGTTGGTGGCCGCCATCCTTCTGGTCTTGGATCAGCTGTAGGCGAGAGCGCCCTTCAGGTTGACATAAAACCGGATAGGTTGCCTTTCACCCGGTGAACATCCCTGTCCACCGGTCATTTTTCGGTGTCACTTTTACCGGTTCCTTTAGAATGCGAACCGCATTTCTCACCATTACATCTTCATCGAAAGGATGCGCTGTGCTCGCGAAGATCCTGCTCGTTCTCGTTTTCGTCGGCGTCGCGGTGGGCGTCGGCATCTATTGCAATCGCTCCACCAAAACGGTGGATGGGTTCGTTCTGGGCGGCCGCAAGGTGGGTCCGTGGATGAGCGCGTTCGCCTATGGCACCAGCTATTTCAGCGCGGTGGTCTTCGTGGGTTACGCGGGGCAGTTCGGTTTCAAGTACGGCATTGCGGCCACGTGGGCGGGCATCGGCAACGCCATCTTGGGCAGCTTGCTCGCATGGTGGGTGCTTGGGCCGCGCACGCGCGAGATGACGCACCGGCTGGGCGCCCAGACCATGCCGGAGTTCTTCGGCAAGCGCTACGACTCCCGCGCTCTGCGCATCGCGGCGGCCGCCATCATCTTCATCTTCCTGATCCCCTACACCGCCAGCGTCTACAACGGGCTTTCGCGCCTGTTCGGCATGGCGTTCGACCTGCCCTATGACGTCTGCGTGATCGGCATGGCGGTGATCACGTGCATCTATGTGGTGGTGGGCGGTTACATGGCCACGGTCATGAACGATTTCATCCAGGGCATCGTGATGCTTCTGGGCATCACGGCCGTGATCGTGGCGGTCATCATGAGCAACGGCGGCTTCTCAGAGGCCATCACGCAGCTCTCTCAGATCCAAGCCAGCGGCACGGAGATGCAAGGCGCGTTCGTGAGCTTCTTCGGGCCGGATCTGTTCAACCTGATGGGCGTCGTGATCCTCACCAGTCTGGGCACGTGGGGCCTGCCGCAGATGGTCCAGAAGTTCTACGCCATCAAAAGCGATCCGGCGGTGAAGCAGGGGGCCATCATCTCCACGGTCTTCGCCTTCGTCGTGGCCGGCGGTTCGTATTTCCTTGGCGGCTTCGGCCGGCTCTACGAGGGCCAGATCGAGTACGCGGCGAATGGCACGCCCATTTACGACTCAGTCATCCCGACCATGCTTTCAACGCTGCCGGACATCCTGATCGGATTGGTGATCGTGCTGGTGCTGTCCGCATCCATGAGCACGTTGAGCTCGCTCGTGCTCACATCCTCCTCCACGCTCACGATCGACCTCATCAAAGGCAACGTCGTGAAGGACATGGACGAGAAGAAACAGCTGCTCAGCATGCGCGTGCTGCTGGTGGTGTTCATCGTGATCTCGGCGGCCATCGCCCTTCTGCAATACCATTCGTCCATCGTGTTCATCGCTCAGCTCATGGGCTATTCCTGGGGCGCGCTGGCCGGCGCGTTCCTGGGCCCATTCCTTTGGGGCCTCTACAAGAAGAAGGTGTCGAACGCCGCGGTGTGGTGCTCGTTCGCCATCGGCGTGGGGCTCACGGCGGTGAACATGGCTATGGGTTTCGCGGGCACACCGCTGATCGCCTCGCCCATCAACTGCGGCGCGCTCTGCATGATCCTGTCCCTCATCGTGGTGCCGCTCGTGAGCCTGTTCACCCCGGCGAAAGAGTTCCCCATCGACCCGCCGTCTCGCCTTTCTGCCGTCGATCGCGAGTTCGAAGAGCAGGTCGCTCTTGAAGAGGCGGCAGGGGAGCCGGTCCCGGGAAGCGCGGCGGATGGCGCGCGTGAAGGGATAGCGCCCGAAGTCCAAGAGGCCATTGACACGGTGCGCTCTTCGTAGCCGCTGCGGCTTTCCGGATGCACCTGATCCTTTTGTTACGTGGCCGCTGCGCGGACCACGTAATGAATTGACGCTGCGGCTTCCCAATGGCACCTGATCTTGGCCCTTTCATGCTTTCCCTCACAGCGCGGAGGCTGCTCGGCCGCATGACGGGCCAATCTCAGGCACCCTGGGAACCCTCGCTGACTTTGCCTGTTCGTGCCCCTTTCATATATGCGGCTTGCGCCGCCAAAAATGCGCGCCGGTTGATTTACCTTTTCCGTGACCGCATGGCGGCGTCAAACCATAAGCACCGCTTCGCGTCGCTGTGTTCGCGCTTCGCGCGAAAGATGTCCATGAAGGGCTCATGGACATCTACGGAGATCCCCGTAGATGCGCGTCCTTTCGTCATCCGACAAAGCGCATCAGGTTGAATAAAAACCAGGGGAAGCCCTGTAGCGCACCCAACGGGTGCCACTGGTCAACTGCGCGAACAAGGAATGTCGCCCTGCGCATCCGCCGTCCTGCTGAGCATCATGGTTGGAGAAGTTGCCGCACACGATCAAGAATGGCGAAACAACGCTCGCTCCACGCGTTCCGCAAAACGGTCGCGCAACGAAAAAGGCTATACTTAAATAAGGTATGCCCAGCGACGAAAGGCGCGCAATGGCAGAAGCAATCGAATATGTGACAAGGCTGGCGGACTCGATCGGCGCGCGTCCGGCCGGAACCGAAGAGGAGCAGCAGGCCTCCTTCTTCATCGAAGAGGTGCTCCGTGATGAGGCGGCGCTGCCCACGGAAACCGAAGAGTTCAACTGCAATCTCAACTTTGAGCTTCCACGCACGATCTGCAGCATCGCCACGGTGGTGCTGGGCATCTTGTCCCTCTTCCTTCCGCTCATGGTGGTCCCTTCCGTCATCATCTGCCTGATCACCGCTGTTCTGTTCATCACTGACGCATTCGGCAGATCCCCCTTCTCGAAGATCGGCAATTCTGGCATCAGCCAGAACATCCTTGCGCGCTACACGCCGCCGGCGGATCCCAGCACGCGCGGGCGCAAGCGCAAGGTGATCCTCATGGCGCACTACGATTCGGGCAAGGTGCGCGCTGAGGCGAAAGGAGCGCTTTTGGGCGCGCTCCCGATCCTCTACATACTTGAGATCGTCGGCATGGCGCTCGTGCCCCTCGCGTTGCTCATCCGCTTCGCCACGAGCGCGACCGCGGGCTTGCTCATGTTCTTGAACGTGCTCACGGTCGTCGGCGTGGTTTTCGCGCTCGTGCCCATCATCGGGTTCATCTTGCACCAGACGGCGCAGTACAACAAAGGCGCTAATGTGAACGCTTCCGGCATCGCGGTGCTGCTCGAATGCGCGCGACGCGTGCAAGAAGAGCCGGACGAGCTGGCAGAGGATCTGGTCATGCATGGCGAAGAGGAGCTTCGCGAATGTGGGCTGATCCCCGAAGGCGCTGATCTGGTGTATGAAGAAGCGGAAGCGCCGGACGGCCACGCTGTTGACCAGGTGCGGTTGGAGGCCCTGGGGGCCGATCCCGCCCATAGCGAACAGGTGGCAAGCGCTGTTGGCGTCCAAGCTGCGGATGGGGATGTCGCCCACGCGGATGTGGTCGCGGCGGCTGCTGCCATTCCCATGGCAGCGGGAGGGGCGGATGCGGCTTCCCTGGGCGCAGAGGGCGTTGGCGCTGCGGCTTCCATGGGCGGCGCGGCCGCCGGTGTGGTGGTCGACCAGCGCGCGGCCTACAGCGCTGCGGTCTCCGGGACCATCCCCGCCCCCGAACCTGAACCGGAAGAGGACCCGAACGTGCCTGAGTGGTACCGCACGGCCATGCGCCGGGCGAACAAGCAGGAGGAGCCGCCCTCCCCGGTGCAGCGTTCCCGGTTCGCCGATGCGTTGGACAACGCGAACGCGGTCAGCGCGCACGCCATCGAACACGAAGAGGCCCAATCCGAGGCCGAGCGCCGACTGGCCCAGATGCGCGCTTCCATCATGGGCGAGGCTGGAGCGCCTGGCGTGGCCACGGCTCATGCTGCCAGCGCGGCCAGCCACCATCATGCGGGCGTGGATGGCTATCTGTCCAGCATGACGGAAGCCACCAGCTATGATGTGGCAGCCATGGCGGATGCCGGTCCGGCAGCTTCGCCAGCCTCTCCTGAGATGCCAGCGGTGGGTGCGGTGGCGGACGTGGATGCGGCCGCGATGGCTGAAGCTGCGCGTGAAGCGGCGGCAGTTGCGGCTGCGGCGGCGGAAAAGGCTGACAAGACCATCTCGTTCATCCCGGTGGAGGTGGACACGGAGGCCATGCGCGCCGAGAGCGATGCGCTCAAACAGGGTGGTGCGGCTGCGGTCAGCGCAGATGCTGACGCCGTTTCCGCGGACATTCCTGGATCAACCCACCAGCGCAAAAAGCGCACCATCTCTTTGCCCAGCTTGACCGGTGCCATCGAAGGCGTGAACGCGCGCCTGCAGGATGCGCCGCTTTCAGATCAGGAAGAGCTCAGCGCTGAGGATCGGGACGCGCGTCGCCATGCGCGCCAGGAAGCGCTCGCATCTTCGCTGCCCATGACGGATTCCCAAGAGCTGCCGGAGCGCGCAAGCGCCATAGCCCGCGTTGTGCAAGAGGTGGAAGAGGATGTCGCGCCGTCCCGTTCGCCACAGGCGGACGATGCGAATGCGGACAAGACGCAGGCCATCAACGCTGCGGGCGCATTCGTGTCTCCCAGCGCCACATCCACTTTCGAACCGGTGGGCGAGGAGCTCATCGCGGATATGGATGAGGAAGACGTGTACATAGAAGATGCGGACGATTCGGATTACGCCAGCGAATTCACCGCATCCGGCGCACCGGCTGGGGCTGGATACGTGGAGATGCCGAAATCGCGTGCGTCGCGGATGTTCGGACGGTTCCGTCGCAAGAAGCAAGAAGAGGATCTATCCATCAGCGAGGCTTATGGTCTTGATGATGCTTGGGATGCGCGCAGCGCGGGTGCGGCGCGAGGGGGTTGGGAGAGCTTCCGGTCCCGGGATGCATCAGATGGCTTTGAGGACGAAGAGTGGAATGGCGGCGCGTTCAGCAAGGTTCGCGCGAAGGTGGGCCGCGTCGGCCGTGGAGCGGAGCCCGATGAGGGCCTTTCCGACGAGATGTACGGCGATGCCGAAGCTGGCAACCGTGGCGGCCGCGGGCGCGGAGAGCGCAGCGCGGAGGATGCGGCGGCCCGTCGAGCGCGGCGGCTGCAAAACCCCTTTGGCGATCTGCCGCTCACGCCGTCGGCGCAGCTTGACGAGAGGGAGCTGATCCAGCAGTTCAAGAATGGCTCCGTCTCTTGTGAAGTATGGTTCCTGGCAGTGGGCGCGGAGCTGGCGAACAACGCCGGCATCCGGTCGTTCATGAACGCTCATGCTGATGAGCTCCGGGGCTCCATCGTGATCGATCTGGACGGCTTGGGCACAGGGCAGCTTTCGCTCATAGAAGAAGATGGCATCTTCCAGGTGAAGAAACCGTCTGCGCGCCTGAAGCGCTATGTGAACAAGGCCTCTTCAGCGTTGGGCATGAAGCTGGGGCATGGGAAGATGCGCTGGCGGAACAGCGGCGCATGGTGCACGGCATCCGGCGGTCTGCAAACGTTGCATCTGGCGGGCATGGCGGGTGGCAAACCGGCTTTCGCGGCGCAGGCTGATGACGTGGTGGACAACATCTCCGAAGAGGCGCTGCGTGAGAACGCCGCCTTCGTGATGGAGATCCTGCGGCAGATCTAGGCGGCCGACCGGAAACGCGCTGTTGCGGTCAACCAGAAGCATGATTCCTGGTTGAACAAAACCGAGGAAACCCTGTAACGCACCCATCGGGTGCCACTGGTCGCCCGTGCGAACAGGAAATCCCAGCCTGCGCATCCGCCGCTTGGAAGAGGATCAAGGTTGGAGCAGTCACCGCAACATCCGGGACGTCCAGCTTGCACATTCATATGTTCATGTAACGATTCTCTCGCGATTTTGCCCTCTTCGTCGGTTTTGCACTAGGATAGGGCCGGACAAGGAAGATTCCGGAACAGGAAAGAGTGATCCAAGTGTCAGAGGGCGCAACCGTTGGCATCAGCCTCGTGCTCGTGGTGTTGTTCTTGTTGATGAACGCTTTCTTCGTGGTCGCCGAGTTCGCGCTCGTGCGCGTGCGCAAATCGCAGCTTGAGATCGCGGCAGCGAAGGGCGCCAAAGGATCGAAAAGCGCGCTCACCATCGCGAACAACGTGAATGCCTACCTATCCGCCTGCCAGCTTGGCATCACTCTGGCATCGCTCGCCCTTGGCTGGCTGGGCGAACCCGCTTTCGCGGAGCTCATCCGCCCCGTCTTCGTGCTCTTCGGCGCGCCCGAACCGGTGATCGCGGTCTTCGCCGTGGCCCTTGGATATCTCATCATGACCACGCTGCACGTGGTGGTGGGCGAGCTCATCCCCAAATCGCTCGCCATCTTCTCCACGGAGCAATACGCGCTGCATACGGCCACGCCCCTGCTCATCTTCTACAAGGTCACTTACCCGATCATGTGGCTGTTCAACACCATCACGAACGGCGTCGTCCGCCTTTTGGGCCATGATCCAGCGAATGAGCATGAGGTGTACACGGGCGATGAGATCAAGATCCTGGTGGACGAATCCACCGAAAGCGGCTTGATCGACCCAGAGCAGAACGAGTTCGTGGACAACGTGCTGGATCTGGGCGACAAGGATGCGGAATCCATCATGACCCCGCGCACGGATGTGGTCTTCCTGGATATCGAGGATCCGCTGGAAGAGAACATGGAAACCATGAAGCAGCACAAATACACGCGCTATCCCGTGTGCCGCGGCAGCCGGGATCACGTGATCGGTTTCGTGCACATCAAAGACCTTTACGGCCTGCCTGCGGACACGCCCATGAGCGAATGGAACATCCGCGAGCTGCCGCCCATCCCGGAAAGCGTGCCCATCGCGCGCCTGATTGACCTTCTGCAGGAGGAGCGCACGGAGATCTGCCTGGTGGTGGATGAGCACGGCGGCACGGCGGGCATCGTCACGCTGGCGGACATCATGGAGCAGATCGTGGGGCGCATAGATGATGAATACCGCCACGACGCGGATGATGAGATCGTCAAACTGGACGACGGCACGCTGGTGATCGATGGCAGCATGCCCATCGGTGAAGTTGAGGACCTGATCGGTTTCACCGTGCCGGAGGCGAACGAAGTGGAGACGGCGGCAGGGCTGATCCTCATGCTTTTGGATCGCATTCCGGACGAAGGGGATGAGGTCACCATCGAAAGCACCGAAGGCATCAAGCCGAAGCGAGCCACCTTCACGGTGATCGCCATGGACCGCCTGCGCGTGGATAAGATCTCCGTTAGCCTGTAACGCCTTTCACCCGGAATCCGCCTCTTCGGCGGGCATTCCCAAAACTTTTTTCAAAAACTTCCAAAAAACCGTTGACAAGCCGTTGCAAGGA
>CAJTVP010000010.1 GCA_910580205.1 uncultured Eggerthellaceae bacterium
AACAAGACCCTCCTGTTCTGGTTCCGCATCCTGTGCCTGTGCTTCATCATGTACGGCGCGGTGAACAGCTTCGATCTGGCATGGAACCTCTCCGACATCTTCATGGGCTTCATGGCCATCATCAATCTGATCGCCATCATCCTTCTGGGCAAGTACGCCCTGAAGGCGCTGGAAGACTACTCGCGCCAACGCAAAGCTGGCGTCAACCCGGTGTTCATGGCCGATGCGATCCCAGGGCTTCCGCCCACGGAGTGCTGGCATGAAGAGGATGTGATCGCGTTCGGGGGCACCCTGGGAGAACCACGGGGAGAAGTTGTCATCAACGAATAGGGACAAAGCGGTCTGGGCGGTCCGGATCTGCTTTTCCGTGGTCTTCTGCTGGAACGTGCTGTGCGCGCTCCAGTTCGCAGCGGCCCCCGAAGCGTTCGCTGGCGCGTATCAGCTCGAAGGAGCGGCGGGAGCGGCGGCCGTGCGCGGGATGGGGGTGGCGTTCCTCATGTGGAACGCCACCTACCCGCTCTTCCTCTGGCAGCCCGACCGGTTCAAGGCGTTGGGCTGGATCATCGTGGCGCAGCAGGTCATCGGCCTTGTGGGGGAGTGCGCCATCTTCGCTTCGCTGCCGAACGCAGGCTATGAGATGCTGGGCGCGTCCATCTTGCGTTTCGCCGCTTTCGATGGCGCGGGGCTCATCCTGATGATGCTTTCAGGAGCTTTCTTCCTTTTCCACACCGCAAAGCGGTGAGGGGGCAGCGCTTCTTGCAGCCAGGGCAGGTGGCAGCCTTGGGCGCCTTCGCAGCTTTCTTCGATCCTTCAGGCTTCTTGGGCTTCTTGGATTTCTTGGACCCGTCGCCCTTCTTGGAACCGTTGCCCTTCTTGAGCTTGTCAGCTTTCTTCTTGGCCTTTTCCTCTTTGGCGTCCTTTTTCTTTCCCATGGTCCCTCCTCACGACACCAGGCCGTAGGCGATGGCATAGCCGAGGGCGCTGAAGGCGAAGCCCAGCACAGCGCCGGCGATGACGTCTTTCGGATAGTGAGCGCCGCCCTTCACGCGGATGACGCCCAAGGCGCATCCCAGCGCGCACAGGATGACGCCCACCGGCTCGCACACCAGCATCCAGCTGGCGGCGATGATGAACATGGAGGCCACGTGGCGGCTGGGGAAGGACGTGCCCTGAGCCTGCTTCTCCAGCAGGTTCGCCGCGTCTCCCGCTTCGTAGGGCCGCTTTTCGTTGATGACCATGCGCAAGAGCGTTATCAGCGCGAAGCTCACGGCGGGAACGATGATGCAAGCCGGGAGCAGGGGAGAGGTGGTGATCAGGAGATAGATGAGCAGCGCGGGATAGGCCACGTAGCCCATCCCGGTGAGGATCCTGTCAGCCCTCTGAATGGTCCGCGCGGACATGGGGGCGGAGGCTAGAGGATGGCCTTGATGCGGCGGAGCGCCTCTTTGGTCTGCTCGGCATCGCCGAACGCGGTCAAGCGGATGTAGCCTTCGCCGGCTGGTCCGAAACCGGCGCCCGGCGTGGTCACCACCTGCGCTTCATCCAACAGCTTCCCGAAGAACGTCCAGCTGTCCATCCCTCCCGGGGTCTTGCACCAGACATAGGGGCTGTTGACCGCGCCGTAGACCTCAAGGCCGGCATCTTCCAGGCCTTCTTTGATGACGCGCGCGTTCTCGCGGTAATAGTCCAGGCTCTCTTCCACCTGACGATGCCCCTCAGGCGTGTAGATGGCCGCCGCCCCTTTCTGGATGATGTAGGACGCGCCGTTGAACTTGGTGGACTGGCGGCGCATCCACATCTCGTTCAGGGACTGCCCCTGGCGCACGAGGCATTCGGGGATCACCGTGCACCCGCAGCGCATCCCCGTGAACCCAGCCGTTTTGGAGAAGCTGCGGAACTCGATGGCGCAGCTCTTCGCGCCCTCCACTTCGTAGATGGAGTGGAGGGCGCCTTCTTCGGTGATGAAGCGCTCATAGGCGGCGTCGAACAGGATGATGGCATCGTGGTCGTTCGCGTAATCCACCCACATCTTCAGCTGGTCATGGGTGAGCACCGTGCCCGTGGGATTGTTGGGAGAGCAGAGATAGATCAGGTCCACATCCTCCAAAGGCAGCGCTGGGCAGAAGCCGTTCTCTGCGGTGGTGGGCATGTAGTAGATGTCCGTCCACATCTCCGCATCCACATCATATTCGCCCGCGCGCCCCGCCAGCGCGTTGCTGTCCACATAGACCGGATAGACCGGGTCGCAGACGGCGACCTTGTTCTCAAGCGCGAACAGATCGACGATGTTGCCGCAATCGCTCTTCGCGCCATCGGAGATGAAGATCTCATTCGGCTCGACATCCACGCCCCGCGCGGCGAAGTCATGTTCCGCGATGGCTTCGCGCAGGAAATCGTAGCCCTCATAGGGCCCGTAGCCCTTGAAGGTGGCGGCATCCGCTTGTTCGTCCACCGCTTCATGCATGGCTTGGCGCACCGCAGGGATGAGCGGCAGCGTCACATCCCCGATACCCAGGCGGATGATGTCCGCATCTGGATGAGCCTCTTTGTATTCGGCGGTCCGTCGCGCGATCTCTGCGAACAGATAGCTGCCGGGGAGCTTCTCGAAGTTCTGGTTGATGTGGGCCATGGGTTGTCCTTTCGTGGGTCAAGGGCGGTATATCGCCCGGTTGTTCGGCGTTTCGTCCACTTCCACAGAGGTCACGGGCCAGCCTTGGGCTTGCAGCGCGTCGAAGACGTGCTTCGCCAGATTCTCCGCGGTGGTGCGGAACGGCAGCAGGGTCAGCGTGAAGCCTTCCGCTTCAAGCGCGGATATCGTCTCCGGCGAGAGGGTCCCTTCTTGCACGAGGAAGGTGTGGTCCAGCCCTTCGGCCACGGCGCGCACCGCAGCCTTGAACCGCCCGAAGTCGCAGACCATGGAGGCTTCAGAACCGGAGCCCTGCAATCCCTCCCGTCCGATCCTGGCGACCACGCGCCAGCGGTGCCCATGCAGGTTCTCGCATTTGCCGAAGTAATCAGCCAAGAAATGCGCCGAATCGAAGTGCGCTTCGGTTTCAAGCTCGTACAAGAGCGCCCCCCCTCTCATGGAAGCCATATCGCTGACATACGATTATAATCTGGCGCTATGGATAACGGAGCATTGGAAAGAGCGCGCGCGGCCTACGGGCAGGTGGAAGAGCGCTACATCGAGGCCCTTGAGGAGAAGGGGCTCGTCTTCGATGAGCCCCATGCCCACGCCGAAGAGCGGGCGCGCTTGCTCGCGGAGCTCCGTGCGCGGGGAGTGCTCTTCCGCAACGGGGGCGCATCCCTTTCTTGGGGGCACTTGTCCCATGCCTGCGTCGAATGCACGGGCGTGAACGGCTCGGAGACGTTCTCCACCACGTTCCGCTGCCATCGCGACTGCTACTTCTGCTTCAACCGCAACCAACCGGATTACGAGCGCTTCTTCAAGGAAGGATGCCCCTGGGAGGAGGGCTTGGCTCGCAGCGCCGCTGAGAACGAGGATCTGGCCTGCGTGGGCCTCACGGGCGGAGAGCCGCTGTTGGACGTGGATGAATCCATCCGCTTCTTCCAAAAGGCCAAGGAGCGCTTCCCCCACGCGCATCTGCGGATGTACACCTCTGGGGATCTGCTCACCGAAGAGGCTGCGCGGAGGTTCGAAGAGGCGGGCCTGGATGAGATCCGCTTCAGCGTGAAGGATGATGATTCGCCCCAGATGCAGGAGCGCGTCCTTGGGGCCATCAAGCTGGCGAAGCGGTTCATCCCGTCGGTCATGGTGGAGATGCCCGTGGTGCCGGGCGCGGAGGAGCACATGAAGGGCCTTCTGCGCGCCTTCGATGAGGCGGGGATAGATGGCATCAACCTGCTTGAGTTCTGCTTCCCCTTCTGCCATTGGGAAGAGTTCGAGCGCCGTGGTCTCAAGCTCAAGCGCCCGCCGTTCGAGGTGATGTACGACTACGGCTATTCGGGTGGCCTGGCGGTGTCGGGTTCGGAGGAGCTCATCTTGGAGCTGATGGTCTGGGCCATGGACGAGGACCTGGATCTGGGGCTGCACTACTGCTCGCTGGAGAACAAGCATCGCTCGGAGATCCGCCAGAAGAACGAGCGGGCGCGGGGATCGCATCCGTGCCTGTCCATGGATGAGGATACGTTCTTCCTGCAAGCGGGCAAGGCGTTCGGCCCGGATGCGCCGCTCGCGCGCGAAGCGCTGGCGGCGGCTGGGTGCATGGATGTTCTGGAAGACGCTGAAGAGGAGTCCATCACATTCCCGCTCGCGTTCATGGATGAGGTGCGGCCCCTGGTGCATCCGGATGGCTCGCCCATCCAGCCGCAGATCTGCTATTTCGTCTACGAGGTGGATGATGAGGGCGCGTATTTCATCGACGTGGCCCTGCGTCCGGCCGATCAAGCCGCTCTTTGAACTCACGTGGGGAAGCTGGACCGCTTCAGAACGTGAGGTCCATGCTGTTGCGGATGGGATGGTCCGCATCTGAGGCCAGCACGATGTAGTTGTCCGCGCCGCCGAAGCTCTCATCGGCGGCATCCACGGCCCAGACATGGGAGAATGCGTCGTTGAGGGCATCCATGAGCCAGAAGAGCTCCCGCGGGCCCGTGCGCGCCAGATCGGCTACGACGTTCACGGCGTAGATCCCATCCGGTTCCAGGTGCTCTTTCACCGCTGACAATAACGGCATCCCATCCAGGTCGGCGGGAACGTCCTTTCCTTGGAAAAGATCGTTCACGATGGCATCGTAGCGTCGGTCGGTCTGGTGGAGGAACGCGAGCGCATCGATGACGTGGATGCTCAGCCGACCCCCTTCGCCACGGTCCGCCAGATGCTCTTCAAGCCGGTCCAGATAGAAGCGCTTCCGCGCAAGCTCCACGATCAGCGGATCGATCTCCACCACATCCATGCTGACGCCCTCACGAGAGGTGAGCACATGCTTGGGCCACGCGAAACCGCCGCCGCCCATCAAGAGGATGCGCCGGACGGCCCTCCCCTCATCGTCCCCATCGAAGATGGCATCGAACGCGCGCAGGTATTGGAACGGCAGCTCAGCCCACGCATCTCCTTCATAGGTGGCGCTCTGATAGGTGCCGTCCAGTTCCAGCACGCGCACCCGCCGCCCTTCCGCATCCGGCATCGTGATCACGTGGGCGCACCCGAACATCGTGTCGCAGCGGCGCGTGGTGAGGATGCGGTCGAAGAAGCCCATCAGAGCCGCTCCAAGATGAGATAGCGGTTGAGGTCTCCCGTGCGCCCGTCGGCGTTGAAGTCATCCACGATGCGCGCTTCCATCTTCTCGGCGAAGCGGCTCATCTCATCCACCTCCGCATCAGAGAAATCATGGCAGAATCGCCTGGCCCCTTCGTCGTCCCGCCAACCCAAGAACGCATCCCCTTCTTCTGGCAACGTGATGCCGAGCGCCTCTTCCGCGTGGGCGGTCGCGCGCTTCGCCTTCTCCACCAAGCGCGGGTCCCGGGAGAGCCGCCAGAAGGACACCGCGCAAAGCCCTCCTGGCGTCGTAGCCTCGATCAAGCGGGCGAGCAGCTTCTCTCGCAGGCGGCGCGCGGGGATGTGGTGCATGAGGCCGAAGCAGGCCGTGAGCGTGCAGGACGGCGCGCCAAGGGCGGTGAAGGCCGCGTCCTGATCAAGGGCCGAGAGCGCATCCGCTTCTATGCGGTGGATGCCGGGACATCCGGGAACGCTGGTGCTCAGCAGCTCTGGGCAGCTGTCCAGAGCATAGACCGCTTCCGGGACGACGCCCCGTTCGCAGAGGAAGCGCTCGAACCGCAGATTCCCGCAGCCCACGTCGAAAACGGTGATCGGGCGCGGCAGAGCATCCGACGCTTTGAGCACGCGCTCCCACCCCGCCCAAGCGCCAGCGCGCGTGTCGGAGAACGAGAGCGCCTCCTCGGCGTAGAAGCGCTTCGTGATCGCAGCGATCCTGTCCACCATGCCATCCATGATGGGACAGTATAATGTGTGCCCCATGGAAGAAGTGCTGACCAAGATCGTGGAATCCATGCGCGCCGGGGAGGCCGTGACGCCTCAGGTGGTTGATCGCATCCTGCGGCAGGAGAGCCGCACTCTTCCCGATCCCTCGAGACGCCTCTCCAAGCGCCGTCTCATGGCGTGGTACATGCGCCAGCGCGAAGAGCATGGCCCTGCGCTGATGCGCCTTGGGCTCACAGCGCAGGAGGACGAGGCGCTCATCCATCTGCTCCGGGCGAAGCCGCGCCGGACCGCTTCCGGCGTGACCACGCTCACCGTGCTCACTGAACCGTGGCCCTGCGCCCATGATTGTCGTTACTGCCCCAATGATGTGCGGATGCCGAAGAGCTATCTGTCGGATGAGCCGGCATGCCAGCGGGCCGAGCGGTGCTTTTTCGACCCGTATCTCCAAGTGGCCGCGCGCCTGCGCGTGCTCAAGGAGATGGGCCATCATACGGACAAAGTGGAGCTCATCGTGCTGGGCGGCACATGGGCTGACTATCCAGAGCGCTACCGCCTCTGGTTCATCGAGCAGCTGTTCTGCGCCCTGGATGATTTCGGAACCGAAGCGCTCGCCTGCGAAGAGGGACGGCGGCGCGCCCGCTACCGCGCCGCGCGGGAAACGGTCTTGGAAGATGGGCGCACGGTGGCTGACGCGCTCGAAGAGCGCTGCGATCAGCTCCAAGCGCAGGTGGATGAGGGGTCTCTCACCTATGGTGAGGCCTGGGGCTCGCTCAAAGGCCTTCGCCAGCTGTCGTCTCCTGAGGGAAGGGAGGCGTCGTGGGAAGGCTTGGAGGAAGCGCAGCGGAGGAACGAATGGGCGCGCTCGCGTTGCGTGGGGCTCGTGGTGGAGACGCGGCCCGATGCGGTGAGCGCTCAGGCGTGCGTCGAGATGCGCCGCATGGGGGTCACGAAGGTCCAGATCGGCATCCAATCCCTTGAGGATCGCGTGCTCGCGCTCAATGGGCGGCCGGAGCAGGTGGGGGACACAGAGCGCGCGCTTCGGCTTCTGCGCCTGTTCGGATTCAAGAGCCACGTGCACATGATGGCGAATCTGAAGGGCTCCACGCCGAAGGATGACCGCCTTTCCTACGAGACGCTCATGGAGGATGCGCGGTTCAAGCCCGATGAAGTGAAGCTCTACCCCTGCGCGCTCGTGGAGAGCGCGCCGTTGACGGAGGATCTCGCGGAAGGGTCGTGGGCGCCCTACGGGGAAGGGGATCTCATCGAGCTTTTGGCCCGTTGCGTGTGCGCCACTCCTCCCTGGACGCGCATCTCCCGCATGATCCGCGACATCCCGTCCCCTGACATCCTCACGGGGTGCAAGAAGACGAATCTGCGCCAGCTCGTTGAAGCCGAAGTCCTCCGTGGCGGGAGCGCGGTCTCGGAGATGCGGATACGGGAAGTGGCCACCGCGCAAGTGGACGTGGGGGTGTTGCATCAAGAAGAGCTCTCCTATGCCACGGTGAACACCGAAGAGCGCTTCTTGCAATGGGTGGATGAGAAGGGCCGCCTGGCGGCGTTTCTGCGCCTGTCTTTCCCTGACCAAGGTGAGCTGCGCCGCCTCCTCCAGGAGCAGCCCAGCCTGCCTCTGGAGGAGAAGCGCGCCATGATCCGAGAGGTCCATGTCTATGGCCGCGCATCGCGCATCGGCCAGAGCGGAGAGGAAGGCAACCAGCATCAAGGGCTCGGACGCGCGCTCATCAAGCGCGCTTTCGAGCTCGCCGCAGACGCCGGCTTCGACACGGTGAGCGTCATCAGCGCGGTGGGCACGCGGCGATATTATCGTGGCCTTGGATTCGCGGATGATGGCCTGTACCAGACCGCGAGCGTGGCGGCTTTCCGGTGATCGCCGCCGCTCACCCTCGCTGGCATCCCGTTCGCCCGCAGATGACGCACCGTCGCCGAGCGCCGATTCCTCACCGTCGTTTCTCGGAAAAAGCCCCCGCGCCAGAAGGGGGAGAGAGGTGTCCGCTGTCCGGGCATCCGTGAGCTCGCCATCGGCGTGGAAGGGGCTATGATCCTCCAGGCCTCTTCACCGATCCCTTCTCATCAAAGGGCGGTATGCTCATGAGGTCATTCATCGAAGCGAGTTGTTGCCACGGGATCCAGCCAGCGGGCGTCATCAGCCGAAAGCGGGCTTCAAGGCTTGAATCGGTGGCGAAGCTGCTCAAAGACCGGAAGGTGGCGCGCTTCATCCTGGCGCCTGACGGATACGGCAAGACCCACGTGGCCTTCGAATACGCCAGCATCATGTTCGCGTTCCAGAACGTCTTCTGGATCAAAGCCGCCTCCCCTTGCTTCGTCCGCGATCTTGATGCGCGCACGCTCAAAGACGAGATCGCATCCGTGGACCCTGATGCGCGCCTCGTGGTCTTCGACGGGCTTCCCACGCTCGACCCGGAGCGGGCAGAAGCGCTTTCCAGCCTGGTGGACGATCTGCTCGGAGAAGGGCGCGAAGTCCTCATCACCTGCGCGCCCCATGCGGACATGTATGGGAACCTCCAAAAGGATCGTGTCGTGTGCAGCGCGCGGGATCTCCTCCTTGGGGCGATGGAGGTGGCGGCGCTGGGGTTGGAGAAGGTGCCGCACAGCAACATAGCCTGCGTCGCATGGGATCCGAAGGGTGCGGCGCTTCTGATGAAAGGCTGCGCGGATGAGGTGATGCCCGCCGATGTCCGCCTGGCGCTGTTCATCCTGTTGGCTTTGGGCGAGGGCGCCCTTGACGGCGCGTTGGCCTTCTTCGATCAGAGCCGGCGCGAAGAGATCACAGAGCATCTCCATGGGCATTACACCTTTCTAGGGATCGATCTGGATCGCGGAGCGTTCAAAGCCATCCCATTGTCCGCGCGCATGCTCAAAGAACGCCTCATGCCCGCCTTCGATGACGTGCTGAGCGCGGCGTCTGCGCCGAATGGGGATGCTCTCGCCGCCGCTTTGGCCGATCAGCTGCTCTCCATGGATGAGACCGAGCGCGCCTGCGAGCTCCTCATCTCCTACGGCAGCGCTGAAAGCGTCGCCGCATGGGTCGAACAGCGCGGATGGCGCATGCTCTGGTCGGGAGACGCTCTCAGCGTCCGTGAGCTCATCGCGTGCGCCTTCAAGCGCAGGTCTTTGACGACGCCGATGAGGCTTTTGTCCGCATGGGCCTCGTGGCTGCTGGAAGATGAGCAGGGCGCACGCCAAGGCTGTTCGCAGGTGGCCTCATCGAAGACGGCGACCGCAGAAGAGAAGGTGGTCGCTTCGCCCCTGCTCGTCCGGCTTTCCGATGATGTCGCTGACCCCGGACGGTCGCTCATGCTGGCAGAGGCTCTCACCGTTCTGGAAGAGCGCGGCGAAGACGGGATCTCCGGACGCGGATGCGAAGCTCAAGGCATGGATTGGCCCGCTTTGGCCCGGTTGCTCTTCCCGCTCACGGCAGGGGAACTGCCAGATGAAGAGGAGTGCGCCCATCTCATGCGACGAGCGTTCTCCCCTGAGGATGGATCAGAGCCCATCGCGCCCATGAACGCGCTTCTGGTCGGCCTGGCATGGGCGATCGAACTGGGAGCGAGTTCCGAGACGCGAGACCCGAAGCGGGATGAGCGCTTGCAACGGCTCGCGTCGCTGTTCGCCATGGTGGTGAAGGGAGCGAGCGGTCGGGCTCATGAGGATGCGGCCATCTCCCGATCGGTGGCCGTGGGGCTCCTATGCGCCGCCAAGGCTTGCGAAGCCCAGCCGCCCGTGGCGGCTCTTCTGGGAGAGATGGCCGCGCGCAGGCTCGCTGAGGCGGCGGGGAAGGTCCAGATGAACCTGGATGAGCAGGCGCGCTCGTTCCGCATGAGCGCAGAGCGCGAACATGAGCGCAAAGCGGCGTTCGATGCCACCCATCCTGACATCTTCCGCTTCTCCACCGCCCGTCCCGTCATCGCCGTGAGCTCCGTGCCTCAATTGGAGATCAGGATGTTCGGCGGCCTGGAAGTGCGCATCGATGGCCAGATGATCGATCCGCGCAAGCTCTCCCGCCGCCGTGCGAAGGTGCTCACTTGCGTGCTGGCGCTCAACAAGGGGCATGAGATGACGCGGGAGCGGCTGTGCGACGTCGTCTGGGACGGCAGCCGGTTCGACGAATGCAAGAACAGCTTCTACTCCATCTGGGCTGTGCTCAAGCACGCCCTTTCCATTGACGGGGACTGCCCGTATCTCATCCGCTCGCAGACGGGATGCAGCCTGGATGCGCGCTATCTCTCCACGGACATGGAGGATTTCGAATCCATCTGCTCCATGCTCGTGTTCGGCGGTACGGATTCCCGCTCGTGGGAGGAGGCCTATGGGCAGGTCGTCACCACCTATGCTGATGCGCTGCTGCCCACGGAGCGCGAGAACGCCTACCTGAATGACGTGCGCGAGCGGTGCCGCAGCCGGATGGTGGATGGGCTCATCAGCACTTCAGGCCGCTTGCTGAGGGTGGGGGAGCGCACGGGCGCTCTTTGGTTCTCGCGGGAGGCGCTCAGGCGCGATGAGGAGCGGGAGGACGTCTACATCTCGCTCATGGAGGCGCAGATCGCCGCCGACCAGCGAGGCCCCGCCCTGGAGACGTACTTCAAATGCCGCAAGTTCATGACCGGGGATCTGGGCATAGACCCCTCACCGCATCTGGTGGAGCTCTACCGATCCATCATCGAATACGAAGAAGCGATCTGATGATGGAGAATCCGCTTGGGCGGTGGCGGAGAGCGCATCCGCTGTATTAGAATGTCCGTTCGAGAACGACCGCCGAGGGGCTGCGGGTCATCCGTGGCAGCCTTCGGCTCATCGGACGCACCGGCAACGCAGAGAAGATGATAGGCGGAACATGGGACTGTTATCCAAGCTCTTCACCGTGGGTGAGGGCAAGCAGCTGAAGAAATACCAATCGAAAGTGGATCGCATCAACCAGCTTGAACCAACCATGCAAGCCAAGAGCGATGAGGAGCTGGCGCATGTGACCGAGGAGCTGCGCGCCCGCTACCAGCAGGGGGAGACCCTTGACGATCTGCTCCCTGAGGCGTTCGCCGCGGTCCGTGAAGCCAGCGTGCGCACCATCGGGCTGCGCCATTTCGACGTCCAGCTCATCGGCGGCATGGCGCTGAACGAAGGGCAGATCGCGGAGATGAAGACCGGCGAAGGCAAGACGCTCGTCTCAACGCTGGCGGGGTACCTCAACGCCATCCCCGGCCACAACGTGCACATCGTCACCGTGAATGATTACCTGGCCAAGCGCGACTCGCAGTGGATGGGGCGGATCTACCGCTTCTTGGGGATGAAGGTGGGCCTCATCCAGGCCGGCATGCGACCGGCTCAGAAGGTTCCGGCCTATGAGGCGGATGTGACCTACGGCACCAATTCCGAGTTCGGCTTCGACTATCTGCGCGACAACATGGTGGTGCGGGCGGAGGATCGCGTGCAGCGCGGGCATCACTTCGCCGTGGTGGACGAGGTGGACTCCATCTTGATCGACGAGGCCCGCACGCCGCTCATCATCTCCGGCATGGGCAATCGCTCTTCCGAGACCTATCAGCGTTTCGCTGCCGTCATGCCCTCGCTCAAGCTGGATGTGGATTTCCAGATGGATGAGGCGAAGAAGACGATCAACGCCACGGAAGCGGGCTTGGACCGCATCGAGAGCATGCTCGGGATCGAGGACATCTACGCTGACCCTTCCGCCCAGCTGGCGAACCACTTGCAGCAAGCGCTCAAGGCGCAGTTCTTGTTCCATCGGGACGTTGATTACGTCGTGGTGGATGGCGAAGTGAAGATCGTGGATGAGTTCACGGGCCGCATCATGGAAGGTCGCCGCTACTCTGAGGGGCTGCATCAGGCCATCGAGGCCAAAGAGCACGTGAAGGTCCAGGAAGAGAGCCAGACGCTCGCCACCATCACGCTCCAGAACTACTTCCGCCTCTATGAGAAGCTCTCCGGCATGACCGGCACGGCCATGACCGAAGACGCCGAGTTCCGTCAGATCTACAAGCTGCCCGTCTTCGCCATCCCGCCGAACCGCCCGGTCCAGCGCAAGGATTTGAACGATCTGGTCTATCGCACGGTGGATGCGAAGTTCAACGCGGTGGCGAACGACATCGCCGAGCGCAACGCCCAAGGCCAACCTTGCCTGATCGGCACCGTCTCCATCGAAAGCTCCGAGCGGCTCTCGCGCCTGCTGGACAAGCGCGGCATCGCCCATGAGACGCTGAACGCGAAGCATCACGAGCGCGAGGCTCACATCGTGGCCCAAGCGGGGCGCTTGGGGGCGGTCACCATCGCCACCAACATGGCGGGCCGCGGCACGGACATCATCCTGGGCGGCAACGCTGATGTCTTGGCTGAGGACATCTTGCGCGAGCGCGGGTTCGACCCGGAGGCGAAGGAGACGGACGAGGACGGCCAGCCCAACGAGCTCTTCGCCGATGAGGAGGCGCGCGCCCAAGCGCTCGCGGACGCGAAAGCCATCTGCGCAGAGGAGCATGACCTGGTCCTGAAAGCGGGCGGCCTCTGCGTCATCGGCACCGAGCGCCATGAATCCCGCCGCATCGACAACCAGCTGCGCGGCCGTTCCGGCCGTCAGGGGGATCCGGGCGTCACGCAGTTCTACCTGTCTTTGGAAGACGACCTCATGCGCCTGTTCGGCGGCAACCGGATGGATTCCATCGCCGCCATGATGCAGAAGACGGGCCTTGAGGAGGACATGCCCATCCAGGCGTCCATGGTGTCCAAATCCATCGAAAGCGCTCAGCGCCAGGTGGAATCCATGCACTTCTCCGCCCGCAAGACGGTGCTGGAATACGACGACGTCATGAACCTGCAGCGCAAGGCCATCTACGAGGAGCGCAACGCCATCCTGGATGGCAAGGACTTCATCGAGCGCTTCCCCTCCATCGTGCAGGACTCCGTCTCCGCTGAGGTGGCCGAAACGCTCGCCTCGGATGATGAGAACGAATGGGATGTGGACGCCCTTGAGATCTGGGCGGCGAACATGACCGGCCGCGCTGACTTCAAGGTGGCGGACATCCCCCATGACGAGGATCCGGAAGTCGTCGAAGAGGCGCTGGATGAGCGCCTGATCGGCCAGTTCGATGAGAAGATGGACACGCTCGGCGCGGATGTCATGCAGCATCTGACCGCGCAGGTGATGCTCCGGATCATAGACGCCAAGTGGATGGCGCACCTTCAGGACATGGATTACCTGAAGACTGGCATCGGCCTGCGCGCCATCGGCCAGCGCGACCCGCTCGTGGAGTACAAGAACGAAGCCTATGCGGCCTTCCAGCAGATGACCGCCGCCATGTACGATGATTTCCTGCGCACGCTTTTGCGCCTTGAGGTGGCCGTGAAGCTCAACGAGCCGGAGCAGAAGCCTGAGCAGGAGCTTTCCTATTCCAATCCGGAAGAAGCGCTGGAATCATCCACGGCGCGCCGGAGCGCCGCTGCGGCCAGTGCGTCAGGCATGCCGCCTGCCGCCCCTAAGCCCTCCGCTTCGAAGACCCAGACCATCGTGAAGGACAAGGACGACCCGTTCGCGAACGTGGGCCGCAACGATCCGTGCCCCTGCGGCAGCGGGCTCAAGTACAAGAAGTGCCATGGCAAATAGAGAATGGGAAGCCGCCCGAGCGCGGCTCGAAGACGCGCACGCTTTCTTGAAGGTGGATGATCTCATCGCCCAGGCTTCTGAGCTGGATGAGCTCATGGCGAGCCCGGGCTTTTGGGATGATGCTCAAAATGCGCAGAAGGTCTCCAAGGAAGCGGCGGATGTGAAAGAATCCATCGCTGAATACGAAGCGGCTGCGTCCAAGCTGGATGACGCGGCTGCCGCCTATGAGCTGGCCGGCGAAGACGAAGCGTTCATGGCTGAGTATGAAGAGGCCATGGCGGAGCTCTCTCGCATGCTGGATGGCCTGGAAGTGTCCTCGTGGTTCTCCGGCCGCTTCGACAAGGGCGGCGCCATCCTCTCCATCAACCCAGGCCAAGGCGGCTTGGAAGCTCAGGACTGGACGGAGATGCTCTATCGGATGTACCGCAAGTACGCCGAGTCGAAGGGCTGGGCCGTGACGGTGCTGGATCTGGTCCCCGGAGAGGGGATCGGCCTCGACAAGGCCACCATCCAGATCGAAGGCAAGAACGCCTTCGGGATGCTCGGCAGCGAAGCGGGCGTGCACCGGCTCGTGCGCATCTCGCCCACGGACGACAAGAAGCGCCGCCACACCACCTTCGCCGGGGTGGAAGTGCTCCCCATCCTGCCCGATGACATCGAAGTGGAGCTCAACCCCGCGGATGTGCGCGTGGATGTGTATCGCTCTTCAGGCCCGGGCGGCCAGTGCGTGAACACCACGGACTCGGCGGTGCGCCTGACGCATCTGCCCACGGGCATCGTGGTCACGTGCCAGAATGAGAAGAGCCAGCTCCAGAACAAGGAGGCGGCGTTCCGCGTGCTCAAGGCCAAGCTCTATGAGCTGGAAGAGCGCAAGCGCCAGGAGGAGATCGACGGCCTTCGCGGCGAGAAGATGGACAATTCCTTCGGCAGCCAGATCCGCAACTACGTGCTCTACCCGTACCAGATGGTGAAGGACACGCGCACGGGCATGGAGACCGGCAACGTGGATGCGGTCCTGGACGGGGATCTGGAGGAGTTCGTCATCGGCTATCACAAATGGAAGGCCACCAGCTGACGCCATCCCGCGCCCACCGCAGCCGTCCACCTTCTTGGTCGCGAACGTCGGATGTTCAGATAGAATCTGCTCGTACGGATGAGGCTGCGACAAGAGAGGCCGCTTTGGACATCAAAGACCTTGAGCTTGTTGCGTGCGACATGCGCGCAGACATCATCGAATGCATCGCGAAAGCGGGAAGCGGGCACCCCGGTGGTTCCCTTTCGTGCACGGACATCCTGTGCGCTCTGTATTTCGGCGGCGTCCTGGACCATGACCCGCGAAACCCGCGCTGGGAGGATCGGGATCGTTTCATCCTGTCGAAGGGCCATGGAGCGCCCGCGCTCTACGCCGCGCTCGCCCAAGCGGGCTATTTCCCCCGCGAAGACCTCTTGACCCTGCGCCAGTTGGGCAGCAAGCTCCAAGGGCACCCGGACATGCATCTGGTCCCTGGCGTGGAAGCGTCCACGGGCTCTCTGGGCCAGGGCCTCTCCATCGCCTGCGGCATCGCTCTGGGCAACCGCCTGGACGGGAGGACGTCAAGCGTCTTCGCCCTGCTGGGAGATGGAGAATGCCAAGAGGGCCAGGTCTGGGAGGCCATGATGTACGCCGCCCAGATGCGCCTTGACCACCTCATCGCCATCGTGGACCGCAATGGGCTCCAGATCGACGGCGGCACGGAGGATATCTGCGGTCTGGGCAGCATGGAGGCCAAGCTCGCCGCCTTCGGATGGAGCGTCGCCGTCGTGGACGGCCATGACATAGGCGCGCTCATCTCCACGCTCTCAGCAGCGAAGGCGGAGCACGACGGCAAGCCGAAGGCGGTCATCGCGAACACGGTCAAGGGCCGTGGCGTCTCCTTCATGGAGAACCAGACCGGGTGGCACGGCAAGGCCACGGATAAGGAGCAGACGCGGCAGGCTCTGGAGGAGATCAGGGCCGCCCGAGAAGAGAGGAGCCGGGCATGACGGCGCTTGCAAGCCCTGATGAGCGCGCGCAGAAGCGCGCCACCCGCGCGGCGTTCGGACCGGCCCTCATAGAGCTGGCATCCGAAGGCGTGCCGGTCGTCGCCGTGGACGCGGACCTTTCCGGCTCCACCACCACGGCCAAGTTCGCCGCTTCCTGCGAAGCGAACGCGGATCGCTTCTTCAACGTGGGGATCGCTGAGCAGAACATGATAGATGTGGCGGCCGGGCTTTCGCTCACGGGCAAGGTGGCCTTCACCGGGTCCTTCGCCGTGTTCGGGACGGGCCGGGCTTATGACCAGATCAGGAACACGGTCTGCTATGCGGGCCTTGACGTGAAGGTCTGCCCCACCCATGCGGGCGTTTCCGTGGGTCCCGATGGAGGCACCCATCAGATGCTCGAGGACATGGCGCTCATGCGGGCGCTCCCTCACATGAAAGTGCTCGTTCCCGCCGACTACGCCTCAGCGCTCTCGGCCATCCGCTTGGCTGCGGCCACGCCGGGGCCGGTCTATGTCCGCATGGGCCGCGCCAGCGTGAACGCGGTGTACGCGGACGGCGCCCAGATGGAGCTGGGACGCGCCCAGCTGCTCCGGGAAGGGGCGGATGTGACCATCGTCGCCTGCGGCGTGGAGGTCACCGAGGCGCTCAAAGCGGCAGAGGCCCTTGCCGCCCAAGGGATCCGAGCGGAGGTGGTGGACGCGTTCTCCGTGAAGCCGTTGGACGAGGCGGCCATCCTCGCGTCCGCGGAGAAGACGGGATGCGTCGTCACCGCGGAGGAGCATTCAGTCAACGGAGGGCTGGGGGAGGCGGTGGCGCACCTGCTGGCCGCGTCGCATCCGGTTCCCTGCGAGATGGTGGGGATGCAGGACCGCTTCGGGAAGTCCGGGGGATTCGACGAGCTCATGGCCGCTTTCGGCCTTGATGCCAAGGCAATCGAAGAGGCCGCCTTGCGCGCGGTGATGCGCAAAGGGCGTTTGCCGCAGGGCTCATAGGTGGTAGAATGATAGAGTTTGCAGTCATGGATACACAATTGATACGGAGCATCTACCGTGGCAAATGATAGAAGTCGGCCAGTGCAGCCGCAATCAGCTTACCGGGCGGCCCATGGCGGCCACGCGGCCCCTCAGGGGCGAGGGCGTCGGGCCAACAAGGCGCAGCTCACCAGCCAGCTCACGCAGACGCTGCCTGAGCTTGATGTGGAAGCCACGCGCGCGCAGCTGGGAACGCCGGTCATCACGTTCGATCATGTGACGAAGGTCTACCCGGCTCAGCCGAACAAACCCGCTCTCTCAGACGTCTCCCTCCAGATCTACGCGGGAGAGTTCCTGTTCTTGGTGGGGCATTCCGGTTCAGGCAAATCCACCTTCATCAAGCTGCTCACCCGTGAGATCAAGGCCACCCAAGGGCGCATCTTCGTCGCGGATGAAGAGCTCACCACCATGCGCAACTGGCGCGTCCCGTACTTGCGGCGCAACATCGGCTGCGTGTTCCAGGACTTCAAGCTCTTGCCTTCAAAGACGGTGTTCGAGAACGTGGCCTTCGCGTTGGAGGTCATCGGCAAGAGCAAGCATGTGGTGAAGACCCAGGTGCCGGAGGTCTTGAGGCTCGTCGGCTTGCAGGAGAAGTTCGGCAAGCTGCCTGACCAGCTCTCCGGTGGCGAACAGCAGCGCGTGTCCATCGCGCGCGCCATCGTGAACCGGCCGCCGCTGCTCATCTGCGACGAGCCCACGGGCAACCTGGACCCGCAAACCTCCCGCGGCATCATGGACCTGCTGGAGCGCATCAACCGCACGGGCACCACGGTGCTCGTCGCCACCCATGACCGCGAAATGGTCGACAACATGCGCCGGCGCGTCATCGCGTTGGAGCGCGGGCGTCTGACCCGCGACCAGGACAGGGGGGTGTACGGCTTCGATGTCTAGCATCGTCTACTTCTTCAAGCAATCGCTCAAAGGCTTCGCGCGCAACCTCTCGACGGCGCTCGGATCCATCATCACCATCTTCTTGTCCCTGCTCATCATCGGCATCTTCTTCGTGGCGGGCGCCATGCTCAACAATCTCATGCGCTCGGTGGAAAGCGAAGTCACCATCACCGCTTACGTGGCCGACGACGCTCCGCAAGAGGACATCGAATCGGTCATGTCCACCATCACGAAGATGCAGGACGTGAAAGAGGTCTCGTTCACCACGAAGGACCAGGCCCTTGAGAACTTCTCGAACTCCATGACCTCCAACCCGGAGATCATCGAGCAGCTGGATGGCACGAACCCGCTGCCGGCTTCCATCGATGTCGAGCTGACCGACCCGCAATCCGTTGAGACGGTGGCGAAAGCCATCGAATCCGATGACGCCTACGTGCAGATCTCCGAAGACCCCACCAATCCGGGGGATTCCATCAAGTACGGCCAGGGCACGGTCGAGCGCCTGTTCCAGCTCACCAATTACATCCGCTACATCGGCATCGCGCTGATCGCGCTCTTGATCTTCATCGCTCTCGTGTTCATCAACAACACCATCCGCTTGGCCATCTTGGCGCGGCGCAAGGAGATCGCCATCATGCGCTTGGTGGGCGCTTCCAACGGGTTCATCCGCGGCCCGTTCCTCATGGAAGGCGCGCTCCATGCGCTCATCGGCTCCATCTTGGCCGTGATCGTGATACAGCTTCTGCGGATGTTCGCCATCCCGTCTCTGCAGAACGCCATCCGATTCCTGGATTTCTCCGTGTCTGACACGATGTACCTGCTGATCTATCTGGGCCTCGTGGTCGCCGGCATCATCATCGGCCTCATCGGTTCGGCCATCGCCATGCGCCGCTATCTGAAAGTCTAGGCTCAGCTCTTTCGCGAGAGCGCTCAGAAGATGAGGACGAACCGAAGGAACAGCACGGCCAGCGTGAAGAGGGCGAGCGCATCGTTCAAGGAGCATGCGCGCAACAAGAAGGTCATCTTCGCTCTTCTCATGTTCATCGTGGTCGTGGCGGCGTTCGCCGCCGGTTTCGCATTGCGCTCCAACGTGCAGTTCTCTGAGATGCTCGGCTTCTCGGTGGGCAGCGAGAGCGCGGCCACGGGCAAGACCACCAAGCAGGCGAAATCCACTTATGATTCCATCTCAGCGCGGGTGGATGAGGTGGAGGACATCCTGACCACCTACAGCATGGATGACATCCACCTTGATCTGGCCACGGATTCCATGCTGGCCGATCTTCTCAAATCCACCGAAGACCCCTTCGCGGAGTATTATGATCAGAGCCGCTATGAGTCCTACATCAAGGAATCCTCCAGCAGCGGGTACAAGGGCATCGGCGTGCTGTTCGGGGATTACAACGGCCGCGCCTACGCCATCGATGTGCTGGAGGGCTCCGAGGCGCAAGCCAAGGGCGTCACGAAAGGGGATTTCGTCGAGGCCATCAACGGGGATTCCAGCCATATCTGGTCCGCTTCCGAGGTCATCGGCGCGCTTTCCCAGAGCGAAGGCGAGAACGTGGTCGTCACATGGATGCGTCCTTTGAGCATGGATGCGGAGAACGGATCGGAGTTCACCACCACGCTGGAATGCCGTGAATACAATGCGGAGAATGTGACCTCTTCCATGATGGAGGAGGAAGTGGGCTACATCCGCTTGCGTCAGGTCACCTCCAGCTCAAGCGACTTGGTGAAGCGCGCGTTGGCGGACCTCACTTCCCAGGGCGCTCAGGCCTTCGTGCTCGACATCCGCGACAACCCCGGTGGCTATCTCACGCAATCCCTGGATACCGCCAGCCTCTTCATCCCCAGCGGCACCCTCGTGGGCATCGAAACGCTGGACGGCACCACCACGCGCACAGCCAGCGGCGCCACGGTCACAGCGCTGCCCTTGGTCGTGCTGGTGAACGGCTACACCTCAGCGGCCGCTGAGGTGCTGGCTGCGGCGCTCCAGGACAACCAGCGGGCCACCACGGTGGGGCAGACCACCATGGGCAAAGGCTCCGTCCAGGTCGTGCGCGAGCTCTCCTTCGGCGGCGCCATCCGCTACACCGCCGCCTACTACCTCACCCCCGATGGGCGCAGGATCAACGGGACCGGCATCACGCCGGAGCTGATCGTGGGGGATGTGGGCGAAGACGACACCCAGCTGCTCGTAGCCGTTGACACGGCGCGCACGCTGGCGGATCAGCAATAGGCGCTTCCATGGGGCGCAAGCGGCCACGGGGACGGCGCTCACCGACGCGCGGCAAGCCCCGCACCCATCTGCGCGGCGTGATGGAGACGGACCCGCGCGGCCATGGGTTCGTGAAGACCTCCGCAGGCGAATACTTCATCCCGCGCTCCCGCATCTCTGGCGCTTTCGATGGGGACGTGGTGGAGATCGCGCCTGATCGCTCAAGCCACGGCCGTCCTCGCTCTCATGAGGGGCGGCGGAAGTCGGACAAGCCGGAGGCGCGCGTGGTGGAGGTGGTCGAACGGGCCCATGCATCCCTCATCGGCCGGTTCGAGGTGGCGGAGCCCTTCGGCGTGGTCGTCCCCTTGGACCCGCGGTTGCGCCATGACGTCTTCACTCGTCTCTCAGATGCGCCGGACGTCCCTGATGGAGCTATCGTCCGCGTGCGCATCACGGAGTTCCCCACTCGCCGGTCTGCGGCCTTCGGCGTGGTGGAGGAGGTGATCGGGGATGCGGAGGACACGACCCTTCTGATCGAGCAGATCATCGCCTCGCGCAAGCTTCCCACCTCTTTCAGCGAAGAGGCGCTCGCTCAAGCGGAGACGGCTGCGGTGGATGGAGAGGCGGCGCGCCGGGAGGGGTATCGGGACATCCGCGACCGGTTCATCTTCACGATCGACCCGGTGGATGCGCGGGATTTCGATGATGCGCTGTCCGTGGACGGGGTCGAGAGCTTGCCGGATGCCCCTGCAGGGACGGCCGTGCGCCTGGGCGTGCATATCGCTGATGTGTCCGCCTATGTCATGCCAGGGGATGCCATAGACCTGGATGCTCGCGAGCGCACCACGAGCGTGTATCTGCCCGACCGGGTGATCCCCATGATCCCTGAGGCGCTCTCCTGCGGGGTCTGCTCGCTCCAACCGGGTGAAGACCGGCGTTGCCTCACGGTGGACCTGTACCTGGATGAGCGCTTCAACCTCATCTCATCGGACATCTATCCCGCCCTCATGCGCTCGCGCGTCCGTTTGGACTACGGTCAAGCGGACCGCATCCTGGAAGGGGAGAGCGGCGAAGAGGAGAAGCTGCCGGCGGGTGCTTCCTTCGCAGAGTTGGAACGGAAGCTCGCCCTCGCTGACAAGATCGCCTGCGCCCGGACGCGAGTCCGGACGCGCACGGGCGGCCTTGGGTTCAACACCCGCGAAGCCAAGGTGCTCCTGGATGAGCGGGGAGAACCTGAGCGGATCGACGTGCGCGTGAAGACCCGCGCCACCACGCTCATCGAAGAGGCTATGATCTTCGCCAATGAGACGGTGGCTGCGTGGCTGGAGCAGGCGGGGTTCCCTTGCGCGTTCCGCGATCATGAGCCGCCGCCAGCAGACGCCATCTCCGGCCTTCTGCCCATCTTCCAGGAGTTCTCCTGGTTCGACCGCGATCTCTCCCGTCGCCTCGCCGTGGCTGACCCTTACGCCATCCAAGAGGTGTTGCGGAGGGTGGAGGGCCGCAAAGAGGAATACCTCATCTCGACGTTGCTTCTGCGCGCGCAGGCGCGCGCCCGCTACAGCCTGGAGAATCTGGGCCATTACGGGCTGGGGTTGGATGCCTATTGCCATTTCACGAGCCCCATCCGCCGCTACCCCGACCTCATGGTGCATCGCCTGGTCAAGCTGGCCCTCGCCCGCAAAGAGCGCGAAGCCGCTCGCGGCAAGGATGACTTGCGGACCATGTGCGAGCGCTGCTCGGAGCGCGAGCGCATCGCGGAGGCGGCTTCCATGGATGCGAACAAGGCGCTCATCTGCCGCCTCATGGAGCGGGAGATAGGATCGGTCTTCCAATCCACCATCTCAGGGGTGACCAGCTACGGCTTCTACGTGGAGCTGGAGAATTGCGCCGAGGGCCTCGTGCCCATCCGCTCGCTCGGCCAGGAGTACTTCGTGTTCGATCCCATCCGCATGACGCTCACGGGCTCGGACACGAACACGCGCTACCGGCTGGGGGACGAGGTGTCCGTGCGCCTCCAAGCCTCAGATGCGCTTTTGCGCCGCCTCACGTTCGCGCTGGCGTGAAAGCGGGTCTATAATGGCTCTGCAATGATCTTGAGGAAAGGAATCGGATCCGTGGCTAGCGTATCTACAGCAGATTTCAGGAACGGGATGTGCATCATCAACAACGGCAAGATGTGCACCATCGTCGAGTTCCAGCATGTGAAACCCGGCAAGGGCGGCGCGTTCGTGCGCACCAAGCTCAAGGACATCAAGACGGGGCGCGTGGTGGACTACACCTTCAATTCCGGCACCAAGTTCGATTCGGTGCGCTTGGAGACGAAGAAGATGCAGTACCTCTACAACGACGGCTCTGACTACTACTTCATGGACAACGACACCTATGAGCAGATGTCCCTGCCGGCGGCCACGGTGGGGGAGGCTTCCCAGTGGCTCAAGGAGAACGATGAGGCTTCTTTGCTCTACGCGGGAGATGAGCTCATCACCGTTGAGCCGCCGATGTTCGTGGAGCTCGAGGTCACCCACACCGAACCGGGGTTCAAGGGGGACACCGCGACGAACACCACGAAACCGGCCACGTTGGAGACGGGCGTGGAGCTGCAAGTGCCCACCTTCATAGAGATCGGGGACGTGCTGCAGATCGACACGCGCGACGGGCGGTTCATCAAGCGAGTCTGATCTTCATCGAGAACGGCTTTACGAGCAGCAGAAGGGCGGCGTGGTGAGCGTCGCCCTTTTCGCATCCAAGGGGATTTCGTGGATGCGCTCCATGGACGCCCGCGCCATTCGCCGTCACCTTCCACCACAGGCGCGCAATCATCTATAATCGGTTGTTCAAACATCGTCGGCACATTGACATGACCACACGAGGAGGTGCGCATTTTGGCCAGACTTCAGATCATGGACACCACGATCCGCGATGGCCAGCAGAGCCTGTGGGCGACGCGCATGCAGACCGGTGAGATGCTCCCCATCCTCCCGAAGATGGACAAGGTCGGCTACTGGGCCATCGAAGCCTGGGGCGGGGCCACGTTCGACACCTGCCTGCGCTTTCTGGACGAGAATCCGTGGGAGCGGTTGCGCTCCATCAAGGCGAACACGCCCAACACGCCGCTGTCCATGCTCTCTCGCGGACAGAACCTGGTGGGCTACAAGCATTATTCCCGCGACATCGTGTTCCACTTCATCGAGGCGGCTCACCGAAACGGCATAGAGGTGTTCCGCGTGTTCGACGCGCTGAACGACATCCGCAACGTGGTGGACAACGCCGAGGCCATCAAAGGCTGCGGCGCTCATTTCGAGGGGGCCATCTCGTACACGGTGAGCCCCGTGCACACCCTGGACAGCTATTTGGAATACGGCCAGGCTCTCAAAGACCTTGGGGCGGACAGCATCGCCATCAAGGACATGGCGGGCATGCTCACGCCCTACCGCACGGAGCGCATGGTCAAAGCGTTCAATGCGGAGGTCGGGCTGCCGGTGCACATCCATTGTCACTACGTGGGCGGCATGGCCCCGGCGAACATCATCAAAGCGGCGGAGGCGGGCGCTTCCATCGCGGACACCGCTCACGCGCCGCTCGCCTTCGGCAACTCCCACCCGGCTGTGGAGATGATCGTGGCCGCGTTCCAGGAGAGCCGCTACGACACGGGCCTTGATCTGGACCTGCTCTTCGAGATCTCCGAATACTGGGAGGAGATGCGCAAGCGCGGCCACTACAAGCGCGGCGTGTCATCGCTCACCCATATGAAGGTGTATTCCCACCAGGTGCCTGGCGGCATGATGAGCAACCTCATGAGCCAGCTGGAGGTGCAGAAAGCGCGCGATCGCCTCCCTGAGGTCATGGCGGAGATCCCGAAGGTGCGCGCGGAGGTGGGCTATCCGCCGCTCGTGACGCCGCTCTCGCAGATCGTGGGCACCCAGGCGGTCTTCAACGTGCTCACCGGCAAGCGCTGGTCGGTCATCAGCAAGGAGATGAAAGACTACATCTGCGGCTTCTATGGCAAGGCGCCAGGACGCATGGACCCCGCCATCGTGGCGAAGGTGACCGATGGCCAAGAGGTGCTGGACCCGGATGTGGCCCCTGGCACGCTGGTCACCACCACCTATGAGCAGGTGGCTGAGGAGATCGGGGATCTGGCCCATAGCGAAGAAGACGTGCTCATGTACGCGCTCTTCCCGAATGAGGCGCGCACGTATCTGAGCAAGCACCGCACATCGGAGAAGGTCGACTTCCTGCTGGAACAGGAATCATCTGAGACCAAGGAGGACGATTACGTGGATATCAATCAGATCCGCCAGCTTGCAGAGCTCGTGCAGGAAAGCGGCATCGGGGAGATCGTCGTGGAAGAGGAGGGCGTGCGCGTAGCCATCCGCATGCCCGGCGAAGGCGGCCCGGCGGCCGCTGAGGCGGCACCGGCAATCCCGCAGGCGCAAGCTGCGCCCGCGGACACGGCTCCGGCCCAAGGGGCGGCCACCGAAGACGATGATCGTCCGAAGACCTGGTACAAGGTCGTCGCTCCCATGGTGGGCACGTACTATGCTGCGCCCGCTCCCGGTGAGCCGCCCTTCGTCCAGGTGGGCGATGAGGTGGCCGCAGGAGAGACGCTTTGCATCGTGGAGGCCATGAAGCTCATGAATGAGATCACCGCCGAGGAGATGGGCACGGTGCGCGAGGTCTGCCTTGAGGACGCCACTCCCGTGGAGTACGGCACGGTGCTCTTCTACATCGAGCCCCACGAGAAGAAGCAAGTCATCCCACCGGAGCAGGCATGATGTTCGACAAGATCCTCATAGCCAACCGCGGTGAGGTGGCGTTGCGCGTGATGCGCGCGGCCCGTGAGCTGGGCGTGAAGACGGTCGCGGTCTACTCCACGGAGGATGCGGACACGTTGCCCGTCCGCTACGCTGATGAAGCGGTGTGCATCGGCCCGGCTCCGTCCTCTGAGAGCTATCTCCAGATGGGCAACATCATCGAAGCAGCGAAGATGACCGGCGCTCAGGCCATCCATCCCGGCTATGGCTTCCTCGCGGAGAACGCTGAGTTCGCTCGCGCATGCGCCGAAGAGGGCATCGTCTTCATCGGGCCGTCTGCGGACTGCATCGAGAAGATGGGAGACAAAGCCACGGCTCGCAAGACCATGGCCGATTGCGGCGTGCCCACCGTTCCGGGTTCTGAGGGGCTGTGCGACACGGTGGAAGAGGCGCGCGACTTCGCGGAGCGCGTGGGGTATCCGGTGCTCATCAAGGCCACGGCGGGCGGTGGTGGCAAGGGGATGCGCGAGGTCCATGATCCGACGGATCTGGAAAGCCAGTACAAGGCAGCGCGCACCGAAGCCCAAGCCGCGTTCGGAGACGATGGCGTGTACTTGGAGAAGCTCGTGCTGCGCCCGCGCCATGTGGAGATCCAGATCCTCGCTGATGATCATGACAACCGCGTGGCCCTCTGCGAGCGTGATTGCTCCATCCAGCGCCGCCATCAGAAGCTCCTTGAAGAGGCGCCCTCGCCGGCTCTGGACGCGGAGACTCGCCGCCAGATGGGCGTGGCCGCCGTGCGCGCCATGAGGGCGGTGGATTACCGCAACGCGGGCACCATCGAGTTCTTGCTGGATGAGCGAGGAGATTTCTATTTCATGGAGATGAACACCCGCGTCCAGGTGGAGCACCCTGTGACCGAGATGATCACGGGCACGGATATCATCAAAGAGCAGATCCGCATCGCGGCTGGCGAGCCCATGAGCTGCGCTGACCGCGCGCCGTTCTCCCCGGATGGCCACGCCATCGAGATGCGCATCAACGCTGAGGATCCTGAGCATGGATTCCGTCCCTCACCGGGCACGGTGACGCGCCTGCGCCTGCCGGGTGGCCCAGGCGTGCGCACCGAGACGTTCATCGAAGAGGGTTCCCGCATCTCCCCCTATTACGATTCGCTCCTCGCGAAGCTCATCGTGCACGGGCAAGATCGCGAAGAGGCCATCGCGCGCGCCAAACGGGCGCTGGATGAGCTGACGATCGAAGGGGTGGCCACCACCATCCCGTTCCACAAGCGCGTGATGGAGAATGAGGCGTTCATCGCTGGAGATGCGACGACGGATTTCATAGAGACGCAGATGGGAGACGTGCTATGACAGAGACAGTGACCTCGGAGAACATGACGTTGGCGCCAGGGGTGATCGACACGATCATCTCCATCTCGGCCACGGAGACCGAAGGGGTCGCCAGCATCGGGTCGCCGGTGACGAGCGGCATCCGCGCCATGTTCGCAGCCGGTCCATCAACCTCCGGCATCGAGACATCCTATGCTGAGGATGGGACCCTCGAGGTGGTCGTGCATGTGAACGTGTTCTACGGATTCGTGCTGCCTGATGTCGCGGAGAAGCTGCGTCAGGCCATCGTGGATGCGCTGGCGGTGCAGGTGGGCGTCACGGTGAGCCGCGTGGATGTGTTCATCGACGGCATCCAGTTCGCCAAGCAGAGCTGACCTGCATGACGCGCAAGCATGAGAGGACAGCCGCTCGCAGAGCGGCGGTGCAAGCCCTGTATTCAGCGGCCATCCGAGAGACCAGCGCCCAAGCTCTTCTGAGCCAAGGCTTGATCGATTGCCTTGATGAGCCTTTGACGGATTACGCCCTCAAGATCATCTCCGGTGTGGAGGACAACGCTGAGCGCTTGGATGATCTGATCTCGTGCGCCGCTCGCAACTGGACGCTCGAGCGGATGCCGCTCATGGACCTCGCCATCATGAGGATCGCGCTGTTCGAGATCCTCTACGTTGACGATGTGCCCGTGTCCGTCTCCATCAATGAAGCGGTGGAGCTGGCGAAGCGCTTCGGCGCCGAGGATGAATCACCCAAGTTCGTGAATGGGATGCTGGGCGCCATCACGCGCCAGATGGACCAGCCGGCCGTTGAAGCGTTGGATCAGGAGGTGAGCGCTTGATGGAAGGAGCTTCGTTCAATGAGGCGAAAGAGCGCCTTGATGAGATAGCGCTCCAGGTCCAGTCCCCTGACATCACCATGGATGAGGCGCTTTCCCTTTACGAAGAAGCGGTCGCGCTCGGCATGCGCGCCTGCGAAGTGAGCGAAGAGGACTTGCGCTCCGCTGACCTTGAGCACGATGATGCCGAAAAGGCATCTCAAAGCTCCTTGCAAGGGGATGCTCAGGAAAGCGCGCATGCTCTCGAAGATGCTGAGGACGCCGACGAAGATGGCACCGCGGAATAAGCGCATCTTGGACATGGTCTCCTCTCCTGCGGACCTCCATCTCCTGAGCGATGAGGAGCTTTCCATCCTGGCGGATGAGATCCGCGCCCAGATCATAGACACCACGTCCAGAACGGGCGGCCATGTGGCCTCATCCTTGGGAGCGGTGGAGATCATCCTCGCGTGCCACAGCCTCCTGGACGCGCCCACCGACAAGATCGTGTTCGACGTGGGCCATCAATCCTACGCGCACAAACTGGTGACTGGTCGTTTGGATGCGTTCAAGACGCTGCGCTCCTATGGCGGCATCTCCGGTTTTCCGAAGCCATCCGAAAGCCCCTACGACGTGCACCCCTCAGGCCATGCGTCTGACTCGCTCTCCGTGGCATCGGGCCTTGCCAAGGCGCGCGTCATCAACGGGACGGATGAGAAGATCGTCGCCATCATCGGGGATGCGGCCCTGGCGGGCGGCATGGCGTTCGAAGCGCTCAACTACATCGGCAGCCAGCAGCTTCCCATGATCATCATCCTGAACGACAACGAGATGTCCATCTCCCGCAACGTCGGCGCGCTCGTGCGTCATCTGGGCAATGTGCGCTCCATGCCCCAATACCGCAACGCTCGCGATTCCATCCAAGAGCGCATGGAGAGCGGCGGCGCGTTCAGCAACGCGTTCATTGAGCTTGGCCGCCGCATGAAAGAATCCACGAAGCACATGTTCATCCCGGAGTCCATGATCTACGAGCAGCTGGGTATCGTGTGCACGCCGCCCATCAACGGCCAGAGCATATCCGAGCTCAAGGAGATGCTCTCCTTGGTGCTTCCCATGGATTGCCCCGTGCTCATGCATGTGATCACGAAGAAGGGCGCTGGATTCGCTCCCGCCGAATCCGATCCGGTCCGGTTCCACGGCATCGGCCCCTACAATCCGCAGACGGGAGAGACCTATCTGAAGCCGGCATCCGGTCCGCGCTTCACGGATGCGTTCGGACGCGCGCTCATCGAAGAGGCGGCCCATGATGAGAAGATCGTGGCCATCACCGCCGCCATGGAGGACGGCACGGGCCTCAAAGGCTTCCACGAGCGCTTTCCGGAGCGCTTCATAGACGTAGGGATCGCGGAGGAGCAGGCGGTGGGCATGGCCTCCGGCCTTGCGGCTTCGGGCATGAAGCCGGTCGTCGCCATCTACTCCACGTTCATGCAGCGGGCCATCGACCAGGTCATCGTGGATGTGGCGCTGGCGAGGCGGGATGTGGTCTTCGCCCTTGATCGGGCGGGCCTGGTGGGCGAGGATGGGCCCACGCACCATGGGGCGTTCGACATCTCGTTCATGCGGATGATCCCGCATATGCGCGTGCTCGCGCCCTCAGACGCCCATGAGCTCGAAAGCGCTCTCCATACGGCGCTCGCCTTGGGAGGGCCGGTGTGTTTGCGCTACCCGCGCGGCTCTTCAGCGCCCTGCGAAACGGGAGCGCCGGAGCTGCTGGAAGAAGGACGGGCGAAACAGGTGCGAGAAGGCGCGGACGGGGCCATCCTGGCATGGGGACGCGCGCTCACCGCCGCGCTCAAGGCCGCTGATGATCTCTCGGAGCGCGGCGTGCAGACGGCGGTGTGGGACATGCGCTGGGCCAAGCCCATCGACGAGCGCGCAGTGGAGGAAGCGGCGGCCACTGGCAGAGTCGTGTGCGTGGAGGAAGGCTCTGTCATGGGAGGCGCTGGCAGCGGCGTCCTTGAGATCTTGGCTGAGAAGGGCTTGAAGCCCTCCGTGCGCACCTTGGGCCTGCCTGACGAGTTCTCCTTGCAAGGGGATGCTTCCGCGCTCCTCCATGATGCCGCCTTGGATGCGCCTGCGATCATCTCCGCCGTCGAAGAGATGCTTTAGAGCGCAGCTCCAGGATCGCTGCGAGAAGGCGGTCCTCCATGTTTCCGGGTCGTTAAGATCTCTTGCCACGTCTATTAAAACGCGCGGCTGCGAGCCGCTCCATCCCCGGACCTTTGCGAACATCGGATGCGGAAGCAAGGATATCCGATGAAAGGGGAGGACGATGGATGGAGGAGTGAGCGCGTTCATGCTCGTGAGCGCGATGCTCGTGTTGCTGATGACGCCAGGGTTGGCGTTCTTCTATGGAGGCCTCGCGCGGAGGAAGAACGTCGGCAACACGATGATCATGGTGTTCGCGGTGGTGGGGATCGTGGCTCTCACGTGGACGATCTGCGGTTGGTCGCTCGCCTATGGCGGCAGCGGCGAAAACCCGTTCTTCGGTGGATTCGACCAGCTTCTGCTCTTGGGGAACACCTCGCAGATGCTCCTTGAGGCGGACGCGCCCGCCGATGCGGCCTACCCGTCGCTCGTGGACGTGGCGTTCCAGATGGCGTTCTGCATGATCACGACGGCCATCATCACCGGTGGCGTGGCTGGGAGGATGCGCTTCGGCGCGGTGGCGCTGTTCCTGACGCTGTGGACCATCCTCATCTATCCGCTTTTGGCCCACATGGTCTGGGGCGGAGACGGATCGCTCATCGGCGGCATGATCGGCGCGCTCGATTTCGCCGGCGGGGATGTCGTCCATATCTCCAGCGGCCTCACGGCGCTCATCCTCTGCATATTGGTGGGCCGCCGTCGCGGGTTCGGTGCCATGAGCTACCGTCCCCACAACGTGCCGTTCGTGGCGCTGGGCGCGGCGCTCCTCTGGTTCGGTTGGTTCGGATTCAATGCTGGCAGCGCGTTCGCCCCCGATGGCATCGCGGCTCTGGCCTTGGTGAACACGGTCTGCGCTTCAGGGGCGGCGGTCGTGTCCTGGATGCTCACCGAACGCGCCATCGTGAAGAAGCCCACGCTCATCGGCGCGTGCACGGGGCTCGTGGCCGGTCTCGTGGTCATCACGCCAGCGGCTGGCTTCGTGGAGCCATGGGCGGCGCTCCTCATGGGGCTGATCGTCTCTCCGGTGTGCTATCTCGCCATCTCCCGTGCGAAGCGCGCTCTGGGCTATGATGACGCCCTTGACGCCTTCGGTTGCCAGTGCGTCGGTGGCATCCTGGGCGGCATCCTGACGGGCGTCTTCTGCGTGCCGGAGCTCTCGTGGACGGATTTCGGCGGCCTGATCTACACCGGGGACTTCCATCTCTTAGGCGCGCAGGCGCTGGGCATCTTGGTCACCATCGCGTTCGTGGCGGTGGGGGATCTCATCATCGGGTTCGCGGTGAAGGCCATCTTCAAGGGCGAGCTGCGCGTGAGCTCTGATGCTGAAGCGCTCGGATTGGATGTGGCTGAGCACGGGGAGTCCGCTTATCCCGCCTATGTGGGACTTGATTAGGAAGGAGCGCGAAGATGAAACGCGTGATCGCGATCGTGCGCCCGGAGAAGATGGAGCCGGTGAAGGAAGCGCTGTTCGCCATCGAGGTGAAGGGCATGACGATCAGCCAAGTGAACGGGTGCGGGAATCAGCATGGCTGGAAGGAGCACTACCGTGGCAATGAGGTGCTGCTCAACATGGTGCCCAAGGTGAAGATAGAGGTGGTGGTGGATGAGGAGTGCGTGGATGAGGTGGTGGGCGCGGTCATCTCAGCCGCTCGCACCGGGGAGGTGGGAGATGGCAAGATCTTCGTGAGCCCGGTGGAGGAAGTGGTGCGCATCCGCACGGGTGAGCGCGGAGATGACGCCATCTAGCCCATCGGTTTTCGTCATCATTTCGGGAATGGCGAACCGGGCCGCCGGGAGCACTCGCGCCTACACTGCGGCTGCGAAAAATTGTGGAAGATCATTTTTTACCACAATTTTTCTTGCCTCCGCGAATCGGCGCGACACCCCCGCCGCCCCGGTTCGTTGCGCACGTGGACAAGGGAACGCGTTGCGCTATGTCGTCGGGACCCTTCGGGTCTGCGTCGCCATTGCGCGCATGCTCCGCATGCACGGGCGCGCTGTCGCGCGCAAAAAAGTGCGCCGGTTGGTCTTTCTGTCCCGAATCCGCATGACGACGCCTAACTTGATGTGCCGCTTCGCGGCTTGAGGGCGGAGGCTTCTCCTGTTATGGAACATGGGCATGGCGGCTGATGCGCATACCCGGCAACCGGGCGCGCATGACCCCCATTGGCAGGCGATGCCTGCGCTACAGGACCTAGGTTGAATGAAAACCAAGGAAGCTCCGTAGCGCACCCATCGGGTGCCAACGGTCAACCACGCGAACAGGAAGAGCAACCTGCGCATCCGCCGTCCGAAAGATCATTCGGATCAGAGCAGCTGCCGTCACACCTGGAACAATCCGGTGCGCTAGGCAACCAGGCAGGTGCCGCAATGAATGGCGTTGGCGGCGATCTTCCGACAACGCGCCGTTTGAACGGCCCGCGTGCCACCCTGCCGTGTGAAAGACGTTCTTAAGGAACGCTTCCTCCACCTGAAAGAGAGAAGAGCCGGGCTGCTGTTGTAGAATGTCTTCTCCGAGAACAGGAGCGCGCCTGCATTGCGCGGACGCGCTTGGAGCTTCGCAGATGACGTGGACGGCACCGTGATCCTTCAACTTGAGCATATCTCAAAATCCTTCGGGAGCAGGGAGCTGTTCCATGACGTCTCCTTGCGCCTTGAGGCCCATGACCGGCTCGCGCTGGTCGGTCCCAACGGCGCGGGCAAGACCACCATGCTCAACATCATCTCCGGCGTGGACGTGGCTGATTCCGGCACCATCACGCTGGCTTCCGGCGCGCAGGTGGGCTATCTGGAGCAGGAAGCCATCGAGATGGGAGAGGCGCCGCTGTTCGAAGAGGTCATCTCCTCCCAGAGCGAGATCCTGGACATGGAGCGCAAGATCGCCCGACTGGAGGCGGAGCTGGGGTCGGATCCCAGTGACGCTCAGCTGTCGCAGCTGGGGCGCTTGAGGGACGCCTACGAGATGATGGGCGGCTACGAGCTGGAGTCCAATGTGCGCTCAGTGCTCTTCGGCATCGGGTTCAAAGAGGAAGACCTGGCCAAGCTCACTTCTGAGTTCTCTGGCGGGTGGCAGATGCGCATCGCCTTGGCGAAGCTTTTGGTGCGCAATCCTGAGGTGCTGCTGTTGGACGAGCCCACGAACCATCTTGACTTGGAATCGGTCACGTGGCTTGAAGGGTTCTTGCGCAGCTATGAAGGGACCGTCATCGTGGTGTCGCACGACCGCGCCTTCATGGACAACATGGTCGACCAGGTGGCGGAGATCGCGAACGGAGAGGTCACGCGGTATGCCGGCAACTACTCCGCTTATCTGAAAGCCCGCGAAGCGCGCTTGGAGCAGCTGCGGGAGACGCGGCGGGCTCAGCTGGAGGAGATGCGCAAGCTGGAGGCGTTCATCGAGCGGTTCCGCTACAAGGCGAACAAGGCGAAGCAAGCTCAAGACCGCGTGAAGAAGTTGGAGCGGCTGCGCGCTGAGCTGGTGGAGCTGCCGGAGGAGAAGAAGAGCATCCACTTCAACTTCGTGCAGCCGCCGCGCACGGGGGAGGAGGTCGTGCGGGCGGAGGGCCTGTGCAAGGCCTTCGATGGGAAGACCGTGTATGACGGCATAGACCTCAAGCTCTACCGGGGCGACAAGGTGGCGTTGGTGGGACCGAACGGCGCGGGCAAGTCAACGCTCTTGAAGATGGTGGCCGGCGTGCTCGCTCCGGATGCGGGCGCCATCCGCTACGGGGAGCATGTGACGCACACCTATTACGCCCAGCACCAGCTGGAGAAGCTCACGGGCGGCAACACCGTGTTCGAGGAGCTGGACCGCGCGGCTCCGGGTTGGTCCATCTCGCAAGTGCGCACGCTCTTGGGCGCGTTCCTCTTCAAGGACGATGATGTGAACAAGCGCGTCTCCGTGCTCTCGGGCGGGGAGAAGAGCCGGCTCGCTCTGGCGAAAATGCTCGTCGCGCCCAGCCCCTTGCTCTGCCTGGACGAGCCCACGAACCATCTGGACATCTCCAGCGCGGATGTGCTGGAACAAGCCTTGGCTCACTTCGACGGCACCATATTGCTCATCACCCATGACCGCCATCTGATCCAGAGCATCGCCACGCGCATCGTGGAGGTGAAGGACGGTCAGATCACGGACTATCCCGGCGGCTGGGAGTACTACCAGTACAAATCCGCCCAGCGCGCGGATGAAGAGAGGGAAGCGGCAGAAGGAGCGGCTCCTGGGTCCGCAGAAGAGGGGAGCGGCCGCAAGCGCCTGGGCTCGGTCACGCTCACGCCGGGCAAGGCCCCGTCCAAGCAGCCCGCGCCTTCGGTTTCCGCAGCCCTTGCGCAAGACAAACCCGTCTCCGGGCGCAAGACCAAGGAGCAGAAGCGGGCGGAGGCGGAGGCGCGTCAGCGCAAGAGCGCCGCCACCAAGGACGTGAAGCGCCGCCTTGAGCAGGTTGAAGCGGAGATGGCGCGCGATGAGGCGCGCATGGATGAGATACTGGCGCTCATGGCGGATCCGGATTTCTACATGAAAGAAGACGCCAGCACTGATATCATCCGCGAACACGGCGCGCTCAGAACGCGCATGGATGAGAACGAGCAGCTCTGGCTTGAGCTGTCTGAGAAGATGGAGGAGATCTTGGCTGAGGTGGAGGCATGAGCGCTGAGGATATCGCCTATTACGCATGCGCCATCATCAGCTTCGCGGTGGCGCTCACTGGACACGAGGTGGCCCACGGGTTCGCCGCCTACAAGCTGGGCGACCCCACGGCCAAGCGCGCGGGTCGGCTGTCGCTGAATCCCCTTGCGCACATCGATCCGTTCGGGACCGTGATCTTGCCGCTCATGCTCATGGTGCTGCACATGCCCATCTTCGGGTATGCGAAGCCGGTGCCCTATGACCCCCGCTATTTCAAGGACCCGCGCAAAGGGGATGCCATCACCGGGTTCGCGGGCCCCTTGGCGAATCTCATCATGGCCGTTCTGGCGGCCGTGGTGGCGCACATCATCTACGGGGCCGCGCCCGGCATCCTCTATTCGGACTTCGGCTACAACGTGATGCTGCTTCTGGCCACGTTCACGCTGGTGAACCTGTACCTGATGTTCTTCAACCTCATCCCCATCCCGCCTTTGGATGGCTCGTCCATCATCGCGCTCATCATCCCAGAGCGGCTGCTGCCGAAATGGTATTCCATCCAGCAGTACGCGTTCCCCATCTTCATGATCGTCATCATCGCCCTGCCGTACTTGGTGCACTTCAACCCGTTCTCCTGGTATCTGGACGTCACGGCGGGGAACCTGGCGAACGCGCTCTTCCCGTTCAGGATCTCGTGAGGACGCCATGGCGTATCAGGTGAAGACCGAGGCCTTCGAAGGGCCCTTCGACCTTCTGCTCTATCTGGTGAGCAAGAAACGGGTGGACATCGGCGCCATCCCGGTGGCGGACATCACCGATCAGTATCTGGCCCAGGTCTCAAGGATGCAGAAGCTGGATCTGGATGTGGCTTCCGACTTCTTGCTGGTGGCCTCCACGCTCCTTGAGATCAAAGCGCGGATGCTCGTGCCGAAACCGGTCCCTGAGCTGGATGAGGATGTGGAGGACCTGCCGCCGGATGAGGCGCGGGAAGTCCTCACCCAGAAGCTCCTCGCCTACAAGCAGTTCAAGAACGCCTCTGAAGAGCTCTACGGACGCTACTGCTTCGAAGGGCGCAGGCATCCCCGTCCTTTCGGGCCGGGCGCTGAGTTCAGCGCCATCCTGCCGGATTTCCTGCGCGATGTGACGTTGGAGGATCTGGGGCGGCGCGCGGCCGCAGCGCTCGCTCGGCGCGAAGTGTTCCTCTTGGAAAGCGAGCATATCGCCAGCAAGCCCATCCCCGTGGAGCGCTACGTTCGCCGCATCCATGAGCGCATCACGCGCCAGAAGCATCTTTCATTCAGCGAGCTGGTGGCCGAAGAGCGCACGCCGGAGATCGTCGTGGTGACGTTCTTGGCGGTGCTGGAGCTCTACAAGCGGCAGATGGTCCGTTTGGAGCAGCCTCGCGCGTTCGGGGATATCCGCATCGATTGGATCGAAGGGGCCGGTGAGCTCATCTGGGACGAAGAGGAGACGGCGTGAACGGATTCGATGAAGGCTACATCATCTCAGCGGCGGAAGCGCTTCTGTTCGTGAGCGATGAGCCGGTTCTGGCATCCAAGCTGGCTGAGGCCATCCACGGAGAGACGGGGGCGGTCACCCGTGCGCTGCGTGCTCTCCAAGAAGCGCGGGCGGCGGAGAACGCCGGCGTGCAGCTGCGGGAAGTGGCGGGCGGCTGGCAGCTGGTCACCCACCCAGAGCATCATGACCTCATCGAAAGCTACGTGGCATCCTGGGACACGCGCCGCCTGTCTGCGGCGGCCATGGAAACGCTGGCCATCATCGCCTACATGCAGCCCGTCACGCGCGCTCAAGTCTCTTCCGTGCGCGGGGTGACCTCGGATTCATCCATCACCTCGTTGGTGGAAAAGGGGCTCGTGCGGGAAGCGGGGAGCGCTGACACGCCCGGAAACCCCACGCTCTATGCCACCACGCGCACCTTCCTCGACCGCTTCGGCCTCAAAGATCTGTCCGATCTGGAGGATCTGGCCACGTTCGCGCCGGACGAGGAGACGGAGCGTCTCATCCGCGATCGCTTGTCCGCCAGCCGGGACGAGGTGGGCATGAGCGATGAGGAAGCGGCGCGCTTGGCCGAGCAGATGCTCCTGGACGCTGATGCGGACGGAGCGGTGGCGGGCATGGTCGCCTTCGAAGAGGGGGTTGAACGGGAGTGCGCGCTTGATGCTGTGATGGAAAGCGCGGAGGAGGATCCCGTGCACGCCATGATGCGCGAAGCGCTGGCCTCAACGGCTGGCGTGGTGGAGAAGATCGACTTCTCGAAGCTCACGTTCGACACCGACGATGAGTGAGGAGCGCCTGCAAAAGCTGCTCGCCCGCGCAGGGGCTGGGTCGCGGCGCGCTTGCGAGCGCTTCATCGAAGAGGGCCGCGTGACCGTGAACGGGCGCGTGGCGCATCTGGGCGACAAGGCGGATCCCGCGCGGGATGCGGTGCTCTTCGATGGCGATTCCGTGCGGGCGGCCGCATCCGTGCTCATCGCGCTCAACAAGCCTTGCGGGTACTTGTCCGCCATGGCGGATGATCGGGGGCGCCGCTGCGTGGCGGAGCTCTTGCCCATGGGGGAGCATCCTTCCCTGTTCCATGTGGGACGGCTTGACCGGGACACCTCTGGCCTTCTTCTGTTCACGACCGATGGCGCGCTGGCCCAATCGCTCATGCATCCGTCGAAAGAAGTGCTCAAAACCTATGTGGCCCAGGTGGAAGGGCGCGTGCGGGAGCGCGAGCTCGACCAGCTCCGGCGCGGCATCACCTTGGAGGATGGGCCGTGCTCGCCGGCCGAGGCGGATGTCTTGAAGCCGGATGGAGACGGCGCAGAGGTGCGCATCGTCATCCATGAGGGCCGCAAGCGCCAGGTGCGGCGCATGATGGAGGCCATCGGGCATCCTATCCGCACCTTATCCCGCGTGGCCATCGGCGCCTATGAGCTGGAAGGCATCCCCGAAGGCGCATGGCGCGTTCTTGAAGAGGGAGAAGCGGCGCGGCTCTTCCAGCCGCCTCCATGGCATCGCGGGTAAGGCCGACCCGCGCCTTCGCGTCTTCTCGCCCGGATCGCATCCGCCGTCCATCTCAGCGGCCTGATGATGGAGGGAACCTTTACAATAAGGCGACTTGACCAAGAGAAGATGAAGAGGGCTCACATCCATGGAAGATGCAACCGCACGCACCGCGCCGTTCTCGAACATCGCCATCGCTGGCCTGGGGCTGATAGGCTCCTCGCTGGCAGGCGCTCTCAAGCGCGCCTATCCTGATGCGCGCATCTTCGGCGTGGATGCCGACTCGCGCACCTGCGTGGTGGCGAAGGAACGCGGATGGGTGAATGAGGCTTCTTTACCGGATGACGCCGCGTTCGACAGTTTCCTGAAGGATGAAGCGGACCTCGTCGTCATCGCCACGCCGGTCGCTGCCGTGGACGATCACTTCCGCAAGATCGCCGCTTCGGGCTTCTCAGGCGTGGTGACCGACACCGTCTCCACCAAGGCCCACATCCTCGAAAGCGCCCGCGAGCTGCTTCCGGAGGCCGTCTCCTTCATCCCTGGTCACCCTATGACCGGCTCTGAGGCCAGCGGCGTGGACGCGGCTCGCACGGATCTCTTCGAAGGGACCAACTGGATCCTCTGCCCGGATGGTTCGACGGATCCTGACCGATTCCAGCAGCTCCACGAGCTTATCTGCGGCTTGGACGCGCGGGTCATCTCCCTGCCGCCAGAGGAGCATGATGCGGCCGTGGCCATCGTGAGCCATGTGCCGCACATGGTGGCTTCCTCCCTCATGCGCCTCATGCTGGATCACGCGGGAGACGGCGGCGCGCTTTTGCGTTTGGCTGCCGGCGGCTTCAAGGACACCACGCGCATAGCGGCTGGCTCGCCGAAGCTCTGGTGCGGCATCGCTTTCGACAACGCGGATGCGCTCTCAGACGGCCTCAAGGAGATGGGCGGGATCATCAGCTCCTATGCTCGCGCCATCGAGGAGCGCGACGAAGCGGCGCTGGTGGATCTGCTCACCGTGTCCGCCGATGCGCGCCGGGCGCTCCCGGCCCAGTGGGTGCCCGGCTCCGACAAGCTCTTGGAGGTGCGCATCCCCATGGTCAACCGCAAGGGCGTGGTGGCTGAGGTGACCACCATCGCCAGCTCCGTTGGCTGCAACATCCAATCCATCGAGATCGACCATGTCTCCGAAGGCAACGCGGTCCTGTCCTTGATGCTGACTGATGAAGGCGATATCGGCCAGCTCTCGTTCCAACTCATAGATGCGGGGTATACTGTTTCTTTCAGACCCATCGAACCGAAGGAGTAATGGCATGTCTGAAGCGGGCGCTGCAACCATCCAGCCGCTGAATGCGCCTTTGAAGGGCGATGTCCGCGTGCCGGGCGACAAATCCATCTCGCATCGCGCGGTGCTGTTCGCCGCCATGGCGGAAGGCACGTCCCATCTCACGGGCGTGTCGGATTCCGAAGACGTGCGCTCCTCCATCAAGGCGGTCCAGCAGCTTGGCGCGACCGTGGACCTTGAGAGCGACGAACGCGGCGCGTTGCGCGGCAGCATCACCGGGTGGGGGGCGGCCGGTCCCGTGCAGCCCGATGCTCCCATCGACTGCGGCAACTCCGGCACCACAGCGCGCCTGCTCATGGGGATGCTGGCGCCCTGGGAGGTGAAGGTCACCATCACCGGGGACGATTCGCTCAAGAGCCGCCCTATGCGCCGCAACACCGCGCCCCTCATGAAGATGGGCGTGCAGTTTGAACCGGCCGAGGCGGACCGCCTGCCCATCACGGAGCTGGGCTGCCCCCATCTGCGCGCCATCACCTACGACGCACCCATGGCCTCTGCCCAGCTGAAGACGGCGGTGCTCTTGGCGGGGGTGTACGCGGACGGTACCACCACGCTGAACGAGCCGTCCTCTTCCCGCAACCACACGGAGCTCATGCTGCCCGAGTTCGGCGTCCCCACCACGGCGGGAACCCGCGTGGCCAGCGTGACCGGGCCGGTCATCATGCACGCCGCTGACGTCCATGTGCCCGGCGACGCCTCCTCAGCGGCATTCCTCTGCGCGGCGGCCATCCTCAAACCCGGCAGCTCCATCTGCGTGAAAGAGGTGTCTCTGAATCCGGCGCGCATCGGCTTCGTCCGCACGCTGGAGCGCATGGGCGCGAACATCACGGACACCCGCGAAGGCGCGCAGGGCAAAGAGCCCTTCGGCTCCATCTGCGCCTCCCATACCCAGCGCTTGCATGGTTGCGAGGTCCCGCCGCAGCACTTCGCATCCATCCTGGATGAGGTGCCCATCCTGGCCGCCGTCGCGGCCCATGCGAAGGGGATCACGGTCTTCAAGGGCGCATCGGAATTGCGCGTGAAGGAGACGGATCGGCTCCAGGCCATCATCGATGGATTGGAGCTCGTGGGCGTTGACGCGTGGGAAGAGGGGGAGAACCTCTACATCGAGGGCGACCCTGACCTCACCATCCCGCCGGGCGTCGTCTTCGATGCGAAAGGGGATCACCGCTTGGCGATGACCTGGGCGGTGCTGGGCATGTGCTCCCACACGCCGGTGGAGATCGAAGGCTTCGACAGCGTCAGCGTGAGCTACCCTGGATTTATCTCGGATATCAAGACCCTGGAGGCATAGGTGATCATCGCCATCGATGGACCCGCGGGCGCCGGCAAGTCAACGGTAGCCAAAGCGGTCGCGAAGAAGCTGGGCTTCAAATGCTTGGACACGGGCGCCATGTATCGGGCGGTCGCTTGGTTGGCGGTGGATGAGGGCGTCTCCCTTGAGGACGATGACGCGCTCGGCCGCATCGCGCGCGGATGCACCATCGCTTTCGACCATGTGCCGGGAGATCCCATCCCCAAAGGCATCTCGATCAACGGCCACGACGTGACCGACGCCATCCGCACCACGCGCATAGATCAAGCCGTCTCTCCGGTGTCCGCTGCCGGTCCCGTGCGCGAAGCCATGGTGGAGCAGCAGCGCAGGATCGGGCACCAGGGGGATTACGTGATAGAGGGCCGTGACATCGGCACGGTCGTGTTCCCTGAAGCGGAGCTCAAGGTGTTCCTCACGGCCACGGACGAGGAGCGCGCGCACCGGCGCGTGCGGCAGAACGTGGACCGCGGCGTGGGGTCCATCAGCTATTCAGAGGTGCTGGCGGATATCATCCGCCGTGACGAGGCGGACATGAACCGCGCCCATGCGCCCCTGAAAGCGGCCGATGATGCCAGGATCATAGACTCCACGGGCACCTATATCGAAGACATCATCGAGCAGATCTGCGTGCTGGCCCAGATCGCCCAAGACGGAAAGCAAGCGCGCTGAATCATGGGGCTCTTCCTCTCCTCTGAGCAGATGTGGGATATGCCGCTGGGCGGCGTGTCGAAGGACAAGCAGGTGCCGCATTGGTTCGGCAACCTCTGCTATGGGGTGATCGGCGGCCTCTGCAAGCTGCTGTTCCGTTATGAGGTGGAGGATCGGGAGCGGCTGCGCGCCTTCAAGGACCGCTGCGGCGCTGTGGTGGTCTGCAACCACACCTCATTCTTCGACGTGGTCTTCATCTACCTCTCTGCGCGTCCGTCCCAATGGATCCGCCTCATGGGGCGCGACACCCTGTTCGACAACGCGGGCGGCCTTTTGGGCCAAGCGCTCTCGCGGGTGGGGGCGTTCCCGGTCAAGCGGGAGTCATCGGACCGCACTTCCCTCAAGCGCGCGGCGCGCATGTTGAAAGACGACGAGCTGGTGAGCATCCTGCCTGAGGGCACGCGCCGCGGGAAAGGCTCCATGATCCCGAAGATCCATGGCGGTGCGGCGTTCGTGGCGAAGATGGGGCACGCGCCCATCCTGCCCATGACGGTGCGCAACGCTGAGAACATCAAGCGCAAAGGCCGCTGCGTCCGCTTCCCGAAGGTCACCATCCAGTACGGGTCGCCCATCCTGCTCTCGGATTTCGATTTCCTGCCGAAGCATGACCGCCTGGAGGCGTGCACGTGGTACGCCATGCGCGAATGCTTCGCGCTCTCCAGGCGCATCCCAGCCGAAGAGGTGGACATGAAGGCGCTGTTCCCGGATTCGACGGACTGGACGGATACGTTCGCTGAGCATCCCATCCCCGCGCATACGACCGATGAGGCCATCGCGTCATGCAGGTAGAGCTGGCGTGCCACGCGGGGGCCTGCTACGGCGTTCAGCGAGCGCTCGACATGGTGGAGGATCTGCTGCAACAGGGCGCGCATGTATCCACCTTGGGCCCGCTGATCCACAATCCTGAGACGGTGCGCAGCCTGGAAGAGCGCGGCGTCTCCGTGGTGGCGGGCGGGTCTGAAGCGGCCGACGGCACGGTCGTCATCCGAAGCCATGGGGTAGCGCCTGAGGTCAAAGAGGATCTGGCATCCCGCGGGCTTGCGGTGGCCGATGCCACGTGCCCCCATGTGGCGCGCGCCCAAGCGGCGGCGGCAGAACTGGCTCAAGAGGGGTGCCGCGTGCTCGTGGTGGGCGAAGCGGGGCATCCGGAGGTGGAGGCGCTCGTGGCCTATGCGCGCGCATCGGGCGCAGCGGCGGACGTGGTGCTTTCCCCAAAGGACATCCCGGAGGGCTTGTACGACCCGGTGGGGATCGTGGTGCAGACCACGCAGACCCGTGACAACCTTGAGCGCATCGTGGAGGCGTGCCGCGCTCGCGGCTTGGATCCGCAGGTCAAAGACACCATCTGCTCAGCCACCCGGAAACGGCAGCGCACAGCGGCTGAGCTCGCGGCCACGGTGGACGCCATGGTCGTGATCGGCGGCAAGAACTCATCCAACACCACGCGCCTCTCAGAGATCTGCGCCCAGGTGTGCCCGCGCACCTTCCATGTGGAGAGCGCGCGGGAGGTGGCGGAGCTGGACCTTGCCGGATGCGAGGTCATCGGGGTCACCGCAGGGGCCTCCACGCCCCAGTCGCAGATTCGCGAAGCGGTGAGCTTGCTGGAAGGGCTTTGATGGAGGGCGGCGAACGGACGGTCGGCGCGCTCATCGTCTCCGTTGATGAGTGCTCCCCGGCTGAGCGTGCCGGGATCGCGGCGGGGGAGGAGGTCTGCTCCGTCGATGGCCAGCCGGTGCGGGATATCCTGGATTGGCAATGGCTCACCGCCTGCGACGGGTGCGCAGTGGAGCTGCAAGACGGCGAAGGGCACCGCCGCATCGTCTCCCTTGAGCGCGCTTTCGATGAGCCCTGGGGGCTGTCTTTTTCCGACATCGTCTTCGACGGCGTTCGCTCCTGCTGCAACGCGTGCACGTTCTGTTTCATGCGTCAGCTCCCGAAGGGCCTGCGCCGCACGCTCTACCTGCGCGACGACGATTTCCGCCTGAGCTTCCTCCAAGGCAATTTCGTGACGCTCACCAATCTGGACGAGGAGGACGTGGCGCGCATCTGCGAGGAGCGCATCTCGCCTCTGCGCATGTCCCTCCATGCTGCTGATCCTTCTGTGCGGGCGGCGCTCATGGGCGAGCGCGCGGATCGGGGCCTGCGGAACGCGGAAGCGCTTCTGCGAGCGGGCATCCAGCTGGATGCCCAGATCGTGCTCGTGCCGGGCGTGAACGATGGGCGCGTTCTGGACGAGACGCTCACCTGGGCGTGGGAGCGCGAGGGCATCCAGGCGGTCGGGATCGTGCCGCTCGGATACACGAAGCATCAGGATGCGTTCCATGAGAGCTTCAATGAGCCGGCGCGGGCGCGCGGCGTGCTCGCGCAGATCGCTCCCTATCAAGAGCGCGCGCAGGCGGAGCGCGGGGACGCGTGGGTCTACGCCGCTGACGAGTTCTACCTGAATGCCTTCGGGGGCGAGGTCTTGAGGCGTCTTCCCTCAGAAGAGTTCTACGGCGACTATCCGCTCTTCGAAGACGGGATAGGCATCGTCCGCAGCACCGTGGATGATTTCGCCGAAGCGCAGAAGACGGGCTTGGATGCGCAGGCCGCGCGGGCATTGGAGGAGGCTGGCCTGGAAGCGGCGCTCCTTTTGGGCTGCGCGCCGAAGCCGTATGCCAGTGCGCTCATCTCTCAGAGCGCTTTGAGCGGCCAAGTCCGCGCGCTTTTCGTTCCCAATGAGCTCTTCAGCGGGAACGTGGACGTGACCGGCCTTCTGGGCGGGGAGGACATGGTGCGGGCCGTCCGTGAAGACGCTGCGCGGCGCGCCCTTCGCGAAGATGCGGAGAGAGGCGTTCGCAGGCTCTATCTGCTGCCGCAGGTGGCGTTCAACGCGGACGGGGTCACCTTGGACGGCCTTTCAGCCGAGGATATCCGCGCCGCGTGCGGTCAAGAGGTGCAGGTGGCGCCTTCCAATCCGCTAGACTGTATGCAGCACATGATCAGATACGCGGAGAAGAGGTGACATGGCGCTGCCGCTCGTTGCCGTGGTGGGCCGCCCGAATGTGGGCAAGTCCACGTTGGTGAACAAGATCGCCCAATCCAATGACGCCATCGTCCATGAGATGCGCGGCGTCACGCGCGACCGCAGCTACCATGAGGCGGAGTGGAACGGCGTTGATTTCATGCTGGTGGACACTGGCGGGATAGAGCTTTCCGCGGACGATGGTTTCCAGAAGTCCATCCGCGCTCAGGCCTATGAAGCCAAGGATCAAGCGGACGTGATCCTGTTCATGGTGGATGGGCGCTCAAGCGTCCAACAGGACGACGAAGAGGTGGCCCGCATCCTGAAGCGGACGGGCAAACCGGTGTTCTTGGTGGTCAACAAGCTGGATGACCCAGGGCGTGAGGATGACCTCTGGGAGTACTACCAGCTTGGCTGCGGCCAGCCTTGGGCCGTGTCCGCCATCCATGGCCATGGCACAGGGGATCTTCTGGATGCGGTGGTGGAGGCCATCCGCGAGGCGGGCTTGGATGCGGAGGATGCCGAGGCGCCAGCGGTGAACATCGCCATCATCGGACGGCCCAACGCGGGGAAATCCTCGCTCACCAACAAGCTCACGCGCGATGAGCGCTCCATCGTGAGCCCCATCGCGGGCACCACGCGGGATGCCATCGACACGCTGGTGGAGCATGATGGCAAGCTCTATCGCATCGTGGACACGGCGGGCCTGCGCCAGAAGAGCAAGATCACCGAATCCGTGGAGTATTACGGGTTCGTGCGCGCCATGCGGGCGATCGACCGGGCGGATGTGGTGCTGCTGGTCATCGACGGCACCCTCGGCGTCACCAATGAGGATCAGCGCGTGGCCAGCTATGCGGCCGAGCGCGGCTGCGCTTGCGTGGTCGTGCTCAACAAGTGGGATATCGTGGAGGGCCCGGAAGCGAAGGAGAAAGTGCGGTTCGACTTGGAGGATGAGCTCGTGTTCGTGAGCTACGCGCCCGTCATCGCCATCTCCGCGCTCACGGGCAAGGGGGTGGACCGCGTCTGGCGCATGGTGGACACGGCGTTCGAACATTACAGCGAGGCGCTTCCCACCTCCCGTTTGAACCGCTGGCTCTCTGAGATCCAGGAAACGGGGCACACCGTCACGCGCGGGAAGACCGTGCTGCGCATGAAGTACGTCACGCAGACGGGCCAGCAGCCGCCGCGCTTCACGTTCTTCTGCAACCGCCCCGACATCGTGACGGACAATTTTGAGCGGTTCTTGGAGAACCGCCTGCGCGGCGCGTTCGATCTGACGGGCACGCCGGTGCGCTTCAAGTTCAAGAAGAAGGATTAGCCCATGGCTGCAACGTTGGGTCTGCTGTTCGCGCTGTTCGCCTGCGCTTTCGCGCTGGGCTCTATCCCTTGGGGCGTCATCGTGTCCCGCCTGTGCTTCGGCATGGACATCCGGTCCGTCGGGTCTGGCAACATCGGCGCCACCAACGCCGTGCGCGCTATGGGGGCGAAGGGCGGCGCCCTCGTCTTCTTGCTGGACATGGCGAAGGGCCTCATCGCGGGGTTCCTCGGCTGCATCGTCTGGCCACATATCACGGATGCGGCGCTGCTCGGCCTGGGGGAGGCGTGGACGGTCTGCGGCGGCGTGGCCTTCGTGGGCTGCGTCTGGGGGCACATCTTCTGCCCGTGGCTCGGTTTCAAAGGCGGCAAGGGGATCTCCACCGCTTTGGGCTGCGAGCTGTTCGCCATCACGCCTTTGGGCGCGGGCTTGGAGATCGCGGTCTTCCTCGTCTTCGTGGCGGCCACCCGCTACGTCTCCCTCGGCTCCGTCCTGGCTGCCGCCGCGCTTCCCTTCATCGCGCTTTGGCTTTTATGGGGGCAGTGGATGATCATCATCTGCTCGGCTCTGGTGGGCATCACCGTCATCTGGGCGCACCGGGAGAACATCAAGCGGCTCCTCGCCCATGAAGAGCGCAAGCTGTCGTTCTCGAAGAGGGCATGATCATGAAGGCATGCGTCATCGGTTCAGGGTCCTGGGGCACGGCTCTTTCGCAGGTGCTGGCGGACGGCGGCCATGAGGCCGTGATCGTCTGCCGTCGCGAAGAGGTGGCGCGCGGGATCAACGAGGAGCATCGCAATCCGGACTACTTGGCTTTCGCGGAGCTCTCGCCTTCCATCACGGCCACCACGTCCCTGGAGGCGGGGCTTGCCGGCGCGCAGGCGGTCGTCGTGGTCACCCCTTCGCGCTATCTTCGGCGAACGGCGAAGGACATGGCGCCGCACGTGCCTCCGGAGCTGCCTCTCGTCATCTGCTCGAAAGGCGTGGAGGCGGATACGGGGTGCCTGCCCGAAGCCATCTTCGCAGAGGTGCTGGGCGCAGAAGAGCGCATCGCGGTGCTGTCTGGTCCCACCCACGCCGAAGAGGTGGTGCGGCGCATCCCGTCAAGCGCCGTCGCCGCATCGGCGTCGGAAGAGACGGCGCTCTTCTTCCGCGATCTGTTCTCCACGGATTATTTCCGCGCCTACACCTCCCGCGACACCGTGGGAGTGGAGCTGTGCGGCGCGTTCAAGAACGTCATCGCCATCGCGGTGGGCATCTCCTACGGGCTCGGCATGGGGGATGACACGGCGGCGCTCCTCATGACGCGCGGTTTGGCTGAGATGAGCCGCATGGTCACGGTCTGCGGCGGGGAAGCGCTCACGTGCATGGGCTTGGCGGGCGCGGGGGACATGATCGTGACGTGCACCTCCCACCACTCGCGCAATCGCCGTTTCGGCGAGGACTACATCGCCTGCGGGCGGACGCTTGAGGATTTCGAGCGGGACACGCACATGGTGGTGGAGGGGGCTCAAGCTTCGCGCACGCTGCAGGTGCTCTCCGAGCGCTTCGGCGTGGAGCTCCCGCTGACCGATGCGGTCAGGCGCATCGTATGGGAAGGGGCCGATGTCCGCACGGTCGCCCGCGCGCTTCTGGACCGCCCCTTGAAAAGCGAGTTCTGAGCTCAGGAAAGATCGTCCAGCACCGGCTCGTCGCCGGCATCCAAGAACTTCTTGCGCGTCACGAAGTTCCAGACCATGACGATGATGGTGGCTGCGATCTTCGTGATGAGATAGCTGATGCCGAACAGCCCCGTGCCCACCCACATGACCAGGTCATTGATGAGCAACCCGATGACGGACAGCACGACGAAGATCACGAACTCCCGGCGGCGGGACATGCCTTCCTTGTGCCTGAAGACGTAGCGCATGGATGCGAAATAGTTGAACGTGACCGAGACGGTGAACGAGATGGTGGCGCTCACCAGGTAGTTCACGCCGAACACCTCGGTCAGGAGCACCATGAGGCCGTAATCTATGACGAAGGCGATGACGCCCACCACGCCGAATTTCATCAATTGCGCGATCAGTTTCCGCATAGCCGCCCGCGTCCTTTCCCGTTTGCCCGCCATGCGCAGGCAACATCCAGCGTTTCCCTTTGCGCTCGCGTGCTTCCTATGGTAATATCTCTTGCACGAAACACCAATGATGCTTTTCGCAACGTATGAGAAAAGTGGGCCGATGACCCGCTTTTTTTATTGCCACGACGAAGAGGAGGAGCGCTGAGCGAGCGCCTATGCTGACGGAGAAGGAACAGAGCCTGCTGGATGCCTTGGAGGCGCACGCCGCCGCCCATGGCGTTGAGATCGTGACGGTGGAAGTGGTCGGATCGAAGAAGTCCCCCACCATCCGCATCTACATAGACGCCCCAGATGGCGTCACGTTCAACGAGCTCACACAGGCCCAGGAATGGATCAGCGTCCTGCTGGATGAGATCGATCCGTTTCCGGGCGCCTACCTTTTGGAGGTGTCCTCCCCGGGCATCGATCGTCCGCTCCGCACGCCCGCGCATTTCCAGGCGGCCATCGGCCAGGAGGCGCGCGTGAAGTGCGTCCAGGGCATCGAGGGACGCAAGAACTTCAAGGGCATCCTCAAAGGAGCGGACGGGCAGGGCATCACCCTTGAAGCGGACGGTGCGGACATCACCATCGCCTATGACGATGTGAAGAAAGCGAACATCATCGGAGCTGTGGAGTTCTAGGAGATAGGAGACGAAGATCATGGCTGATGCGGAATACTCGCTCATCGAAGCGCTGCAAATGCTCGCCCATGAGCGCAAGATCGATGAGTTCTACATCATCGAGCGCCTGGAGGAATCGCTCGCGCGCAGCTACGAGCGCATCTTGGATCTGGAGCACGACGCGCGCGTGACCATCGACCGCCAAAGCGGGCAGATCTATGTCTACGAGCTGGTGCCAGTGGGTGAGCCGGAGATCCAGGTGGATCCGGAAACGGGCATCGAAGAGCACATCTATTCCGAGTTCGAAGAGCGCGACGTGACGCCCGCCGACATCAGCCGCATCGCGGCGCAGAACGCGAAGAGCGTCATCTCCTCCATCGTGCGCGACGCCGCCAAGCGCTCCATCTACGAGGAGTTTTCCGATCGCGTGGGGGACCTCATCACCGGCACGGTGCTCCAAGGCACCCAGGATTTCACCATCATCAAGATCCGCGATGGCGTGGAGGCGGAGCTGCCGCACTACGACACCAAGCGCAACCCTACCGAGCGCAACGAGCGCCCGGCCAACGAGCACTACCGCCACAACCAGCGGCTGAAGGTGCTCATCATCGACGTGCGCGACCCCTCCCAGGAGCAGAGCCGCGCCCGCGGGGAGCAGTCCCGGCCCACCATCATCGTGTCCCGCACCCATCCTGATCTCATCCGCCGCCTCTTCGAGATAGAGGTCCCGGAGATCTACGACGGCGTGGTGGAGATCAAGTCCATCGCCCGTGAGCCCGGCGCTCGCTCGAAGGTGGCCGTGGCCTCCCGTGAGCCCAACCTGGACCCGGTGGGCGCCTGCGTGGGCCCGCGCGGCAGCCGCGTGCGCATGGTGGTGGAGGAGCTCCGCAATGAGCGCGTGGATGTCATCCAGTGGAGCGAGGATCCGGCCACCTATGTGGCGAACGCCTTGTCTCCGGCGCGCGTCTCCCGCGTGGACATCGATCCTGAGAGCAACTACGCCACGGTCATCGTCCCTGACGACCAGCTGTCGCTGGCCATCGGCAAGGAGGGGCAGAACGCGCGCCTAGCGGCCCGCCTGACCGGTTGGCACATCGACATCAAGTCCACCAGCTTCCAAGGGGCTGCCCCCGATGTGGAGGAGACGCTCTTGGACGACGAAGACGGGGCGGATGACGATTTCTGCGCATTCGTCAGCGAAGATGGGACCCGCTGCCGCAACCATGCCCGCGAGGGTTCGCGGTTCTGCGGCATCCACGCATCATCCGAGGACGAATAGGCATCAAGGACGGAGAGCGTTTGAAGGCGGAGAGGACATGCATCGGTTGCCGGGCCTGCGCTCCGAAAGGGGAGCTGTTCCGCATCGTGCGCACGCCTGGGCGAGCCATGGCCTTCGATGCTAGCGGGAACCAGCCCGGACGCGGCGCCTATGTGTGCTCGTCTGAGTGCTTCGACCGCGCGGTGGCGAGCAAGCGCTTCGCCTCTGCGCTGAGGACCAAGGCGGATGCTGCGGTGCTCGAAAGGATCGGTTACGAGCTTCGGTGCGCTGAGAGCGCCGGAGCCCGTGGAAGCAAGGAGAGATAGATGGCAGGAATGCGCGTACATGAGCTGGCAAAGGAATATGAGCTTTCCAGCAAGGAGATGCTCACGCGCCTGCGCGAGGCGGGGATCGCGGCGAAGTCGCATGCCAGCATCCTGAGCGATGACGATGTCGCGAAGATCCGCTCCACCTTCGAGCCGGAAGTGCTCCAGCGGTCGGGCGACCTCAACAAAGAGGAGCGCGAGAAGATCGAGAAGGAGCAGAAAGAGGAGCAGGAGAAGAAGGCCAAGGAGGAGGCCGAGCGCAAGGCGGCTGTGGAGAAGGAGCTCGCGGAGCGCAAGGCGGCGAAGGAAGCGCGCAGCGATGGCGAGGCGGCTCCGGCGAAGAAGGAGCGCATCGTCAAGAAGATCGAGACGAAGCCGGAAAGCGCTTATGAGAGCCTGGCTTCGCAGATCGAGAACGAGAAGAAGCGCGTCGAGCGGGAGAAGGCTGAAGCCGCCGCCCGCGCCGCCGCCCAGAAGCGCGCGGCGGAGGTGGCCAAGAAGCAGGCCGTCGAAGAGGCGCTGCGCAACAAGGGCCGCAAACCGGCGAAGAGCGCAGCCCATGAGGAGCAGCCAAGCGCCCCTGCCGTGAAGGAAGCGCCCAAGCCCGCTTCCGCATCCACGAAGTTCAGCTCCTTGCTCTCCCAGATCGAATCCGAGCAGGCGCGCATGCAGGAGCAGGGCGCGGCTGCCAAGCAAGGCGGCGCAGGCCGCGGCAAGAAGGGCAAGCGCGGGCGCTCCCAATCCGTGCCTGAGCTTGAAGCCCAGCAACCCTCCAATGAGGATCGCTATTCGCAGATGGCGGCCCACGCCGAGCAGCTCCAACGGGACAAGGTGCTGGCGGAAGCGCGCGCGGCGGTGGCTGCGGCTGCGGGCGGCTCAGAAGGGGAAGGCCGCCGCAAGAAGCGCAAGCAGAAGCGCGAGGCGGAGGCGCGCGAGCGCGCTGAGGCCCATGCCATCGAGCATGGCATCGATCCCACGCTCGTGCTGGATGATTCCGTGGTGGAGGTGCCCCAGGGCGCCACGGTGGGCAAGCTGGCGGAGCTTTTGAACGTGCAGCCCAACGATGTGATCAAGCGCCTGTTCCTGTTGGGCCAAGCCCTCACGGTCACCCAGTCCATGAGCGATGACCTCATCGAGATCGTGGCGGATGACATGGGCCGCAAGGTGCGCGTCGTCTCGCCTGAAGAGGAATACGTGGTGGTCTACAACGACACCGAGGATGATCTGAAGCCCCGTCCTCCCGTGGTCACGGTCATGGGCCACGTGGACCACGGCAAGACCTCCCTTCTGGACGCCATCCGGGACACCGGCGTGGTGGACAGCGAGGCGGGCGGCATCACCCAGCATATCGGCGCTTCGGTGGTGGACATCAACGGCCGTCAGATCACGTTCATCGACACGCCGGGCCATGAGGCCTTCACGGCCATGCGCGCCCGCGGCGCTCAAGTGACCGACATCATCGTGCTGGTGGTGGCGGCCGATGATGGCGTCATGCCGCAGACCATCGAGGCCATCAACCATGCGAAGGCAGCGGACGTTCCCATCGTGGTGGCCGTCAACAAGATCGACAAGGACGGCGCCAATGCGGATCGCGTGCGCCAGGAGCTCACCGAATACGGCGTCATCCCTGAAGAGTGGGGCGGCACCAACATGTTCGTGGATGTGTCCGCGAAAAAGCATCTTCACATCGACGACCTTTTGGAGACGATCATCCTCCAGGCGGACGTGCTGGAGCTCAAGGCCAACCCGGATGCGCTGGCTTCCGGCTTCGTGATCGAGGCGAACCTGGACAAGGGCCGGGGACCGGTGGCCACGGTGCTCGTGCAGCGCGGCACGCTCCATCCTGGAGATGCCGTGGTGGCGGGCACGTCCTACGGCCATGTCCGCGCTCTCGTGGACCCGCACGGGGAGCACGTGGAGGGCGCTCTGCCCTCCGACCCGGTGGAGATACTGGGCCTGAGCTCCGTGCCGGTGGCGGGCGATGAGTTCCGCGTCTTCGAAGATGAGCGCGACGCGCGCAAGCTGGCTGAGGAGCGCGCTCTGCGCGAGAGGCTGGCGGAGCAGAACCGCACCTCCCACATGAGCCTGGACGATCTGTTCAGCCGCATCGAAGAGGGCAAGCAGACAGACCTCAACCTCATCATCAAGGCGGACGTGCAAGGTTCCATCGAAGCGCTGCGCGACGCCTTCGAGAAGATGGACCAGACCGAGGTGCGCATCAACATCGTGCACTCGGCGGTGGGCGGCATCACGGAGACGGACGTCACGCTGGCCGCGGCGTCGGACGCCATCATCATCGGCTTCAACGTGCGTCCCACGGGCAAGAGCCGCCAGCAAGCGGAGAAAGAGAAAGTGGACATCCGCCTGTACCGCGTCATCTACCAGGCCATCGAGGACATCAACGCCGCGCGCGTGGGCCTGCTCTCCCCGGATATCGTGGAGGAGGACACGGGCATCGCGGAGGTGCGCGAGACGTTCAAGGTGCCGAAGGTGGGCACGATCGCTGGCTGCTACGTGGTGGAGGGAGAGATCTCCCGCGAAGACCAGGTGCGCGTCGTGCGCGACGGCACGGTCATCTACGAGGGCGCCATCGCATCCCTTCGCCGGTTCAAGGATGACGTCAAGAGCGTGGCTCATGGCTATGAGTGCGGTATCGGGATCACCGGTTTCCAGGATATGAAGGTGGGAGACACCATCGAAGGCTTCACCGTCAAAGAAGTTGAGCGCACCGAGTAGGCGTTCGAGCCAGGAGGTCCATCATGAAGGAAGGCAACCGCAAGGTAGACGAGCAAGCCCGTGAGGTCATCTCGAACATCATGCTGTTCGACGTGTCCGATCCCCGCCTTGACCTGGTCACGGTGACCGGCTGCAAGGTGAGCTATGACCGCGCCTACTGCGACGTGTTCTACACCTGCGAGCCCGATCGCTATCCTGAAGTGGAGGCGGCGCTCGCTTCGGCCCGTGGGCACATTCGCTCGCTCGTCGCCAAGAAGCTGGATTGGCGGCAAGCGCCGGAGCTGCGCTTCCATTTGGATGAGACGGTGGATGAGGCGGAGAAGGTGGGCCGCTACATCGCCGAGGAGAAGAAGCGCATGGGCGCGTATGAGACGGCAGCGGAGCAGGACGAAGAGCTCTAAGCGCCCATGGATGTGACCGCACCGCTCCAAAGCGGCTTCGCGCAGATCGCCTCTGCATTGGGCTGCCATGATGATTATCTCGTTTGCGGCCATCGGAGCCCGGATGGGGATTGCCTTGGGTCCGTTCTGGGGATGACCAGCATCCTGCGCGCCTTGGGCAAGCGGGCGCGTCCGATCTTCTCGTCCAAAGAGCCTCTGGATGAGCCGTTTTTGCGCATGCCGGGAGCGGATGAGCTCACATCGGCGGATCAGGCGGTTTTCGCAACGTCCTTTGTCATGGTGGATGCTTCTGATCCTTCCCGTCTGGGAGATGCGGCTCGGGCGCTTTTCGAGCGAGCCTCTTTCAAGATCATCGTGGATCACCATGAAGCGGAGCGCTGCTGCGCTGATGTCTGCCACGTGGATCCTGATGCGCCCTCCGCCACCTGCCTCGTCTGGGAGGTGGCTCGCGCTGCGGGCGTTCCGTTGACGGCGGAGCTCGCCGAATGCTGCTTCACCGGTCTCATGACCGACACCGGGCGCTTCCAGTATCAGAACGCGGATGCGCGGGCCTTCGCTCTGGCGGCTCAGATGGTGGAGGCGGGGGCTGACGTGGCGCGTATCGCCCAGTCGTTCTACCAGTCCAAGACGCTGGCTTCCTGCCGCCTGGAGGCGCTCGTCGTGGAGCGGCTCGAGCTGTTGTCCAACGACCGGATTGCGTTCAGCTGGGTCAATGAAGAGGACCTGCGGCGCGTAGGTGGCCGATGGGCTGATTGCGAAGGGCTCATCGATGTCTTGCGGTCGCTGCGAACGGTCAGGATCGCGTGCGTGCTGAAAGATCACGGCTCTGAGATCCGCGGGAGCCTGCGTTCGAAAGATGGCACTGATGTGGCCGCGTTGGCGCGCCGATTCGGCGGGGGAGGGCACAAGGCCGCCGCCGGCTTCACGCTCACCTGCCCGTTTCCGGAAGCAGCCCGCTTGCTCAAGGAAGCGCTTGCTGGCGCGTTGGCGGATGAGATGGATTCATGAAGCGCGGCCAGACCGATCTGTCCTTCCTGTGCGCGGTGGACAAGCCTGCGGGCCCCACGTCCCATGACGTCATAAACGCCGTGCGCCGCATCACGGGAGAGCGCCGCGTGGGCCATGCGGGCACGCTGGATCCTGCGGCCAGCGGCGTGCTCGTGATCTTGGTGGGCCCGGCAGCCCGCCTGAATCCGTATCTGGAAAGCCAGCGCAAGCGGTATCGCGCGCGCATCTCCTTCGGCTGCTGCACGGACACCGATGATGCCCAAGGGGAGGTTCTTCGCGTCTGCGACGTGCCACCCCAAGCCTCTGACGCCGCTTTCGCCCATGGCATCTTGGAATCCTTCATCGGTCCGCAGATGCAGCTGCCGCCCGTGTATTCCGCTCTCAAGCGCTCTGGCGTGAAAGCCTGCGACGCCGCTCGCGCGGGCAAGGTGATCGATCTGGAGCCGCGGCCGATCGAAGTGCATCAGGTCTATCTTGACGGCATCGGCGAAGATGAGGCGGGACTGTACTGGGACGTCATCTTCGATGTGTCGAAAGGCACCTACATCCGGGCTCTCGCCCGGGACATCGGTCGCGCGGCGGGCACGGAGGCTCATCTTTCCGCTTTGGAGCGCCTCGCCAGCGGCAATGTGACGCTGGATGACTGCGTTTCTTTGGAAGGGCTTGAGAGCCAAGGCGTGCGCGCGGCGCTGGACCCGGTCAGGGCTTGCGGCATGAGGTTCGCGTTCTTGGAAGGCGTGCAGGCTTCCCGCATCCAGAACGGGAACGCTCTCCGAGCGGACGAGGTCGCGCTGCATGAATGGCTGAATCCGCAGTTCAATGACGCATGCGCTTGCTTCCAAGGGATCGAGGAGTCAACGCGGCCGCCTGCGCCGGATGAGAAGGTCATGATGGTCGTGGACGGAGCGGTGAAGGCGGTCTACGGATTCCATGAAGATTCTGGGGAATACCGTTCCTGTTGCATCTTCTCGAAAGGGGTCATCCGTGGCGCGCTCTGAGATCATGGAGGCTGAGGCGGTGGACTTCTCCGGCGCATCTTGCGCGTTCGGCGTGTTCGATGGCGTGCATGAGGGTCACCGTTTCATCATCGAGCGCGCGGTGGCGGACGGACGCGAACGCGGCGCGCCTTCCATCATCATCACATTCGACCGTGATCCAGAAGAGCTCTTCCGGCCAGAGGTTTGCGACAAGCTCATGGGCAATGAGGAGCGCTTGCGGATGCTGGCGGCCCTTGGTGCGGATGCGGTGGCGGTCATCCCGTTCGATGAGGCTGTGGCTTCGCTGGAGCCTGGACCGTTCTTGGTCCGTCTGTTCGCGAAGGGCGCGCCTCGGAGGATCAGCGTTGGGGAGGATTTCCGTTTCGGCGCGAAGGCCGCGGGCACCGTGGACGCGCTGCGCACGTGGGGCGCGGCTCATGGCATGGAGGTGGAGGCTGCTCCACTGCTCCAGATGGATGGCGCGCCCGTCACCTCCACGCGCATCCGGGCTTTCTTGTCTGAAGGGAACGTACAGGAAGCCGCTCGCTTGCTGGGACGGCCCTACGGGCTTTCGGGCTTGGTGGAGCCGGGGAGGCAGGCGGGGCGCGAGATGGGCATCTGCACGGCGAATCTGCGTCCGGCTCCGGATCGCGCGGTGCCTGCGGATGGGGTCTATGCGGCCTACGCCACCGTGGGAGGGGAGCGTTTGAAGTCCGCTGTGTCCATCGGGGTCCCCATCACCTTCGATGGCGTGACCACCTCCACCATCGAAGCGCACATCCTGGATTTCGACCGGGATATCTACGGCGAGGAGATGGCGCTGGAGTTCATGGCCCACCTGCGCCCCATGGAGCGCTTCGCTAGCACCGAAGACCTTGTAAGCGCCATCCAGGGTGATATTTCCTTCGTCCGAGAGAATCTGTAAAGCGCCTGTCGTTGGAGCCCGCGTCGCGAAAATGCGCGCCGGTTGATCTTTCTTCTTCCGCATTCACCCTGCGGCGCCAAACTATTACGCCGCTTCGCGGTTTAGGCGGAACCTGCTTCTTTTCTGAAACACGGATCTGACGGCTGATGCGCATACCCAGCGTTCAGGAGCGCATGACCCTCGTTGACGGGCGATGCCCGCGCTACGCTGATAATGGGAACCGTTCTGCAAACGGCGACGAT
>CAJTVP010000011.1 GCA_910580205.1 uncultured Eggerthellaceae bacterium
AGGCCTACTGGCACATCATCAAGGGCATCGGCCTTCCCATCGAGAGCTACAACGATTTCGTTGACATGGTCCGCATGTACTATCCGCCGCTGCATCAAGTGAAATACGAGCAGAACGGCGGCTTCTGGACTCCGTCTGGCAAGGTGGAGTGCAATTCCACCATCCTGCGCGAGCTGGGCTACTCCGGCATGCCCATCTACACCGGCATGGCTGAATCCGAGCTCACCACTCCTGAGGTGGCTGCGGAATACCCCATCGTGCTCACCACCGGTGGCGGCTTCATGCCCTACCACCACTCCGAGCACTTCAACATGCAGGGCATCCGCTACCTCTATCCGGATCCCTACTTCTTCATCAACCCCGTGCTGGCCGAGCAGCTCAAGATCGCCCAGGGCGACTGGTGCTGGATCGAAACGCGCCGTGGCCGCATCAAGATGCGCGCTCAGGTGGAGCCCATCGTGGACCCGCGCGTGGTCATGGCGCCTCGCGGCTGGTGGTTCCCTGAGCGCGACGGCTCAGCGGATCTGGACAACCCGTTCGGCTGCCTTGAGTCCAACGTCAACACGCTCACTTGCGTGGATGATCCCGATTGCGACCCCATGGGCGGCTCCTGGAACAACCGCGGCCTCATGTGCAAGGTCTACAAATGCGGCGAGGTGGATTCCACCTTCACGGCGAAAGACGCCCAGTGGTCCATCCCCGGCAACGCTTCCACGCCCGGCATCCACACGATGCCCTCAGACATGAAGCTCTGCCGTGAGCCCATCCCCTTCGAGGAGCCCCAGCCCACCAAAGAAGTTCCCGAGGGCTACGTCTGGACCTGGCAGGATGATCAGATCTATCAGAAGGGCACGGGCTTCCGTCTGGATGAGTCCGGCTGGTTGGTGGACCCGAAGGACAAGTCCTACGTGGATGCCTACACCGGCTGGCGCTACGACGCCAATCAGGAATGCCTGGTGGACGTGTCCACGGGCACGAAGTACGACCTTCAGCGCAATCCGATCGTCTACATCGGCACGGTCCGCACCTATCCCGGCCAGGAGACGGCGCCCTATGAGGTGCCTGCGAGCCTCACCTGGGATTCGACGCGCGGCGTGGCGGTGAAGGAGGGCGTTGACGGCTTCGTCTTCGACAACGCTTCCGGTTGGCTCATCAACGCTGACACGGGTGAATATCGCGAAGTCACCTACGGCTGGCTCTACAACGCCACGGACAACTGCCTGGTGGATACGAACACCGGCCTTCGCTACACGATGAATTATGAGCAGATCACGGGCCAGGAGGAGCTTCCCGGCAACCCGGCAGCGGTGGTGGCTGAGGAGAACACCGATCAAGCCGCCGCGGCCGAAGCGCAAGCCACCATGGATGAAGCTGCTGCGGATGCTGCGGCAGCCGGTGATGAGGCGCTCGCCCAAGAGCTCGCCGAAGCCTCTTCGGATCCTGCTGCGATCGATGAGGAGGTCAAATAATGACAAGATACTGCATGGTCATCGACCAGCGCCGCTGCATCGGCTGCCATTCCTGCACGGTCGCCTGCCGCACGTGGAATGAGCTGCCGCTGGACATCGTCTACAACCCGGTGCTCACCGAAGGTTGCAAGGGCGAATGGCCCAACGTTCACAAGAACTGGACGCCCACGCTTTGCATGCACTGTGAAAAACCCGCGTGCGTGCCGTGCTGCCCGACCGGGGCCAGCCAGCAGGATGCTGACGGCACGGTGTGGGTGGATCCCGCCAAGTGCATGGCATGCCTGGCCTGCGTGAACGCGTGCCCCTACGGCATGCGCGATCAGAGCAAGCTGGACGAGCCTCTCCATCACTACGTCCGCAAGTGCACGTTCTGTCGTGAGAAGCGCCAGCTTGATCCGGACGCCACCCCGTATTGCGTGGCCACGTGCCACCAGAAGGCGCGCATCTTCGGAGACTTGGACGATCCGAACTCTGAGGTGTCGAAGCTCATCGGCTCGGTGGAGACGGTTCGCCTCCTCGAGGACATGGGAACTGGTCCGCAGATCTACTACATTCCGGATTTGGGAGGTACGAGAAAATGAGAAGGCATTTCTGGAAGTGGCCCATTCCCACCTACCTGTTCCTCGGTGGCCTTGGCGGCGGGATCTTCTGCCTGATCGCCATCATGACGCTGTTCGTGTGGCCTGACGTGGCATCCGTGCCGCTGGCTATGACGTGGCCTGGTTTCCTGGGCATCTGCGCCCTCGGCTTCGGCTGCTTGATGCTCGTCGCCGACTTGGGTCAGCCCATGGTGTTCTACCGCGCCTTCGTGAAGAGCACATCTGTGCTCGCTTGGGGCGCGCGCCTGCTGACCGTGTGCATGATCTTCGGCCTGCTCTGGTTCGTGAGCTACATCCCTTGGGATTGGTTCAAGCCCGTGGCTGATTTCTTCGCGCCGTTCCGCGGCTTCAATATCGCCATCGCGGGCCTGGCCGGCACCTGCATCATGCTCTACACCGGCATCTTCCTGTCCACGCTGAAGGCCCATGCGTTCTGGGCCACCCCGGCGCTGCCGGTGCTGTTCACCGTGTCCGCGCTCTCCACGGCCTGCGCCGCCATCTCCCTTTCCGTGGGCTGGTGGCCAGCGCCCCTGATCGACGGCACGTTCGGCGGCATCGCGCTGGGCGAAGGCGCTGTCATGAACCTGATCGCGTCTGAGGCCGTGCATGAGATGGTGCACATCATCGACGTCATCCTGGTCGTCTGCGAGCTGGTCGTGCTCCTGGTCATGGTGCTCTCCTTCCTGGGCGCGGGCAACAAGACGGCGAACCGCGTGGCCCACAAATGGGTGCACGGTTCCTACGCCTTCGCGTTCTGGGGCGGCATGATCGCCATGGGCCTGGTCATCCCTGAGATCCTCTACGTGGGTCTGCCGGGCACCGTCGGCTCTGCGGTCATCGCCCCGGTCTTCGTGCTCTTGGGCGGCCTTCTGCTCCGCTTCATGGTGGTCAACTCCGACGAGCGCGCTCCGCTGCCGGGTGAGGACATCTACTTCACCAAGCTGCCTCCGCGCGACGCTGAGTTCATCCACAAGTGGACCTACGGCGAGAACCTGTTCTAGGCTTCAGCGAACAGAGCGCTTTGAAAGGACGGTGCATCACGCGCCGTCCTTTTTCTTTGGGACGGCTCTTGGCGCGTTCGCTTCCAAGATTCGCGGGTATAATAGGCGAAAAACATGAGACATAGTCCAATAGGCAGGTCACACCATGGATGCTTTCCGCATACAGGATGCGCTCACCAATGACATCATCTCGTTCGACCCAGTGACGGGCGATGCCGCCATCGAGAAGAGGGCTGCCGCCCCTCAGAACGGCCCAGTGGAATCCGTCTTCTTCCCCGGCTGCTCGTTTCTGAATTATGCCATGCCCCTTGTGTCGGCCACCTACGATCTGCTCTTGAAGCATGGCGTGGTGCAAGGCATATCCGTGCTTTGCTGCGGCAAGATCTTGTCCTACGAGCCAGACGGCCAAAAGCTGCGGGATGCCTTCGAAGCTCAGCTGCGGGACCATATGGCGGATTCGGGCATCGCCCAGCTGGTGTGCGCCTGCCCCAACTGCGTGAAAGCGCTCAGAGAGGCCTTCGCGAACGATCCGAGGACGAGCGGCATCAGGATAGTCGCATTGCCGCAGGTGTTGGCGGATCTGGGGTACGAACTGGACGCGTCGGCGTGCACGCGCCTGGTGAAAGGGGAGGCGGCCGACGATGTCCTGTTCTGCGTCCATGACTCCTGCCCTGATCGCGCCACCGGTGAATTCGCCCAGGGTCTGCGCGCGCTCATCCCGGAAGGGCTTTGGGTTGATCCAGAGCATGCATACAAACGCTCCATCTGCTGCGGATCCCTTCCGCGCGCTGCGGGCAAGTTCGAACAGGCGGACAAATGCGCGCTCACGAACGCCGAAGAGGCCTGCGCCGTGGAGGCTGATGCCATCATCACCGCGTGCATGAGCTGCACTTTCCAGCTCAACATGGCCCAGCCCCTCATCCAATGCGTGCACTACCTGGAGATGCTCTTCTCGTGGCGCATCGACTGGTCGCGGGTGGGGGCTTACATGAAGCTCAGATTCCTGTTCGATGAGACGCTCGGTTGCACGGAAGGCGCGAGCGAAGGGCGGGCCTTCGCTGGCCTGTCATCCGCAGAGCCCACGGTGGCTGATGCGAAGGCGGAAAGCGAACAGGAGGCGCATGCCCTCACCGAGCAGGATGCGGAATCGGCCCGTGACGTTCCTCTTTCGAACAAGAACACCCGCGTGATCGGCGAATAGCCCAAGGTTGGGAACGGCTCATGAGCACGGTCAAGACGAACTGCCATTTCTGTGGATACCTTTGTGGTTTCGAAGCAGAGGTGGAAGACGGCCGCATCGTATCCTTGGCTCCTGATCCCTCGCGCTACCCCTATGACGAACAGGTGCTCCAGGGCTGCCCTCGCTGGCGGATGAACCTGGATGTGCTGGATGGCGTCGATCGCGTGAACTTCCCGCTCAAACGAGCAGGGGAGCGAGGGAGCGGCCAGTGGGAGCGCATCTCCTGGGATCAGGCGCTGGATGAGATCGCGAGCCGCCTTGAAGAGCTGCGAGAAGAGCACAACCCAGGCGTCTTGGCTTCCATGATCGGAGGGCCGCACACGTCTTTTTGGCCGCTGCACCGGTTCATGTCCCTGTTCGGCTCTCCCAACAACGCTGGCATCGGGCAGATCTGCTGGAACCCGCGCATCTGGTCGGATACGATCGCGTTCGGCTGGACGATCGAGCCGGATATCACGGAGGAGACGCGGTGTTTGATCGTCTGGGGCACCAACCCGGCTGAATCGGACAATTCGCTTTTCTGGCGCAGCCTTCTGCGCATGCATAAAGCAGGCAGCCCGAAGATCGTCGTGATCGACCCTCGGCTCACCAAGACCGCGCGCATCGCGGACGAGTGGATCGCCCTCAAGCCGGGAACTGATTGCACCTTCGCGCTGGGGCTGCTCCATGTGATCATCGAAGAGGGCCTGTATGACCATGGATTCGTGGAGCGCTGGTGCACGGGTTTCGACGAGTTGGCGGCCCATGTGGAGCCGTACACGCCGGAGGTGGTGGCTCGGACCTGCGGCCTCGCGGCCGATGACGTCGTGCGCGTGGCGCGTCTGTTCGCTCAAAGCCCCTCCGCCATCATCACCGGACGCGGCATCGATCAGATCGGCGAGAACGTGCTCCCGACGCATCGAGCCCGCACGGCGCTTCTGGCCATCTGCGGAGATGTGGACCGGCCCGGCGGCTGCACCCTTTTGGAAACGAGCGAGTTCACCTCAGAGCTCAAGCTGGAATGCACCCTTGAGAACTTCGATCAGCTCAAGGCGCTGAGCCTGAACCGCGGGCGCACGCCGCTGCAAAGCTATGAGAGCTATGAGCGCGTGAAAACGCTCATGGATGCCGCTGGAAGAGAGCTTCCCGCGCGCTATCTCACGAGCGTGCACCCGGACCTTCTGCTCAAGGCCATGGAGGGCGCGGGCCCCTATCCGGTGCGCGCGCTCATCGTGGAGGCCACGAACCCGCTGCTCACCTATGCGGACACCCATCGCGTGCTGGATGCGCTCAGGGGCCTTGATCTGCTGGTGGTGCTGGATTACTACCTGACGCCCACAGCGGCGCTGGCGGATTACGCCCTTCCGGCGGCAGGGGCCATGGAGCGAGCCACGTTCCAAGCTCACGGCGGCGTGGCGAACTTCGTGTACGGAGGAGACGCGGCGGTCGAGCCCTACTACGAGCGCAAGGCGGACTACGACGTGTTCGCGGAGCTGGGGCGGCGGCTCGGTCAGGAAGCCCACTGGTCGGACGATACTTTCGCTGAGGCCTGCGAACGAGCGCTCGCGCCCACGGGCCTTGATTGGGAGGGCTACTGCCAGGTGGGGATGTACGCCACACCCACGCCCCACTTCAAGCATGAGCAGCTGACGGAGGCGGGCGAGCCGCGCGGATTCGCCACGCCTTCCGGCAAGGTGGAGCTGGCGAGCTCCTTCCTTGAGCAGCTGGGCGCAGGTCGTTTGCCTGAACCGGGAGAACCGTACCGGCTCTGCTCCCCTGAGATGGTGGAGGCCCATGAAGCGGAGGGCTGGGAGCATCTGACGCTCATCACGGGTGGTCGGCGGCAGCCCTACAACGCGTCCATGTATCTGAACCACCCTCCCTTCCGCAAGCGGCAGCCCTATCCGCTCGCTCAGGTGAGCGAGGCCACGGCGAAGCGCTTGGGCGCGCAGGCGGGGGATGTCATCCAGCTCGCCACGGATAAAGGGCAGGCCTGTTTCGTGTTGGAGATCATCCCCATGGTGGATGGCGTGATCCATGCGGACTATGGCTGGTGGCATCCGGAGTCAGAGGTGCGCGCGCCGGACTTCGGCGGCATCTTCGAGAGCAACGTGAATGTGCTCACCAGCTGTTCTCTGGACCAGGCCGAGCCCCTGATCGGGACGTGGGCTTACAATGACATGGATTGCATGGCGCGGGTGGCAGGATCCCCGCTCACATGGACTGCGGATGTGGATAAACAGGCGCTGTCCGCGCGAAGCGCGGATGGTCTGACCAAGGAGGAGAGATGACGGAAAGAAAGCAAGCGCTGCTCGTGTTCAGCAAGCCGCCTATTCCCGGCACGGTGAAGACGCGGCTCACTCAGGCTCGCGGCGGTTTCCTCACCGACGAGCAGGCGGCGCAGTTCTTCAAGCTGAGCCTGTATGATGTGTGCGAGCTCGCCATGCACGCCCTCATAGAGATGCAGCATGAGAATGACGAGCGCGTGGCGGCTGACCCTGGGGCGGATAAGATCACCTACGATTTCTTCCTCTCCACCACGCCCGCGAAGAATCTCGATCTCATGAAGGAGACCTTCGACGAGATAGGCCCGTGGCCCATGGAGATCCATTACATGACCGATGAGGGCGCCACGTTCGATGATCATTTCGACGATGCCATCGCCCAGATCTTCTCCCAAGGCTATGAGCACATCGTGGCCATCGGCGGAGATATCCCCACGCTTCCGAAGTCTCATATCAAGCAGTCATTCCAGTGGCTTGATTATTTCCATGGCATCGGCGAGGCTGGTTTCGTCTTGGCGCCATGCCAAGAATGCGGCACCTCGTTGATCGGGCTGTCCCATGACACGCCCATCGACAATCAAGGGGTGTATTACAACAAAGACGGCGTGCCAGCTCTTGATGCTTACATGGAGAAGATCAATGAGAAGGACATTCCTGTGGCCTATTTCGCGCCTGTGGCCGACATCGATGAGGTCACAGACCTCGCCCACGCCATCTCGTGCATGAAGGCCATCCGCAAGGCCGCGGAGCATCAGTCCGAGTTCTTCGTGCCCAAGCGCGTGCTCACCTGGTGCGACCTCATGGGCATTCAGGTGTCGACGCCGCCGAATGAAGAGCATGATCCGAGGCAGTATATTGATCAATGATCTACCGGTCGGGAAGCCACATCGCACCTCATCTCGCCCCTCCAAGCGCTTCTTCCTCATTGGGCGAAGCCAACTCGGGCGCGCTTTCGCGGCGATCTGAGGCACGCTGAGGCTTCTAACCAATAAGTATTGGAGATGCAACTTGAAACGAAGATTTTTGCATACCACGTCTGCGCTCTGCCCGGATTGCTTGCGGGAGCTCCCCGCAGAGGTCTTCTCGGATGAAGAGGGCATCGTTTGGATGGAGCGCGCCTGCCCTGAGCACGGCGCATTCATCACGCGCATGTGGCCGGACGCGGACCATTATATGTGGTTGCGTTCCGAAGCCTTCCCGAAGACGCGCCCGGAGAACACGATCCCGGCAGGGGAGCCGTGCCCCTTCGGCTGTGGCACCTGCGCTCGCCACGGTCGGCGTGGCACGCTCCTTGAGATAGAGGTCACGCGCAATTGCAATCTGCATTGCCCGGTCTGCTTCGCGTCCGCCGAGAACGGCGAAGATGATCCATCCATGGAAGAGATCACCGCCATGTATCAGGTCATCGCGGATGCGGTGGGGACCGACGGCGCGGTGCAGCTCACCGGAGGCGAGCCCACCTGCCGCAAGGATCTGGCGGACATCATCTACCTAGGCCGCTCCATGGGCTTCTGGGGAATCGAGGTCAACACGAACGGCCTCGTCATCGCGAACAAGCCGGGGTATCTGGAAGACCTGGTGGCGGCGGGGTTGACGGGCGTGTACCTCTCTTTCGACGGACTCACCCCAGAGGTCTATGAGGCCACGTGCGGACGGGATATCCTCGACACCAAGCTCCGCGCCATCGAGCGCTGCCGCGAATGCGGCATCCAAGTGGTGCTCTCAGTCGCGGTGGTCGCGGGCGTGAATGATGGTCAGCTGGGCGACCTGCTCCGGTTCGCTTTGGAGAACTCGGATGTGGTGGCGGGCTTGGCGCTCCAACCGGCCTTCACGAGCGGACGGTTCGACGCCCATCGCGCCTTGCCCCTCTCATCGGGGGATGTGATCGCGGATCTCTGCCAGCAGTCAGAGGGTCTGCTGGACCTCCATGACGTCTGGCCGCTCGGCTGCTCCCATCCGCTGTGCGATACGGGCGTCTTCCTCTTGAAGTCCCCTGATGCCACCCATGAGAGCGGGTTCATCCCGGCCACGCGGATGATGACCATGGAAGAATACGCCGAAGGCTACAGCCCGGATTCACCGCAAGGCTCCGTCTTCCTGGACATCCTCTACAGCAAGGGCGTTCCCGTGTCCGATGGCCTGTCCGTCATCATCATGAACTACATGGATGCCTACAGCATGGACGTGGAGCGCCTGCGCGAATGCTCCATGATGGTCACGGTGCCTGACGGGCGCGCTATCCCTTTCTGCTCCTATCATCTGACCGATTCGGCGGGGAAGCGCATCTACGCTCCCTGGTGCAAGTGAGGACCGCCATGGCTGATTATCAGATCACCCACAATCCGGATGCGTGCGTGAAGTGCGGGCTTTGCGTGGCGTTCTGCCCCATCCCCGGCGTGCTGGAGATGGGGGAGGATGGTTTTCCCCGCGTGGCGGATGCGGATCCGTGCGTGGGATGCCAGACATGCTCAGGCAATTGTCCGCAGCGCGCGCTGGCCGTGGAAGCCACGGGAGATGCCGTCTTCGACCCGGCGGCAGGCGAAGAGCGCGCTGAGCCCATCCCGGAAGATGAGCGCCAGCAGTACGCCCAGTGGCAGAAGGAGATCATGGCCAGCCTCGATCTGCGTTGGCAGCCGGTGGCCGTGAGCCTGATCGACGCCGATGAGCCGCTGCCGGATGCCCCCATCCCCACCGAGAACCTGCGCTTCTGCCAGGCCATGATGGCGGCCCGCCGCGGCGCTTCCATCCTCATGCCGCCCTACCGCCATTCCTGCCCGGACGGCACGTCCATCTTCGGCATGACCGGCGTTCCGGAGAAGCTGGCTACGGGAGAGATCTACGTGTTGTTCCACAAGGTCGTGGATGCCGAGGCCGCAGCGCGCATGGTGGCCGAGCGCCCCACGCTCCCGCCGAAGAGCAAGCGCGCCACCTACGTCTCTCCGCTGTCGAAGACGGTGCGCACGCCGGATGTGGTCGTGTTCACGGGCACGCCGGAGCAGATGATGTGGCTGTGCATGTCCATGAGCTATTTCGACGGCCACCGCTTCGACTTCCATGCCTCCGGCTTCAACTCCATGTGCGTGGAGGCCGTGCTGCTGCCCTTGGCCCATGATGAGCCCAACATCACCTTCGGCTGCTACGGCTGCCGGGCGGCCACGGATGTGAGCGAGGACATGATGTTCATGGGCGTGCCCACATCCCGTCTCCCCATCATCGCTGAAGGGGCGAGGGAGCTGGCGAAGAAGGCCATTCCTGATTCACGCAACAAGATCTACGTCGAACCCATCATGTGAGGGCGTCCGCCATGGCCGATCTGTTCACCTTGCGACCCGCCCGTGAAAAGGACAAGGCTCTCCTTGATTCCTACTGCTATGCGGAGGGGATGGATCATCTGCCCGATGTCGAGCGCGTGACCGTGGCGGTCGATGAGGAGGATGCGCCGGTGGGGTTCATCCGCCTGGTGCGCGGCGCCAACGGCGTGGACCATGTGAACCCGGTCGTCACCTACCGCCTGTGGCGCGGATATGGGGTGGGCCGCGCGCTCATCGAAGATGCGCTCAGAGAGGTGCCAGAGCTCCGTTTGGTGGCGCGGGGGCCGTCTGTTCCCTTCTATGAGCGTTTGGGCTTCTCCGCATGCGGATGGGATGAAGTGGACACCTCGGTCACGGAGGAGTGCGATGGCTGCCCGATGATCGACGAATGCCATCCGCTGCCGATGAAGATCAGCGCATCCGATTTCGTCTGATCGGCGTGATGCGTCCGGGAAGGGCGCTAATGGCTGCACTGAGGCGTGTCTGGAAGCTCTATGCCCAGCGCGTCAGCGGCGGACGCTCTCAGCTCTTCGATGGTGAGCTTGTAACAGGCCAGCGCATCTATCCAGCGACGGAGGCATCCGTAGCCCTTGTCCGTCAAAGAGAACACCCGTTTCGCGGCCCCTTGCTCCGGCGTTTCCCATTCGCTCGTGACATACCCCAGCGATTCCATGCGCTTGAGCGCTCGGTAGATGCCCGTGGCATCGGGCTTCTTGCCGCCGAACATGGGTGAGGATGCAGCTTGCTGCACGATGATGTAACCATGCATGGGCTCTTTCGCCTGAGCCAAGATGGTCAGGATGGTCGGCTGGGACAGACGGGAAAGAGACCGGCCCAGCTCGGAGCATTCGGCAAGGTCTTGGTCAGATTTCGGATGGCAGCCGCTCCACATGGAAGATCCTTCTCTCATCGCAGCGTTTCGGTCTGCTGCCATCTTCTCACAACTTCGCCATGGCCGCCAGTGATGGAAAGCCAGCGCGCGCAGGCGGGGTTCTGAATTAGAATCTAGGGCACCAGCTTCGCCTTGAAGGAGGCTCTATGTGCGGAATCGTCGGGTACAGCGGCTCACGTCCGGCCGCCCCTGTCCTGGTCAACGGGCTCAAGCGCTTGGAATACCGGGGGTATGATTCATCGGGCATCGCCGTTGAAGAGGGGGCGCAGCTCAAGTCCATCTGCCGAACGGGCCGCATATCCGAGCTTGAACGGTCCCTTCCGGACTTCCATCTCACGGGTTCCTGTGGCATCGGGCATACGCGTTGGGCCACCCATGGCGCGCCGTCGGAGGCGAACGCGCATCCTCATCTGTCATGCGAAGGCGACATAGCCATCGTGCACAATGGCATCATCGAGAATCACGCGGAGCTCCGGTCGGTGCTGGAGAAGCGCGGGCATCGCTTCACATCCCAAACGGACTCGGAAGTCATCGTGCATCTCATCGAAGATGCCTACGCTCGCTTGGCGTTCCAGACATCGGAAGATGACGACATGGAAGACGCCCTCGGAAAGCGCGAAGAGCGCACCCCGGCATCGGAGGTGAAGGCGGGCGAGCCGTCATTGCTCTTGCAAGCGCTCTCCATGGCCACCAGCATGCTCATCGGCTCGTGGGCCATCTGCGCCATTTCCAGCCACGAGCCCGGCATCATCGCCTGCGCCCGCAAGGAATCCCCGCTCGTGATCGGGCATGGGGCGGACGGGGAGCATGTGGCCTCCGACGTGACGGCGCTCCAAGGCGTCGTGCCGCAGGTGTGCGTGCTCGGCGACGGGCAGTTCGCGGATGTCGCCTCCCATTCGTTCGCCGTGTTCTCCTCGGTTGAAGAGCGGCTCATCAGCGCGAAGGGCGAGATGATGCGGCTGGATTGGAACGCTGAGGTGGCCGAGCGCGGGCGCTTCGCCGATTTCATGCTGAAAGAGATCTACGAGCAGCCGCGCGTCATCCGCGACACGCTGGAAGGGCGCCTGAACCACGGCGCCATCACCATCTCCGAGCTGTCCCTCACCCATGAAGAGCTGAATCTGGTCGATCGCGTGGTCATCATCGCGTGCGGCACCAGCTATCATGCGGCCCTCGTGGCGAAGAACCTCATCGAAGGGTGGTCGCGCATCCCCTGCGAGGTGGAAGTGGCCAGCGAGTTCCGATATCGCGACCCTATCATCACCCCATCCACGTTGGTGGTGGCCGTGTCCCAGTCCGGTGAGACCGCCGACACGCTGGCGGCCATCCGGGATGCGCGCATCAAGGGAGCGAAGGTGTTCGGCATCACGAACGTGATCGGCTCTCCGGTGGCCCGTGAATCGGATGGCGTGATCTACACGAAGGCCAACAAGGAGATCGCTGTGGCCTCCACGAAGAGCTTCACTGGCCAGTTGGTCTCGCTCACGCTTTTGGCGCTGCTCTTGGGGCAGGCGAAAGGGCGGCTCAAGCAGGCTCAGGTGCGGATGCTCTTCAATGAGCTGGCGAACACCGCAGAGCAGGCCGAAGCCATCCTGAAGGAGGCCAGCGCCATAGACGAAGCCGCCGTCTCATTCAAGGATTCTCGCAGCGCTCTGTTCATCGGGCGCGGCATGGGCGCGGCGGTGGCAGAGGAGGGCGCGCTCAAGCTCAAAGAGGTGAGCTATCTGCATGCGGAGGCGTACCCGGCCGGCGAGATGAAGCACGGTCCCATCGCGCTCATCGAACCGGGTTTCCCGGTGATCGCCGTGGCCACTCAAAGCCCTACGTATGACAAGGTGCTCTCCAACATCCAGGAGGCCAAGACGCGCGGCGCCATGGTGGTGGCTGTGGCCACGGAGGGGGATGAGGGCATAGGCCAGTTCGCGGATCACGTGATCTTCATCCCGCGCGTGCGAGACGCCTTCTCTCCCATCACCGCCATCATCCCGTTGCAGCTCCTCGCGCGCAAGATCGCCCTTCTGCGCGGGTGCAACATAGACCAACCGCGCAATCTGGCGAAATCGGTCACGGTGGAGTAGGTCTCAAGATGGCACGCAGCAAGAAAGCGCAAGCCGCCATCGAAAGCGCGCTTTTGGTGGACCAGCCGGGGCAGAACGTGGGGCTTGGCGTTGATCTGGTGGAAGTGGCGCGCATGGAGCGCATCCTCGAGCGCACGCCATCATTCAAGGCCAAGGTGTTCAGCCCGGATGAGCGCGCCTATTGTGACGGACGCGCGCGCCCGGCCATGCACTATGCCGCGCGATTCGCGGCGAAAGAAGCGGTGGTGAAGGCGCTGGGCCTGGGGTTCAGCTCCGGTATCTCCGTGCGCGACATCGAAGTGGTTCGCGCGGAAGGAGGGCGTCCGTCCATCCAGTTGTCAGGGCGCGCCCTTGAAGAGGCCCGTGCCCAGGGCGTGACGGACATCCCGGTCTCTCTTTCCCACACCGCCACGGGTGCCATCGCCTGCGCCATGGCGCTCACGCCTGAGAGCGCCATCCGCAGAGAGCCGAAAGCCAGCCCGCAAGAAGAGCTGGCGCGGCAGTTCAAGGAGGCGCGTCAGATGTTGGATGAGCTGGACGCTTCTCCGGCTTCCAGCGAAGGGGCTGACGCGGGGGAGGCGGAGGACGCTTCGGACGCTCAGAGCGCGGAGGTGCGGTCGTGAGCCCGCAGATCCGTCTGGTGCGCGCCAGCGCTCAGGAGCTTGAAGCGGAGCTTCCCACGCCCGATCCGCAGGCGAACAAATACACCCGGGGAAAGCTCACGGTCATCGGCGGCAGCGGCGAATATCCTGGTTCCGCCTGCCTTGCCAGCAAAGCGGGCTTGCTCATGGGTGCGGGCTATGTTGAATGCGTTTGCTCTGATCCAGCGGTTCCCTTGGTCCGTGCGTTCGCGCCTTCGTTGGTGGTGCGTTCTTGGGAGGGGGCATCCGCTCAGGACTTTGGTCTTGACGGAGTGGATGCGCATCATCCGAAGGCATGCTTGATCGGGTCGGGCATGGCCGTTCGCGAAGGCCAGGAAGCGCTCCTGCGCCGGATCATCACGGGATGCGCCGCGTCGCTCGTGCTGGATGGCGGGGCGCTGCGCATGGTGGCGGAAGGCGGCCTGCAGGAACTGGTGCGCGCACGAAGGCAGAGCCATGCCTCCACGGCCATGACGCCGCATGGGGGAGAGGCGGCGGCTTTGGCGCGGGCTGCGGGTCTTGCCGTGCCGGATGAGAGCGCTTCAGCAGAGGAGCAGGCGCGCTACGCGCAGCGGTTGGCTGATGCCTACCAGGCCACCATCCTCCTCAAAGGCCCCATCTCCCTCATCGCCTCTGCCGCAGAGGGAAGGGATGCGGTGGTGCATCTCATGGATGAGGGCACCGCGGCGCTCGCGAAAGCGGGCACGGGGGATGTGCTGGCGGGCATGGTGGGCTCGCTTCTGGCTCAGGGGAAGCCCGCGCACGCATCCTGCGTGCTGGCATCCACCCTGCATGCTCGCGCTGGATGCCTGTCCGCTGATGAGTGCGGCATCATCTCGGTCACCGCCGAAAGCGTGCTCGAAGCGCTGCCCGCTGCCATTCTGGCGCTCTAGGCGCCTCCTGCCAGCCGTCCGCTGCGCGGCCTCCAAGACAAAAGCGCTGGTTTTCCCTTGCAACCTGATTCGCGCTTTGTCATAATGTCACGGCTGCTTGCGCACGCGGGTGGCGTTGTCGCATCGGGTCCCCATAGTCTAGTGGTTAGGACGCGGCCCTTTCAAGGCTGAGACACGGGTTCAATTCCCGTTGGGGGCACCACTTCATCCATTTCGCGGTCCAAGCGCTCCTTCCTCGTTGGGCGAAGCCAACTCGGTCGCGCTTTCCCGCGAACTGAATTGAAGTGGTTCCCATTTCATCCATCGTGCGCTCCAAACCCTTCTTCCTCGCGTAGCTGAGTACGCTCGGGCGGGTTTTCACGCGAACTGAATCGAAATGGACCCATTCCATCCATTTCGCGCTTTTCAATGTAACCATGAGATTTCATATTTTCTCCTGCTTTCAGGACCATTTGCTCCGTGCTACCATGGCACGCGAAAAAGACGAGCGCTCAACAGGGCGCATGCGAGGAGGACGTATGCTCAAGATAAAGGACCTTGTGTTCCAAGTGCCGTTGGAACATGATCCCAGCACGAAGAAGACCATCATCGACCATCTGTCCCTTGAGGTGTCCGATGGCGCGTTCATCGTCATCACGGGCCCGAACGGCGGTGGGAAATCCACCCTGGCGAAGCTCATCATGGGCATGGAGAAGCCCACGTCGGGCACCATCGAATTCGCCGGTGAGGACATCACCCAGGCGGACATCACGGACCGCGCTCGCTTGGGGATCGGCTACGGCTTCCAACAGCCCGCTCGCTTCAAGGGCATGACAGTGAAGAAGCTCTTGGATATAGCCGCTGGCAAACGCCTGCCCATGCTCGCGTGCAATGAGTATCTGGCGAAGGTGGGCCTCTGCTCTGCGGGCTATCTCACGCGCGAAGTGGACAAATCCCTGTCGGGCGGCGAGGTCAAGCGCATCGAGATCGCCACCATCCTGGCGCGCGATCCGAAGCTGGCCATCTACGATGAGCCGGAAGCGGGGATCGACCTGTGGAGCTTCGACCGTCTCACGGAGACGTTCCGCGACATCCATGAGGCCCAGGCAGGGCATTCCATCGTGATCATCTCCCACCAGGAGCGCATCATCCGCCTGGCGGATGAAGTGGTCGTTCTGCGCGACGGTCAGATCAGCCTCACGGGCACGCCAGATGAGGTCATGCCGGAGCTGGGCTTCACCAGCAAAGGCATCAACGGCTGCATGCTCTCAGAGCCCACCGACCTCCATCTCACTCCGATCCCCACCACCTGCTAGGAGGACATCATGGCAGAAACGCTCACCGCAGCTGACGAGCAGCTGCTCCATGAGATCGCGAATTTGCATGGCATGCCGGAAGGCGCATTCAACATCCGCAAGGACGGGCAGCTGGTGGAGCGCCATTCCAGCGCGAACATAGAGATCTCCACCAAGACCGACCATCCGGGCATAGACATCCACATCAAACCCCACACCAAGGGCGAGACGGTGTTCATCCCGGTCATCGTGACGCAGTCCGGCTTGAAGGACGTGGTCTACAACACGTTCTACATCGGGGAGGACTGCGACATCACCATCATCGCGGGTTGCGGCATCCACAATTCTAGCCACGCCACGGCTGAGCATGACGGCATCCACACCTTCTATTGCGGCAAGGATTCCCATGTGCGCTACGTTGAGAAGCACTATGGCGAAGGCGAGGGCACGGGGGACCGCATCTTGAATCCGGTCACGAACGTGGTGATGGAAGAGGGCTCCTCCTGCGAGATGGAGCTCGTGCAGCTGCGCGGGGTGACCTCCACCATCCGGGACACCAACGCGGAGCTGGGAAAAGACGCGAAGCTGGTGCTCACCGAGAAGCTGCTCACCCATGACGACCAGACGGCCACGTCCAACATGAAGGTCAACCTCAAGGGTGAGGATTCCAGCGTGCAGGTGATCTCCCGCTCCGTGGCGCAGGATCGTTCCGTGCAGGTGTTCAACCCGCTGGTCGTGGGTGAGGCGAAGTGCCGCGGCCACGTCCAATGCGATGCGATTTTGATGGGGGAGGCCAAGGTGACGGCCATTCCTGGCATCGAAGCGGCCTCTGAGGATGCGGTGCTGGTGCATGAGGCGGCCATCGGCAAGATCGCGGGGGATCAGATCGTGAAGCTCATGACGCTGGGGCTCACCGAAGAAGAGGCCGAGCAGGAGATCTTGGAGGACTTCCTCCGGTAGGAGCCATCCTTCTCGGACGGCGCGGAGAGCGCGCCGCACGCAAAAAACCCTTTCGCAACGCACGGGGGATGCAGCGGCTCTCCGCTCATAGGCGGTCTAGGATGTATTCATCGACAAGGGAGGCATCTCATGGCGCAGCCGCACAAGCGCGTATCCATCATCACGGGCGCATCTTCCGGTCTAGGGCGCGAGTTCGCCCGTCAGATCGATCTTCTGCAAGAAAGCGATGAGCTGTGGCTCATCGCGCGCAAAGAGGAGGCCCTTGAGGAGGTTGGATCCGCGCTGACCACTCCATTCCGCGCTCTGGAGGCGGATCTTTCCACTCAAGAGGGCATCAGCGCGGTGAAAGCGGCCTTGGAAGCAGAGAAGCCCTGCGTGAGATATCTGGTGAACGCCGCTGGGTTCGGCAAGTTCGGGGACTGGAAGACCATCGAGCAAGAGGCGGTGGATTCCATGATAGATCTGAACTGTCGCGGGCTGGTGGACATGACCCGCATCTCGCTGCCATTCATGGCCCGCGGCAGCCGCATCATCCAGATCGCCTCTGCAGCCGCCTTCGCCCCTCTGCCCCATATGAACGTCTATGCCGCCACCAAGGCGTTCGTGCTGCGCTATACTCGCGCGCTGCGCTGGGAGCTGGCGGGCAGCGGCATCACCGCCACGGCTCTGTGCCCCACATGGGTGAAGACGGGCTTTGAGAAAGTGGCGCGCGAATCCGGCGGCGCCCACGACGTGCATCATCTTCTAGGCGCTCAGAAGGCGTCAACGGTGGTCGCCCGCGCGCTTCGCGCGAACAAGGCGCATTTCGCCGTGGCCTGCGCCAGCCCGCAATCCTTCGCGCTCAGGGTGATCGGCAAGATCGTGCCCGATTGCCTCATCATGGCAGGCTGGGAAGGCATCCGCCGCCTTTGAATGATGGGCGGAGCGGTTCTTCGCGTCTTTGGATGGAGAAAACCCGGAGATCGGGGCGGTGGCTCCTCAGATGGCCTGTTGGGGCGGTGGACCTCAAAGGGTTTGCGCCGTGCATCCGAACAGCTCCAAGATCCGCCCCTCTTCCACGGTGAACGTGAAGGCCGCCTCATCTTCCCCGAAGCGGGGGAGCCCTTCTTTGAGCAACGGATCTTCGTCCCCGAACGCAAGGCTCCCGTAGACGTTCACTTGAGGCGTCATGTTTCCCAGAAGGTCCGCGATGGCTTTCGCGCTCTGCTCTTCGGCGGTGGCCACGTAGGTTCCTGCGGGGATGTCCGTGCCCACGCGGTAGGTGCCGCTGAGATATGGCGCGCTCACTCCCAAAGGCTCATCCCGAGCCAAGCGCAGCGTCTCCGCATCCGAGGCGGGTTTGAAGATGAGCGCTTGTCCCTCTTCAAGCACCACGAAGGCGGGACCGAAATAGGTGAAGGGGCAGAGAAGCTCATACGCGCCCTCTTCCTTCTCTGAGGGACGGTACACGAAATACGAGCTGGCCTCCTCTTGGCCGCCTTCGGTGACGTAGGTCCCCGGTCCAGGGGCGCCTTCTTCGCCCACCACATAGCCGCCCTGCCCGAACGCGCCGTCGATGCCCACTCCGCGATCGCACTCGTTGTCTTCCAGGAGCTCTTCGAAGGTGAATCGACCGTTGAAGTGGGTCTCGCCTGCCTGAGCCGCCGCCTCTCTGTTCTCGAAGGACTGCTGCGCGCTCTCGTCCGCGGGCCTGGCCTGTTCGGGCCCTGATGGGCTGCATGCGCAGAGAGCCACCGCGGCGATGAGCGCCAGGATGGCACCTAGGACGACGGTAGTCGGCCTCTCGAACGAGGTCTTCATGGCTGCTCCTGTCCGCTGGCTTCATCTGTCCGCTTCGCTTTTCCGTGGTCATCATCGCGGAACGCCCGCGTGCGCTGGATCAAGATGGCGCCGGTCAGGAACGGCAACCAGAACACGATGCCGCGATACACCATGATGATGGCCATGCCCGCCGCCTGATCTATGCCGAACAACGTGAACGCCACCAGCACGGCCGCTTCCACCACGCCCACGCCTTGCGGGGTGAACGACACCATGGCGAACAGCGTCGCCACCACGTATCCGCAGAACAGCGCTTGGATGTTGAACACGCCGAAGGACATGCCCACCATGCAGAAGCAGGCCATCTCGCAAGTGGATACGGCGATGGCGATGAGGAAGCAGCGCAGCGTGATGGAGGGGCGCCGCACCATGAGCGCGGCCGCTTGGGAGAACTGCTTGACCGTGTTCTCCGCCCATGGCTTCGGCGGCGTGCGCTTGAATCTGACCATGATGCGCTCCACCAGCCGCTGTATGGGCAGGAGCACCTTGAGCACCAGATGGGGCCGGGTGCCTCCCAGCACCATGACCGTGACCAGGCCGCCCACCAGCGCGATGGCGATGAGCCCCAGAAGGAGCCAGCCCGGCTCAAGGCCCACGGTGAAGGACAGGACCCCGAAGGCCAAGAGCATGATGATGACGAAGCCGCTGTCGATGGAGAGCTGCATGAGCAAAGCTGCACCCGTGGCCTGGCCCGCCGGAACGCCGCGCTTCGCTGCATCGTCCACCACGAGCGTGGTGCCAGCCAGGTTCAGGCTGGGGGCGATGGTGTTCACGAAGAACGTGCCGAACACCAGCTTCACGCCATCCAAGTAACGGATGGAGGATTGGACGGACTTGAAGCACCAAACGTATTGCGCGCCTTGCAGGAAATACTTTCCCAGCTGGAGCGCGATGGCCAGGACCATGAAGAAGGGAGACCCCTCTTGCACCGTGCGGATCAAGTCCCGCAGCTGGTCGCCGCGCATGAAGACGACGGCCAGCACGATGATGATGACCACGCCGATCAAGATCTTGCGGACGTTGCCTTTCATGGAAGCGGCATCCTCAGCGTTCAGGCGCTCTGAGTGGGCCGGTAGGCCGTGACCGACATCTTGGCTATCTCAACGCCCAGGTCATCCATGACCACCACGTCATAGAACGCCACGCGCCGCCCTTCCTTCACGCAGTCCGCCGTGGCCGTGAGGCGGCTTCCCTTGGTGGCGGAGAGGTATTCGATGGTGGTGGCCACGTTCACGGTGGGCCCTTGCGCGATGTTGCAGGCGATGGCGAGCGCGAAGTCCGCCAGCGTGAAGATGGCGCCGCCCATGACGCGCCCAAGCGCGTTCAGATGGATGTCGGAAAGCTCCAGCTCGGCTACGCCGTGGCCCTTCCAGCCTTCCACCGCTTCACACCCCGTGGCGCGCGTGGCGAATTGGTCAGCGCTGAAGTGCTCTTTCAGCTGCTCTCTCGTCGGTCGTTCTGGCAACATGGCATCTCCTCTGATCCGGTGCGCACTGATTATAAAGGCACTTCTCGCGAACGGGAGGCGTGCGCGCTTTCAAACGATACGTGAGAAACTTACATCTTGGCATCCTCAGCCTTGACAGGAACGGCGCAACGTTGATGATATGCAAGAATCAGCACTCAAACCGCACCGGTGCATCCAGCGTGCGGCATGGATCTGGATGAGGACGAGAAAGCGGGGGCGCAAGATGCGGATCAGCATCCCAAAGGAAGCCAAGGCGGGGGAGACGCGCGTCGCCATCACCCCTGATTCGGCGAAGAAGCTGATGAAGATGGGATTCGAGGTGTGCGTGCAGGCCGGCGCGGGCACGGAAGCGGCATTCCCGGATTCGGATTACGTGGTGGCCGGTGTGAAGATGGTCAGCGCTGAAGAGGTCTGGGATTCAGATGTCATCGTGTGCATCGACATGCCCGCGCAGGCTGACCTTGATCGCATGCGCAAAGGCGCGGTGCTCATATGCCGCATGAGGATGGAAGCGCACCGAGGACGCGAGGAGGAGCTGGCATCCCATGGCATCACGGCCCTCGCCATGGATGCAGCGCCGCGCATCTCCCGCGCGCAGCCGCTGGACGTGCGCTCCTCCATGGCGAACCTGTCGGGGTACAAAGCCGTGGTGGAGGCGGCCAATGAGCTGGGGCGCTTGTTCGGCGGCCAGATGACCGCTGCGGGCAAGGTGGCTCCGGCGAAGGTCTACATCATCGGCGTGGGCGTGTCCGGCCTGGCCGCCATCGGCACGGCCGGCGCCATGGGAGCGGAGGTCTCCGCCACTGATGTGCGCCCTGAGGTGGCGGATCAAGTGGAATCCCTCGGCGGCACGTTCATCCCCATCCCCGTGCAGCAGGAATCCCAAGATGGCTATGCGAAGGCCATGGGCGAAGATGAGCAAGCGCGGGTCCAGCAGGTTTACGCGGAGCAGGCGCGCCTGAACGACGTGGTCATCACCACGGCTCAGGTGCCAGGCCGCCCAAGCCCGTTGCTCCTCACCGAAGAGGCCATCCGGCATATGAAGCCCGGCTCCGTGATCGTGGATCTGGGCGCGTCGGAAGCGGGCTCCAACACCGCGCTCACCGTGCCTGATGAGATCGTGCGCACGGATAACAACGTCACCATCATCGGGTACCGCAATCTCCCTGACAAGCTGCCCACCCAAGCGTCGCAGCTGTTCGGGCAGAACGTGGTGAACCTCTTCAAGCTGCTCTGCCCGGAAAAGGACGGGCAGGTGGCGTTGGATCTGGACGATGAGGTCATCCGCGCCATGACGGTCTGCTTGGATGGTTCGATCATGTGGCCGCCGCCTCCGGTGAGCGTGAAAGCGCAACCGGCGAAGCCATCCGCTCAGGCAGCGGAGCCAGCGGATGCCCCAGAGGCGCAAGAAGCGGCCGCAGCCACCTCCCGATGGAAGGGGCTCTGGTGGAAGGTGCTGCTCGGCGCAGTGGCCATGGCGCTCATCCTGGCCGCCCCGGAATCCATGCAGCCGCACTTCATCGTGTTCGCCCTGGCCGTGGTGGTCGGGTTCTACGTGATCACCAATGTGACCCATACGCTGCACACGCCTCTCATGTCGGTCACGAACGCCATCTCGGGCATCATCATCGTGGGCGCGCTTCTGCAAGTGGGCAGCGCTGATCCCGTCATCTGCGCGCTCTCCTTCGTGGCCATCGCCATCGCATCCATAAACATCTTCGGCGGTTTCCTGGTCACGAACCGGATGCTCGCCATGTTCCAGAGGAGCTCTGATTCGTGATGGAAGCGGTCGTGTACACCGTCGGGTTCGAGCCCGGCATCCTGGAAGGCGTCTTCCGCTTTCAATCCCTGGCCTACATCTTGGCTGCGCTCTTGTTCATCTTGGCGCTGGCGGGCCTTTCCAAGCAGAAAACGGCGCGGCGCGGGAACATCCTGGGCGTCATCGGAATGGTCTGCGCGCTGGCGGCCACCATCGCGGTGGCGGTGCTGGGAAGCGAGCAGGCAGCTGCCGTCACGGTGGGGCTCATGGCTGGCGCGGTGGCCATCGGCGCGGCCATCGGCGTGTGGCGCGCGGTCAAGGTGAAGATGACGGGCATGCCGGAGCTCGTGGCCATGCTGCACTCCTTCGTGGGCGCGGCGGCCGTGCTCGTGGGATTCAATTCGTTCTTGGCCCAGCCTGGTGCTGCGGGCGCAGAGAGCGCGTTCCATATGGGAGAGGTGGGCCTTGCCGTGTTCATCGGCGCGGTGACGTTCACCGGCTCCATCGTGGCCTATCTGAAGCTCTCCGCGAAGATCTCCGGCAAGCCGCTGACGCTGCCGGGGCGCAACGCCATCAACTTGGTCATGCTCATCGCATCCATCGTGCTCATCGGCTGCCTCATCAACTCGCGCGGCGTGGAAGAGGGGCTGGTGCCTCTGGCCATCCTGACCGTTCTGTCCCTCGTGCTGGGCGCTCATCTGGTGCTGGCCATCGGCGGCGGCGACATGCCCGTGGTGGTCTCCATGCTGAACTCCTATTCCGGTTGGGCTGCTGCCATGGCGGGCTTCACGTTGGGAAACGACCTGCTCATCATCACGGGGGCGCTGGTGGGCTCGTCCGGCGCGTATCTGTCCTATATCATGTGCCAGAGCATGAACCGCTCCTTCGTCTCCGTCATCTTGGGCGGGTTCGGCGGAGATGCTCCCAAAGCGGCCTCTGGCAGCGGGGAGGCGGCTGAGCTGGGCCGCTACACGGAGACCACCGCCGAAGACGTGGCGGAGATGCTCAAGAGCTCCAAGCGAGTCATGATCGCGCCGGGTTACGGCATGGCGGTGGCGCAAGCGCAGTTCCCGGTGGCGGAGCTCACGCGGCGGTTGCAGGATGCGGGCGTGGAGGTGGCGTTCGCCGTGCATCCGGTGGCGGGCCGCATGCCAGGGCACATGAACGTGCTTTTGGCTGAGGCGAAGGTGCCCTACGAGAGCGTGTTCGACCTGGACGAGGTGAACGATGATTTCAGAGATGTGGACACCGTGCTCGTGATCGGCGCGAACGACACCGTGAATCCTTCAGCGGAGACGGAGCCGGATTCTCCCATCGCGGGCATGCCCGTCTTGCGCGTGTGGAACGCCGGGCGCGTCATCGTCTTCAAGCGCTCCATGGGCAACGCTGGCTATGCTGGCGTGCAGAACCCGCTGTTCTTCAATGAGAACACCGACATGCTGTTGGGAGACGCGAAGGCATCCGTTGATGCCATCGTGGCCGCGCTGTAGAAAGGAAGGTCCATCATGGCGTATTTCCCGAATCTGACGTTGTATTACAAGCCCACATGCCCGTACTGCGTGAAGGTCCTGGCGTATATGGAAGATCAGGACATCGAGTGCGAGATGAAGGACACGCTCCAGCCGGGAGTCGCTGATGAGCTGGTGTCCATCGGGGGCAAGCGCCAGGTGCCATGCCTCATCATAGACGGCAGCCCGATGTATGAGTCTGCTGACATCATCCAGTACCTGCATGGGCTCGTGGCAGCGGATGAGGTGGGATAGGTCATGGTCATCCTGGATGAGCCGTTCGCTTCAGCGCCTCTGTTGGATTGGCTTTGCGCCAGCGGGCATCCGGTTCTGGGGAATGGTTTCGCCCGGGCGGAAGCAGAGGCGGGGCGCTCCTTGAACTTGATCTCCGAGGAGGAGGCGGCAAGGCGCGCGGATGCGGGCGAGCGCATCTACACATGCACAGAGAACGCGCTCTCTTGGCTGCTTGAGCATTCCTCCAATGAGAACCTGACCGGCGCCATCCGCCTGTTCAAGGACAAGGGCTTCATGCGCGAGAAGCTGGCCGCTCTCAATGAAGGTTTCTTCTTCCGCCGCGTGCAGCGCTCAGAGCTGGAGCGCATCGCTCCAGAGGATCTGCCCTTGCCGGTGGTGTTGAAGCCGAACGTGGGCTTCTGCTCCATGGGCGTCTATGTGATCGGATCCGCGCAGGATTGGGATGAGGCCCTTGCGGACATCAAGGCCAATGAGGCGACGTGGCATGAGATGTATCCTGAGAGCGTCATCGGTTCGGAAGAGTATCTTCTGGAAGGGTACATCGTGGGCACGGAGTATGCGCTGGACGCCTACTATGACGAAGAGGGCGCTCCGCACATCCTGAATCTCTGGCAGCACGATTTCGCTGACAGATCGGATACGAGCGACAGGCTGTACTGCTCAAGCCAGCAGATCATCGCCGAGCACCTGGACAGCTTCCAGGCATGGCTGGCGGCGGTGAACGAAGTGGTGGGCGCGAAGGGCTTCTGCGTGCACGTGGAAACGCGGAAGACGGCGGATGGGACCATCATCCCAATCGAGTTCAACCCGTTGCGATTCGCTGGTCTGGGCGGCACGGATATGGCTTATCACGGGTGCGGATACAGGACGTACGAGACGTATCTGGAGGATATCCCATTCAGCTTGGAAGCGGTGTACAAGGCACATCCGACGGATGTGTACAGCATGTCGCTCCTCGGCGATGCGGGCGCAGGCGCGTTCGATCATGACGGGTTCCAAGAGCATTTCTCAGACGTGCTCCATTTCGACCGGTTCGACGTTGAGAAGACGGGGAGCTACGGCTTCCTGTTCCTGCGCACGCCCGTGGATGACGACGCAGAGCGCCAGTTCATCCTCCATGCGAACCTGGCAGATTACCTCACCTAGTGACCTCTTCTGCCTGGCTCAATCTGCGATCAAGGGAAGGCTCAGCTGCTGGCTATGGTGCAGATATAGTTGCCCTGGTTATCTGGGGCGATCCTTGCTATAAGCTTGCATTTCAAATGAGTGTTCATGCTCCATACGGTTTCTTTTCATTCTTTGCAGATATAATCTGTTCATCTGCATGTTCCATCAAGTGAGGTTTTTCGTGGCAGCAAGGCTTCCAAAATTACCCTTGCTTTTGGGTAAAAAAATATACAAATCAGGGCAAACGCGAGGCGCTGACGACGATGAAATATATCAAAATCGGGTAAGCCGAAATGGCACGGCGCTTATAGGTTTAGATATGTGGAGAGAGCTGCTTGATTCCTGCCCTCAGGCCCCCGGCGACTTTTTTGAGAACGGTTATATCGTCTTGATTTCGCCTTGCGACTATTTTTCATGCGAAAACCCCGATTTGGAACTCAAAGCCATGGGATTGCGGCTTGGGCAGAATAGTTTGGTGTTCTATCAGAGGCGTGCTGATTGGGATGAGCATAATCCCATGGAGCTCGGGTGGTCAGCGGCCTCGTCGAGAACGGCTCCTCTTGGGGGCGAATATGTGGCAAGGGTCCATGCGACCACTGCGATTGAAAACGGCGAAAGAGTCGTTCATGGATTCACGACAACTGAGATGAAGGGTGCGGGAATACGATTTTACGAATATGCTCCGATCCGTACTATTCAAGATTGCAGACTGCAACTGGAGGCGGTCTATTGGCTTTGTGAGAACTCTGAGGAAGCAGCGATCAGATTCGGCATGACGGCTGAAGATGCGGCGAAACGAAAAGAAGCCGTTTTGGGTGAAGCGAGCCAATCTGGGCTTTTGGATGCCTCTCGATTGAAAAGAGCGCGAATCATAAACGATCAAGGAATTGCAATATGCCCATTATGTTTGGAATCATTGGATGCGGGAGGTTTTTACAGCAAAAAGGCTCAAGCCAGAGGACGCGAGAAGTTCGATCTGACGATAACCGAAGTGAATCTCTTCCACATAGAGGAGTTGCGGCCAGGCGTCTTCAATCATCGACCATACAACCTCGGATGGGGGCATCATCTCTGCAATGTGGTTGTAGGAGACGCTGGCATCGATAGCACCGTGCAATGGATGAAAGGCGTTGTTGAGCGCAATATGGAGTACTATGCGACGATGTTTTAGAAGCGCATCGTTTGTATGTCGATGAGCCTCTGGTCGTAATTGTCTATCTGCAAGCTTTCTTTTTCTTCCAACTCTTCAATCGAATAGAGGATCTTTTCAATCTGATCGCACCATTTATCTTCAATCTCTACGGCTATCGTTCTTCGCCCAAGCTTTAAGGCAGCGACGGCGGTAGACCCTGATCCGGCGAAGCAATCCAAGACGATATCATCTCTATATGTTGTCGCGGCGATGATGTGCTCCAGCATGTCTGTCGGTTTCTCTGCCGGATGTTTCCCCTTGTAAGGGCGCACATTAGGGTATGTCCATATGTCCGTGAATGGTTCAGCAGCGCCGTTCAAGAAAGGTCTTACAAGATCCCTGTATGGAATCATCGATTCGATCTTTTTTGTGCCCGTAAGAGCATTGACGATGCGTCCATACTGCTCTTCGCTGGGAACGTTTCTTCCAGCTTCCCAATTGGCCACCGCTCCTCCATGGTTGACCGTGCCGTAGTCACCCGTTAATTCGGTCAATTCTTTCTGTGTCAAACCGGCTTTCTTTCTGCATTCACGTATATAGTTCGCAAAGGGTTCTCTGAAGATGCTTCCATCTTCAGCGAGCTCCATGAAGATGATGCGCTCGCTGTGCGCATACCACTGTCGCAAAGACCCCTTGTTCATCTTTTGCTTCCATCCATCAAAGCCGGGGTCGTTGGGTTTTGTCCAAACGATATGGTTGAGGATATTGAAGTATTTTGAAAAGATCGCCTCCAGTTTCGCCTCCATAGCGCTGGAGCAAAAACACATTATGCAACCAGAATGCTTCAGGATGCGTGACCATTCTTGCGCTACGGTGTCCATCCATGTGAGGTATTCAGAGTCTTCTTGAAAAAACGTATCCCCATATACATTTTTTTTCTTCGTGGAATGATAAGGAGGGTCAGTCAAGATGAGCGACACGGAGCGACTCGGTATATCCTTCATCTTTTCGAGGCAGTCGCCTCTCATCAATGCGGAATTCGATGTGAGAAAATCACATATCTTTGCGTCTGGAAGGCTATCGCAAGCGTAATACTGCACTCTTGGTCTCCATGCTTCCTATGGTTTCATCAGTCAATATGAAGCTCATCTATCAGATCTCCGATTCAGCGTGTTCATCTCGCGGGCTCTTTTTCAGAATCAGCGCGTCGTTGTTCGAATCAAGGTAAATATCGAATCTGGTCTCTCCTTTCTTCGCTCCTATGTTCGCAAGGATCGATTTTGGCATCCTTATGCGCATGTCTTGTTGCAATGCATATGTGTCCAAATATATGAGCTTGTCTGCCATCGGTCTCCTTCATTTTCAGATTAGTCTCATTTTAGACTAGAAATGAACTGTATTGATCCTGTTTATATCCTTTTTTGGAACGTTCTATATAAGATTTGAAACATAAGATTTGAACAGCTCGCCTTGTTTGGGCACACCGCATATCGTCGTGATCCATGATGCTTTTCTAAGAGGTACTCCCATGCCCGCTCTTGCGCGCTTGCCGCTTCAGCTTCGCGCGGCCATAGCGCACCGTTTGCGTGATGGCGGTCACCAGGCAGATCCCGCACGCGATCCCCGCGGCGAAATACAGCGTCGCGGCGCTGTCGATGGCGAATGCGCTCCAATTCGCGTTCACCGCATCTGACATGGTGTAGAAAAGCCCGCGTCCTGGCACGAGCGGTATGACGGCGATTATGAAGAAGACCGTGGTGGGCACCCGGAAGAAGCGAGCCATGGCTTCCGCCCATGCGGCTGCGAAGGCGGACGCGATCAAGCATGGCGCGAAGATCTGCCCCATGAGCTGATTCAGGATCCAGTAGATCGCCCAGGTGACCAAGCCGCCCAAGGATGCTACCAAGACGTGCTTCGCGCTCACGTTGAAGAAAAGAGCGAAGCCCAAAGCTCCTGCGAAAGCGGTCACCAGTTGGATGATGGCGTAGGTTCCCATGGCTCACCACACCATCTGCGCGAGCCAGATGGCGCACATGAACCCAAGCGCCAGCGCCACCGCCCAAAGCAGGCTCTCCACGAACCGCATGACGCCGGAGATGGTGTCGCCGGTGAGCATATCGCGCGTGGCGTTGGTCATGGCCACGCCGGGGATGAGCAGCATGATGTCGCCGATCATCACCATGTCCGTTGAAATGCCGCCGAACAGCTCCGCTACGGCCATGATCCCCACGCCGCAAAGGAACGCATTGACGAAGTTGAAGATGATCGTGTTGGGAGTCCACGGGCGCGCATAGCGGATGGACAGGCAGATGAGCACAGCGAATGCGGCGGACACGACGGCGTCCAACAACGTCCCACCGAAGAACATGGCGAATGATCCGGCAGACAGGATCCCACCCAAAAGGAATGCTGCGAAGGGGATGGGCTCAGAGCGGATCGCATCCAACCTGCTTCGGATCTCTTCCGGGTCCATGCGCGCCTCCCGCGCTTCCCGGCAAAGCTCCGTCAACGCTTCCATGCGTCGAAAATCGTTGGACCCTTCGCTCATGACCCGGCGGGTGAGCGTGTGCTCATAGCCGTTCGGCAGCGTCATGGTGGCGATGATGACGCCCGTGATCACGAAAGCGTTCATCTTGGCTGCGCCGTAGGCGCGTCCGAGCACCGCAAGCTGCACTTCCACGTGGTGCACGTCCGTGCCGCAAAGGATCATGGCCTCGGCGATGTCCAGCAGACAGGGGAAGGCTTCAAGGGCAGTGATGGGAGAGGCGTCCTCAGGAGAGGGAAGAGCGCCGAACGGAAGCGGAACGCGGGCCGTCGTCGCGGATGATCCGCTTTCTGCCATGTTCCCTCCTCACCTTCCTGGATTTCGGAGAACATGATGACACAACATGCGGACGAAAGCTGCGCCACTTCGAAGCGCGTCTTCATCACCCGGGGAATCGAATCAGGTTGAATGAAAACAAGGGAAGCCCCGTAGCGCACCCATCGGGTGCCAATGGTCAACCACGCGAATTGGAAGAGCAGCTTGCGCATCCGCCGCCTTTTCCATGTTCCAGAAGCAGGGATGTTTTCGCAGATATCTGCGGAGATGTCTAACAATTTGTCCGGACCCCTAGGACGCCCGCCTTTTTCCTCATTGATGTCTAGGCAAACCTCGCAAAATGCAGGAATTGACGATTTGCGAGGTATATTCAAGATATGATGAAATGAAGCCATAGGATCATCGAAATTGCGAAAAATGCGCAAATCCGTAAGAATGAAATAAGGAAAATTTGGCATCCATGAATGGAGCACACTGTATTGCGCCTATAATGCTCAATCATCTTCGGATTCAAGGGAGTGTCCATGCTCAAACGGAAAGCCTATGACAAGCTCGTTGCATGGAAGGCGCGACAGACAGCAGATCGTAAAGCTTTGCTCGTCACGGGTGCTCGCCAGATAGGGAAGAGCTATATCGTCAGGCATTTCGGACAGAGTGAATACGCGTCTTTCGTAGAAGTGAATCTCCTAGAGGATGAACGTGCCAAGCGCACGCTCAGCAACGCCGTTGACACGCAAGACTTCCTCAATCGCCTCATGGTGCTCACAGGAGGCGCTTTCATTGATGGGGGAACGCTTGTTTTCATAGATGAGATCCAAGAATCAGCTGACATCATGACCTTCGCGAAGTTCCTGGTGGAAGATGGCCGTTATGATTTCGTGTTCTCTGGATCCATGCTGGGATCAGCGTTCAAAGGAGTGCGATCGTTCCCGGTGGGATATGTTGAAGAACTCCAAATGCGCCCCCTCGATTTCGAAGAGTTTTGCTGGTCCATCGGGGTTGCTGAAGAATCGATCCATGCTGTTCGCCAAGGATTTGCAGATGAAGAACCCATAGCGGACTATCTTCACGAGGCTCTCTCAGAGGATTTTCGTTCCTATATGGTCGTAGGAGGGATGCCCGAAGTGGTCCAGCGCTTCGTCGATGGTGAAAGAAGCCTTGCCCAAATCAGGCCGCTTCAAGAGGAGCTGAATCGTCAATATGCCTATGACATCTCGAAATACGCTGGATCGCGTGCGCTTCAAGTTCAGGCGATATTCGATGAGCTGCCTTTGCAACTGGAAGAAGAGAAGGCGAAATTCGTCTTGTCGTCTTTAGGGAATCACGCGCGCTACGACCGCTATGAAAAAGATTTCGTTTGGCTCGTGAATGCCGGTGTTGCTCTGAAAACGAATCGGATCACGGAACCGAAGCCGCCTTTGCGGAGGACGCAGCGACCTTCTAGCTTCAAGCTGTATCAATCTGATACGGGAATGCTCTTGACCAGGTTTCCGCAGCGGTTCGCCAGTTCGGTTTACTTGGATGATCGCGTATCCAATGTTGGGGGGATCTTCGAGAATGTCATCGCGCAAGAGCTTGTGGCTGCAGGATATACCCCCTTCTATTTCCTCACAAAGAAGCTGGGGGAGGTTGATTTCCTCATCGAAGGGAATCAAGGCGTCATCGCCTTGGAGGTGAAATCGGGAAGCGACTATCTCACCCATGCTTCGCTTTCCAAGATCATGGAGACTCGTGGTTATGAGATAACCCAAGGAATCGTGTTGTGCCGATCGAATTTCAAGAAGAGAGACGGCATCCTATGCGCACCTTGGTATGCCACCCTGTGCCTTCCGGATCTGGCACGATCGGCTGATATCGCCATCAATGTGAAAGCTGTTTGAGTGGTGAGCATGAGATCTGCCTTTCAGTTGAAAACATCCTGATTTCCGCTACAATCCCTCATTCAAGAAAACGCATCGAGCGAATCTTACTTTCGGAACAAGCAAAGAGGGGCGAATCGAATATGGCGATGGGTGTAGACAGGAAAGACCTGGTCATGGTCGGCGTGCTTTTGTCCGGCACGCTCTTGGCGGTGTTGAATCAAACGCTGCTCTCGCCGGCGTTGCCGGCCATCATGGGGTCGCTTTCGGTGGATGCCACCACGGTCCAGTGGCTCACGAGCGGCTACTCTCTGGTGGAGGCGGTGGTCATCCCGCTTTCAGCCTATCTGATCGGACGGTTCTCCACCCGCCAGCTCTTCATCGGGTTCCTCTGCGTGTTCATGGCGGGTTCTCTGGCGGCGGCCGTGGCGCCGGTGTTCCCCATTCTGTTGCTGGGCCGCATCCTGCAGGCCGTCTGCACGGGCGCCATCATGCCCATGGTGTTCACCGTCATCCTGCTCGTGTTCCCGCGTGAGATGCGCGGCACGGCCATGGGCGTCATCGGGCTCATCATCGGCTTCGCGCCCGCGGTCGGCCCTTCTCTGGCGGGCCTTCTGGTGGATTCGGTGGGGTGGCGGTGGCTTTTCGGCATCGTCACCATCCTGTCCGTGGTGGTCATCGTGCTGGCCGTCTTCACGCTGCGCAACTATGGGGACTTCAAGCGCACCCGCTTCGACGTGCCCTCCGTCCTCCTCTCCACCTGTGGTCTGGTCTGCTTGCTCTTCGGGCTCTCCACCTTCGCATCCACGAGCAACCTGCTCTTCACGTTGGGGCTCATCGTCGTGGGCGTGGTCATCATGGTGTTCTACGTGCGCCGTCAGATCAAGCTGCCCGAACCCATGATCAAGGTGGACATCCTGCGCACGCGCAACTACGCCATCTCCGTCATCGTGATCGTGACGGTGCAGGCCGCGCTCATGGGCACGGGCGTCATCACGCCCCTTTACATCCAGGGCATCCGCGGGTATTCCGCCACCATGTCCGGCGTGGCCATGCTCCCCGGCGCGGTCATCGGCGCGTTCATGGGCCTGGTGAGCGGGCGTTTGTTCGACCGCTTCGGCGTGAAGCGCGTGGTCGTCCCCGGCTCGTTCGTGGCGCTGGCAGGCGCAGGGTGTCTGGTGGCGCTCGGCATCGACACGGAGTTCATGTTCATCATGCTGGCCTACACGGTGCTCACGGTCGGCCTCCAGTTCACCATGACGCCGCTCAACACCTGGGGCGTGAACTCCCTTGACAACGCGGTGCTCCAGCACGCCCAAGGCGTCTCGAACACGTTGAACCAAGTGGCGGCCAGCGTGGGCACGGCGCTGCTCGTCTCCATCTCCGCCCTCTCAGCGCAGATCGCGCCGGATGCGGCGCCGCTTGAACAGGCGTATCTGGGCTACCACATGGCGTTCACCACCACGGCCATCCTCATGGTGGTCGCTGTGCTGGTGATCCTCTTCTTCGTCAACGACAAGCGCAAAGCGGCGAAGGCGGCGGGAGAGGAGGCGGCTGCGGCAGACGAGGGGCTTGCGGATTACGCCGCCGGCTTCGACGGCGTCACCGTGGATGCCCGCGGAAGCGAGACCACCGGCCAGATCAGCGGGGATGTGGCCTCCATGACCGCCCGTGACGCCATGAACCGCGCACCGGTCACCGCGAAGGCGGACATGCCCATGCGGGAGGTCATCCGCCTCATGTCGCACACCGACCAAAGCGGCCTCCCCATCGTGGACGAGACGGGCGCGCTCGTGGGCTTCATCTCCGATGGAGACGTGGCGAACTACCTGGGCCGCCATGACATCTCGGTGATCGACGCAACGCTGAACCTGTACCGGTTCGTGGATGATTCGCCAGTGCAGACGCGCCTGTTGGAGCTGCTCGACTTGAACGTCATGGGCATCGCCACCAAGAAGGTGATCTCCGTGCAGGCGGATCTCCCGCTGGATGACGCATGCCGCGTGCTCGCGGAGCGCCGCATCAAGAAAGTGCCGGTGGTGGATGGAGAAGGGGCGCTGGTGGGATCGCTCTCACGGCGCGACATCATGCGCCAGCTGGCGGAGATCGTGGAGCAGCTGGACCCAGCGAAAGCGTGAGGTCAACAGCCGCGAGCACTTGCTCAGGCGCGCTGGAAGCGTGAGGTCAACGGACCTTCGCTTCCTGCCAGAGCGCCTCTTGCTCGTCCAATGTGAGATCCGCCAGCGCAGCTCCTTCAGCGAACGCGGCATCTTCCATGGACTCCCAGCGTTCACGGAACTTGCGGCAGGTGCTCCGAAGCGCATTCTCCGCGTTGATGCCCATCTTCCTCGCCACGTTCACCAGTGAGAAGAGGACATCCCCCAGCTCCTCTTCCACTGCATCCGCGCCAGGTGCGGCATGGAGCACCTTGCCAGCATCATCTTTTTCAGCGGCGGCGTAGGCTTCTTTCAGCTCCGCCGTCTCCTCTTCCACTTTGCCCCACACATCATCCACGCTCTCCCAGTCGAATCCCGCCGCAGCTGCTTTGCGCGATATCTTCTGAGCCTGGGTGAGCGCCGGCAGCCCGGACGGGACGCTTTCCAGCACGCGTTCCGGACCCGCACCCTCCGCTTCGCCCTGATCGCTCACGCCTTCTTTTTCGGCCAGCTTGATCTTGTCCCAGAGCGTGATGACCTCATTCGCGCTGCCCGCCGCAGCATCGCCGAACACGTGCGGGTGACGGCGGATCATCTTCGCGTTCACATCCGCGCACACGTCATCTATGGTGAACTCCCCGGCGTCCACGGCGATCTGGCTTTGGAGGACCACTTGCAGAAGCACGTCTCCCAGCTCTTCGCGCAGATGGGCCACGTCATCACTTTCGATGGCATCCACCGCTTCGTAGGCCTCTTCGATCATGTTGGGCGCGATGGAGCGGTGCGTCTGCTCCTTGTCCCACGGGCAGCCATCCGGCGCGCGCAAACGCGCGATCGTGGCGACGAATTCATCGAAGGCGGGGTGGTCGTGGGGTGAGGCCATGGTCATCGGGCTCCTTTCGCTTCTTTTCGCCGGTATTCTATCGCGTTACAAGACCGCGACGAACGCCGTTCGGGCCACGAGGGATGGGTAGAATGGGCGGCAAGCCCTGATGGGCGCCGTGGAGGATGTGGGGGATGCCGTGGCTACGCTGCAAGATTTCATCAAGATCACGCGCCTGTCGCTCAACGACAAGACGTCAGGCAAGCGCATGCGCCAGATCATCTCCATCCTGCGCAAATACGACGTCATGCATGATCTCACTCCGGAGAAAGCGGTCCAGGTCCTTGAGGCTCTCGGGCCCACCTACGTGAAGATCGGCCAAATGGCGTCCACGCGCTCGGACATCCTGCCGAAGGCCTACTGCGAAGCCTTCGACCAGCTCCATGCGGATGTCACGCCCATGCCGTTCTTCCAGGTGCTCCAATGCATCAATGCTTCTTACGGGCGCAGCTGGGAAGAGGTGTTCATCTCCATAGACCCGAAGCCTTTGGGGTCCGCCTCCATCGCCCAGGTGCATCGCGCCATCCTGCTTGACGGGTCGGTCGTGGCCGTCAAGGTGCGCCGTCCCGGCATCGTGGATGAGATGATGGAGGACATCGCGCTGATGCGGCGGATGCTCGCCACCGCTGAGTTCGTCGACAACGATCACGAAACGCTCCTGCTCAACTTCGAGAACCTGCTGGATGAGCTTGAGCGCACAACGAAGAACGAGCTGGATTTCTCCATCGAGCTTGACAATCTGATCCGCTTCCGCGCGGAGATAGGGCCGCAGGAGGGCATCACGTCGCCTTTGCCCTATCCGCAGGTGTCCAATGAATCCGTGCTGGTCATGCAGTACATCGAAGGCGTGCAGGTGGATGACATAGCCGCGCTCAAGGCTGAAGGGGATGACCTGAAGCGCCTGGCGTACCGCATCACGCAAAGCTACATCTCGCAAGTGCTGGACGACGGCTTCTTCCACGCGGACCCGCACCCTGGCAACATCATCGTGAACGGCTCGGATATCATTTGGATAGATCTGGGCATGGTGGGCGAGCTCTCTCCCAGCCAACGCCAGCTGGTCGGGCGCATGTTCCGCTCGGTCACATCCAACGACCCTTACCTGCTGATGGAATCCGTGCTGGGCATCTCCAAGAAGAACGGCCCGGTGGACCATGGTGCGCTTTTGCGAGAGCTGTCGGTGCTCTTGGACAAATACGGCTCCTCCGAGCTGGCGAATCTGAACATAGGCGACATCATGGGTGAGGTGGTGGAGGTCCTGCGCACGCAGAATCTCATCATGGCCCCTGCGGTCACCATGCTCGTGCGGGGCATCGTGACGCTGGAGGGCGTGATCGAGGTCATGGCGCCCACGCTCAATGTGCTGGACATCGTCTCTCAGCATGTGATCATGCAATCGCTCAATCCCAAGCACATGGAGATGCGCGCCATAGAGCTCATGACCTCCATGGCGGAATCCGCCGAAGCGCTCACGAAGCTCCCCAAGCAGATGTCCAACGCCGTTGATATGTTCAGCCGCGGAGAGATAGCCGTCAAAGGAGAGGTGGAGGTGACGCAGAACGTGTTGGCCACCGTTTACGCTTCGGTGGGGCGCGTGTGCTTGGCGCTCATCTCCGTGGGCCTGTTCCTGGGGTCATCCATCCTGTGCACCACCAACATGGAGCCTCGCTTCCTGGAAGTGCCGGTGCTGGGGGTTTTGGGGTATCTGGGCGCGTTCGTGCTGGGCGTCTACGTCATCGTGCAGACGTTCCGCACACGCCATCATCTGAAGAACGACCAGAAGCTGAATTAGCCCTCCTTCCCGCGGAGAAGATGTGGAGCGCAGCCGCTGTCCAAGGCTCTGTTCCGCTGCGCTATCTGATACCATGGGGCAACCGTTCCCGCCGTCCCGAAAGCAGGTCCCGTGTTCACCATCGGCTGCCATCTCTCATCTTCGAAAGGCTATGCGCACATGGCTGAGGAGGCGGCTTCCATCGGCGCGAACACCTTCCAATTCTTCACGCGCAACCCGCGCGGCGCCCGGGCGAAGGCCATCGATCCCGCTGACGTTGAGGCTTTCCATGAGCGCGCGCAGGAGGCGGGCATCACCACCATCCTGGCCCATGCGCCCTACACGCTCAATCCCGCTGCTGCGAAGCCGGAGACGCGCCAGTTCGCGCTGGACACCCTGGCCGATGACCTCATCCGCATGGAAAACACGCCGCACCAGCTCTACAACATGCACCCTGGCTCCCATGTGGGGCAAGGGGCGGAGGTGGGCGTGGATCTGATCGCGGATGCGCTGGATCAGGTCCTGCGACCAGAGCAGACCACCACGCTCCTCCTTGAGACCATGGCGGGCAAGGGCACGGAGGTGGGCGCCACGTTCCAGGAGATCGCGGACATCATCAGCCGCGTCACGCTCTCGGACAAGGTGGGCGTGTGCTTGGACACCTGCCACATCTGGGATGGCGGCTATGACATCGTCGGAGACCTGGACGGCGTCGTGGAGGAGTTCGATCGCGTGATCGGCCTCGACCGCTTGCGCGCCATCCACATCAATGATTCCAAGAATCCGCTTGCCGCGCACAAGGATCGCCACGAGGTCATCGGCGGCGGTCACATCGGCCTTGAAGCGCTGGCGGCGGTGACGGCCCATCCGGCGCTTCGCCACCTGCCGTTCTTCCTGGAGACGCCCCATGAGGACGTCCAAGAATACGGCGAAGAGATCCGCGCTCTCACGGCGGCTCGCGAGGAGCTGCTCTGATGGCCGCCCCTTCCCTCAGCTCCGCGCAGCCGGTGAGCATCCTGTTCGTCTGCCATGGCAACATCTGCCGCTCTCCCATGGCTGAGTTCGTGCTCAAAGCCATGGCGGAGGAGAGAGGGCTGGCCGATCGGCTGCGCATCGAATCCGCAGCCACCACCAACGACGAGATCGGCAATCCCGTGCACCATGGCACGGTGCGCCGTCTGGCGCGTGAAGGGATCAGCTGCGAAGGCAAGCGCGCTCGCCGCATCACGGCGGAGGATTATGATGCGTTCGACGTAATCATCGGGATGGATGAGGAGAACATGCGTCACATGATGCGCGCGTGGAAGAACGACCCTGACGGCAAGGTCTACAAGATGATGGAGTTCGCGGGGGAGGACCGCGACGTGGCGGACCCCTGGTTCACGGGGGATTTCGAGGAAACCTACGATGACATCCATGATGGGTGCATCGGGCTTTTAGGATGGTTGGGCGCATGAATGAGATCAAATGCCCGGAATGCGGCACGGTCTTCGCCGTTGACAAGGCCAACTACGCGAACATCGTACAGCAGGTGAGGGACGCGGAGTTCAACCGCTCTGTGGCGACTGCTGTGGAGAATCGCGAAGAGACGCTCAAGTCCAAGATGGAGCTTGATTTGGCGAAGAAGGACCAGGAGATCGCGAAGCTGGCCGACAAGCTGGATTCCGCTGAAGAGGCGTTCCAGGCGCGCGCCGCCGCCCAGGTGGCGCAGCATGAGGCTGAGCTGGAGCGGATGCGCAGCCAGCAGGCCTCTCTCGCCCAGAAGCAGGAAGCGGAGCTTGAACAGCTGCGGCTGGCCCATGAGGCCGAAGCGGCCAAGCAGGCTGCGGATGCCGAGCGGCTGCGGTCGGCTCTCAAGGAGCAGAACGATCAAGCGCTTCGCGAAAAGGACGAGGCGCTGGCGATGCGCGACGCGCAGCTTCGGTCCAAAGATGAGATGATCGCTCTTCGGGAGCGGGAGATCCAGGACCTCCATGACATGCGCAGCCGCCTCACGGTGAAGCTGCTGGGGGAGAGCTTGGAGCAGCATTGCGAGGTGGCGTTCAATCAGCTGCGGGCCACGGCGTTCCGCAATGCGGAGTTCGGGAAGGACAACGCAGCCGTTGAAGGCACCAAGGGCGACTACATCTTCCGAGAGAAGACCGAGGCGGGCGCGGAGCTCATCTCCATCATGTTCGAGATGAAGACGGAATCCGAGCTCTCCCAGAGCGCGAACAGAAGGACCAATGAAAGCCACCTGAAGAAGCTGGATGAGGATCGGCGCAAGAAAGGGTGCGAGTACGCGGTCCTGGTGTCCACGCTGGAAGCGGAGAGCGAGCTGTACAATCAGGGCATCGTGGACGTGTCCCACCTCTACCCGAAGATGTTCGTCATCCGCCCGCAGTTCTTCATCCCCATGATCTCCCTTCTGCGCAACGCGGCGCTGGATGCCGCCCAATACAAAGACGAGCTGGAGCTGCAGCGCCGCCAAGACATAGACGTCGCCAACTTCGAGGCGTCCTTGGAGGAGTTCAAAGACAAGTTCGGGCGCAACTACCGACTGGCCTCTGAGAAGTTCGCCCGGGCGATCGATGAGATAGACAAGACCATCTCGCACCTCCAGAAGGTGAGAGAGCAGCTTTTGGGCAGCGAGCGCAATCTGGAGCTGGCGAACAAGAAGGCCGAAGGGCTCACCGTGAAGAAGCTCACGCGCGGCAATCCCACCATGGCCGCCAAGTTCAAGGAGCTCGCCCAGGCGGAAGCAGCGGCTGAGACGGCAGGGGGAGAGACCGCCAGCGAAGACGAAGGGGCGCTCCCTGCGCCCGCCACCATATCAGGAGAGGAATGATCCTTATGTTCGGAGACAATCTGGAACGGACCATCGAGGCCATCGAGAAGAACTACGAAGCGGATGAGATCTTCTTCACGAAGCCGGGACAGCGCTTTCCCAACCGGCGCATCATCAAAGACATGCTCAAGATGACGCGCCGCGTGATCTTCCCGGGGTACTTCGGGGATGAGATGCTCTCGCCCAAGACCTCTCCGAAATACTTCATCGGAGAGCTGCTCATCCAGATCGAGCGCCTGCTGCGCCAGCAGGTCATCATCGCTCTGTCATGCAGGGACGAAGAGGCGCGTCCGAAGGACATCGGCATCTGCGGCGAATGCGCGCCGGAGCGCATCACGGCGCGCGCCGCGGAGGTGTGCACCGTCTTCTTCGATGAGCTGCCCAGCGTCCAGCGCAAGCTCTTGACCGACGTGCAGGCCATCTTCGATGGGGATCCGGCTGCGCAATCCAAGGAAGACGTGATCTTCTCCTATCCAGGCCTCTACGCCATCTACGTGTACCGTTTGGCGAACGTGCTCTACAAGCTGGATGTGCCCTTCATCCCGCGCGTCATGACGGAGCTGGCCCATTCCGGCACCGGGATAGACATCGGCGCCGGGGCGGAGATAGGGGAGTATTTCTGCATCGACCACGGCACGGGCGTGGTGATCGGGGAGACCACCACCATCGGGAACCATGTGAAGATCTACCAGGGCGTCACGCTGGGCGCGTTGTCCACCCGTGGCGGCCAGCGCCTGTCCGGGGTGAAGCGCCATCCCACCATCGAGGACAACGTCACCATCTATTCCAATGCGTCCGTTCTGGGCGGTGAGACGGTGATCGGCGAAGGATCGGTCATCGCGGGCTCCACGTTCGTCACCTTCAGCGTGCCGCCCCATTCGCGAGTGGCGGTGAAGGACCAGGAGATCACGGTGCGCCGGCCGAACGAGCGGGACTGACCACCGCCTGCGCTCTACCAGCTGATGAGCTCGTAGCCCTCATCGGTCATGAGCACTTGCACTTCCCATTGCGCGGTGGGCAGGCCGTCTTTGGTGCGCACGGTCCATCCATTCGGATCGCTCATGTCTATCCTGTGCTTGCCCATGTTGATCATGGGCTCGATGGTGAACATGAGCCCCGGCACCAAGAGCCAGCCCGTATCGGGCCTGCATGCGAAGCTCACGAAGGGATCCTCATGGAACTCCAGCCCGATCCCGTGGCCGCCGAACTCGCGCACCACCGAGTAGCCGTGCTCCTTCGCGAAGGCGTTGATGGCCGCGCCGATGTTCCCGATGGGCCGCCATGGCTGCGCCTCGGCAAGGCCCACTTGGATGGATTCCTTCGTGGCCTCCACCAGCTCCCGCACCTTCGGCGCCACATCCCCGATGCAGAACATCCTGGATGAATCAGAGAAATACCCATCCAAGATGGTGGAGCAGTCCACATTCACGATATCCCCGTCTTTGAGCACTTCATCAGGAGAGGGGATGCCGTGGCAGACCACCTCGTTCACGGAGGTGCAGACGCTCTTCGGGAAGCCCTCATAATCCAGGGGCGCGGGGATGGCGCCATGCTCGGTGGTGTAGTCGTAGACCCATTGGTCTATCTCTTCGGTGGTGATCCCTGGGCCGATCTTTTTGGCCACCAAGTCCAGCACGCCCACGTTCACCTGAGCGCTGCGCTTGATGGCTTCCACCTCAGCAGGCGTCTTCAACAGCGCGCGCGGCGGCAGCTGGGCTCCTTGCTGGGCTAGCTTTTCCAAGCGCTCATCGAACTCCAGGTGGCATTTCTTGTACTTCTTTCCGCTGCCGCACCAGCAATCATCGTTGCGGCCAAGCTCCACATCACCGTCGTACATGAGCGCCTTTCATCTCAGTAAGCTGACATCTGGCCCGGCGCTGTCACGCTGAGCACTGTCATGGTAACACCACGCATGATGAGGAACACGCCAAGATAGATGGCGAAGAAGGCAGGGAACACGATGAACAGCACGCCGCAGAGCAGAGACACGATCCCGTTGAGCACCATGAGCCCCCAGCCAGAGCCGATGACCGAGCGCATCCCGATGGCGGTGGCGATGGCGAAGATGCCGTAGGACACCACGAAGCAGCCCACCAGCAGCGGTATGACGCCTGCGGCCACGAGGGGATGCATGAGGAACATGATCCCCAAGATGAGGTCGCAGATGGCGTTCGCCAGCGTCCAGCCGGAACCCGATACCACCTTGCGCGTGCGGGCCCAGGTCACGAAGCTGAACACCGCGGCCACCAAAAGCCATGCTCCTGCGATCTCCGCCAGCATGACCAAGGAGAGCCCCGGCCACACCATGATGATGAAGCCGCAGATGGCCACGAGCACGCCGATGATGAACGCGCCCCAATCGGTCTTGCGCCCTGATTTGCTCATATATCTCACCCCATTCGTCCGAATTCCATGGATGGAGCGATTGTCGCAGAGAAGGGGTCACGTGGATGAGGAGACGTCCATCCTTGACGGATTCGTTACCTCGAAGCGGTTCGGGATGATGCGCACAGGGGTCGTTTACGCGTAATTCGTGTTGATGACCAACGGCGCCACGGGGTTCGTGCCAGTGGCTGAGATGGCGCCGTCGATGATGACGTGCTGGCCGTTCTGCCAGGTGCCGCTGCCCGTGATCTCGAAGTAGGTGGTGATGAACGTGCGGCCGTCGAAGACGACCTTGATGACGTCGTCAGTGCGGAGGAGGACCGACCCATTCTGCTGGATCTGGATGGTGCCGGGGATGCGCACCAAGTCTCCTGACCAGCATTCAAGGAGCATGGTGGGGTTCAGATTGGTGGAGCCGCCCTCATTGGAAGAGCCTCCGCCGTTGTTGTTGCCGCTGTTGCTGTTGGAGTCCCCTGATGGCGCGGGGGTCTCTTCGGGCTCAGCGGGCTCTTCCGGATGGGCCTCTTCTTCCAAGCCTGTGATGTTGGACACCTCCACCTGCCAACCGGTGTTGCCCCACGTCACGTTCGTGTTCACCGAGCACGTCTTCGTCTCTTCGCCCGTGGTCTTGGACAGGTTGAACACGACGGTGCCGCCTTGGGTGTTCAGGCTGGCCTCCGGCCGCACTTCGCAATCCACGAATTGCGCAGCCACGTCTTTGTTGTAAGTGCGCAGGATGTTCTGGATGTTGGCCTGCATGGCTTCCAGATCAGCGGGGCCGGTGGGGGAGACGTCCGGCGTCCCCTCATCCACGCCGCCAGGGACCCAGGAGGTTGACTGCGCGGCATGGGTCATGCGCATGGTGAGCGGCACGATGGCTTTCACGTAGTCGTTCTGATAGGTGGCCTTCGCTTCGCCGTTGCAGGTGAACGACCCTTTCGCCTGGGAATCCTCCGTGACGTTGCCGGTCTTGTATTCGGAAAGAGCCGGGTCGGTCAGGCCGTCGGTCTTTATATAAAGGTAGCCGTCCAGCTTCGGCGGGTCTATGGTGGCTTCCTTGAAGGCGGTCTCCACCTCGGAGATCTGCGGAGGCTCAGGGGCGTCCACGGAGCTGAAGGGGCGCAGGAACACGAACACCAAGATGACGGCCAGCGCCGCCAGCGCGATCACGCACAGGATGATGCCGATCACGAGCAGCTTGGAGCCGGGCTTCTTCTGCTTGGGAGGTTGCTGGTTGACGCCGTATCCGGCTTGCGGGGCGGGAGCCACCACGGGGACCGGGATGAGGTTGTCAGAGGAAGGCTGAGAGCGCGCGACTGATCCGCTGAACGGATGCATTGAACGCGGAACAGATATGCTGTTCGCGGCCTCGGCAGTCAATGCATTCGCGCTCAATGAATTTACATCCTTTCCACCGCGCGTTGACGTTACGAGCTCATATGAGAATGCGCGGCGTTCTGCATCAAAAACACTATACTCTACTTGCACACATAAAGCACTCGAATTATTCAAAGATAAGGGCGTACCCAGACTGATGAACGGCAGAAACGCTGACGAAAAGAGACCATCCGTCAATGAAGAGGCCGCCTCCAACCCCTCCCCCCATCGAAGACGGCGTTCACCCGCCGTTTCTTCAGGGGAGCACTCCCGCCCTCTGAGCTCTGGCACGTCCTCATACCGCACGCGTTTTCGTGATGCGGGCGGCGCGCGCCATGGGAGAACGGGCTCTCCGGAGCAACCGGAAGGTTCACAATTTGCACACAATTCAGCGTCCAGGGACCTGAGGCTCGCCGGCCGCGCGTCCACCTTGGACCGCATCCGCGCTCGCCGCGAAGAGGGGGCGGGCATCACGGGACGCCTGACCGCCAATCCCAATCCGCGCGCTCATAAGCAGAACTTCATAGCTCGCGCTGCTAACCAATGGTTCGACCGCGTGGTGGGTGCCATGAAGGGCGAGGGGCTCTCGGAGGCGGACGCGGTGTACGCGCCCCATCGGACCACGCGCGATTTCATCTTCAACACGGCGGGCGCCGCGACGTGGGCCTTCGTGTTCCCGGTGGTCACCATGGTCTCCACGCAGCTGGTGGGGGTGGAGCAGGCGGGCATGATCTCCATGGCGTTCGTGGTGGCGCTTCTGCTCATGTTCTTGGGCAATTTCGGCGTGCGCACCTATCAGATCTCCGATATCCAAGAAGAGCATTCGTTCTTGGATTACCAGGTGAACCGCTGGATCACCTGCCTGGCCATGGTGGTGGTGGGATGGATCTACTGCACCGCGCGCGGCTACGCCACCGAGATGTTCGACATCTCCATGGCGGTCATAGCCTACCGATGCGTGGATGCGCTGGCCGATGTGTATGAAGGCCGCCTGCAGCAGGAGGACAAGCTGTATCTGGCGGGCATCTCCCAGACCATCCGCTCCCTGGCGGCGCTCATCGCGTTCTGCATCGTGCTGGCCGTGTCCCGCAACTCGGTGGCTGCCTGCACCGCCATGTTCGTGGTGTCCTTGATCACGTTCGTGGTGATCACGTGGCCCCTGGCGCTTTTGGAAACGCCGAAATCCAAGCGCTTCTCCATGGCCTCATTGGGCAAGCTCTTCAAGCTGTGCGCGCCGCTGTTCGTGGCCATCTTCCTGTTCAACGTGATCGAGAACATGCCGAAGCTGGTCATGGAAGGGATGCTCCCCTATGACAACCAGCTGTATTACAACGCGCTCTATTTCCCTGCGCAGATGATCCTCATCGCCGCTCAGCTGGTCTACAAGCCGCTGCTCCTCCGCATGGCGGGCGTGTGGCAGGATGCGAAGAAGCGCCTGAAGTTCGACCTGATCCTGGGCGGCATCATCGCCATCATCGTCGGGATCACCGCTGCGGTCTGGCTCATCATGGCTTGGGTGGGCGTCCCGGCTCTGAACTTCCTGTACGGCATCGACTTCGAGCAGTACCGCAGCCTCCTGTATCTCATGCTGGTCACCGGCGGCCTGACGGCGCTCATAGACTTCCTGTACCAGGTCATCACCATCATGCGACGGCAGAAGGACGTCACGGTGCTGTACTGCATCTCGTTCTTCTTCTCCCTCTTCATCCCCATCCTGCTGATCGGCTATGCCCAGCTTGAGGGGGCCATCCTGAGCTACCTCATCATCGAGTCCATCCTCTGCGTGCTGCTCATCTGGGAGTACTTCCGCATCCGCCATGACCTTTCCGTCCAGGCGAAGCGCGGCGCGGCAGCGCCGGTTGACGGCTCTGCGGTCGCGGGAGACGCTGGCGAAGGCGCTGAGCGGGCCCGCACCACGTTCGTGCCGTTGATCGACATGGGCGATCCGGAGATATCCGAGCTGTCAGAAGACGATGGCGTTGAGGAAGAAGCTCCCCGCGAGCTGCGTCCCAGCGAAAAGCGGGCCATCCGGGAGCACCGCGAAGAGGTCATGCGCCGCCGCACCGGGTCCGTTCCCGGCAAGGAGGACCGGTCGCGCCATGAAAGGCGGCGGTGAGGCGGCGCTCGCGGATCGCGGCCTCACGCGTTCGCCGATTAATCTGGTCATTTCAAGGGAATTGGATTATTCTGTTTTCGCTGTGCACAGGCGAGAAAGATTGGAGAGTGCGATATGTGCTTCAGACCAGCAGGCGCCGATAGCGGCGGAACCAAGTGCCCTGAATGCGGCAAGACGCTGCAGATGATGGGCGGCATGCAGCTCAAGAGCTGCCCCTTCTGCAAGGCGGATTTCAGCAAGTACATGAATGCTGACGGATCCATCAATGAAGCAGCGGTCGCTGCCGCTCCTGGCGCGCCGGCTGCTCCTGGTGCTCCGGGCGCCCCTGCGGCCCCTGGCGCTCCGGCGGCTCCGGGCGCCCCGAAGGCTCCGGGCGTGTAAGAACCCATCCGGTTCACGACGTGAAAAGGCCTCCGCTCCGGCGGGGGCCTTTTTGTTCCCATGGGATGCGCGTTCCCTGTTGGACCGCATCAGCGCGCGAGCACCGCCACGGATTCGACGTGGTAGGTCTGCGGGAAAAGGTCCACGGGCGTGACGCGTTGAAGCTCATAGCCACGCGCTCGGAAACGCGCCACATCGCGTGAGAGCGTCTGCGGATCGCAGCTCACATAAGCCACCCGAGCGGGCGCTGCTTGGCAGATCCCTTCCACCACGCGCTTGTCCAGCCCCGCCCGCGGCGGATCGACCACCACCGCATCGGTTCCTTCCAGGCTGTCCAGCGCTCGCGACGCGTCGTCGCAGATGACATCCACGTACAGACCGTTCCCCTCAGCGTTGCGCCGCAGATCGCGCGTGGCGCTCCCGGACAATTCGATGGCCACCACTTCAGCGCCCGCATCCGCCAACGGCAGAGAGAAGGTGCCGCACCCGGCGAACACATCGGCGACGAGCATTCCTTCTTCGACCGACACCGCCTCAAGCACAAGCCCGATCAGCTTCTCGGCCTGGGCGGTGTTCACCTGGAAGAAAGATGGAGCGGACACGGAGAAGCGCAAGCCCGCCAGCTCTTCCTCCCAACGCCCGTTCCCTGCCAGCGTCTCCACGCGCTTCATCCGCCGCTCTGACCCCGGCTCGGCGATCACGCGCACCACGGAGCCCGCCTCCATGCTCTCTTGCAGCACCTTCGCCGCGAACGCGCGGGGAAAGGGGCTCGGTGGCGTCCAGAGCGCCACTTCTTTGCTCTTGGTTCTGAGGCTCGCGCGCACGCCCACGCGGAAGATGCCCAGATCCTCGTTGCCGGCAAGGTAGCGGAGCGCGCCGGCCACGGCGTGCGGGGCTTTCTCCAGAGGCTTCACGGCAAGGGAGCAGCGGCGCGCTGGGGTTGCTTGATCGCTTCCGTGTTGGGTGAATCCCAAGGCGAACTTGCCGGCGTCGTCCGTGCAGGCCGCCATCTCCAGCTTGTTGCGGTAGCCGTATTCCCGTTTCGAGGGGATGATGGGCTGGACCAGGCGCTCAGCCTCTTCGCGCCCTATGCCGCCGGTGCGGATGAGCGCTTCGGTGACGTTGCGCTCTTTCGCCGCCAGCTGCGCGTCGTAGGCCATGATGCTCCACGGCTCGATGCTCTCCGTGAGGTCCGGGTCCCGTGGTCGCACGCGCGCCTCTGACGGTTCCACCACCCGCGCCACCCGTCCGCGCAAGAAGGAGGCGCGCTCCTCCAGGATCTCCACTTCCGCCACGTCTCCCGGAACGGCGCCGCTCACGAACACGACCCGCCCGTCCGCTTGATGGGCGATGGCGTCCGGCCCGTAGCTCATGGTTTCGATATGGAGCGTTTCTGTCATGATCCCCCTTTTGCGAACATGGTCCGATGAATCACTGTGTTGACGTATAATAACGTGCCGTGCCCTCGTAGCTCAGGGGATAGAGCACATGCCTCCGGAGCATGGTGCCGCAGGTTCGAATCCTGTCGAGGGCACCACCATTTCGTCCATTTCACGCTCCAAACACCCCTGCTCCGCGTAACCCAGTACATGCTCGCGCTCAAGGGTCACATCGCAGTCTCAGCCTTATCCGTATGCTAGAATCACCTGTTGAAATATGATGCGCACGGCTCAAGCTGTACGAAAGGAATGCTTCCATGGCTGAATATACGCCCGAATACAAGCCGAATGGCAACGAGATAGCGGAGATCCAGACGTCCAAGGGCACCATCACGGTGCAGCTGGCGGGCAAAGACGCCCCCATCCACGTGGGCAATTTCGTGGAGCTGGCCGACAAGGGCTATTACGATGGCCTCAAGTTCCACCGCTACGTTCCCGGCTTCGTCATCCAGGGCGGCTGCCCCAACACGCGCGATGCCTCTCCCGCAGAGGTGGCGGCAGGGCGCGGCAGCTTCGGCACCGGTGGTCCGGGCTACTCCATCCATGAGGAGTTCACCACCAACCCGAACAACAAGCATCTGGATGGCACCCTCGCCATGGCTCGCAGCTCTAACCCGAACTCTGCGGGCAGCCAGTTCTACTTCTGCCTGGGCGATCAGCCGTTCTTGGACGATGGGTACACGGTGTTCGGCCAGACCACGGACGGCATGGATGTGGTCAACGCCCTGCGTCCGGGAGACGTGATCGAATCCATCACCATCAAGAACGAGGACTAGCGCACCCGTCGGCCCGCGACCCAGGACGCATCCGTGAATAACACGCTGTTCGATCAAGCCACCATCCGCTACAACAACAAGGACTACCGCGGAGCCCTGCGCGGCTACACGGCCTGCTTGCAGGACACCTCCGTGCCGTTCTCCTTGGGTGAGGTGGGCCTGATCTACCACCGCATCGGCAACTGCCTGGTCAAGCTCAAGAACCCGCAGGAGGCCATCCAGGCCTACGCGCAGGCGGTGTCGGATGCGGCCTACACCGTGAACGGCGCCTTGCAGAACAACATCGGCATGGCCTACGCCTCTTTGCGGGACTACGCCAACGCCAAGATCCACTTCCAGAAGGCCGTGGAGGACCCGGCCTACGACACGCCTTACAAGGCCTATATGGGCCTGGGCAACGCGGAGCTGAAGCTGGGAAACAGCGCGGAGGCCGGCGTGGCCTTCCGCGAAGCGGCGCTTGATGAAGACAATCCCGATCCCGCCAAAGCGCTCCTCAACCTGGGGATCTGCTTCATGGCGCTGGATCGGCCGCAGGACGCCATCGCCAGCTATGAGAGCGCGGAGCAGTTCGACATGCAAGCGGACACGGCGAACCGCCTGTTCGCTTCCAAAGGCCAAGCCTATGCGGCCAATGGCCAGATGCGCGAAGCGGTGGATGCCTTCGAGCGGGCCATCGCGGATGGCACCTACCTGCTCTCGGATTCCGCCAGCGTGGATTACCAGCGCGCGTTGGGCGCGGTGGCTCACATGGGTCCGGGCGCTGATGGCATGGATCTCTCCGGCCTGGACATCACCGCGGACGGCGAATACTACGGGGACGAGGATCCGTTCTTCTACGACGAAAGCTATGAGGAGCAGGACCCTTCCCAGTATCCCGGTTTCGTGGATGCGTACAACAACACCAACAGTGATTTCTTCGAGACATCCAACGAGGAGCTTGAGAACCTGTCGAAGAGCCTGGCGCGCAAGGATCGCAAGCGCCGCAACATCGGGCTCAAGATCCTGGTCGCGCTCATCGTGATCGTGGTGATCTTGCTGGGCGCTGCCATCTTCGGCTACACCCAAGGCTACGGTTGGCCCACGCAGCAAGCGGTCACCCAAGAGCTCTTCGCCGATCCTGAGAACGCCAGCCAAGACGTCTTCTTGGAGACGCTCTCCCAGGAGAGCATCCACTCCATGACCGCGGCGGTCGTGAAGGATGGGAACGTGACCATCGACGGCGTCAACAAGTCCATGACCGATTCGGTGGTGTACGCCACCGCCACGACGCCCGAGGGCGGCTCGGTCACCTATAGAATCAACATGGTCCGAGACGTGGTCGGTTGGAAGATCTCATCCATAGAGCTGTATTTCCCCAGCATGGCCTGACGTTTCGGTTGTTGACGGAACCTGACGAAGGAGCAGACATGAGCGTGGAGCAGACCTACACCATGATCAAGCCGGACGGCGTGCGCAACGGCCACATCGGCCAGATCATCACCCGTTTCGAGAACGCCGGCCTTTCCATCGACCGCCTTGAGCTGGCGGACGTGACCGAAGAGCAGGCCCGCGCGAACTACAAGGAGCATGAGGGCAAGCCGTTCTATGATGGCCTCATCACCTACATCACCTCCGGCCCAGTGGTGAAGATGGTCGTATCCGGCGAAGGCGCTGTGGCCAAGGTGCGCACGCTCATGGGCGCCACCAACCCGGCCGACGCGGCTCCGGGCACTATCCGCGGGGATTTCGGCCTCATCATGGACGAGAACGTCATCCATGGCTCTGACTCCGTCGCATCCGCTGAGCGTGAGATCGGGATCTTCTTCAACTAGCCTTATCCCAAGACGTCTGCGTTTTTGGAGGCTGCATGCTGTATCGCGTGATGGATGCATCTGAGCTGCCCAAGCTCATAGATGCGTTCATGGAAAGCTACGAGGTCATCGCGCCCGTGCAAAGCGGGCGCAGCGTGGCCTTTGAGCCCATCACCTCGTTCGATCAGATCGTGCTGGACTATCCCACCACGCTCACATCGCTCAAGAAGTACCTCTTGCCTCCTCGCGAGACGCTGTTCGAGTTCAGCGTGGATGATGCGGATATCACGGATTACGCCCTTGAGATCCCACCGCGCGTGCTCTTCGGAGCGCACGCCTGCGACATCAACGCGCTGAACAACCTGGACCTGGTGTTCGAGGACGCGCGCTATCCGGATCCGTACTACGAGGCCCATCGCGCGGCCACCGTGATCATCGGGATCAATTGCATGCCCACCGAAACGTGCTTCTGCCATCTCCTTGATGCTGACGAAGTCCGCAGCGGCTATGACCTGTTCCTGCAGGATCTGGGGGACAGGTATCTCATCAGCATCGGCAGCGTGGAAGCGGCGAACATCCTGGAGGCGGCATGCGACCTGCGCGAAGCCACGGATGAGGATCGCCGGCAGTTCCGCCGCCTCACCCGTGAGCGCCAGGAGGCGTTCTCGCCTGACATCCCGGACATCCAGGAGATCCCCATGCTCATGGACGCGTTCCATAAAGACGCGTTCTGGGAGGAGCTGGGCGGTCGGTGCCTTTCCTGCACGGCGTGTTCCGCCGTGTGCCCCACATGCTATTGCTTCGACATCCAGGATTCGCTGGATCCGGATGGCGCCACGGGCAAGCGCGAACGCGTGCTGGATGCATGCACCTCTCCGCAGTTCGCCCAGGTGGCGGGCGGTCACAACTTCCGTGAAGGGGGACGAGAGCGCGTGAGGCACCGGATGTATCACAAGCTCAACGGCTTCAACTCTAAGTATGGACGCTACCTCTGCGTTGGCTGCGGGCGGTGCGTGCGCGCCTGCAAGGCTGACATCTCGCCCATCGAGGTGCTGCGGTTCTTCGACCAGAAGGAGGCGCGCGATGCCTGAGATGCAACGGGTCGAAGTGGCGCCTTTGGCGGATTCCGCCACCGCGCAAGCGGGCAACGCCATCATGATGGCGAACCCATACCGCCCCTGGCCTGCGCGCATCACCTCCATCACCCCGCTCACGGATACGGAGAAGCTCTTCGAGTTCCGCCTTGTGGACGAGCGCATCCGCAACGCCTTCCATCATGAGCCGGGGCAGTTCGTGGAGGTGTCCATCTTCGGCGTGGGGGAGGCGCCCATCTCCATCTCCAGCTCTCCGTCGAAAGGCGGCTTCATAGAGCTCTGCGTGCGCCGCGCTGGTGAGTTCACCGAACGCCTTCATCAGATGCAGTGCGGGGATGTGGTAGGGATTCGCGGACCGTACGGTCGGCCGTTCCCCTATGAAGAGATGAAGGGCCACGACATCCTCCTGGTGGCGGGAGGTTTGGGAATCGCGCCTTTGCGCTCGCTCATCAACAACATCCATGATGAGCGCTCGGAGTTCGGCAACGTCACCATCATCTACGGGTCGCGCAATCCTTCCGAGGTCATGTTCCGCGACCAGTTCGAGATGTGGCGGCATCGCAAGGACTTCAACCTCATCCTCACGGTGGACGAGGCGGATGACACATGGGATGGCGAAGTGGGGTTGGTCACCGCGCCCTTCGCTGACCTCACGGTGGACGCGGAGAACACCTTCGGCGCGGTCTGCGGGCCCCCGGTGATGTATCGGTTCGTCGTGGAGGAGATGCGCAAGAAGGGCATCAGCTACGACCACATATATATGAGCTTCGAGCGGCACATGAAGTGCGGCATGGGCAAATGCGGCCATTGCCAGATCGGGCATCAGTATTGCTGCATTGACGGACCAGTATTTAACTACTGGGAGGCGAAGAATATTCAGGGGTCAATGTGATTGTCCGGGAGCTTCCACAGCACATCATCTTCGCGTTCCAAGCGCGCCTTGGTCGTTGGACGAAGCCAACTCCCGCGCGCTTTCGCGCGAATCTGACGCACTGTGAAAGCTCTTTCTGCAACGGAAGGTAGGAGGTGCTTTTTTTGAGCGAGGCTAATCGCATACCGAAAGTGGTCTTCGCGGGGTTCGCGAGCTGCTTCGGTTGCCAGATCAACATCACGAACAAAGAAGAGCATCTCATGGATGTGCTGGGGCAGATAGACCTCCAGTACTGGCAGTTGACCTCGTCTGACCCCATGCCGGAGGAGTTCGACGTGGCGGTCATCGAAGGCGCGCTCACCACCGAAGAAGCCGTGCGGCGAGCCCGTGATCTGCGCGAACGGGCGAATGCCGTAATCACCATCGGCGCGTGCGCAGCCACGTCCGGCATCCCGGGGATGGCCACGGAAGATTATGACGGACGCCGCGGCAGCGTGTATGGAAAGGCGCTTCCTGACGTGGTCGCGGGTGGCGTGGTGCCGCAAGCCGTTCATGACGTGATCGACGTTGACTTTGAAGTGCCGTGCTGCCCGGTGGATCCCTACGCGTTCGTGGAGGTGCTCCAACACGCGCTTTACGGCTCCAACATCTATCGCAAGAGCTCCACGCTCTGCGGTGAATGCAAGAACAATGAACGCGGCTGTTTCTACGGGCGCTCCACGCTTTGCCTGGGTCTGGTGACGCGCTCTGGATGCGGTGCGAAGTGCCCGAACCTGGGGCGTCCTTGCAATGGGTGCGCGGGGCTCTCGCCGGATGCGAACGTGGATCAGGCTAGAGCGGTGGCGGAGCGCGCGGGCGTGGGAGCGGATGCCCTCACCCAGGCGCTGCGCATGTTCAACCAGCCGGAAAGGATCGGATGATGGCGACCAAGAGCATCTCCGTCGAACATCTCGCGCGCATCGAAGGGCACGGGGATATCCATCTTGACATCCATGATGGCCAGGTCACACGCTGCGAGTTCGCCGTGACCGAACCGGCGCGCCTGTTCGAGTCCATGGTGCGTGGTCGCCCCTTCGCCGAGGCGCCCTACGTGTCTTCCCGCGTGTGCGGCATCTGCTCGGCCAGCCACACGCTGACCGACATCTTGGCGCTGGAGGACATCTTCGGCGTTGAGGTCGCTGAACGCACCCGGGCTGTGCGTGAATTGCTCATCTACGGGTCATTCCTGCAGAATCATGCCACGCATCTGTTCGTGTTCGCTGCACCGGATTTCTTGGGCCATAAGAGCATCTTCCCGCTCAGCGACGCAGATCCGGCCCTCTTTGATCAAGCGCTCGCGCTCAAGGGGCTCGGCAATGAGCTCTGCACGCAGGTGGGCGGCCGGTCCATCCATCCCATCACCGCGGTGGTGGGCGGCTTCACCTCAGAGATCAGCTCCGATGAGTACCTGCATTTGGCGGATCAGCTTGAGCAGATGCTGGATTTCGCGCTCTCGTGCGTGGATCTGTTCGACGGATTCTCAACGGTCAAGCTCCAGACCGAAGGTGACATGCTGGCCATGGTGGAAGAAGGCGCCTACCCGGTCATCGGGTCCGGTCGCGCGCGGTTCGTGCGCAGCGGAGATGAGTTCTCCGCCCAGGACTATCGGTCGCATCTTGAGGAGTACGAGATGGGGCATTCGGCGGCGTTCCTGGCGAAGGAGCGCGCGACGGGTGGCCCGTACATGACGTGCGCGCTCGCGCGGGTGAACGCGTCGTGGAAGGAGCTCACGGAGCCGGCCCGGTTCGCGGCGGCGAAGGCAGGGCTGCGGCCGCCGGAGTGGGATCCGTTCGCGAACAACGTGGCGCAGGCGGTGGAGGTGGTGGACGCCCTCGTGCGGTGCGCGGGCCTTTGCCGCAAGCTGGCGGTGGATGGTTTTGATGGGACCACTGATCCAGCGCCTTTCACGGTGCGCGCTGGTCGTGGCGTTGGATTCACTGAAGCGCCGCGCGGATCGCTCTTCCATGAGCTTGAGCTGGATGAGGATGGTCGCGTTCTCAGCGCCAACATCATCACGCCTACGTCGCAGAACATCGCGAATCTGGAAGCGGATATGCGCAAGCTGGCGCAACAGCTGGTGGATGCGGGGGCTGGCGTGGATGAGATCCGCCTAGAAGTGGAGAAGCTCGTCCGGGCTTACGATCCGTGCCTTTCTTGCAGCGTGCATTGATCTTGGTTACGAACCCATCCGGGTTCGTAACCGATTGACGCTGCGGCTTCCCAGATGCACCTGATCTTGGCCCTTTCATGCTTTCCCTCACAGCGCGAAGGCTGCTCGGCCGCATGACGGGCCAATCTCAGGCACCCTGGAAACCCTCGCTATCTTTGCCTGCTTCCGTAACGCTTCATATATGCGATATATGCATTGCTTCGCGCCGTGATTATGCGCGCCGGTTGATCTTCGCCACCCGGATCTCTTCGGCGGCGCCGAACCATAGGCGCCGCTTCGCGGCTTGGGCGGGGGTTCTCCTGTTCCGGATCATGGTTGCGACGGCGGATGCGCATACCCAGCATCCAGGTGCGCATGACCCTCGTTGGCGGGCAATGCCCGCGCTACGCTGATAATGGGAACCGTT
>CAJTVP010000012.1 GCA_910580205.1 uncultured Eggerthellaceae bacterium
GGGCTGGCTGCGCCTCACGCCCAATCCAGGTGACGGCTATGAGTTCGTGGATGAGATCAAGGGCGGCGTCATCCCCAACGGCCTGATCCCGGCGGTGGACAAGGGCGTGCAGGAGGCCATGGCCGAAGGGTTCTTGGCGGGGTACCCCATGGTGGACATCAAGTGCGCCGTCTTCGACGGTTCCTATCACTCCGTTGACTCCAACGAGATGGCGTTCAAGACGGCGGCCCGCATCGGTTTCCGCGCGGCGGCCGCCAAGGCGAACCCGGTGGTGCTGGAGCCCATGGCCACCATGGACATCACCGTGAACGAGGAGTACGCAGGCGCGGTCATGGGGGATATCTCCACGCGGCGCGGACGCATCATCGGCACGGATGCAGGGGAGGCGGGCGACACCATCATCAAGGTGCGCGTGCCCTATGCTGAGGTGATCGAATACACGAAGGACCTGCGCTCTCTCACGCGCGGCTCTGGCTCGTACGCCATCCAAGTGGAAGGCTACGAGGAAGCGCCTCATGACGTGACCAAGAAGCTGGTGACGGAGTATGAGGAGGCTCGCGCGCAGGGCAACTGACGCGAAGCTGGGTGATCCAGAGCGAACCAGGGCGCCGCTTCCCGCGGCGCCCTTTTTTGTGCGCGCGTGGCGGACTCATCGGAGGGATTGCCAAGCACATCCCCTATAATCATGCCAACTTGCGCGCTATAGGGGGCGCGCGGATAGCAAGGGGAAGTGCGGATCATCAGTTGAGGGCTGCGATCTGCACCTGTCTAGGGGGAAGAATGAAACCATATAAAACAGTCATCTACAGCTTTTTCGTGGGAGGCTTGTTCGCGCTCATCGCGCAAACCATCCTCTCGTTCTGGCAGGTCGTGCTCGCAGGCACGCCCATGGAGTTCTTCACGGGAGGCGCGACGCTCGTCTCCATGGGCGTCATCGGCTGCGTTCTGGGCGGCTTGGCCGTGTATCAGTACGTGGAGGAGTGGGCCACGTTCGGCGCTCTCCTTCCGTTCTCCGGTTTCGCCATGGCCGTGGGCATGAAAGCGGTGGGCCCGTGGACCACGAAGAACGAGTCCATGGGAAAGTGCATTTGGAATTGCGTTTGGTTCGTCGTCTGGTTCAACGTGCTGTTCATGGCCGTATGCGTGGCCATTGGCTATGTGTGCGGAATGATGGGCGTGCAGCCGGGTCAGAATCTGGGGGTTCCCAAGACTGAAGGCGGGATGCTGTTCTTCAACGCATTCTGGGTAGGTGGGCTGCTCGCGGCCATCTTCCAGGTGCTCTTCCTTGTTTGCAAGGCCATCACGCCCAAGACCACGCCGCTCTACATCCTGATGACGGCCTGGATGGTTGGAGCCATCCTTGCCCCCTTCGGGGTCTCCGGCGCTCTTGCCAACTTCGCGGGCCAGGGTTTCTCGGTCATGATCACCGTGGGTGGATACAATACCTACAACATCGGCATGGACCTGTTCTTGGGCGGCGAGCACGCCATGGCTGGCCTTGTGCACCTTGGTTCATTCGCGCTGGCGGTGTGCGGCCTTGCGCTGACGGCTCTGTTCACCTTCTGGATCTACAACTGGGTGTTCGGCCGCAAGCCCATCCATCAGGTCCATGTGGAGAAGGCTCAGCATTCTCTGGCGGAGCTCACGGAGAAGATGCCGCCTTCTGATAACATCGAAGGGTTCGATTACGACGTAAAGCCTGAGGCCACGCCCAGCGCGTGACGCTCTCAAGATCGGGAAAAGGACGGTTGACCTGTGAGCAGCAAGAAGAGCAAAGGGCGTCAAGCCAAACGGATCCAAGAGCTTGAGGTCAAGAAGCGCTCAGGGATGCTCCAAGCCGTCGCCGCTTTCGTCATCATGGTGGTCTTGATCTTCATCAAGACCACCTTTTCCGCCATGGGCGCCGAGTGGGCGGATGCGTTCGCCACGAACGCCGTCATCTTCATCCTTGCGCTGGTGGCTGCTGGTTTCGCGGGCTATGGCACGCGGAGATGGAACCGGGCTCGCAAAGAGCTCGATCAACTCAAAGCCATCCGAAAATAGATTCTCAATTTTATCGTACATATGTTCTGATTTTGTGTTAGACTGCCTTCCATAAGGAAGAGCAAGCGCACCCAAAACCTGATTGGCCGCAGGGGTTGAGCGTCCAGTTCGCCGGAAGCCTCATTCCGGCCGCACGCTTGTCAACAGGTCAATCGGAAAAGGGAAGAAGGTGCGCTCATGGTCGCGCAGAACACATCATCGCTCATTTGCTTTTTCACGGAAACGAAGGCGCGCAAGGAAGACATCACCTGCGTTCATGATGCGTTCAGGCATCTTGATCCAGAGAAGCTTTTGAGCGTGCTATTGGAGAACCAGCTGTCCTGGAAGCTGGATCCGCGCCTCCTGTCCGGACGCGCGAAAGATCATCTGCTGCAACGAACGGCGGCCATGCTCAAGCTCATGTACCAGATAGAGCCTGTTCCATTGGAGAAGCCTGACCAGATCATCATCCCGTTGCAGACGTTCCGCTATCCTGGCAGCGGCAATGCCATCAAGCGGGAGATCCGGGCTGCCATCTTGGATCTGTCGGATCATCCGGGATCTGATGGTCGTTCTTTTGAATATGCGCGAACCATCTCCCAGTGGTTGACGCTCCTCGCGCTCCAAGATCAAGAGCAGCCTTCCTGCATCCACCGCATCGATGCGCTCATCAACGTCCCATGGGCAAGCGTCCTTGGCTCTGCCATCTGGTTGCCATCATCGCTCACAGAATACGAAAGGTATGCGGAACTGGGCCATTTGTTCTGGATCATGGCCTACCACAGCTTCGCTGAGGCGGTGTTCGAGATGAAGGCATCGGTCCTTGAGCCTTCGCCTGATCTTGAAGCGGCCGCAGAGAAGATGAACCGCTTCTATGAGGAGCAGGAGCTCAAGATGGCGCGCATCTCTGAGCTGCTGAGCTTCAACGCTTTCCAGGATGCCTTGGTGTGCGCCAAGCCGCTCAAGGAAGCAGCCTGATCTCCGCAGCCGTGATGCGCGGCTCATTAACCTGATGGAAACACAGGGCACACCAGCGCGAAACATGGGATTCGTACCATGTTTACATAACAAGCGCTGAACACCCTGTTCATGAATGAGAAAGGTGCGTGGCATCCATGTTCAAGCAGCGAAGAGAAGGAGAGGTGCGCATTCCGTCTGGGTGCGCCATCGCCGCCATCATGGATCGGTCAGGGAAGCGCCATGACGGCACGGACATCCTCCGCTCCATCGCGCTCATGCATGAGAGGAGCAATGGGCTGGGCGGTGGTTTCGCGGCTTACGGCATCTACCCGGAATACGAGGATCTGTACGCATTCCATATCATGTATGAAACACCGGAAGCGCGCAGCGCGGCAGAGGAATACCTTGGCGCGTATTTCCTGGTGGAGAAGCAGGAGCGCATCCCCACACAAGAAGTGACCAGCATCAAGAATCCACCAGATATCTGGCGCTACTTCGCCGCAGTGCATCCCATGAAGTTGAACATGAGCGGCTTGGACGAAGCGGAATACACCATGCGCCATGTCTTCCATGTGAACTCGCAGATTCAAGGAGCGTTCGTGGCGTCGTCTGGCAAGAACATGGGCGCATTCAAAGGCGTGGGGTATCCGGAAGATATCGGAGAGTTCTACCGCATCCAAGATTATGAAGCCTGGGCCTGGACGGCGCATGGACGATTTCCCACCAACACGCCTGGTTGGTGGGGCGGTGCGCATCCTTTCACGCTGCTCAACTGGTCGGTGGTGCACAATGGAGAGATCTCAAGCTATGACGCGAATCGCCGCTACGTTGAACAATTCGGTTATCGATGCGAATTGCAAACGGACACGGAGGTCATCACGTATCTGTTCGACCTTTTGGCTCGTCGCCATGGGCTCTCTCAGGAGATGGCGGCGCACATCATGACCGCAAGCTCATGGGATGACATAGATCGCATGCCTCCCGATCAGGCAGCGTTCGAAACGGCGCTGCGCACCACCTATTCCAGCGCGTTGGTGAATGGGCCGTTCTCCATCATCGTGGGTTCAGAGGAGGGCTTGCTGGCGCTGAATGATCGCCTGAAGCTGCGGGCTCTCATGACCGCAGAGAAGGATTCCATCGTCTATCTTGCCAGCGAACAGGCGGCCATTGAAGTGGTGCGCCCAGACGCTCAGAACATGAGGCCCATAGAAGGGGGAGTCCCGTTCGTCGTACAGCTTGATGAGGTGGCTGCCCGCAAACGCGCTTGCCCTGCGGAGAATCAACCCTATGAAGCGGCGCTCACCCACGAAACGGGCGTCATGCCACCTCGTAGGCAGGAGAGCGTCCATGCTTGATCAAGTGCTTCCAAAATACAAAGTCCTTCGGGATGAAGATGAATGCGTGCAGTGCAACATTTGCGTGAAAGAATGCGCGAATGACGTGCATGGGCTGCGAAAGGAGCGGGGGACGCTCAGGGCGGACCATGCCAAATGCGTGAATTGCCAGCGATGCGTGTTCATGTGCCCCACTCATGCGCTCGCCATCACCCGGTGGCCGCAGGTGGATGCTGGATCTGAGAATTGGACGCTCAGATACATGCAGGATATCGCCAAGCAAGCCCAAACCGGTGGCGTGCTGTTGTCTTCCATGGGGAATCCTGAGCTGTATCCGCTCTATTGGGACAAGCTGTTGTTGAACGCAAGCCAGGTGACCAATCCTTCCATCGATCCTCTCCGAGAGCCCATGGAAACCCGCGTGTTCCTGGGCAGCCGTCCTGGGATGCTCAAAGTGAATGAACGGGAGCAGCGGATCGTGAGCCCCATGCCCATCCAGCTCAAGCTTGATGTCCCCATCATGTTCTCAGCCATGAGCTTCGGCTCCATCTCGCTCAACACGCAGAGATGCTTGGCGTTGGCGGCGCGGGAGCTGGGGACGTATTTCAACACCGGCGAAGGCGGTTTCCATGAGGATCTGGAGCAGTTCGGGGAGAACGCCATCGTGCAGGTGGCCTCAGGAAGATTCGGCGTCAGCCCGCATTACCTCAACGCGGGCGCCGCGGTGGAGATCAAGATAGGGCAGGGAGCGAAACCGGGGATCGGCGGACACTTGCCTGGCGAGAAAATCAATGCGGAAGTGTCGGGCACGCGCATGATCCCGGAAGGAACGGATGCCATATCACCAGCTCCCCATCATGACATCTACTCCATTGAAGATCTGCGGCAGCTCATCTTCTCCATCAAGGAGGCCACGCGCTACGCCAAGCCCATCTTGGTGAAGATCGCCGCCGTGCACAACATAGCCGCCATCGCATCTGGCATCGCGCGCGCTGGCGCGGATATCATCGTCATCGATGGTTTCCGTGGGGGCACGGGAGCCGCCCCGAAGCGCATCCGAGACAACGCGGGCATCCCCATCGAGCTTGCTCTGGCATCCGTTGACCAACGCCTTCGCGAAGAGGGCATCCGCTCAACGGTCAGCCTGGTGGCAAGCGGCTCCATCCGCAGTTCCGCTGACATCGTGCGCGCCATAGCGCTGGGGGCTGATGCGGTGTCCATCGCCTCCGCCGCGCTCATCGCCATCGGTTGCCACCAATGCGGAGATTGCTCAAGCGGGAAGTGCAATTGGGGGATAACCACGCAACGCCCTGAGCTCACCTGCCGCCTTGATCCAGAAGAGGCTTCCCGTCGTGTGGTGAACCTGATCCGCGGCTGGAACCATGAGATCCAGGAGATGATGGGAGGCATGGGGATCAACGCCATAGACAGCTTGCGGGGGAACAGGCTGATGTTGCGCGGCGTGGGACTGAACGAGAAGGAACTTGAGATCTTAGGGGTCAAACATGCAGGGGAGTGAGCAGATCCGCTTGGGCACCATGCCGTTCAAAGAAGCCAATGAGCAGGTGCGTGCCAGTCTTGAGGCCCATGATGCCGTAGAGCTCCATGAGGTGTTCGCCCAGCGCTATCTTGGTTGCGCTCTTCCCGCGGGGAAGTCCCTTTCCATCCATGGCACGCCGGGCAATGACATGGCGGCATACATGGAAGGCGGCACCATAGAGGTGTTCGGCAACGCGCAAGACCAGATCGGCAACACCATGGATGGCGGCCGCATCGTCATCCATGGCCGGTGCGGAGATGCGGCGGGCTATGCCATGCGCGGCGGGAGCATCTTCATCCGTGATGATTGCGGCTGGCGCGTGGGCATCCATATGAAGCAGTATGAGCAGAAGATCCCCGTCATCATCATCGGGGGAGATGCGGGAAGCTTCCTGGGAGAGTACATGGCTGGCGGCGTCATCGTGTTGTTGGGTCAAGCGGGTCAATATCTGGCGACGGGGATGCATGGCGGCAGGATGTACCTTGCTCATGAGCCGACTCCTCACAATGTAAGCGAAGGGCTTGAGATCTGCGCGCTGGATGCAGCGGATGAACGGGAGCTTGAGCCATTGCTCATTGAATACAAAGAGCGATTTCCGGAGAGCGCGAACAAAGTCCCGCCAGTGCGACAGTTCAAAAAGCTCGTGCCTCTTTCTTCAAGGCCCTATGCGTCTTTGTACACCGCCAATGGTTAGATTCCAAGCGTCTGCCCAATGAGCTGTTGGCGCCTTCCCCATGTTCGCTATGGTCTATGATCAAAGGAGATGTGGACAGCGAAGGAGAGACCATGGATGTCATGCTCGTTGAAGACCGACCTCCTGAGATGATAGAGCAGCTCAAAGGTCTTTGGCGTCGGTCTGTTGAGGCCACCCATGATTTTCTCACTGTCGCTGACATGGATCGCATCGGCGCCTATGTGCCTGATGCCATCGCCTCCGTTGAGGAGCTTGCTGTCGCCTATGGGGACGACGAAGCGTTATTGGGCTTCGTCGGCGTGCAAGACGGCACGGTGGAGATGTTGTTCGTGGACGATGCCCGTCGCGGTCAAGGCGCAGGGAGCTCCTTGTTGCGATTCGCGGTGGAGGAGCTGGGCGCTCGTCAGCTGGAAGTGAACGAGCAGAATCCGCAAGCGGCAGCTTTCTACGCTCATCGCGGGTGGCATGTGACAGGTCGTCGTGATGTGGATGACAGGGGAGAGCCGTTCCCGCTGCTGCAGATGGAGCTTCTGTCTTCAGACGAGAAGCCTGAATGAGGAAGCGCTGCGCTCCTGGGTTCTTTCAGGCCGCATCAGCCGGAAGTGAACTTGTAGACCAACACTCCCAGGAGCGCGCCTGCACCCGCTCCCAGAAGGAGCTTCGCTGCTGTGGTGAATGCAGGATGCGTTCGCGCGAAGCCCGTTCTCCCTTCAGGGGATGTTTCTTTCCTTTGCGTGAAAGCGAGGATCTCTTGGTACGTGACCAAGTCGTGCTTCTTCTTGAGATGCTCAACGGCGATGGCGGCCCCCAAGGCTACAGCCCAAAGTGGCAGAAAGGTCGCCGCACCAGCCAGAGTCCCTTTGGACAGGTTCCCGATGCCGAAGGGATCGGTCCACGCCGCTGACAGCCCAACGAAGAAAACGATGCCAAGCGCTGCAGATGCGGTTGCCACCCAAGAGAGCCAGCGGAGTTTTCGCGCATCGTCATGCACGATGCGCTTCATGAGCTCTATGTCGCCGCTGAGAAGCTCATCGGTGGTGACGTTGAACAGCTGGCTGAGAAGGAGCAGACTCTCCACATCGGGATAGGTGCGGTCCGTTTCCCAGTTGGAGATGGTCTGCCGAGATACGAATATGGCCTTTGCGAGCTCCTCTTGGGACAAGCCCCTCTCGATGCGCTTTGCGCGTATCTGCTCAGCAAGCTTCACGGTCTGCCTGTTCTCCTCCAAACCCGTTGCGCGCTCCTTCAACATCTTGCGAAGCCAGCAGCTTCTCCAGCTTCTTGAAACGGCGATCGGACGTGATGGTGATGTGCACGATGGCGGCGCACTGGATGACGCATGCTAGAGCGAGGAGCAGCATCAGGATGGCGATGGCGTTCGTTGACAACATGAGGATGCCTTTCTCTTCCAACCGCCGGCGGGCAACGGGGAGCAAAGGACCGGCGAAGTTGCGTCATCGTAGCATCGAATTCGTGGAAAAGGTCCTTTCAGGCGCTCATCGGCTTGTCAAAATCCTTTGACAAGCCTGATACGCTGGGCTATTTCGGCATGAGGAGCTTCAGCAGCGCCATCTTGCGATCGTTGAAAGGCGGGTTGCGCACGCCCATCTCGATCAGCGTGGACTTCTTCATGGTGGACTTGTAGTGCGTGAACGCGTCGAAGCCCACCTTGCCATGGTATGCGCCGATGCCGGAGTTCTGCACGCCGCCGAAGCCCATGCGGTTGCTGCTGGCATGGATGACCACGTCGTTGATGGTGGCGCCGCCGCTGGGCACCGCATCCAAGATGCGCTTCTGGAACTCTTGGCTCTCAGAGAAGATGTAGCAGGCCAACGGATGCTTGATGGATCGTTGGATGGAAAAGGCCTCGTCCAGGGTGCTCCAGGTTATGATGGGCAGCACCGGTCCGAAGATCTCCTGGCTCATCAAGGGATCGTCGACGGTCACGCCTGTGACCACCGTCGGTTCGATCTGCAGCGTTTCGGGATCGCGGCCGCCGCCGATGGCGATCCGCGTGCCCGGAGGCCGCTCGTCGATCAAGCGGCATACCATGTCATAGTGCTTCTGGTTGATCATGTGGGGGTAATCAGCGCTCTTCAGGATCTCCTTGCCGTAATAAGCGTGCAGCCATGTGTCCATCTCGCTGACGAACGCGTCTGCCACCGCCTCGTGCACCAAGGCGTAATCAGGCCCTACGCAGGTTTGACCCGAATTGAGGCATTTTCCCCATGCGATGCGCTGGGCGGCTCGCTTCACGTTGGCGTCATGGTTGATGAACACGGGGCTCTTCCCGCCCAGTTCCAAGGTGACGCTGGTGAGGTTCTCAGCAGCGTGGCCCATGATGAGCTTGCCCACCCGCGGGCTGCCGGTGAACATGATCTTGTCGAACTGCACTTCCAAAAGCCAATCATTCATGGCATCGGAGCCCTGCCAGCAATATATGTAGTCAGGATCGAACACCTCTCGGCACAGTTCGCGCAGAAACGCAGACGTATGCTTGGATGTCTGCGATGGCTTGATGGCCACGCAGTTGCCTGCGCCTATGGCATCCACCAGCGGCACAAGCGTCAGTTGAAGCGGATAGTTCCACGGAGAAAGCACCGCCGCCACGCCGAACGGGTAGGGATGCACCGTGGATGTGGCGGGGAAGTGGGCCAGTGAGGTGGGCACGCGCCGCGGACGCACCCATGAAGGCAGCTTCTTGATGACGAAACGCAGCTCATCATAGACGAGGCCGAGCTCTGTGGCATAGGCTTCAAAGCATGATTTTCCCAAGTCGGCATGGAGCGCCTCCAGAGCATCTTGCTCATGGTCGCGCAAGTAGGCTTGCAGCCGTTTCAGTTGCTGCAGCCGGAACTCCAAGGAAAGCGTCTTTCCAGTCTGGAAGAAAAGCTCAAGCTCGTTGATCTTGTTCTGGACATCGGCTGCGGAATGCGCGATGCCATAGGAGGCATCCATTCCAGGCAGATCCGGCAAAGTGGTGTTTTGACCCTCAGATGCTGTCGTTCGATCGCTCATGGTTCCTGGCCTCTCTTGATGACGCGTGAACTCATCTCACGCTAGCATCTGAAGCGGGAATGGCGGAGGCGGACGCTCAATCGTTACAGAACCGTGCGGCCACCGAGCGCCGCTTGGGCTGGTTCCTGGCACGCGTGGTCCTCTCAATGCATGCTCATCAATGCTCTCCTTCGATCAACCTGATTGATGCTCAAAAGCTATATATCCATATGCAAAATAGGCATTTGCAATGGAGCGGCTGCAAGAAGAGAATGGTGAACTTGCCAAAGGCCATTCATGTTCGAGAGCACCGGGCACAGGAAACGCAGGGCGCCGTCGGTGGCTGACCATCCGATCTGCCACGATGGCGCCCGCGAAGGCAGCTTCATCGATTGAGGGATGCTGGAGCGGTTCTTCATTGAGAGTATCAGCCGGTAACGGAAGGAGCGTCCATGTTGACGAAGGCGGAGATCCAGGGGTTTTGCGAACGCCGAGCGCAAGGGCTTGATATCGTGCCTGATTCGGATGATGCCCGCATCATGCATGAGGCGGCGCAGGAATCGTTGCGCATCGCGGCAGAGATGAATGACAGCTATCGCACGCTAGAGGAGATCCGTGCGTTGTTCTCGGATCTGACTGGGCGCGCTGTGGATGACGCGTTCCGCATCTTCCCGCCCTTCACTGCTGATTTCGGCAAGAACATCCATGTGGGGAGGAACGTCTTTTTCAACAGCGGCTGCCGCGTGCAGGACCACGGCGGCGTGTTCATAGGAGACAACGTGCTCATCGGTCACAACGTGGTGCTGGCCACGCTCGATCACGACCTGGATCCTGCCAAGCGCAGCTTTCTGCACTGCGCGCCCATCAAGATCGGCGATGATGTGTGGATCGGCGCGAACGCCACGGTGACGAAGGGCGTGACCATTGGAGATGGCGCTGTGGTGGCCGCTGGTGCTGTGGTCACGCGCGATGTGCCGCCGCGCACCATCGTCGGTGGCGTTCCGGCCAAAGCCATCAAGACGATCCCTTAAGGCTCATCACTGATCCTGCGATCTTCCACTGCTTTTTGGCACGCCGAAGGAGCAGTGCACGCTGTTGGCTTGCAGGAATGTAAGCCAAGCGTAAGGTGATTCGATGGCGCTTCGCGCAGGGCATCCTTAAGGTTGGAACCGTCGTTGGTCCGGAGATGGTTCACAGGAAAGGATGCATCATGTACAAGAAGGCTTCTCTCATCATCACAACCGTGATCGTGGTCGTCGCTGTTGGCGGCTTCGGTTGGTGGATGCTGTTCGGCGCTCCTGAAGGCCGCTATTACGTCCAAGTGGATAATGCGAAAACCCAAGAGCTTGAATCCAAAGGAGGCGTCATCGATCCCACCGGAGGCATGGCCCTTCAGTACACGCTCCCGGCCTATGATGAGAATGGCGTCCAGCGGGAGATGACGTTCGGCGCTGAACGCGAACTGCGCGATGACGCCTACTTGCGGCTGACCGTGATGCCGGTGAGAGGCGTGACGGAATGGGCCGAGGTTCAATATGATGACATCCCCGCCAAGGCCCAAGAGCGCCTGGCTCAAGAACAGCATGGCGAATGACGCGCTGCTCTGATGCGCTAGGGCCTGCCTTGCGACAGGAAGAGCCCGACGATCGTGAGGGTGAGCCCGATGGCGATGGGGGCTGTCAGCGGTTCGCCTATCAGCATGGCAGATGCGACCGCGGTGATGGCGGGCACGAGATAGATGTAGGAAGTGGAAGCCACGGCCCCAAGGCGGCGGACCGCCACGCCCCACGTGACGAAGCATGCCGCTGAGGCCACAAGCCCCAAAAAGAGCAGATTGGCGATGCTCTCCAAGGAGAGCGCTTCCGACAGGGCGGGCATGTGCCCGCCGAAAAGCAGCGTGATGGGCACGATGAATACGAGACCCCAGAGAAATGTGCGCTTGGTTGAAGCGATGGTCTCGTAGCCCGATTCGGCCAGGCGTTTCACCAGCATCGAATAGATCGCCCAGACGAATGCGGCGGCCAAGGCGAGCACGTCGCCGAACCAAGAGGTGCCGCTGAAGGCTGACAGGGAGCCCTCGGAGTTGGCGCTCATGCCCACTAGGGTAAGCCCGCTCATCGCCACGGCGAAGCCGAGGAAGAAACGCGCGTTCAGCGCTGCGCGGTCACCTAGCATCCCTGCGATGAGCGCCGTGAACAGAGGTGCGGCGGCCACGATGACCCCCGTGGCGGTGGCCGTGGTGAATACGAGCGCGACGTTCTCCAGCAAGTAGTATGCGGCTATGCCCGTCGCCCCGGCAGCTGCGAACAGCCATTCGTGCTTCCTCTCGCGCAGCTTCATGATGTGCGGGCGCAGGGCGCAAAGCGCAAGGAAGCCGATGGCGAATCGGATGCAAAGGATCTGCAGGGGCGTGAAGTCTGCGAGCAGCACTTTCGTTGATACGAACGTGAGCCCCCAGACGAGGACGGTGAAAAGCGCTATCAGGTGGTACTTCGCCTGCTTCATCGGATTTGATCGCCTTGAGACATGGCGCGGTATGCGGCCGGAGTGGAGCCGATGCGCTGCTTGAACGCGCGTGTGAGATGGGCTTGGTCAGAGAAGCCTGCTTCGGCCGCTGCTTCAGCGGGGTTCGCGCCGCTGGCCAACAGATCCCGCGCGAAGTCGACGCGCATGGACAGCAAGTGCTGTGAAGGGGTGATGAAGAACTCCCGTTTATAGGCGCGAATGAGGGCGTAGTCTGAAATGCGCTCGTCTGTCGCGAGCATGCTCACGGATCTGGGGTTGATCATGTGCCCACGCAGGTGCCCATAGGCATGCAATGCCGCTGCACGGTTTCGGCGGTGCGCAGCTGCATTGGATGGTGCCCGATCGATCGCATCGGGCATCTCGTCTGCCAAGGTCAGAAGCTCATCTGAAAAGACTTGCGTCGCAGCCTTCATGCTCTTTCCGCTTTTGGCCTGTCTTGCGCTGTGCGCAAGCTCGTCGAATGCTGCTCGCGCTGCGGGGGTGCGGTGCAAGGGCCCAGGGAGGGCCGCGCTGCCGAAAATCGATCTTGGAAGCACGATGCTGTCATAGGCGAACAGCTCATGGCTGACCTGGGTGCATCCATGCACGTCGCCGGGGTTGAACACGACGATGTCGCCTGGAGCAAGGCTGCATTCTCTTCCATTCCAGACAAGCCGCCTGCGGCCTTTCCGCACGACGCCTATGACGTAGTGGTCGTGGGCGTGCGGTGGGAAGGGCTGGGTGATCCCGGTGTAGCTCCGCCACTCGCTGCCGAAAAGCGTCAGAGGCTCTATGATGCAGTTGGCTTGCGATGCTGCAAGAATGGCGGATCGTTCGGTCTTGAGATTCTCCATGGTGCGGGCGGCTCCTTGTCTTCGCTACCGAGGATACCGCCAAATGGCGAAAGGTTCTTGAATAGAATTGCGAAACACGCAGCTGGATAGGGGGCTTTCCATCTCCCGCAGAGGTTCGGCATAGGGCGCTCTGCTGCGGAACGCGCCCCTTGAACCGCATCCAGGCATGAGAGCGCTTTGTCTCAAAGGTCCATGAGCGCGTAGTCATCAATCTCTTGTTTGGTGTGCAAGACGCGCCAGACGGTGAGCGTGGTCGCATCGAATGAGTAGAACAGCCGGTAATCGCCCACAAGGGTCGTCCTGCGTTCCTTGATCTGGAGCCGGTCGTCTTCAAAGACGCGCCCTATCTCTGGTTGGACGCAAAGCAGATCCATCTTCTTGCGCAGTTCTGCGTACCAACCTTCGGCAGCTGTAGGTGAATCAAGGACAAACGATATATATGTGACGATGGATTCGATATCGTAGGCGGCCCGAGGGCGCAGCTCAGGCGTTCGCATGATGGCTCTTGGAGGCGAAAGCGATGATGGATCCGATGCGATCATTCATCTCCTTCATGGATACAGCATCTTTCTGGTATCGAGCCTCTATCTCAGCTTCCCGGAGTTTGAGCACGTATCTCTCATGTTGCTGCTGCTGTTCGTAGGCGTCGCAGTCCATCACCACCAAGCTGGCCTTTCCGTTCTTTGTCATGAAGATGGGCCGACGGCTCTCATGAGCTTCATCGCACACGCTGTTCAAGTCTGTCCGAAGATCGCTGATGGGCCGGATCGCAGGAATGGCCATGGCATCCTCCTCGCTGTCTGCTGGGAGGGTATCACAAATATATCTATATATTCATCACATCTTGAGAACAAAGCCATCTACCTCAGGGGGCAGAGGAAACGAATCTGTGTTCCCGCTCATCCCGTATAGGCATCATCGGCGGTGTTGGAGAAATCTTGTCGAGCAAGCCAGCGTTCCTCTTCGGAGGATTCCGGGATGTCGATGCGTTCGATTTTGAAGATGACAGGGCGCGTTCCGTCATTGCAACAGGCGATCATCATGCGGTCATCGTTGGTCCAATTGCGCATGATGGCACCACCTTGCAATGCTGAATAGATGTAACGGCTGATCGCATCCCAAGCCTCACCGCAGGGCCAATCGCCTCCATCCTTCATCCGGGTCTTCCGACCGAGATGGTAGAAATCGTCTTTGTCCGGTTCGCGGTCGAAAATGAAAACATCACCCGGTTTGAAGCAAGGGCATGGACCGCTTTTCGGATCAGCCAAATAGGCTTCCTGCAGATCTTCGAATACTCTGGTTTCCAACACGGTGACTTTGCATTGATGCTTCATGGATGTTCCTTTCGCCGATGGGCAATGCATGCAGCCATGCAAGGAAAACGAATGCCGCATCCATCCTTCATACCCCAAACTCCACCCTCGCCATTTCAGTCAACATCGTGGTAGTGACGATGAACTATGACAATGCAGATGTTATTGATATGCACCTGCCTTATCACATGGGAGTCGAACCCACGCCGTGCCATAGCGTTGCCGGTGAAGACCCGCAGTCTTATCAAGCCCGTAGTCAGGAAGATCTATTCCGGGTCCTTGACCTCCACCAGCTCCAGCTCGAAGTTGAGCGGCTTGCCCGCCATGGGATGATTCATGTCGAAGACCACGTTCTCCTCATCCATGCTGACCACTTTGGCCGGGAAGGGATGGCCGTCAGGCCCCTGCATGTACACCGTCTGGCCCACCGGGAGGTCCTGCGCGTTCGGGATCCTGTCCACGGGCACGGTCTGCACCAGATCCTCGCGCACGGGACCGTAGGCCTCTTCTGGCTCAAGGTGGATGTTCTTCTTCTCTCCCACTTCCATGTCTTTGACCGCGTCATCGAACCCTTTGATGACCGTGCCTGCCATGCACTCGAACTCGATGGGCTCACCATTGAGACGGGATGTGTCGAACACCTCACCGTCATCAAGCGAGCCTGTGTAGTGGATCTTGACGATCTTGCCTTCGTTGCTCATGGTGCCCTCATCCTTTCGCCGCGTCCGCGTTCATTCAGTCATCTTCTTGGGCTTGCGCTTGTGCCAGATCAGCCAGCGTGACGCGGGAAGCCACCAAGACCGCCAAGGGTTTCAGCAGCTCGCGTTCGCTCTCTTCCAGACCTGCCGCCGCCAAGCTTATCAGCTGATCGGCCAGAGCCGCTACAGGATAGCCGAAAACGCGCGCCTCATAGCCGGATTCCATGAGCGCGTCTTTCGCCGCTTCCACCTCAGAGGCGCTCGCTTCTCGGAGCAGCTGATCCAAGCCGTTCAAGGAGTCCTCGGAATAGAACAGCCCCTTCAGGAGCGCCGCGTAGGCCACGGCGAACTCCGCCGGAAGCGCATCAGCGGGCCTGATCTCTATGTAGCGCTTCAAGCGCACATCGGTGAAGAACATGGACAGAGCGTGCTCAACGTCCGCTTCCGCCATGGGGGCGTCAGCATAGATCTCGCCGAACGTCTTCTCTGACAGCTGCGGCTCTCCTTGGGAGATGTCCACGAGCGCGGGCGCGTCAAGGATGTAGGCGGCGTAGTCTTCCAGAGAGAAGCCCTCTTCCAGCACGCCTGGCACCAGCCCGCAACGGTCGGGATCGCACTTCTGCCAGATCTCCGTTCTCACCAGCTGGTGCTTCCGCGGCGCTGCTTCGAAGACGGGGGCGTTGTCGCAGATGAGCGACAGCACCGGCACCAGCGCGTTCGCCAGTCGGAGCTTGCGCAGGCAGTCGGCCTCAGAGGTGTAATCCAGGGAGACCTGCGTGGAGGCGGAGCCGCGCATCATGCAGATGCCGAACATGGAGATGGCGCCCAGATACTCGTTCATGATGGCGTAGCGCTTCTTCGGGATGAGCGTGAGGTCCACCGCTTGCATGGTGGGGTGGTATCCCACGGTCATGACGTTGATGTCCGCTTCCGACGCTTCGTCCAGATCCTCTTCGAAGGCGGTGATGCGCGCCAGGGCCTCATGGAGATCCGTGAACGGGCCGGCCGACGCCTCAACCTGGGCTGCGGGTTCCAGCGTGACGTTGCAAACGCCATCGGAGAGCAGGATGATGTTGCCGCTCTCATCCCGCGTGGCCTCCGGATACTTGGCGGTGAGCTTCTCCAAGATGCCGCGCTGCCCATCAGGGGCATCGTAGGACACCGGCTGGCCATCTTGATGCAACAGCGTGTGCTCCAGCTCTATCCCCACAGCGTTCGCCATCGGCTTCACGCCGCTTTTGAAATACTCGACGATCGCCTGCACGTTCTGGCTCCGTGCAGGCTGCTTGCTCGTGTTCTCCACCATGAATCCTTCCTTGCCAAGGCGCGGCCCTGACCGCGTCAGGTAGAATGCTTCTTCGCCGCATCAGGTTTCGCGCCATGGTAGCAAATGGGCGCCATCAGGGCTCTGGCTCCGGGCTTGGTGACGGCATTTCGTGAACATAATGAAACCGAAGCCCATCGCCACCGCGCGCCGCGATGGACTTGAAAGGAGCCGATCGCACATGGTTCGGGCAGTGGTCATGGGAGCATCAGGGTTCGCCGGCATCCAGCTGGTCCATATCCTGCTGGCGCATCCGGAGATGGAGCTGGTGGCTGCGGCATCGGATTCGCTGGCCGGTCAGCCCTTGGCGAAGGCGTATCCCGCGTTCGCGGGCATCACGGACCTTGCGTTCTGCACCGTCGAAGAGGCGAAGGCCGCAGAGGCGGAGGTGGCGTTCCTGGCGTTGCCCCATACCGCGTCCCTTTCCATGGCGGCTGAGCTGGTGGCCGCGGGCATGGCCGTGATCGATCTTTCCGCTGACTTCCGCCTGAAAGACGCATCGGTTTACGAGCAGTGGTACGGCGTGCCTCATACCGAGCGCGCTCTTCTGGAAGGGGCGGCTTTCGGTTTGCCGGAGCTCTTCGGCGAAGGCTTGGCGCAGGCCCATGAGCGCTGGTCGCGCGGGGAGGCGGTGGTGGTGGGCTGCGCGGGCTGCTATCCCACGGCCACATCCCTCGCCGCAGCGCCGCTCATACGCGCAGGGCTCCTCCGCGCAGGCGCGACGGTGGTGGCTGACGCCATCTCTGGCGTGACGGGCGCGGGCAAGAAGCCCTCTGCGCGCACGCACTTCTGCACGGTCAACGAGAACCTTTCGGCCTACGGGGTCACCACGCATCGGCACACGCCGGAGATCGAGCAGATCCTGGGGCTTCAGGGCAGGCTCATCTTCACGCCGCATCTGGCGCCGCTTCAGCGCGGACTGCTCTCCACGGTGACCATGCCGCTCGCAGACGACGCTGAACTGGCGAGCATCGCAAGCGCGCAAGAGCTGTACCGGGCGTTCTACGAAGGCTGTCCGTTCGTCGAGGTGCTGGATGCGGGGGAGCAACCGCAGACGTCATCGGTCGTCGGCACGAATCGGGCGCATGTGGGCGTGGCCTTCGATGGGCGGACGCGCTCCGTGGTGGCCACCGGCGCCATCGACAACTTGGGCAAGGGGGCGGCTGGACAGGCCGTCCAGTGCGCGAACATCCTGTGCGGGTTCGATGAGACGGCCGGACTGGAGGGCGCGGCGCTGCCCGTGTGATCCGCTGCCGCCCAGGCGGCGCAAGAGATGGAGCCTCTGGCTCCTCATCGGATAGCTGAGAGAAGGGATCGAATGGAACAGAGGAGAGCAAGCTGCGCGCTCACTCCCTGCGCTGGCGGGGTCACGGCCGCGCGGGGTTTCATGGCCAGCGGCATCCATGCTGGCTTCCGGGCCAATCCCACCAAGCGAGATATGGCGCTCATCGTGGCGGAGGAGCCTGTGGCGGCTGCGGGCGTGTTCACCCAGAATGTGTTCGCTGCGGCGCCGGTCAACTACTGCCGGAGCATCCTTTCCGGCGAGGATGTCATCGGAGAGGCCAGAAGCTACGGCATGGCGCGGGCCATCATCATCAATTCCGGCAACGCGAACGCGGCCACCGGTTTGCAAGGGGATGAAACGGCGCGCGAAGAGGCGCGGCTGGTGGCAGAGGCGCTGCATTGTCCGGAAGATGAAGTGCTCGTGTGCTCCACGGGCGTGATCGGCGTGCAGTTGTCCTTGGAGCCGTTGCGGCGCAATCTGCCCTCGGCTGTGGAGGCGCTTTCCGCGAACGGGGGAGCGGATGCCGCCAGTGCCATCCTCACCACGGACACTTTCACGAAGGAGTGCGCCGTCAGTTTCTCAGGGGAAGAGTGCGGAGTTCCGAATGCCACGTTCACGGTGGGCGGCATGGCCAAAGGATCGGGCATGATCATGCCGAACATGGCCACCATGATCGCCGTCATCACCACGGATGCTCCCGTAGCGCCCCTGGATCTGCAAGGCGCGCTCAAGCGGGCGGCGGATGTGAGCTTCAACAAGGTGACGGTAGATTCGGACACCTCCACGAACGACACGTGCCTGGCGATGGCTTCTGGCGCCGCGGCACCCGGGTCTGCGCCCTTCGTTCCGGGGACGCGGGCTTTCGCGTGCTTCGAAGAAGCGCTCACCCATGTGTGCACGGAGCTGGCGCGCGCCATCGCCCGGGATGGCGAAGGGGCCACCCGTTTGGTGAACGTCCATGTGAGGGGCGCTGCCACTGACGAAGATGCGGACGCGGCTGCGCGCACGGTGGCGAACTCTCCTTTGGTGAAGACCGCCATCGCGGGGCACGATGCCAATTGGGGGCGCATCGCGGCGGCGCTCGGACGTTCTGGCGCGCGCTTTCGGCAAGAAGACGTGGACATCAGCATCATGGGCATCCCCGTCTGCGAAGCTGGCCTCGCGCTCGCGTTCGATGAGGATCTGGCGCTTCGCCGCTTTGAAGATCCTGAGATAGACATAGAGGTGGATCTGGGCGCGGGGGATGCGGAGACGCGCATCTGGACGTGCGACATGACCCACGGCTACATCAGCATCAACGCTGACTACCGCACCTGACCGCCCCTGGCGTTTCCCCCTGCCGCTCTTCGCTGGTTGCGGGATAATGGCCCAAGAGGGGAAAGGAGCGGGATGCAGTTCGATATCCAAACGCGCCCAGACGGCGTGTCCAGCCTGACCGCTGAAGTGCTGGCTGAGGCTATGCCTTGGATCAAGCACATCACCGGTCAGACCGTGGTCATCAAATACGGCGGAGCTGCCATGGTGGACGCTGCGCTGCGCGCGCAGGTCATGGCGGACATAGTGCTTCTGAAGATCATCGGCGTGAATCCGGTCATCGTCCATGGCGGCGGCAAAGCCATCAGCGCTGCCATGGAGCGAGAGAACATCCCGGTCGAATTCGTGGATGGGATGCGCGTCACCACGGATGTGGCCATGGGCGTGGTGAGGCGTGTGCTCACCGGCGAGGTGAACCAAGAGCTCGTGGAGGCCATGAACCAGCACGGCAACATGGCCGTGGGGATCAGCGGCGCGGATGCGGGCGTGATCGTGGCCCGGCCTGTGTCTCCGAAGCTCGGCCGCGTGGGCCGCATCACGCGCATCAATCCCGCCTTGGTGGTCGACCTTGTGGCGGATGACTACATCCCCATCATCGCCTCTTTGGCCATCGGCGAGGACGGGGGCTGCTGCAACGTGAACGCGGACACCGCAGCGGGATACCTGGCGGCGGCCATCGGCGCGCACAAGGTGTTCTTCCTGTCAGACATAGATGGCTACTACACTGATTATCCTGATCCGAGCACGCTCGTGTCCTCCATGACGCTGGACGAGGCGCGCGGGATCGTGGAGGATGGCGGCAACACCGGCGGCATGATCCCGAAGCTGGCCAGTTGCGTGCATGCGTTGGAAGAGGGGGTCAGCCGCGCGCACATCGTGAACGGCACCACGCCTCACGGGCTGTTGCTTGAGATGCTCACGAACAAGGGCATCGGCACCATGATCACCGGCCGGCGCGCGCCTGCGGGATTCGATGCCGCGCCGCTGGGCAATTTCGCCAGCAAGCTCATCAGTTCGTGAGGGATCTTGATCGGAGAGGGACCGGAAAGGGGCGTGCGCTCATGACGCTTGAAGAGCAGAAGCAGCTGGAACGGGAATACGTCATGCCCACGTTCGCGCGGAAGGATGTGGAGTTCGTCCGCGGAGAGGGCATGTACCTGACGGATGCGGCAGGCGAGCGCTATCTGGACATGCTGTCCGGGATCGGCGTGTGCAGCCTGGGGCATTGCCATCCGGCAGTGGTGCGCGCGCTCACAGAACAGGCGGATGCGCTCATCCACGTGAGCAATTACTTCTACATAGAAGGGCGCGGCCAGTTGGCCCGCAAGCTCTCCGAACTGCTTGAATGCGGGGTGGCTGCGGAGCTGCGCGCGCCCTGGAAGACGTTCTTCGCCAATTCGGGGGCGGAGGCCAACGAATGCGCCATCAAGCTGGCGCGGCGCAGAGCGACGCGCAAGGCGGAGGAGCGCGGCGATGACCCGGCGAGCGCGCCTTCGCTCATCATCACGCTCGTGCGCAGCTTCCATGGCCGCACGTTGGCGACGCTCTCCGCCACGGGGCAGAGCCGGCTGCATCAGGGTTTCGAGCCGCTGCCGGAAGGATTCCTGCCCACGCCCATCAATGATGTGGAAGCCCTTGAGCGCCTGATGGACAGCGTCGGGGATGCGGTCTGCGCCATCATGATGGAGCCCATCCAAGGGGAGAGCGGCGTGCATCCGTGCACGCCTGAGTTCTTGGCGGCAGCGCGCCGGCTGTCGGCGGAGCATGACGCGCTCTTGATCTTGGACGAGGTGCAATGCGGGCTGTTCCGCACGGGCCGCCCCTTCGCGTTCCAAGCGGCGAACATCGTGCCGGATGTGGTCACCATGGCGAAGGGCATCGCCTCAGGCATGCCAGCGGCTGCATGCGCGGCGCGCGGTCCGTTCGGCGAGGTGATGGGGCCGGGTGAGCACGGTTCCACGTTCGGCGGGTCGAATCTGGCGGTGGCCTGCGCGCTGGCCACCCTCACGGAATTGGATGATCCGCAGGTGGAAGAGCGCGTATCCCGCGTGGGACAGGCGCTCAGGGACGGCCTGTCTGAGCTGCCGGGCATCTGCGCTGTGCGCGGGGATGGCCTCATGGTGGGGGCGGATCTGACCGAGGGCCATGCAGCGCCTGAGGTGGTGGACGCGGCGCTTCAAGCGGGGCTCGTCATCAACGCCACCGGCCCGTCCACGCTGCGCTTCCTGCCGCCGCTGATCGCTGAGGAGCCCCACGTAGATGAGGCGTGCGCCATCCTCCGCAGCTGCTTGGAGGGATAGAAGGCCCCAGCTTTCGCATCCCGCATGCCGTTTATGGAGATTCGGCAAACGCATGTTCGAAATGCCTGGGAGTGAGCGACGCGCCTTCGCGCACGATGCTACAATTTTCCCCACGTATATGAGGAGGTGCGCATGTCATCCCGTGCGGTAAAAGGTCGTTACCACGTGAAGAAGCGGTCGGGCAAGGTGATCATCTTGTCCATCGTCGCGGTGCTGGCCGCGGTCATCGCCGCGTTCGGTGTGGGAGCGGTGGCTCTCGCGAACTCTTGGACGCAGGATCTTCCGGACTACGCGGATACGGATCAGTTCTCCACATCCACCACATCGGTCGTCTACGCATCCGATGGAGAGACCGTTCTCGCGGAGTTCCAGCTTGAGAATCGCGATCCGGTGGAGCTGGATCAGATCTCACAGTATGTGAAAGACGCCACGGTGGCCACGGAAGATGAGCGCTTCTACCAGCACAACGGCGTGGACCTCATGGGCACAGCGCGCGCGTTCGTGAACAACATGCTGGGCCGCAGCCGTGAGGGCGGCTCGTCCATCACGCAACAGCTGGTCAGGAACACGGTGCTCTCCGAAGAGATGGCGGAGATCTCCTTCAAGCGCAAGATCCGCGAGATGGTGCTGGCCACGCGCGTGGAAGAGATGTATGGCAAAGACGACATCTTGCTGATGTACCTCAATACCATCAACTACGGGTCCGGCGCCTACGGCATCCAAGCGGCGGCGGAGCGCTACTTCTCCAAGCCCGCCACGGATCTCACGCTGGCCGAAGCGGCCACGCTCGTGGGCATCCCGCAGTCGCCCACCTACAACAACCCCATCGATCACCCTGAGAATTGCCTGGCGCGCCGCAACACGGTGCTAAGCCGCATGGAATCCAACGGCTACATCACCCACGAGGAGGCGGAAGCGGCGAAGGCTGAGGAGATCGTGCTCAATCCCACGGAACCCTCCATGACGGGCATCACCGCCTATCCGTACTTCACCAGCTACGTGCGCAACCAGCTTTTGAACCAGAATGGCAAATACGCCTTCTCCACGGCTGAGCTCTTCGCAGGCGGCCTGAAGATCATCACCACGTTGGACGTGGCGGACCAGCAGGATGCTGAGGCGGCGGTGGCTGAGAAGGAAGATGAAGTAGGGGATCCCTTTGAAGTGGCGCTGTGCGCCATCGATCCGGACAATGGCTACATCAAGGCCATGGTGGGCGGGGATGACTACGACAACGAGCAGGTGAACATGGCCACCGGCGAAGGCGGTTCGGGACGCCAGGTGGGATCCACGTTCAAAGCGTTCACCTATGTGGCCGCGTTGGAGCAGGGGATAGACCCGGATACGCTCATCGATGCAGGCTATTCGGTGAAGCTGGACGGCGCGCAAGAGGTCTTCAACGTCAACAAGTCAGACTTCGGCACGCGGCCCATCAAAAGCGCGCTGGCGGTATCCTCCAACACCGCGTTCATGCGCTTGATCATGTCGGTGGGCGTGGAGAACGTGCGGGATGTGGCTCAGCGCATGGGCATCAAGTCCAACATTCAGAACGTGGCCGGCATCACCTTGGGCATCGACTCTTCAACGCCCCTTGAGATGGCCAGCGCTTATGCCACGTTGGCCAGCGGCGGCATCCACTATGAGCCTGAGTGCATCATCTCCGTGACGGATCGCAACGGCAACACGGTCATCGACAATTCCGCACCCGAAGGTGAGCAGGTCATCTCCAAAGAGGTGGCATGCGCAGCGATCGAAGGCTTGGAAGGCGTCGTTGAGAGCGGAACGGGCACGCAGGCCCGGCTCAGCTCCGGCCAGCCGGTAGCGGGCAAGACGGGCACCACGGATGACAAGAAGGACAGCTGGTTCGTGGGTGTCACCCCGCAGCTCTCCACCGCCATCTGGATGGGCGAGCGCGCGGACAACTACGACCAAGCTTCCCGCATCCCCTCAAGCCAGTCGGCTGTCAGCACCTATGCGTACTTCATGGACCGCGTCATGGAGCGCATGCCCGTAGAGGAGTTCCCCACAGCGGACGCTCCTGAATATGTGGATGATTATCGGGATTCGAAGAACCATATAGGCGGCAAGGGGTCGGGCTCCTATGACAACATGGAAGTGGATGCGAACGGCGCCGCCCATGCCACGCCTGAGGTGAAGGAACCGGATGACGATGCGCCTTCCGGAGGAGGTGCCACCAAACCTGATCCTGGGAACCAGGGCGGCGGCACCGGCGGCAATGAAGGCGGGGGCACCACGCCCGACCCCACGCCACCGGATCCGCCCACGCCCCCTGAGCCTGAGACGCCAGCGTCAGATTGATCCTCCCCGTTGCGCGGCCATCTGGTCGCGCAACCTTTTGATGCGGCGGATCCCACAGCCTTCCATCCGGTATACTTCTCGTTCAACGCGAACACAGGAGAGACCCATGTCACCTATGCATATCACGAAACGCATCCTGGCCGCTGTTTTTGCGGCAGCGCTCATGGGGTGCCTCATGCTCACCGGCTGCGCGCAGACGCAAAGCCAACAGCCAGCGAATCAGGAGGAAGCCGGTCCCACGTCCCAGAGCTTCATGTCGGATATGAACATGGCTTCGGCGAAGCTCCAAGAGAAGATGGACGGTTTCGCCGATGCGGTCTCCCGTGAAGATCTGGTCTCCATGCAGATGCAGGCAGATGCGGCCTATGGGGCCATCGATGATATGGCGGCGGTGGAAGCTCCTGAGGAGCTCTCTGACCTGAAGCAGCGCTACGTGGATGCATGCGGGCAGCTCAAAGAGGCGCTCTCTCAGTATGTGGCGCTCTATCAGGAGATCAAGACGGCCACCACCCGCGCTCCGTTCGACTACAGCACCTATGCGGATCGCATCGCCCAAGTGCAGACCGCCTATGACGCGGGCCTTCAAGCCCTCAAGGATGCTGATCAAGCCGCTTCTGAGATGTAGCGGCAAGGGCACGGCTTCAACGGATGTCAGTGAACCTTCCTGAACTCCTCGCGCCCGCAGGTGGCGCTGCCTGCCTGAACGCAGCCGTGCGGGCAGGGGCTGACGCGGTCTATCTGGGGCTGGACAAGTTCAACGCGCGCCAGAACGCTGACAACTTCACGCTCCGCACGTTGGAAGAGGCGTGCATCTACGCCCATGCGCGCGGCGTGAAGATCTATGTCACGGCGAACACGCTGATCCTGCCTGACGAGATGGACGATGCGCTCCGCTTGGTCTGCCGGGCCTACGAGAAGGGCGCCGATGCGTTCATCGTGCAGGATCTGGGGCTGGCGGCGCATATCGCCACGCTCATGCCGCGCGAGGCGCTCCATATCTCAACCCAGATGAACATCCATTCCGAGGCGGGCATGGAAGCTGCGGCAGAGTTGGGCGCTGCTCGTGTGACCTTGGCGCGGGAGCTTTCCGTGGGAGAGATCGCCCATCTTTCGGAGGTGGGACGGCGTCTTGGCGTGGAGTGCGAGGTGTTCGCCCATGGCGCTCTGTGCGTGTGCTATTCGGGGCAGTGCCTCATGTCATCCATGATCGGCGGCCGGTCGGCGAATCGCGGCGTCTGCGCCCAGGCGTGCCGTTTGCCGTACCACTTGGTCCATCGCGAACGCCCGGATCAGGAGCTCAAAAGCCCCGGCGAGTTCTTGCTCTCACCGAAGGACCTCTGCACGGCGGAGCGGTTGGATGAGCTCGCAGCGGCGGGCGCAGCATCGCTCAAGATAGAGGGGCGCATGAAATCCGCCGAATACGTCTTCGCGGTGGTGTCCGTGTATCGGCGCGCTTTGGACCGGTTGAGGAGCGCGCACGAGGAGGCTGCCTCAGAAGGGGCCGTACCGGGCACTGGTCCTTTCCTGCATGGCGCAACGTCGCTTCCATCCGAAGATCGCGAAACGCTCGGATCCGTCTTCTCCCGTGGGTTCACGGATGCGTATCTGGACGGTCAGAGCGCTGATGAGCTCATGAGCTGGCAGCGGCCGAACAACCGTGGGCAGTTCGCCGGGCGCGTGAAGCGGGCGGATGAGCACGAGGTCTCATTCGTCCCTGAGGTGGAGCTCGCTTCGGGGGACTTGCTGGAAGCGTGGACGCGCCGCGGCAATGTGCGCTTCCCTGTTCCTGAAGATGCGGTGCTGGGCAAGAGGCTGGCGACCATCCCGCTTTCCGGTGAGCGCATCCCCGTGAACGCAGGGGACCGCATCTTCCGCATCCGGTCCGCCCAAGCAGCGTTCGCTGAAGATGATCGCGAACCGCGCATCCCCGTCATCGGGCGCGTGCGGCTCGTCAAGGGGGAGCCGGTGCAGATGGCGTTCCGTCCCGGATGCTTGTTCGGCCGAGAGATCCCTCCGGTGGAAGGGAGCTCTCAGGGGAGCGACGTCGAAGCGGCTCGTACGCGGGCGGTCACGGAAGATGATGTGCGGGAGCACGTGGGCCGCATGGGCGCGACTCCATTCTCGCTGGAAGAGCTCCATGTGGAGCTGGACCCGGATGTGGGCATCGGGTTCTCGGAGCTGCATCGGGTCCGCGCCCGTGCGTTGGAGGAGCTGGAGCGCGCGCTTTCGAAGGCTGCGAACCCCCAGCGTTCGGCATCGTCCACGGCACCTGAACCGGAGAGGCGCGCGCCCGGGGCGGACCTTTCCGAAAGGGAATGCGCGATCTGCGCCCTTTGCACCAGCCCGGAGACGGCGCGCGCCGCCAAGCGGTCGGGGGCGGATGCCATCTACGTGCCCGCCCACAACTATCAGCGCGGAGGCGCTCAGATATCTGGGTGCGCCGTGCGGGAAGCGTCGCAGGCGGGGTATCCCAAGGGATGCGTGCTGGTCATGCCGTCGGTGGAGCATGACGCGCGCGGAACGTCTGCGGAAGCGAAGCACGGCCTGGATGCGTGGAAGAACGTGAGCGCGGGCGATGCGATCCTGGTGGAATCCTTGGGTTCGCTGGAGCGCGGCGCGGCGCTGGGCTGCCGGATGGAGGTGGGCGCGTCATTGCCGCTCATGAACGGGGATGCGCTTTTCGTGGCGCAGGCCTTCGGCGCTGAGGGCGCGTGGCTGTCCCCTGAGCTGGACTTGAGCCAGATCCGCGCCCTGGCCCGCACGAGCCCGTTGCCCTTGGGCATCAAGGTGTACGGCGCCCAAGAGCTCATGGTCTGCGAGCACTGCCTGCTCTCCGTCCAAGGCGCGTGCAGCGAAGAGTGCGCAACGTGCACGCGGCGCACCGTGCCGTTCGGGCTCAAGGATCGCAAAGACTACGTCTTCCCGGTGGTCACGGACGTGGCGGGGCGCAGCCACGTGTACAACAGCGTGACCTGCGATATCGCTGACGCTCTGCCGGAGCTCATCGGTTGCGGCCTCACGCGCTTTTTGGTGGATGCCACGCTCATGGACGTGGAGCAGACGGCTCAAGCCGTCGGCCGCATCCGCCACGGGATAGAGCGGGCGCGAGAGGGCGCATCCATTCCGAAGATGCCGAACACCACGAGCGGGCATCTGCACCGTCCGCTCTGAGCTTCCTTTCGTTCTCGGACGGAAGGCTCACGGCCGAGCAAGGCGCGCGTCCTGTCTGTTCTGGTAGAGTGTTGACCAACACCAGTGCGAGAACACCAAGAGAAAGCGGGATGCCCGTGCGAGAGATGCCGCAACAGATGCTGGACCCGAAGATCAAAACGGTCTGGCGCGTGAACGATGCCCTCTGGATCATCATCTGCTATCTGTTCTGCTCCGCCCCCTTCGCCATCGCTGGCGCGGCGGATGCGGGAACATGGACGGGCATCGTCTTGGCCGTGGAGACTGCGGCGTTCGCCGTGCTGCTCGTGCTCTTCCTGGTGGTGCTGCCGCCTATCCGCTATGCGCGCTGGCGCTATGAGCTGACTCCGGACTATCTGGACATAGCCAAGGGCATCTTCTGGCGCAAGCGCTACATCATCCCGTTCATCCGCGTGCAGAACACCGACACCCGTCAAGGCCCGGTGCTGCGCGCCTTCAAGCTGGCCAGCGTCACCGTGTCCACCGCTGCGGGCTCCCATGAGATCCCCGGCCTTGATGCTGCGGAAGCGGATGCCGTGCGCGATCGTGCGGCTGAGCTGGCGCGCCTGGCACGCGAGGACGTATGATGACGCCTGCGAACGAAGGGGCTCCCATCAAACATCATGTGCATCACAGCTACATCTGGCTGGGCAGCCTGCGGGCGTTCGGGATCCTGCTCGTGGCCTTGGTCATCGGCGGATTCTCATCTCTCGCCAGCCTCGTGAGCGAGCTGGGCGCGGCGGCTTCAAGCGGCGCTCTGCTTTCAGGGGCGCTCATCGTGCCCATCGCCATCGCCCTCATCCTGGGGGCGTGCGTGCTCGTCTTCTTGATCATCGTGGGCATCCACGCGCTCGCTTACAAATATCTCTTCTATGAGCTGGGGCCTGAGGAGTTCAACCTGTATTCCGGCATCATCACGAAGAAGCGGGTGCATGTGCCCTATCAACGCATCCAGTCAGTCGATCAGCGCGCCAGCCTCATCCAGCGGATCTTCGGCGTGTGCAACGTGCATATCGATACCGCGGGCGGCGCTGCCAACAAAGCCATCCTGGTGCCGTATCTGTCGAAGGGGGAGGCAGAGCGGCTGCGCGTGGAGCTGTATGCCCGGCGCAGCTATGCGAAAGACGGCATCATCGTGCCTGCCGGACAGCCGGCCGCTCCAGAAGCGGGGGCGGATGCGGCAGCCGCGCAAGGCAACATCCTTGATATGGGCGAAGAGGCGTGGCGGCAGTTCGGCGGCGTGTTCGCAGGGGATGGCGCTGATCTGGGAGCGGTGAGCTATGAGTTCGGCCTCACCAACAAAGAGCTGGTCCTGTCCGGTCTGTCCCACAGCTCTGGCGTGGCGGTGGCCATCTTCGCGGTGCTGGCGGCTCTGGGGCAGTTCGCTTCATTCTTCTTCGACGTGGTGCCTGAAGGAGACCAGGTGCTGACGGATACGCTCACGCAGTCCGCGGTGATGTTCGGCGCGAGCAACGTCATCGCCTTCACGGCCGGCGCGGTGGCCGTGGCGGTCCTCGTGGTCTATGCCATCTCCGCGCTGGGCTCCGTTCTCTCCTTCGGGGGATTCCACGCGCGCAGGCGCGGGGACAGGATAGAGGTGGAGCGCGGGCTTTTGCAGCATCAATCCCAGAGCGTGAGCGTTGAGCGCGTGCAGTCGGTGATCGTGAAGCAAACGTTGATCCGCAAGCTGATCGGGTATGCGGAGATCTCCATCGGGAAGATAGAGACGGCGAACGAGGGGGATTCTTCCACGGACAACGGGCCGCGTGGGTTCATCCTCCATCCATTCTGCAAGCTGAGCCAGGTGCCCGAAGTGGTGTCCCGCATGCTGCCTGAATACGCGGATGCGCCCGATGAGCCCGTCAAGCTGGCCCCCTGCGCCCTGCGGCGCGGCATCATCCGCCGTTGCTTGTGGCAAGGGTCGGGTTTCTGGCTGGCGGCGTCCACGGCCATCGCGCAGGTGATCTTGAACCTGGTGTTCAACGCTCAGCTGGACGCGTTGGAGATGACCCCCAGCGAGACCGAGATGGCTCTCTTCATCACGAACAGCGTGGCGGTGGCGCTCTATCTGCTGGCAGTGGTCTTGCTCGTGTTGGATGCCATCGGCTCCGTGCTCTGGTTCCGCGGGTCCAGCTTCGGCGTGAACCGCACCTTTATGCAGGTGACGAACAGCGGGCTTTCGCGGCAGGTGCAGCTTTTCCCTCGGAACAAGATCCAGTTCGGCTACACGAAGGTGAATCCGCTCCAGAAGCGCGCGGGAACGGCCACGATCAACGCGTCATCCGCGGGAGGGGCGGGCGGCACGGTCATCCGTCTCATAGACGTCGAACGGGCCGCCGCAGACCAATGGTTGCGGTGGTTGGAGCCGCGCAGCCACGCGTGAGGCGAACGAAGGCCGCGCCGCAAAAAAGGTGCACTGGTTCACTCGTAGATCTTCCGCTTGGATTTGGACAGGATGCCCAGAGCCGTGCGGTATTTGTTGACGGTGCGGCGGGACACGCTCAACCCCCGCTCTTCCAAAAGCGCCACCAGCTTCCCATCGCTCAAAGGCGAGCGCGGGTCTTCGCCATTGACCAGCTCGCGGATGGCTTGTTTCACGGCCAGGGATGACACATCATCCCCGCTCTCAGTGGATCTGACGCCAGAGGTGAAGAAGAACCGAAGGGATCTCACCCCTTGAGGTGAGTCCATGGCGATGCTGTTCGCCACGCGGCTGACCGTAGCTTCGCTGAGCTCCGTCGCTTCCGCCACCTCCGCCATGGTGAGCGCTCGCAAGCCCGTCTGCCCTTCATCGAAAAAAGCGCTCTGGCGCTCCACCACCACGCGCGCGATGGCGGCGATGGCGGCGCTCCTCAGATCCACGGCGCGCAGGAATCCCTTCGCTTCACGGATGAGCGCCTGCAGCTGCTTCGCCGTTCTCGCCTCCATGGTGCATGTCTCAAGCAGATCCGCATAGGATTCATTGAACGCGACCGATGGCAAGAGCCCGCGACGCAGCTTGACGGTCCACCCGCCATCTCCGCGCACGACGCTCACCTCAGGCACCATGAGGGGGCTGGCGCTCTCGAAGGCGCTCATGGGGTCGGGGTCCAGCATCCGGATCTTGTCGAAGGAGCGCTTGATGTCAGAGGGCGCCACCTTGAGCGCATCGGCGATCTGCGCCAGGCGTCCCTCCGCCAGATCGGAGAGGTGATTCTCTATCACGCGGCGGGTGATGGCATCGGCCAGCTTCGCTGATTCCAATTGCGCCACCAGCCTCTCGGCCAAGCTGCGCGCCCCGATCCCCGCAGGGGTGCAACCGCGCTGCATCTGCCAGAGCACCCGTTCCACGCGGTTCGGTTCAACGCCCATCTCATCGGCGACGAAATCCGTGTCCATGTGCAGATAGCCCCGCTCATCTATCCCATCCAACAAGCGTCGGGCTATCTGGATGTCCATCTCATCGCGCAAGTCGCAGCTGAGCTGGGAGAGCAGCGCCTCCTCAGGGCTCTTGCGCTCATCGGCCGCGCCCATGAGGAGATCGTCCGGTGCGGGGGAGGCGGATGCCAGGGCGCCAGTGGCGCGCCCGTCTTCCCAGGAGGCATCCCAGACCCCCGGCTCCACGCCATGCTCCCAGGCGTCTTCATCCAGCGCCTCGGTCCTTGACATGGCTGAGGAGCTCTCAGCCCTTCTTTCGGACGGCGTTTTCTGGGCGCTTTCAGGAGCCTCTTCATCGATCAGCAGGAAAGGGTTCTCCATGGTCTTGTCTTCGATGAGAGAAGCCAATTCCAGAACCGGCATGGCCATGATCTTCACGCCCAGCCTCATCTCAGGGGTCAGCTCTATCTGATGTGATTGTTCAAGCCCAACATAGGGACCCATGAGCAGACCCTCCCTTTCCGCAAGATGGCCCCACTCTGCCGTTTTCGCAGGAGAATGGGACCGGGAATCAGGCTATAGGAAAGCCGGAAACGTTGCTTTTGGTGTATCGGGCGCTCTCAAATTGATACAATTGCTCTCAATATGGAACGAGCAAGCGACGAAGCGTTTTGAAGCGAGAATGAACCGCCTGCTCAAGGCGGTTCTCTGTACTGGCACGATTCTTTCAACTACCGGAATTGAAAAGAGCGGACCCCCTAGACTGCTCTTTGCTGCACTATGCTGGAACCAAGTTCGCGCCTTTGTGCACAGCAGCCCTCAAGCGCCTTTCCCCTTGGTTCCACCTTCTTTTTGGCCGGACTCCAGGTTCGCCGCCTGGATAGAAGCCTGCGAACTCTCGAAGAGAGCACGCAGGCTTCCCGGTCCGTTGATCGGCTGGGTTCTGGGGCACCCCTTTCTGGCAGCAGGGAGCGGGACGCCGATCCGATGCACGAACTGTCACGGAGGGGAGACGGGACAATGAATGTATACGGGTTCGAAGTCAGCCATGTGGACAGCCTCATCTTGGGCGAGAACGACGAAGAGAACCGGATCCAGTGGGATGCGCTCGCAGAAGCGCGCCGTTCATTCATCGCTGATGGCATCGTGCCGCATCCGGCTGGATGGCTCCATGCGGACATCATAGATTCTTGGACGCGCTGCAAGGAGATGGGCGTTGATCCTGAATCCACGGATCTGGCCACCCCTCTCTCAGATGATGACTTCCAGATCGTGAAGAATGAATACGCGAAGCTCGTTGAAGCTGCGAAGCCCCTGATAGAAATCATCGATGATCTGAATCTGAACAACGAATACATCTTCGAGCTCATCAGCCGCAACGGCGTCACGGTCCTGCGCACGGGAGACATGGACCTGCATTCCATCGTGCGCAATTGCAGCATGATGAATGAGCCGGCCATGGGCACCAACGCCCATACGCTCTGCATGAAATACGGCAAGCCCTACATCGTGCTGGGGCCGGAGCATTATTGCTCCGCGCTCTCTGACATCGCGGCCATCGCGTGCCCGGTCTTCAACAAGAACGGCGTGGTCGTCGCATCCCTGCTTCTGACCCAGCCGCTGCCAGAGAAGCCGTGGTCGGTGGAATACCGCAGGCTCTTGTCCCACGCCCTTGGGTTCATCACCTCCATCAGCGCTGCGTTGGAGAACCAGATGGTCTTCCAGGACAGCTTGGCCATGATCGCGGATGCGGATGAGCGTTTGGAGGAGGAGCGGGCTCACGGCATGCGCACGCGGCATGTGCTGGACACGGCGGTGGGATCCAGCGGAGACCCCATCCTGATCCTGGACTCCAGCGGCATCGTGCAGCACGCAAGCCCAGAGGCGGTCCATCTTCTGCGCACCACCATGGATGATGTCATCGGCCGCTCCACGGAATCCCTGCTGGGCCTGGAATGGCCTTCCGCGTTCGAACCGCTCATGGAGAGCTCTGGCGTTGAGATCACGGCGCAGGTGGGTCCGAAGCTCGTGGGCATCCGAGGGAACGCCGTCCGCAGCGCGCAGGGCATGGAAACGGAAGGATTCGTCGCGCGCATCTCCGGGCTCCATGAGCCTAAGGCGCGCTCAGGCGGAGCATCCGGGGAAGTGGCCACCATCACCTTCGACGACATCCTGGGCACGAGCGGGGCCATGCATGAAGCCATAGCCCTTGCGCGCCGCTACGCGCTCACCTCAGAGAACGTGCTCATCACCGGAGAGAGCGGCACGGGCAAGGAGTACTTCGCTCAAGCCATCCACAACGCGTCGCGCCCCACCGGCTCGTTCATGTCCGTGAACTGCGCGGCCATCCCGCCCCGCCTCATCGAGAGCGAGCTGTTCGGCTATGAGAGCGGCGCGTTCACCGGGGCTGACAAAGCGGGCAAGCCGGGCAAGATAGAGCTGGCGGATGGCGGCACGCTGTTCTTGGATGAGATCGGGGACATGCCCCTTGAGCTCCAGGCCACGCTTTTGCGCGTGCTTGAGAACAAGAGCGTCATGCGCCTGGGCGGGAAATCGTACCGGAAGGTGGACTTCCGCGTGGTGGCGGCCACGAACCGCTCTCTGGCGAAGATGGTGGAAGACGGCCTGTTCAGGGAGGACTTGCTCTACCGGCTCTCCATCCTGACGGTCACGCTGCCGCCGCTGCGCATCCGCGAAGGGGACATCCTCTTCTTCGCCTACTACTTCTTGAACGAATGCCGCCGCAAATCCCATGAGGGACCGGCGCGCTTCACTCCCGCTGTGGAGAAGCTGCTCAAGGAATACCCGTGGCCTGGCAACGTGCGCCAGATCAAGAACGCCATCTTCTCAGCTTTCTATGCTGCGGTGTCGGATGAGATAGACATCCCTGATCTGCCCCAGTATCTGAGAGATGGGACGGGTGGGCCCTTCGGGGATTTCGAAGGGCTGTCCTATGCTGCCCGCTACACCCCTGATGGCGTGGCTGTGGAGGAGCAGGCTGTGGAGGCCGCTCCGGATGACGGGAGCGCCGCTGGGAAGGAAGAGGCTGCAGACGTCCCCATCATGCTCCCTGAGGAGTTCTTGCGCATGGATTCCATCGAAGGCGCAGCCATCCGGTTGGCGCTCATGTACGCCCAGGGCAACGTCACCCAAGCAGCGGAGATGCTCCAGATCAGCAAAGCCACGCTGTATCGGAAGATCAAAGAGCACAAGCTCCGCTGACAGCCCATCTCCGCAGCCGCGGGTCATGGAGCGAAGCGACGAAGCGCGTTCCTCGTCTTGAGGGCGCGCTTCGCATTCTGCTGCCGCTCATCCTGCTCAAAATGCAACTTTCATTTTGAGAGCTCGAATCTCATCATGAGACGCTTTCTCGCCTTGACATATTTCGTCCACAAAAGTCTCCCCGTTCGGCAACATCCGGAAAACTGGCACGCTTCTTGCAACTCTTTTCGACAAATGCGGATACCAGCCTTATCCGCAGGTGCATCGCGAGTCCGGCAGAAGGCGTCGGACCCTAGGAGAGGAGGAACGAATGGCAGAGAAGGAGCGGAAGGACCTGGACAAGGATTACCAGCAGAACCGCAAGGACGGCAAGATGGCCGACCCGGAGAAGAACAAGCATGCCTGGCAGCAGAAAGCCCAGGATGCATCGGGTCGCGACTGGACGAAGCCCCGCCGTCCTGTCCTGAAGGACGGGGAAGTCTAGGAATCCATCAGATCAGAGGAATGGAGGAGCAAGAAAGCTATGGTTACCAACGCTAAGCTCACCAACGAGTTGGAAGGCGTCAACAAAGACGTCTACAAAACCGATTGGCAGTGGCAGGAAGGCGAATACACCGTCACCCGCACTAACATGTGGACGGCGCCTGGTTGCCACAACGGCTGTTCGGTCCTGTACTACACCAAGGACAACAAGGTCGAGAAGATCGAGGGCGACCCGCTGTCCCCCTACAACCAGGGACGTCTTTGCATGCGCTGCCTGGACGTCGTTGAGACGTTCTATCATCCCGATCGCCTGAAGTACCCGCTGAAGCGCGTCGGCGAGCGCGGTGAGAACAAGTGGGAGCGCATCACCTGGGATGAGGCTTACGACGACATCGTGAAGCACGTTCGCGAGGTCCAGGAGCAGTATGGTCCTGAGTCCATCGTCTCCATGCAGGGCACCGGCCGCAACATCTGCTGGCAGACCCCGTATTTGAGCTATGCCGGCTTCGGCAGCCCGAACTTCGTGCTGGGCTTCCTCTCCGGTGACGCATGCTACCTGCCCCGCACCACCATCGGCCACTGCTTCATGGGCGACTTCTTCGTGGCTGATATGTCCCAGCACCTTGAGAAGCGCTACGCCGATCCTGAGTATGTGTACCCTGAGTACATCTTCAACATCGGCAACAACGCGCTCGTTTCCAACGGCGACGGCTTCTTCGGCCACTGGATCGTGGACGTCATGAAGCAGGGCGGCACGAAGCTGATCGTGCTGGATCCCTCTTGCACCTGGCTGGCCTCCAAGGCTGAGTACTGGCTGCAGGTCCGCCCCGGCACCGACGCCGCTGTGGTCATCTCCATGATCAACACCATCATCGAAGAGGATCTCTACGATCACGACTTCGTTGAGAATTGGTGCTACGGCTTCGAAGAGCTGGCGGAGCGCGCCAAGGAGTACCCGGCAGAGCTGGCCGCTGAGATCTCCGGCGTTGACGCTGAGCTCATCCGTCAGGCTGCTCGCGCTTTCGCGAAGGCCAACCCTGGCACGATCCAGTGGGGCCTCAAGGTTGACCAGACCGTCTGCGGCATCCCGCTGGGCCAGGCCTGCCTGTCCCTGGGCGCCATCTGCGGCGACATCGACGTCCCCGGCGGCATGATGATCCCCCGTTGCGCCTACGACATCCCGGACTCCTACGGCTGCGGCATGTGGAACCTCTCTGATGAGATGCTCGGCAAGATGCTGGGCGTGGAGACCTCTCCGCTCCATGCGCTTGGCTTCGACCCCACCGCCAACGGCGACACGGTCCTCCAAGCCATCGAAACCGGTGAGCCCTATCCCATCAAGATGCTGTTCATCCAGTCCACCAACCCCATCGCGAACATGGCTGCGGATGCCCCGCGCGTGTACAACGCCATGGTGAGCGTGCCTTACAACGTGGTCGTGGACGTGTTCATGACCCCGACCGCCATCGCTTGCGCTGACATCGTGCTGCCCTGCGGCATGTCCTCTGAGCGCAACTCCGCTCGCGTGTGGTGGTGGCCGCTGCGCTCCATCGTGAAGGTGAGCGACTACTACGAGGCCAAGTCCGACGAGCAGATCATCCTGGAGCTGGGCAAGAAGCTGAACCCCAGGCTGTTCCCGTGGGAGACCGACGTGGAGCTCATGACCTGGTGGATCCAGTCCGGCAACCGCTTCCATGCTGGTTGGCCGCACAAGACCGACGAGACGTTCCCGGAGCTGTGCGAGAAGGTCATCGACTGGCCGGACGACTGGGCTTACCGCAAGTACGAGCTGGGCTGGCTGCGCGACGACGGGCAACCGGGCTTCAACACCAACACCGGCAAGTGCGAGCTGTTCAACACGCTGTTCGACGCCTGGGGCTTCGATCCGCTGCCGTACTACGAAGAGCCGCCTGAGAGCCCCGTCTCCACGCCTGAGCTGTTCAAGGAGTACCCGTACGTGCTCACCACCGGCGCCCGCACCTGGGAGTACTTCCACTCAGAGGAGCGCATGGTCCCGCGTCTGCGTGAATCCCATCCCGACCCGCTGACCGATCTGCATCCGGACACCGCCGCCAAGATCGGCGTGTGCGCTGGCGACTGGATCTGGGTTGAGAACATGCGCGGCAAGTGCAAGCAGCGCGTTCGCATCAATCCTTCGCTCAAGCCGAACACCGTCCGCTCTGAGCATGGTTGGTGGTTCCCTGAGCAGGAAGGCGCTGAACCGAACCTCTTCGGCGTGTTCGATTCCAACATCAACAACCTGACGGTTCAGGGCGTCACCGGTCCTACGCTCTACGGCGCGCCTTACGCCAACCAGATTTGCAAGATCTATCCGGTCACGAAGGAGAACGACTGCTCGCCTTCTGAGATCGTGACCCGCGAGGGAGGTTTCTAAGATGGCAGAGAAGTACGGACTTTTCATCGACTACACCTGGTGCACCGCCTGCCGCTCCTGCGTCATGGCGTGCAAGGTGGAGCATGGCTGGAAGGCGGGCGAGGCGAACGGCATCGTGCTGTTCGAGGACGGCCCAACCATGATGGCCAACGGCAAGTATGAGTACAACAACCTGCCGGTGTTCACGTCCCAGTGCGATCTGTGCGCTGACCGCACGGCCATGGGCAAGCTCCCCACCTGCGTGCATCACTGCCAGTCCGCGTGCATGAAGTATGGCACCGTGGATGAGCTGGCGGAGCTCGTGAAGGAGACCCCGCGCTCCTGGCTCTACGTCCCGGAGCAGTAAGAAAGACGGCTGGCGGGGGCGGCGTATCCGATTCAGACCGTCCCTGCCAGCTTTGAGAGACCTAAGGAGAGACTATGTGCTTCAGACCAGCAGCGACGGTGACCATCGTCAAGTGCCTTGAGTGCGGCACGTTCAACAAGCCCACGGATGCCACGTGCAAGAAGTGCGGCACTGATCTGGCTGCATCCAAGAAGGCCGCCGAAGATGCCATCGCCGCGAACACGCCCGATCGTCCGGCTGAGATCTCGCTCAAGCCCCAGGGCCTTGACAACGCCCCCACGGCTCCCGGCGCTCCTCCGAGCGCTCCTGGCGCGCCGAAGGCTCCGGGTGCGCCCAACTAGGCTCATCGAGCGCTGTGTTCTCGCGTGACAGCCACGTCTTGCGGCTGCGCTTCTGATAAAGGAGGAGCAGATGCCCAATTGCAGGACTTGCAGCCCTTGGTGCCAGCGTTGCCATAAGAAGGCTGAGTTCAAGTTCCCGGTCGAATGCCCGGATTGCGGGTGGTACAACCCCTACGAACGGGAAGTCTGCGCGAAGTGCGGACGAGTGCTTGAACACGATGACACCAAGGCGGTCACGCACCTCAATGCAGAGGTGAAGAAAGCGTGCTTCTTCTGCACGCCCTTCGAGAAGCCGCTGTGCGGGGATTGCCTGAAGGAGGGACGGACGAAGATCTGTCCGGAATGCGGCAGCTACGCCATCAGCTCTCGGAAGGTGTGCAAGAGGTGCGGGCATGAGTTCGAAGATCAGCCGCCCGCACCTCGCCAGGCGCGCTCCGCTCAGTGAGAGCGGGCACGCAGTCACTCATGGTAGTGGAAAGCCTGGAAAGCATCACTGCTTTTCAAGCAAAGGAACGTTTCATCGACCGATAGGAAAGGCTTTCGAAATACCCTGTTTGAAATTATCACGACCCGGCCTTCACAGGCTAGGAACGGGGTTTTAGGCGGGTTATGGCGACAAGCCATAATTCCCCGGATCTGAAGAGGATCCGGGATTAAGGAGGGGTACAGTGGCTACTCCAACGAACACGAACACAAAGGGTCCCGGCGCTAAGGCATGGCTGATCGTTCTGGCCATCTTCATCGCGGGCATCGCGATGGCATGGACGCAGAACAAGGTCCTCCCTGTCATCGGCTTGGTCCAGGTTGACTTGAACGTCAGCGCTGGCGTCGCCGGTTGGATCTCCGGCATCTTCAACGTGCTCGGCATCGTCTTGGCATTCCCGGCGGTGTGGATGGTCCGCAAGTGGGGCATCCTCAAGGGCGGCGTGATTTCCATCGCCGTGACGCTGGTCGGCGCCATCATCGGCTTCTTCGCGGGCGACGAGTACATGCTTCTCGCCAGCCGCGTGATCGAGGGCTTCGGCATCAGCCTGATCTCCATCATCGCGCCATCCACGATCTCCATGTGGTTCCCATCGAACAAGAGAAGCTTCCCCATGGGCATCTGGAGCTCTTGGCAGATGGTCGCCATCGCAGGCGGCTTCCTGTTGACCGGCTCCATCATCGGCCCGGATGCGGTGTGGAAGCATATGTGGATCGTGAGCATCATCTTGCTGGTGCTCGGCCTGATCCTGTTCGCCGCTTTCGTGCGCACGCCACCGGCGGACCAGAACTTCGCTGACGTTGAGGACACCACCGTCAAGGTGAGCCAGGTCTTCAAGTACAAGGCCGTCTACATCATCGGCCTTGGCGGCGTGGGCTTCGGCGTGGCTATCATGACCTTCGCCACCTGGATCGCTACCTACTGGACCAACGCGGCTGGGCTCGACCCTGCGACCGCGAACAGCATCGTGGGGTATGTGTACTTGGCTGAGATCTTCACCGCCATGATCGGCGGCTGGATCCTGACCCGCTTCAAGGGGCTGGCGAACCGCAAGCGTTTCGTGGCCATCGACGGCATCCTCTACGCATTCGTGTTCTTCGCGGCTTATCACGTGGTGGACATGTGGGCCATCGTGATCGTCTGCATCCTGTACTGCTGCCTGGAGGGCATCTTCGCGGCTGCCATGTGGACCTTCGCCACTCAGGTCGTGCCGGATCCCCGTCTGGCCGGCGCTTCCACGGCTCTGTTCTCCATGTTCCTGAACTTCGGCATGATGCTCGGCGGCCCGATCGCTGGTATGATCTTGGATGCGACCGGCGGCATGGGCTGGGGTTACGTGGCTATCGTAGCCACGGTGGCTCAGCTCATCGGCGGCATCTGCTTCTCCTTCCTCAAGCTTCATGGCGACGAGGAGACCGAGGCTGAGATCCTTGAGGATGAGGCCAAGGGCATCGCTCCCCACGGCGGGGAAGAGGCCTGAGAGCGCGTCTTCTTTCAGCTTCGGCTGTGAACCGGAACTGACGCGGGGGCGCGCGAGCGCTCCCGCACCCGGACTTAGACATCTGGAACCCCTCTGATCTGTATCCTATGGCAGCTCTGCCAGATATGGGCAGAGGGGTTCCCTTGCAGGAAAGCGAGGAATACCATGAAGGAATGGTATCCGGAAGCGGATCTGGTCATACAACACGCGAAGGTCTACACCGTCGCCATCACCGTGGATGAGGTCAAGGCTGGCAAGCGCGATTTCCCCATCATCGAAGACGGCGGCGTGGCGGCCAAAGACGGCAAGATCATCGCCGTGGGCGCTGCAGCGGATGTGGAGAGCCTCATCGGGCCGCACACCCAGCTCATCGACGCGGCGGGCAAGGTCGTGCTCCCTGGTTTCGTGGAGAGCCACATGCACTGCACGTGGACCGGCAACAATCTGCGCAACATCGATTTCCGTCCGCTGACCAAGCGCGACGACGTGAAAGCCATCATCAAAGAGTTCGCTGACAAGACCCCTGATGGGGAATGGATCCAAGGCAACAGCTGGAACGAGCTGGTGTGGGATGATCCCACCACGCTCACCATCGAAGAGCTGGATGAGCTCTGCCCGAACAACCCGCTGTTCTGCATGCGCACCTGCTTCCATACGGCCATGGTGAACACCAAGGCCATCGAGGCGGCGGGCATCACGTCGGCCACGGAGAACCCTGAAGGCGGCACCATCGGCCACAAGGATGATGGATCCCTTGACGGCTATCTCTATGAGAACTCCGCGATGGACCTGGTCCAGCGCGTCATCCCTGAGCTCACGGCCGCTCAGCGTGTGGAGAGCATCGAAAAGGTGGGCGAATACCTGAACAGCCTCGGCATCACGAGCGCCATCGATGCGAACCTCCTGTTCGACCAGATGCGCACCTACCTTGAAGCCAAGAACGAAGGGAAGCTCTCCTACCGCGCGAACCTCATGTTCTACCTGGATTCCGCCTATGGCGACAAAGAGACGCATCTGCGCCGCCTGGAGGAGATGGATTGCGTCACCGGCTTCGGCGATGAGATGCTCAAGCTCAATGGCGTGAAGGTCACCCTTGACGGCATCCCGGCCACCTACACCGCGCTCATGCGCGAAGGCTACAAGACGCGCCCCGATTACTGCGGATCGAGCGTGTGGACCCAGGAGGAGATCTCCGCGTTCGTCTGCAAGGCGCAAGAGCTGGGCTGGCAGTTCGGCATCCATACCATCGGCGATGCGGCTGAGGACATGGCTCTGAACGCCTTCGAAGAAGCATCCAAGATCAGCGATGTGCGCCCGCGCCATCACTATCTGATCCACTATCAGTTCCCCCATGAGGACCAGTTCCCGCGCATGCGCGAGATGAACATCGGCGCCACGGTGCAACCCACGCTCGTCTCCACCATGGGCGAAGCGCCGCAATTCTACGAAGAACAGGCGCTGCGCATCCAGTCCCCAGGCCTGCTGTTCAAGAACGGCATCGTCTGCGGCGGCGGCTCTGACAGCCCCGTGGTGCCGCCCGATCCCATGATGGGCATGTACTACGCCATCACGCGCCTGGATGAGACCACGGGCAACACCCTCTCTGATGGGGATGAGTCCAAGGTCACGCCCATCGAGGCGCTGCTCATGTGGACGAAGAACGCGGCATGGTTCCTCCATGACGAGGATCGTCTGGGCTCCATCGAAGTGGGCAATCTGGCTGACATGGTCATCTTCCCTTACGACTTCATCTCAGGGGATGTCGAAGGGTACCGCACTTGCAAAGTCGAGAAGACCATTCTCGGCGGCAAGGTGGTCTACGAGGCTTGAGCCTTTCGCTCAAGCGCATCCGCCCCGGCCTTCATGGCCGGGGCCAGACACGTTCAAACATTCGTCGAACCCGCCTCCTTGGTGCCCTTCGAAGCGCATCAAGGAGGAGAGGGCTCGAAGGTGAGGTTTCAACATGAATGCGAAAAGGGCTTGGACCGTGGCGATCGCCGTCATCTTAGCGGGCATCGCTTTGGCGCTCGTCCAGAACAAAGTGGCTCCTTGCATGATCGTCTTGCAAGAAGCCCTTCACATCGATATGGCAACGGCAGGGTGGCTGAGCTCTGTCTTCTCTTTGGTGGGAATCGTCATAGCCATTCCCGCCGCTGTCATATTGAATAAGATCGGGCCTAAGCGCGGCGGGATCGTGGCGCTGGTGTGCGCCATAGGCGGGTCTTTGATCGGCCTTGCGGTCCCGAACACGGCCGTGCTCATGGTGAGCCGCGTGATCGAAGGGATGGGCGTGGGCCTCATGTCCGTCATCGGGCCCGCGGTCATAGCCATGTGGTTCCCGGAGACCAAGCGCGGGCTTCCCATGAGCATCTGGGCGGTGTATCAGATGTGCGCCCAGGCCATCATGTTCTTCTTGGGCGGCGTGCTCACGGTGAACTTCGGTTGGCAGGGCATGTGGTGGTTCGGCCTGGCGGCCTGCGTGGTGGCGCTCATCTTCTATGTGGTCTGCGTGAAAAGCCCCAGGCCAGAGGAGAGCTATGCGGATGTGGAGAGCGAAGAGGTCTCCATCGTGGAAGGCGTGAAGTCCCCGTATCCTTGGCTCATGTCCGCTGTCACCATGTGCTTCTGCATCGCGTGCTTCGGGTTCGTGAACTGGGTGGCTACCTGCTGGTCGGATATCTACGGATGGTCCATAGATGAATCGAACAACTGGGTGGCGTGCTTCTCTTTGGGCGCGGTGATCGCAGCGCTCGTATGGGGCTCCATCTTGAACAAGGTGCGCAATCAGAAGGTGTTCGGATCCCTCATGCTCCTGCTCTACGGCATCGTGGTCCTGTGGGGCATGGTGTTCGGCAACCCCATGCTGATCGTGCCGTTCGTGATCGTGTACGCCTTCGCTGATGCCGGGTTCCCCTGCGTGCTCTGGACCATGACGGCGCTCACGGTGAAGAAACCGGAACTGGCCGGCGTGGCCTTGGGCGTGGTGTCCATCGGGTTCAACCTGGGGATCTTGCTGGGGCCGCCGCTGGTGGGCGCTGTGGCGCAGTCATTCGGATGGACCGCTGCCGCCATCACCATGTGCGCGTTCTGCGTGCTGGCAGCCGCGCTCTTGCTGCCGCTCAAGCTCTATTCGCAGAACCAGGTGGCGGTGGTCGAAGAGGACATCCAGATTGAAGAAGCCCGTGGTTGAGGTGCGCCATGGAGAAGAGATCGACGACTACGGCTTGGGTGATCGTAGCCATAGCGTTTCTGGGAGGCGTCGCGCTCGCGTGCGCGCAGAACAAGGTCCCGCCCGTCATTGATGTGGTGATGCTGGGCTTCGGCATCGGGGAGACCGATGCCGGCTGGCTCACCTCCGTGTTCACCATCATGGGCATGATCACCGCGCTGCCCGCCTCTTGGCTTTTGCAGAAGCTGGGCGCGAAGCGGATCGGCGTGATATCGCTTGTCTGCTGCGCTGTGGGCAGCGCTGCGGGCGCGTTCTGCACTGATTTCTGGATGCTTCTGGCCACACGCGTCGTGGAAGGCGTGGGCGTGGGCATGATCGCGGTGGTGGGACCGGCGCTCATAGCCATGTGGTTCCCGGCGGAGAAGCGCGGCCTTCCCATGGGCGTGTGGGGTTCTTGGATGATGGTGGCCCAGACGCTGCTCTTCTGCTTCGGCGGCGGGATCGCGAGCGCTTGGGGTTGGCAGGGCGTATGGTGGTTCGTCTTCGGGCTGTGCGTCATCGCCCTCGTCCTGTATCAATGGCGCGTGCGCGAACCGTCAGGGGATATGCCGAATCATGCAGCGGGAGAAGAGTCTGAGGAGTTCCACTTCGGCGAAGGGTTGAAGTCCGGCTCCACTTGGATCCTCACCCTTTGCGGCCTTATCTTCAATTTCTGCTGCTTCGGATTCGCCACCTACATCTCCTTGTACTGGGCGCAAACATTCTATGGCGGAGACATGGCGGCATCGAACCAGTGGATAGCCATCATGTACGCGCTGGAAGTGCCCGTGGTGATCTTCTTGGGCTGGGTGATGAACCATATCCGGCTTGGTCGGCGCAAGTTCATGGGCGTCATCGGCTTCGCGTTGTACACGTTCATCCTGTTCGTCTGCTTCCGCATGGATGATCCGGCCATGATCTTGCCATTCATCATCATCTACCCGTTCTTGGAGGGCGCCATCCCCACGACCTACTGGACGCTCGTGGCATCCACGGCGAAGAAGCCTGAATATGCGGGCACTTCCATCGGCATTCTCAACATAGGGCTGAATGCCGGCGTTCTTCTGGGATCTCCCGTGACCGGGTTTTTCATCGAGCACTTCGGATGGGCTGCCGCCACATGGCCTTTGGCCATAGCGTCAGTGGTGGGCGCGGTGCTCTTCGTGTTCGTGAAGACGTACTATCACGGGCATTCCGAAGATGTGGTGCCCATGGAGGGGCAGGAGGCGTAGCGTTGGACCAGCAGGCGCGGCATGAGGAGGCTTACGAGGCGCTCGCCTCGGCTTCGCTGCGCTTGAGCCCGGTGGAGCGGCGCAACCTGGAGTTGATCAACGACCCAGCCATCGCGGGATATTCGGTGGCTGGATGCAGCAAAGGAACATTCTCATCACCATCCCGTGCGCCGGGAGCTCCCGTGCCAGCCCGCGAAGAGGAAGCGTTCGACCCGTCAGCCTATGAGGATGACGGATGCGCCTACTACACCAAGGACGGCAGGGAGCTGGTCAAGTTCCATGGAGAACGCGAACGCTATGAGGTGGCGGCGGGTTGTGAGCGCATAGGGGACCGCGCCTTCGACAGCGTTGAGCGCCTGGCTTCCGTCACGTTGCCGGACACGCTGCGCTCCATCGGGCGGCTCGCTTTCGCGAAGACGGGCTTGACGGAGCTGCGGTTGCCGGGCTCCCTTCGATCGGTAGGGGAGAAGGCGTTCCTCCACTGCTCGTCTTTGCTTGCATGCGACCTGCCCGAAGGGCTTTTGGACATCGAAGAGAGCGCGTTCGCGTTCACGGGCATCGCGGCGTTCCACCTGCCCGCATCCGTGCGCTTGATCGGCGCAGGGGCGTTCGATCGCACGCCGGCTGAGCGAGAGGTGGAGAAGGGCTCCATCACCGTCAGCAGCCGCAATCCCTTCTACCAGATAGACCGCGCGGGCGGGATCTATCGTTCAAGCGACCTGGTGCAGCTGCTCTCCGTCGCATCCGCCTATGAGGTCATGCCGGGCTGCTCTCGCATCGCACCGGGCGCCGCTTTGCGCAACCGTTGTCTGAAAGAGGCGCTCCTGCCCGAAACGGTGACGGAGGTGGGAGACGATGCGTTCCGCGGGTGCCGTTTCCTGCATGCCGTCCATCTGCCGCGCTCATTGGAGCGCATCGGGGATCGGGCGTTCATGGACACGCGTATAGAGGCGCTGTCCTTGGGTCCCCACGTGGAGCACATTGGCGCAGCGGCGCTCCTCGTCCAAGGAGAGCGTCCGGGTCGTCCAGGGCGCGGATTGAAAGCCGTCGACCTTGATCCCGCGAACCGCCATTTCTATGAGGAGAGCGGCCTGCTTTGCGAGCGCGGCGGTGGGGATGGCGGTGCGGACATGGCCGTGCTCTACATCGGGCCGGATGCGGTCGTCGCCATCCCAGAGCAGGTGAACCGCCTGGCGCCCTATGCGCTCTCGGGAGCCACAGCCATCGAAGAGCTGCATGTGCATGACCATATGCACAGCATCTGCGAATGCTCGTTGGCGGTGGGGAAGTCCATTCGCACGTTGCACGTGGCGTTCCCGAAGAGCGCGGGTGGCTATGAAGAAGACGAGGTCATCGCGCCCAGCCTGACGACGCGCTTCCACGACCTGACGGCCTTTTTCACCACCAACGAAGCAGGCACCGTCTTCGTCTACCCGCTCTTCGATGCCTGGGCCGCCACAGCCCATGATGTCGCTGAGATGGCGGATGCCGCCATGGGCCGTTTGAGCCGGCCTGTCGCTCTGGATGAGGATGCGCGCAAGACCTATCTATCCCTCCTCACGCGCAAGCAAGAGGCGGTATGCCGCGTGTTCGCCAGCAGAGGGGATCTGACCGCGCTCGAGCAGCTCATGGCCTGGGGCGTCCTTTCTCTCAGCACCGTGCAGGACGCCTCTCAAAAGAGCATCCAAGAAGGGGATGCCCAAGCAACGGCGTGTCTTCTGGAATTGAGCCGACGCCATGGGGCGTCTGCCGGTTTCGATAGGAGCCTTTAGATGGCGCGCATGAAGGACCAGACGCCCATCGCCGAGGGAGACATCCTCCTTCAGCGCAAAGAGGAGCGAGCCGCTCTGGGCTTGGCATCCGAGGAGGCTTTGGAGGCGAAAAGGCCGGAGCATGTGGGATTGGCCAGCGAAGCGCGGATGCAGAAGAGGCTTGAGCGCTATGAAGCATGCGCGCCCGTGGCGGCTGAGATCCTGGAAGAAGCGCGCAGCACCCTTGCCGTGCGCTTCCGATTCCTGGACAAGGCCCTTTGGCGGATGGATCTGATCCCCCGCTTCGAGCTGTTCGGCATCTCAAGCGATGGCCGCGCGCTGTATTACGACCCGGTCTATGTGGTGGATCGCTTCAAGCTCTCGTTCTCAGAGGTGGTCCGGGATGTGATCCATTGCCTGTTCCACTGCATCTTCCGCCATCCGTTCATGCTGTATTCCGTGCTCCGGCAACCGTGGGATGTGGCTTGCGACATAGCCATCGAGGCGCTGATCCTGGATCTGGTGGCGGAGGATTTCCCGTCCAACATGGACCGGCGCGCGAAGGAGTCCATGCGCGTGCTCACAGCCCATGCGGGCGGCGTGGTCACGGCCGAGCGCCTCTACTGGTTCTTCGGCAACGAAGGGAACAAGACGGACCTCAAGTCCTTGGCGCCCATCTTCTACCATGACACCCATGGGCTTTGGTACGGGGATGAGGATGACGCGCCCGTGGGTGAGATGGAGAGCCGAAGCCAGGGGGAGCCGCGCCCCAGCCAATCTTCCACGCCTCGCCATTCCACTGAGACCGAGCTGCTGGATGAGATCGCCGAAGGGCCGCAGGAGATCCCGCGCCCGCAAGAGACGGGTGCGGACGCCTCTGAGATGGAGGCGGACGGAGGGGCGGATGCTTCAGATCAGAGGGATGGCCAGGGCGGAGAGGCGGAAGCGCAGGATGATCAGACGCCCTTCTCGGACCTTTCGGAGGAGGAGCTGGCAGAGCAGTGGGATGACATCAGCCGTCAGATGCAGGTGGATCTGGAGACCCATCTGGCCCGGCGCGGCGAGGGGGCGGGCAGCCTCATCTGCGCGCTCAGGTCAGTGCATCGGGAGATAGGGGACTACCAGGAGTTCCTGAAGCGGTTCGCCGCGCTCCATGAGACCATGCGCGTCAACGATGATGAGTTCGACTACATCTATTACACCTTCGGGATGGACGCCTATGGCAACATGCCGCTCATCGAGCCTCTGGAATACAAAGATGACAAGCGCATACGCGATTTCGTGATCGCCATCGACACGTCTGAATCCTGTTCGGGCGAGGTGGTGCAGGCGTTCATGGAGAAGACCTACAACATCCTGAAGAGCCAGGAGAGCTTCCATGATCGCGTGAACATCCACATCATCCAATGCGACGCGGAGGTGCAGGAGGACACGAAGATCACCTCCCTTGAGCAGCTTGAGCGGTATCTGGAGGATTTCGAGCTCAAAGGTTTCGGCGGCACGGATTTCCGTCCGGTGTTCTCCTATGTGGACAGGCTCATTGAGAAAGGCGAGCTGACCGATGTGCGCGGGCTTCTCTATTTCACGGACGGCGAAGGGGTGTTCCCGCGTCGGCCGCCCGATTACAAGACCGCGTTCGCGTTCTTGGATGATGGATATTCGGACCCGGAAGTGCCCAGCTGGGCTTTGAAGGTTCTTATCGATGAAAGGACATTGAACGTCCGTGATGGAAACGACGTCGTGAAGGGCTGATGGAGGGAGAGCTCATGGATATACGGACCGCGAAACAACAGGTGAAGGACGCCATAGAGACGTACCTTGCCACGGATGAGGCGGGGGAGCCGCTCATCCCGCCGTCTTCCCAGCGCCCGGTGTTCCTGGTGGGAGCGCCCGGCATCGGCAAGACCGCCATCATGGCGCAGATCGCCGATGAGCTGGACATCGGGTTGGTGTCCTATTCCATGACCCATCACACGCGCCAGTCCGCGTTGGGGCTTCCCTTCATCATCTCCCGCGAATATGGCGGTCAGACCTATGATGCCTCCGAATACACCATGTCGGAGATCATCGGCTCGGTCTATGACTGCATGCGCGAAAGCGGACGGGAACGAGGCATCTTGTTCCTGGATGAGATCAACTGCGTGTCAGAGACGCTCTATCCGTCCATGCTCCAGTTCCTGCAATTCAAGACGTTCGGGCGCCATAAGGTGCCGGATGGGTGGATCGTGGTCACGGCGGGCAACCCGCCTGAGTACAACCGCTCCGTGCACGAGTTCGACGTGGTCACGCTGGACCGCGTGAAGCGCATCCCGGTGGAGCCGGATTTCGATGCCTGGAAAGCCTACGCGCTGGACAAGGGCGTGCATCCGGCCATCCTCACGTTCTTGGAGGCGAAGCGCGACCGGTTCTATTCCATCGAGACCACGCTGGATGGCAAAGCGTTCGTGACGGCGCGCGCCTGGGATGACCTTTCCGATATCATCCGCGCCTATGAGACGCTGGGAAAGACGGTGGATGAGGCGTTCATCTCTCACTACATCCAGAATCCGAAGTTCGCCTCTGAGTTCGCGGCCTATTACGATCTGTTCAACAAATACCGGGACGATTACCGGATCAACGCGGTCCTGGAAGGCGAGATGCCCCCAGAGGCGCTCGAACGCGCAAAGGTTGCGCCGTTCGATGAGCGGTTGAGCCTGCTGGGTTTGCTGTTGGACGCCCTTGAAGGGGAGCATCGGCAGATCATGGCGCAAGCGGATGTGTTCGTCGCGGTGCGCGATGACCTCCGCCAAGCGCTTTCCCTGGCTGCGGGAGATGCGGAAGCCGACCAGCCGCCGATGGAGGTGGCTGACGCGCTCAAGCGCGTGATGGAAGCGCGCGAAGCGGAGCGGGAGGCGCTGGCATCATCTGGCGGCAACGTGCGCGGGCGCGTGCGCATCTTGAAGGAGGCGCTCGCCAAGCTGGAAGCCTACGGGCGCGTGCTGGACGAAGAAGCGGTGCCGCCGGAAGCTCAGGAAGCGCGCCTGCGGGAGCTCTTCGCTGGGGATGACGAACTGGACCGCGCGGCTGCGGCGGCCCAGGAGCGGCTGTCCCATGCGTTCGCGTTCTTGATGGAGGCCTTCGGGGATGAGCAGGAGATGCTCGTGTTCGTGACGGAGCTCACTCAACGCACCCCGTCTGCGCGCTTCATTGCGCAGTTCGGCAGCGACTCGTACTATGAGCACAACCAGAAGATGATCTTGTCTGACGCGCAGCGCCGGTTGCGCGCGCGGGTGGAAGAGCTGGAGCTGTAGGCAGGAAGCAGGGCGCGGCGCGCCCGTCCCGGAAAGGATGAACCCATGGCGAAGTACACGTTGACCTCTTACGACCCCATAGAGATGGAGCTGCCGAAACCGCAGGTGCCGGACAGCTTGGTGGAGTCGCAGATCGAAAAGCTCATGGAGCCCCTCATGGAGTATCGCGAGGTGGCTGAGGATCGCGGCGTGCTGCCGGGGGATTTCCTGGTGGTCACCACGCGGGATGCGCGCATGGATGAGGCCCCGGCGAAGAACTTCATCATGGAGCACTCCATCTATCATGTGGGCGCTGGCGAGATGCCGAAGACCTTCGATGATGAGCTCATCGGCATCAAACCGGGGGAGACGAAGGATGTCTGCGCCAAGATCAAGCTGCCTCTCATGAAGGATGGCGAGACGGCGGATCTCACCATGAGCGTGGATGTGGAGAAGATCCTGTCAGCGTCCATGCCTGAGCTCACGGATGAATTCGTGGTGGAGCATTTCGCGCCGGCCACGGATGTGGAGGATTTCCGCCGCCGAGTGGCGGGGCAGTTCGTGTTGAAGAACATGGCGAAGGATGACCCGCAGTTCCCGGATCTGGTGCTGGGGCGTCTGGCTGAGCGGCTGGTGGAGACGCCGGATGAGGCGGACCGCATGCCGGGGATGCCGGATGACGCGCTCAAGATCACGTGCGCCATCGACGCGCTGGCGGAGCACCTGGACCTTGATCTGGATGAGGAGCAGATCATCGCGCAGATGCCCGGCGAGGATGCGGGGCAGCGGGAGATGATCTACGAGCAGCTGAAGGAGCAGGGCAAGCTGGACGAGGCGAAGGTGTTCGCTCAGCGCGAGGCGGCCCTGGCTTGGCTGGTGAACAACTCCACCGTGGCCTACGCTTGATCTACCTGGATGGCGAATCGGGCACTGAGGACTCCTGTATGTCATTCTGAGCAAAGACCCGCAGGGTCGGAG
>CAJTVP010000013.1 GCA_910580205.1 uncultured Eggerthellaceae bacterium
TCCAGCCGTTCATCTTGTACGACGAGGTGGCGCAGATGGCAGGGGTGTGGGACGGGAGGAGCGTGCGTTTCGTGGATGCGGAAGGGCTCTCCCTCCTGCTGCCCGGGATCACGGCGGACGAGGCGCTCATGCAAGAGGCGTGGCGGACGTTCTATCGCACCATGTCGGTGGACGCGCGCTATCATCCAGAGCTCCGCCGCCACTTCATGCCCATGCGCTTCTGGAGCAATCTCACGGAGATGAAGCCCAGCCTGGGCGGCCTTGCGCATACCCGTTGAGATGCAATAAAATGCGGTGCGTTCGTCTGCGTGCCAGCGTGGCTCAACGGTAGAGCAACTGATTTGTAATCAGTGGGTTGCGGGTTCGATTCCTGTCGCTGGCTCCATTTCTTATCGATGAATTCTTTGCTGGCCCTCATATTGACCGTCGTTCTTCAAAGTTTTTTCACATCAATGCTGTAGTACGCATATCTGCTCGGCCTATTCCTCACAAGCAGACCTGCTTCTTTGAACTGTTTGAGCCTCTTGTGAATCGTTGGAACGCTCAAGCATGTATCGTGAGATATCTTGTCCACCGAAAGCCCGCTGCTCGTGAACAGCGCCCCTTGAAGAAGAGCAGATCCCACTTTTTCTACATCAACTTTCGGATCATCTCTGAACCTTTCCGTCAGCTTTGTCTGATGCTCTTGCAGAGAAACGCTTTTCACCGTCAATGCTTCATAGGTTTTTTGCAAAGCATCGATCACGATGTCGAAGAATGTGAGAATGAATGGGGTCAAATCTCCCTTGCTGAGCGGGTGTTCTGCCAACGTGAAAGCTTGGTAATACTTCTCGATGTTTTCTTTGACGGAATATGAAAGTCTGATACCGGCGAACCTGCTGGTTTCCTGAGAGATGAGATAACTGCTCATGAATCGGTTCATGCGTCCATTCCCATCGTAAAAAGGGTGGATGAAAGCGAATGAGAAATGGAACACGGCGGCCCTCACCAAAGGTTCGATATCCGCATCGTTGAAATGGCGGAGAGCATTCAAAAGCTCTCGTTTGATCCGTTCTTCCGAGAATGCGTTTTCGTGGATCACTCGGTTTGCGGCATCAACTACGCGCACCGCATCTTTGCGAAAGAGCTCTCCGTCTGGAATCTTATCGGGATCAGCTTTCGCAACCTCCTCAAATACAAGGTCATCATAGAGATCCCTTATGTCTTCGCATGTATTCATCGGGATGCTTTCCGCGAGAACGAGTGAATTGTATTTATTCACAATGCCTTTGAAGCGCATCCTTTTGTCTTTCTTGCTCAGAGCCTCCATGGCTGCTTCGATTTCTTTGCGGGTTGAAATGACGCCCTCGATATCATTTGTGAGGATGATCTCGTCTATCATGCATTCAGAGATGTAATGCTCGATGGCGGTTTCAGGGATGGATGAAACAAGATATTCGACTTTTCTATCCAAGCGTTCAATTGCGAGCATCTTGCTATATACGTCAGAAGCCATCCAATAAAAGAACGGTGCATCATCGCGCAAATCGATGTGCGTGGCAGAGGGGTCGTTGTAGCGTGTCTGATACAACCTTTCGGCATTTTTGGAATCGATATAGAATTCTTTTTTCAGGTCGAGATACATCGTCTATCTCCAATGCTTAAAAGTTAACGCGAACTGCGTTAAATCCATATTTGAAATTAAATTACAAATAATTTTTAATTTTAATATACCAGAGGATTCATTCGGGCATCACAAGAGGCGTCATAAAATCAATAGTTCAGCTGTGACTGTTCCATTTGAAAACGAGGGCAATTTGGATTGTCGGCAGATGCGCTTTGTAATCAGTGGGTTGCGGGTTCGATTCCTGTCGCTGGCTCCATTTCTCCCAGTCCCATCACGAGAACTCCTGCCGAAACATGCGGCGAAGCGATATCATGTTCGCACGCAACGAATCGGAAAGCGAGAACCCATGGCGCAGCACCTCACGGAGGCAGATGTGCGCGGCATCGCGGAGTACACCCGCATCGGCATGACCGAAGATGAGGTGGCGCAGATGACCGTGGATCTGAACTCCATCATAGACACCCTCGACGTCATCCATGAATACGATCTCGATGGCGTTAAGCCCACGTTCCACCCCATCGGGAGCTTGTCGAACGTCATGCGCGAAGACGTTGAGGGAACCAGCTTCACTCAAGAGGAGAGCCTCTCCAACGCGCCCAAGCAGCAAGACGGCAGCTTCCTCATCCCCGCCATATTGTCAGACGGGGGTGATCGCTGATGACCGCAGCCGCGCCGTTCGGCCAGATGAGCATCCGTCAGCTCCAAGATGGGCTCCAAGCCAAGGATTTCTCCTGCGTTGAAGTGGCCTCTTCGGTTCTGGACGCCATAGAAGCCAAAGACGAAGAGCTCCACGCGTTTCTGGAGGTCACCGCCGATCAGGCGCGTGAAGCTGCGCGCGCCCTGGACGCCCGCATCGCGGAAGGCGCCTTCGCTGAGGCGGGGCCTCTCGCGGGCATCCCGGTGGCCTACAAGGACAACATGAATCTCCTGGGCACGCACACCACGTGCTCCTCGGCCATGCTGGAGAACTACGTGGCCCCTTACACGGCCACCTGCGTGCAGAGGACGCTGGATGCGGGCGCCATCCCCATCGGCAAGCTCAACATGGATGAATTCGCCTTCGGCTCTTCCACGGAAACGAGCTCCTTCGGCCCCACGCTCAACCCGTGGGACGAAGAGCGCGTGCCCGGTGGCTCTTCGGGCGGAAGCGCGGCGTCCGTGGCGGCGGGCCTGGTGCCCGTGACGCTGGGGTCGGACACGGGCGGCTCCATCCGCCAACCGGCATCCTTCTGCGGCGTGGTGGGCGTGAAGCCCACCTATGGCGCGGTGTCCCGCTACGGCGTGGTCGCCTTCGGCAGCTCCCTTGATCAGGTGGGGCCCTTCGCGCGCAGCGTGGAGGACGCGGCTCTGGCGATGAACGCCCTGTGCGGCCATGACCCCTTGGACTGCACCTCGCAGCCCATCACCACGGATTTCACGGCCAACTTGGATGACGGCGTGAAGGGCATGCGCGTGGGCACCGTGCCCGCGTTCATGGAGGCGCAAGGCCTTGCTGCTGAGGTCAAGGCTCGCGTAGAAGAGGCCGCATCCAAGCTGGAAGCGGCTGGCGCGGAGCTCGTCGAGGTGGAGCTGCCCCACGCTAAAGCCGCCATCAGCGCCTATTACGTGCTGGGCCCCTGCGAAGCGTTCAGCAACTTGGCTCGCTTCGACTCGGTGCGCTATGGTTACTGCGATCCGGGCCACAAGGATTTGGGCAGCCAATACGAGGCCAGCCGCGCGAAGGGATTCGGTCCGGAGGCGCGCCGCCGCATCATGCTGGGGAGCTACCTGCTCTCGGCCGGCGTCTACGAGCAGTACTACTATCCGGCCCAACAGGTGCGCACGCTCATCACAGAGGATTACACGCGCGCCTTCGAGAAGGTGGACTGCTTGATCCTCCCCACTGCGCCGCGCACGGCGTTCAAGTTCGGGGAGATCGCAGACCCCACGGAGATGTACCTCTCGGACATGTTCACCATCTCCATCAACATCGCTGGCAACGGCGGCATGAACATGCCGGTGGGCACGGGCGTGGACAGCGGGCTTCCCGTGGGCGCGCAGATCGTCTCACCTGCGTTCAAAGACGAGAACATGCTGCGCGTGGCGGCGGAGCTGGAACGGATATACGGCCAGGCGCCCGTCGCGCCGGCGTTCAGGGCGGGGGAATAGCGCATGCAGACGTTGGAAGAAGTCCTCGAAAGGTACGAGGCGGTCATCGGGCTCGAGGTCCACACGGAGCTCACCACGCTCACCACGAAGATGTTCTGCGGCTGCAAGCTGGAGTTCGGCGCCGCGCCCAACACGCACACCTGCCCCGTGTGCCTGGGCCTTCCGGGCGCGCTTCCCGTGCCGAACAAGGCGGCCATCGAATCCATCGTGCTGGCCGGCTTGGCCACGAATTGCCGCATCGAGAAGCGCTCCATGTTCTATCGCAAGAACTACATGTATCCGGACATGGCGAAGAACTTCCAGACCACGCAAGGCCCCATCGCCTTTTGCATGGGCGGCCATGTGGACTTGGAAGTGGATGGGCCGGCGGCGAAAGAGCGCCACGGCCTTGCCAAGGCGAAAGCGGGCGAGGCGTTCGAGAACGTCACGGTCACTGAAGATGGCTACCGGGCGCACGTGGGCATCACGCGCATCCACATGGAAGAAGACGCGGGCAAGATGGTCCACTTCGGCGGCGAAGAGGGGCGCATCGCCGGCGCCACCCATTCGCTCGTGGACTACAACCGCGCGGGCACGCCGCTGATCGAGCTGGTGACGGAGCCGGATCTGCGCACGCCCGAAGAGGCGCGCCTGTTCATGCAGAAGCTCCGCCAGATCTACCTCACGCTGGGCATCTCGGATTGCTCCATGGAAGAGGGCAGCCTGCGGTGCGATGGCAACGTGTCGTTGCGCCGCCGCGGCGCCACGGAGCTGGGCACGAAGACGGAGCTCAAGAACATCAATTCGTTCAAGAGCCTGCATGATGGCCTGCTCTATGAGATCCGCCGTCAGGCGCAGGTGCTTGACGAAGGCGGCACCATCTATCAGGAAACGCGCCATTGGGACCCCTCGGCGAAGCGCACCATCGTGATGCGCGTGAAGGAAACGGCGGACGACTACCGGCTCTTCCCGGAGCCGGATCTGGCCCCCTACGATCTGTCAGATGAGTTCATCGAGCGGGTGCGCGCGAAGCTGCCTGAGCTGCCTGATGCCAAGGCGAGGCGCTTCCAGGAGGAGTTCAACCTCTCCGCCTATGATGCGCGGCATTTGGTGGAGAGCACGGCCACCGCGGCGTTCTTCGAGGAATGCATGGCGCAAGCCTCAAGCCAGAAGGACGGCGGGAAGCTGGCGAAACCGCTGGCGAACCTCATCATCAACGATGTGACGGCGTGGCTGAACGCGAATCCCGGTCAGACGCTGGAAGGCAGCCCGCTCACGCCTGGGCGCGCCGTGGAGCTCATGGGCTTGGTGAGCGCTGGGACCATCTCCTCCAAGCAGGGCAAAGAGGTGTTCGCCGCGGTGCTGGAAGAAGATGCGGATCCGAAGGCCATCGTGGAGGCGCGCGGGATGGAACAGGTGTCAGACACCGGCGCCATCGAAGCGGTGGTGGATGCGGTCTTGGCTGAGAACCCGGACAAGGTGGAACAGTACCAGGGCGGCAAGACGGGGCTCATCGGCTTTTTCGTGGGGCAGTGCATGAAGCAGATGCAGGGCAAAGGCAACCCACAGCTCATCAACCAGCTCCTTGAGGAGAAGCTTTCGTAGATCTTCATTATGGATCCGCTTCGCGGAATCCGTAATGAATTGACGCTGCGATTTCCCAGAGCACCTGATCTTGGCCCTTGTGCGCTTGCCCTCACAGCGCGAAGGCTGCTCGGCCGCGCGGCGGGTCAATCTCAGGCACCCTGGAAACCCTCGCTGCCTTTGCCTGTTCGTAACTTTTATATATGCATATATGCGTCGCGTCATACCTGCCATGGAAATACTTTATCACTCTACTGTGCTAAAGTGATATCATGCTCTCACACCCTATGTAAGGAGAACCATGAATCTAGTGACGCCCATGGGCTTTCGCGATGTGCTGCCCGATGAGGCCACCGAGCGGGAGCGCATCACGCGCGCCGTGCAGGACCTGTTCGCCCGTGAGGGCTTCCAGCCCATTGAGACGCCCACCCTTGAGGCCATGGACGTGGTGAACGCGGGCGTGCGCTTGCCCGCCTCGCCCTTCCGCTTCTTCGATTCCCAAGGGGATCTGCTGGCCATGCGCCCCGATGTCACGCTGCAGGTGGCCCGCATGAGCGCCACGCGCCTGCGCGAGGCCTCCGGTCCCATCCGCTTGCGCTACACCCAGCGCATCTTCCGGGAGACGGAGGGCATGGCCCAAGCGGTTCCCCGGGAGATGACCCAGATCGGCCTGGAAGCCATCAACGAAGAGGGCTGGCAGACGGATGCTGCGCTCATCACGCTCATGCTGCGCGCTCTGCGCCTGGCGGATGCGGGTCCGGTGACGGTGGCGTTGGCGACGGTCGCGCCCCTTCGCGCGCTCTTGGAACGCTCCGGCGGCAGTGACGGGTGGAAGCAAGCGGTGCTCACGGCGTGCCACACCTCGGACTTCGTGGAGCTGCAGCGGCTGACGGATCTGGCCTCGTGCGAAGATCTGGATGTGACGGGGGTGGCCCCTGCCTATGCGGATGCCGTGCGCGAGCTTCTGGCCGTGCGCGGCGGCGCGGAGGCGGTGGAGGAGGCGCGCCGCATCACGGAGCCCTTGGGATGCGCTCAGGGGCTGGATGAGCTCGCTCGCGTCTTGCAGGCGGTGAGCGAGCAGTGCCCAGAGGCGGATCTGCTCGTGGATTTCTCCGTCATGAGCTCCTTCGATTATTACACCGGCATCGTCTTCGAGGTGTATTCCCCATATCTGGGAAGCGCGCTGGGCTCTGGCGGCCGCTACGACAACATGCTCGCCGCGTTCGGATCACCGCGTCCCGCTGCGGGTTTCGCCTTCTCTCTGGAGCAGGTCATGGGCGCGGCGGCGCAACAGGGCGCGCCGGATGCGCCGGGACAGCGCAAGCTCCGGATCGCGGTGCCGAAAGGCGCGCTCAACGCAGACGCCATCGACGCTCTGGCGAAGGCGGGGCTGGACACGGACGGCTTGGAGGATCCAGGTCGGCAGCTGGTCATCCAGACGGCGGAGGTGGACTACATCATCGTGCGGCCTTCCGATGCGCCCGCGTTCGTAGCGGCCGGGGCGGCGGACTGCGGCATCTGCGGCAGGGATTCGCTCTTGGAATCAGACGTCCAAGTGGTGCAGCTCGCAGACCTCAAGTTCGGCGGCTGTCGGTTCGTGGTGGCGGAGCTTTCGGGCACTGCTGATGCCATAGAGGAGCGCTACCGCCGCTTGGGCTCCATCCGCGTCGCCACCAAATACCCGCGCATCACCCGTGCTCATTTCGCGCGCGCGGGCGTGCAGGCGGACATCGTGAAGCTGAACGGCAACATAGAGCTGGCGCCCCTGACCGGCTTGGCGGAGCGCATCGTGGACATCACGGCCACGGGCACCACGCTCAGGGAGAACGATCTGGTGGTGGTTGATGACGTGCTCGCATCCACCGCCCGCTTCTTCGCGAACCCTGCGCGCCTGCGCACGGACGGGCGCATAGTAGAATTGGCGGATACGCTGGCGAAGAACGCTGAGAGCGCCGCCTATGATCCCATTGCAGGAGGAACCAGATGATGCGCAGGATCGAACTCAAGCCCACAGAGCCCTTCCGCTCTGATCTCATAGACCGCACTGGAGCGTTCGATGCGAACGCGCTCAAGACGGCCACGGATATCGTCGAAGAGGTCCGCGAACGCGGAGACGATGCGTTGCGCGAGCTCACGGAGCGCTTCGACGGCGTTGCGCTGGAGCGTTTCCGCGTGCCGGATGAGGCGTTGGACGCGGCACCATCCAAGGTGGATCCGGAGACGCTGGCCGCCCTTGAGCATGCGGCTCGTCAGATCCGCAGCTTCCATGAACGCCAGGTGACCCAAAGCTGGCTGTTCGCCCGTGAAGACGGCGCCATCGTGGGCGCGAAGGTGACGCCGTTGGATTCGGTGGGCATCTACGTGCCGGGAGGGCGGGCGCTCTATCCCTCCACGGTGCTCATGAACGCGCTGCCCGCGCAAGTGGCGGGCGTGGCGCGCATCGTCTGTTGCACGCCGCCCTCGGCGGATGGCACGGTGGACGCCGCCATCCTGGCCGCCTGCAAGCTCGGAGGCGTGACGGAGGTCTACACCGTGGGCGGGGCGCAGGCCATCGCGGCTTTGGCCTATGGCACGGAGAGCATCCGTCCGGTGGACAAGGTGACCGGTCCCGGCAACGCGTTCGTGGCCGCCGCCAAGAAGGTGGTGTCGGGGGACGTGGGGATCGACATGATCGCAGGACCCTCCGAGGTCTGCGTGGTGGCGGATTCGGCGGCCTCGCCTTCGCTCGTGGCCATCGACCTCATGGCCCAAGCCGAGCACGATCCCATGGCGGCCTGCTATCTGATCTGCGAATCCAGCGAATACGCCGATGAGGTGGAAGGATTCGTGCAGCAGCACTTGGCTCACTCTCCCCGCGCGGACATCACCCGCGCATCCTTGGAGAACCGCGGGCTGATCGTGGTCGTGAACGACATGGACCAAGCGCTCCAGTGCGTGAACGTCATCGCGCCGGAGCATTTGGAGATGCACGTGCGCAACGCCATGGACTACCTGGGCCAGATCCGCAACGCCGGTGCCATCTTCTTGGGCGAATGGACGCCGGAGGCGGTGGGGGATTACGTGGCCGGGCCGAACCACACGCTGCCCACGGGCGGCACGGCTCGTTTCGCCAGCCCTTTGTCCGTGGACGAGTTCGTGAAGAAGAGCTCCATCATCCAGTACAGCGCGAAGGCTCTGGTGAACGACGCGTCCGCGGTCATGGCCATCGCCATGCATGAGGGGCTGTGGTCCCACGCGCAATCCGTGGCCCTGCGCATGGAGCGTGCGCTGGCCTCTTCGGGCGCGGATGGCAGCGCGGGCAGCGTGGCCGGTGGCGCTGCGGCCACCATGGAAGATCAGGAGGCGTCCCGTGGATAAGGTCCGCGAGCCGGCGCGCAAGCTGGCGGGGCTGGTGCCCTACGACCCGAAGTACCTGCCGGCGCGGGCCATGATGTCCGCGAATGAGAACCCGAAGGATGTGGACGAGGATCTGCGCCGCCAGGTGGAATCAGCGGTGCGCCGCGTGCCGTTGAATCGCTACCCTGACCCTTTGGCCAATGAGCTGCGGGACCTCATCGCCTGCGCGAATGGGCTCGACCGCGAACAGGTGCTCGTGGGCAACGGGGGAGACGAGCTGCTCTTCAACACCGCGTTGGCCTGGGGTGGTCCGGGGCGCACGTTCCTGAACCTGCCGCCCACGTTCAGCGTCTATGAGGCGAACGCGCGGCTCACGAACACCGACGTCCTGAACATCCCGCGGCTGCGCGAGCAAGACTTCGCCATTGACGAGGCGGCGGTCCTGGATGCGGTCTCTGGGCCGGATTCCCAGGTGGATTTCACGATCATCGCCACGCCGAACAATCCAACGGGGCTGCGCGCTCGCACGGAGTTCTTGGGCGAGCTTCTGGCTTCCACGGATGCTCTCGTGGTGGCGGACGAGGCCTACTTCGAGTTCTCACGCCAGACCATGCGCCCCTATCTGGACGCCAACAAGAACCTGGTGATCTTGCGCACGTTCAGCAAGGCGTTCAGCCTGGCAGGGGTGCGCGTGGGGTACATCCTGGGTCATCCGGATGTGATCCGCCAGTACATGAAAGTGCGCCAGCCCTATTCCGTGGACGCGGTGAGCCAGGCCATCGGACGCGTCATCTTCCAGAACCGCGCCGCTTTCGAGCCGGGCATCGAAGCCATCATCGAAGAGCGCGAGCGCATCCTCAAGGAGCTGTCCGCCATGCCCGGCGTGCATCCCTATCCAAGCGATGCGAACTGGGTGCTGTTCGAGGTGCCGGAGGCGGAGCAGGTCTGGCAGCGGCTCTTCGACGCGGGCGTGCTGGTGCGGGATTTCAGCACGGCGGCCGGACTGGAAGGAACGCTGCGCGTGAGCGTGGGGACGAAGGAGCAGGACGACCTGTTCCTGGACGAGCTGAAGAAAGCCAGAGGCATCTCGTGAATGGAGCGCCCATGAATGGGGATTCAGTGAGCAGCGGGCGCGCGTCTTCCCAGGCGCGCAAGACCAAGGAGACGGACATCGCCATCTCGATCGACCTGGATGGCGCAGGCCACGCGGAGATCAGCACGGGCGTGGGCTTTTTCGATCACATGCTGGATGCGTTCTGCCGCCACGGCCTGTTCGATGCGGATATCCGCTGCGAAGGGGACTTGCAGGTGGATGCCCATCACACGGTGGAAGACGTGGGGATCGTGCTGGGCCAAGCCTTCGCTGAGGCTCTGGGCGACAAGCGCGGCATCTGCCGGTTCTCCAGCTGTGCCGTGCCCATGGATGAGGCGCTCGTGCTCTGCGCGGTGGACATCTCCGGGCGCGGCCAGGCCTTTTGGGCCATGGACATCCCCGTGGAAGCCATCAGCACGTTCGACACGCAGCTGGCTCGCGAGTTCTTCATCGCGTTCGCGGCGAACGCGGGCATCACGCTGCACCTTCGCCAGTTCTCCGGGGAGAACGCGCATCACCTCATCGAAGCGGCGTTCAAGGCGTGCGGCCGGGCGTTGCGCCAGGCGGCAGCGCTGGATCCGCGCCTGGAGGGACGGCTGCCCTCCACGAAGGGCGCCTTGTGATCGCGCTCATCGATTACAAGAAGGGCAACCTCAGATCCGTCGAACGAGGCCTGGCCGCTTGCGGTGCTGAGGTGGTGGTGTCTGACGAGCCGGAGGATATCGCGCGGGCGGAAGCGCTCGTGCTGCCGGGTGTGGGCGCATTCACCGATGCCATGGCCACTCTTGAGGAGACAGGGCAAGCGGACGCCATCCGGCAAGCGGTGGCTGCGGGCACGCCGTTCCTCGGCATCTGCTTGGGGATGCATCTCATGTTCGAGGCGGGAGAAGAGCATGCCGTCAACGACCCTACGCCCGGGCTGGGGTTGATTCCTGGCGTTGTCGGGCGTTTGCCGCGCGAAGACGGGCAAGGCGCGCGCTACAAGATCCCCCATGTGGGGTGGAATCAGGTGGAGGCGGCGGACGATGGGCTGTTCAAGGATATCCCGCATGGTTCCTTCTTCTACTTCACGCACACCTTCGCCGTTCCTGACACGGAGTTCACCTGCGGTCGAACGACCCATTCGGTAACGTTTCCCTCGGCGGTGCGCCGGGGCGACGCGTTCGGTGTACAGTTCCACCCAGAGAAGAGCTCGGATGCGGGCATGCGGCTTCTGCAGAACTTCGTGGATTTGGTGAGAGAAGGGTGATCTGAATGTATCTTCTTCCAGCTATCGACATCTTGGACGGCCATGCGGTCCGCCTTGAGCGCGGGGATTATGAGAAGGTGACCGTCTATCACGATGACCCCGCCCAGCAGGCGCAGCTCTTTGAAGAGGATGGCGCCCAGTGGCTGCACGTGGTGGACCTGGATGGCGCGCGCGCCGGCAGCCAAGGGAACGCAGAGGTCATCGCGCGCATATTGCGGCTCACGGGCTTGTCTGTGGAAGTGGGCGGCGGCCTGCGCACGCTGGACGACCTGCGCCGCATGGCGGATCTGGGCGTTGCGCGCATGGTGCTGGGTACGGCGCTGGCGTCCGACCCGGACCTGGCCCAGGCCGCCCGCGAAGAGTTCGGGCCCGACATGGTGGTCGCCGGCATCGACGCTGAAGGCGGGGATGTGAAGGTGGAAGGCTGGGTGCAGGGAGCAGGCGTCTCCGCGTTGGAGCTGGCAGCGTCCGTGGGCAAGATGGGTTACGAGCACCTGGTCTACACGGACATCAGCCGTGATGGGATGCGCACGGGCGTGGCCCCGGCGGCCTACGTGGAGATGGCCGAGGCGTTCGGGAATCCCGTGATCGCCAGCGGCGGCATCTCCTCCCTTGAGGACATTTCTGAGCTGGCGAAAGTCTCAGATGCCATCGAAGGCGTCATCGCCGGGCGCGCCATCTATGAGGGCGCGTTCAGCGTGGCTGATGGGGTGGCGGCGTGTCGAAGCACGCTCGTGGATGCGCCCGACCATATGCAAGCGTTGGAGCGTCCGCTCACCATCGAAGATCTCACGTAGGGCAGAGTTTCGGTTCTGCCATAGCAAGGAGGAACGCGTGCTGGCGAAACGGGTCATTCCCTGTCTGGATGTCAAAGACGGGCGCGTCGTCAAAGGCGTGAACTTCGTGGGTCTGCGGGATGCGGGAGATCCCATCGCACTGGCGGAGCGCTACGATGCGGAGCGGGCTGATGAGGTGATCTTCCTGGACATCACGGCCACCTCTGATGACCGCGGAACGGTGGTGGACCTCGCCAGCCACGCCAGCGAGCGCCTCCATCTGCCCTTCACCGTAGGTGGCGGCTTCCGCAGCGCGGCCGATATCCGCTCCATGATCGCAGCCGGGGCGGACAAGGTGTCCATCAACTCCGCTGCGGTCAAGGACCCTGCTCTCATCACCGAAGCGGCTCACGCGTTCGGCACCCAGGCCATCCTGGTGGCCATCGACGCGAAGCGCATTCCCGGCGGGGTGGACCGGTGGGAGGTGTACACGGCGGGCGGCCGGAACGCCACCGGCTTGGATGCCGTCGCTTGGGCCCAAGAAGCGGCCCGGCGCGGAGCGGGGGAGATCCTGCTCACGTCCATGGATCGGGACGGCTCCCGTGAAGGGTTCGACTGCGCGCTCACCCGCGCGGTGGCCCGTGCCGTGGACATCCCGGTCATCGCCAGCGGGGGTGTGGGGAAACTGGAGCATTTCGCCCAGGGCATCCTGGAAGGGGAGGCGGATGCCGTGCTGGCGGCCAGCGTCTTCCACTTCGGAGAGCTGACCATCCGGCAGGTGAAAGAGGATATGGCACGCCACGGGATCCCCGTGAGGATGTGAGGGGTTCCATGGGAAACGCACGGATCAGCGCAACGGAGCAGCTGCCTGAGCTCACGTTCAACGACCAAGGGCTCATCCCCTGCATCGTGCAGGATGCGGATGAGAAAGACGTGCTCATGATGGCATGGATGAACGCGGACTCCATCCGCCTCACGCTCAAGACGGGTGAGACGTGGTTCTGGTCGCGCAGCCGCCAGGAGCTCTGGCACAAGGGGGGCACCAGCGGCAACGTTCAGAAGCTGGTGGAGCTGCGCTATGACTGCGATTCAGACGCGCTGCTCGCGCTGGTGCATCCGGCAGGCCCGGCGTGCCATACCGGCAACCGCACCTGCTTCTATCGCCAAATATGAAAGATGCGCACCACGGTCGGATGCGCATCTGCAGGGCTTGCGGTATGAGAACGCGGTCCGAAGATCAAGCCTTCGCCAGCGGCGTGGGCACGGAGTAGGCGCGAGAGCCGTACTCTTTGTCCAGCTCGAAGAGCGAATGCTGGTCCTTGCCGAACAGCGTCATCTTGGTGATCATGTCGCGAGCGTTGTCTTCCTCTTCCATCTGCTCGTCGATGAACCACTTGAGGAACTGCTGCAAGCGGAAATCGTGCGCCTCCAGGGCGGCGGCGTAGATGTCGTTGATGAGGCTGGTCACGTACTTCTCATGCTCAAGCGCCGCGTTCAGCGGGTCCAGGTAGTTGGAGAAGGTCTTGTCCGGCTGATCGATGGCCAGAAGCTTCGGCACCTCGTCATTCTCCAGCAGGTACTTGCGGAAGATGAGCGCATGGTCGCGCTCCTCCTGCGCCTGGATCTCGAAGTAGTTCGCGAAGCCATCAAGCCCCTCATCCTTGTAGTAATCCGCGAAGGACAGGTACAGATAGGCGGAGTAGAGCTCCTTGTTGATCTGGGTGTTCACCAAGTCATACAGCTTCTTGTCCATGGATGTTCCTCTCATCGCTCTCGGTGTCAGATGCATGGTTCGTAAGTATAGCTTTCTGGGACAAGAAGGTGGTTTGGCAACTGTCCGGAAACGGGGGTGTTACAAAGCGGGAGAAGGGGTGGCGCGCATCCAGCGCGCGCATAGAATCAGGGCATAGGATAAATCCAAGGAGCAAAGGAGCTCATCATGGCTGACCAGGCAATGAATGATTTCACCACGTCCGAAGCTGCCAAAGCTCAGGATGCCGCGAAAGACCTTGAACGCATCGAGCAGGAAGCTGTGGCTGAGGCCGAGGCTTCCGTTGAAGACTTCGACGCCATGGGCGATGAGCAGGCGGCAGCGGAAGCGGCGGAGACCGCATTCACGTTCGAGCAAGCGCAGCAGTAGCCTTTCAACATCCATCTCGCGATTCCATGTTGAAAGCAAGGGGCGTCCGAAAGGACGCCCCTTCGCGTGTGAGAGGCGTGTAAAAGAATGCGCGCTTTCCGCGGTTCGCCGGGTTTTCCAGTAGAATAGAGCGCTTGAAAAGCATACGGCGAAAGCGCATCCATGTTGCAACTCAAAGGCATCTCCAAGTCCTACACCACCGGCGGCTTCACCCAGGTTGCTCTGGACGGCATATCCATCAGCTTCCGTGACAACGAGTTCGCGGCCATCCTGGGACCGTCCGGTTCCGGCAAGACCACGCTCCTGAACATCATCGGCGGTTTGGATCACTACGATTCCGGCGATCTGGTCATCGACGGCATCTCCACCAAGGATTACACGGACCGCGACTGGGACACGTTCCGCAACAACCGCATCGGCTTCGTGTTCCAAAGCTACAACCTCATCCCGCATCAGACCATCTTGGCGAACGTGGAGCTGGCGCTCACCTTGTCCGGCGTGGACAAAGAAGAGCGCACCCGCCGCGCCACGGAGGCGCTGGAGCGCGTGGGCCTCAAGGACCACATCAAGAAGCGCCCCAACCAGCTCTCCGGTGGTCAGATGCAGCGCGTGGCCATCGCCCGCGCTTTGGTGAACGATCCAGAGATCCTGCTGGCGGACGAGCCCACGGGCGCCCTTGATTCCAAGACCTCCCTTCAGATCATGGACCTGCTCACGGAGATCGCGAACGATCGCTTGGTCATCATGGTCACGCACAACCCGGAGCTGGCCGACGCCTACGCCACGCGCATCGTGAACCTGGCGGACGGGCGCATCTTGGACGATTCGGACCCGTACGCGCCCACCCCGGCTGATCTGGCGAAAGTCTCCAAGAAGAAGGTCCGACGCACGTCCATGAGCTTCCTGACGGCGCTGTCCTTGTCCTTCAACAACCTCATGACCAAGAAGGGCCGCACCATCATGACGGCCTTCGCCGGCTCCATCGGCATCATCGGCATCGCGGCCATCTTGGCGCTGGCCAACGGCGTCAACAACTACATTGCCTCCGTGGAAGAGGAGACGCTCTCTTCCTATCCGCTGCAGATCACCTCCACCGGATTCGACATGACCTCCATGATGGTGTCCTCCATGGGCATGGGCGGCGCCTCCGATGATGAGGAGGCCGTGGCCGCGGAGGATGAGGGTGATGAGACCGTGGTGCGCGAAGCGGCCATCATGGGCCGCATGTTCGACAGCGTGGGCTCCAACGACCTGGCATCTCTCAAGGAATACCTGGAGAGCGGGGAGAGCGGCATCGATCAGTTCGCCAATGACGTGGAATACAAGTACAACGTGACGGCCAACGTCTTTTTGGCGGATACGGAAGATGGCGTGCAGCAGGTGAACCCGGACACGACGTTCGCGTCCATGGGCATCGGGTCCGGCGTGTCTTCCAGCGGCATCATGTCGCAGATGATGAGCACGGATATGTTCGCGCAGATGATGGGCACCATCGACATGGCGAAAGAGGGCTATGACGTCAAGGCGGGCAGGTGGCCGGAGAAGCCCAACGAATGCGTGCTGGTGCTGACCCATAACGGATCGGTGAGCGATTTCCTCCTCTACATCCTGGGCCTGCGCGATCGCGCCGTCATGGACGAGATGGTGCGCGCTTTCGTGAACGAAGAGGAGTTCTCCACGGAAGTGGACGACGGCAAGGAGTTCACCTACCGGGACTTCCTCGACCTGAAGCTCAAACTGGTCTGCTCGGCGGACTTCTACCAGCATGATGACGAGTTCGATGTCTGGGTGGACAAGTCGGGTGATGAGGACTACATGAAGGGCGTGATCGCCAACAGCGAGGACCTGGTGATCTCCGGCATCATCCAGCCGAAGGATGACGGCAACTCCACCATGATGAGCAGCGGCATCTACTACACGCCGGCACTGACGGATCACTTGATCGAACAGGCATCCCAGACCCAGATCGTGAAGGACCAGCTGGCGGATCCGTCCGTGGACGTGTTCAATGGCAAGACGTTCGCCGAGGAGGCGGAAGGCGGCGCCGGCGAAGAGGATTTCGGCATGGAGAACCTCTTCACCATAGACACGGATGCCTTGAGCGCGGCGTTCAAGTTCGACGAGAGCAAGATGAAGCTGGACCTCTCTGGGCTTGACATCAACTTCGATGCGTCCAGCCTGCCAGCGCCCCCTGAGATGGATATGAGCGCCATGGGTGGATCGGCCGGGGGCAGCGCGGATGGCACGCAGGCGCTCACGCAGCTCGTGTACGCGCTTCTGGATGGATACAAGGCCGCGTTCGCCGCTGGTCAGCTGAATCCCATGCCCATCGATGCCACATCGTTGGAGCAGTCGGTCCAGAACTATCTGACCACCGGCCCTGGAGCCGCCATCATAGGGCGGTACGCCTCTGGCATGCAGCAGGTTCAAGAGCAGCAAATGGCCGCCATGCAGGCCTACATCCAACAGTACATGACGGACTACATGACCCAGACCATGAGCGTGCTCTCCGCCCAGATGCAGCAAGCCATCACGGCCGCCCTCACGAAGGCCATGGGCAGCTTGGCCTCCAACATGTCCAGCGCCATGAGCATCGATGAAGAGGCGTTCAAAAGCGCGTTCCGCTTCGATATGACCGAAGATGAGCTCACGGAGCTCATCATGTCCATGATGGCCCCTGAAGAGGCATCCTTCGATAACAACCTGGCGAAGCTGGATTACGCCCAGAAGGAGAAGCCCTACGAGATAGACATCTTCGCCAAGGACTTCGAGGCGAAGCAGGGCATCATCGACATCCTGGACGCCTACAACGATCGCATGAACTCCACGGGCCAGGAATCGAAGGCCATCACCTACACTGACATCGTGGGCGCGCTCATGAGCTCGGTCACCACCATCATCGACATGATCTCCTACGTGCTGATCGCCTTCGTGTCCATCAGTCTCATCGTGAGCTCCATCATGATCGGCGTCATCACCTACATCAGCGTGCTCGAGCGCAAGAAGGAGATCGGCATCCTGCGCGCCATAGGCGCTTCCAAGGGCAACGTCTCTCAGATCTTCAACGCGGAGACGGTCATCGAAGGGCTCATCTCCGGCATTTTGGGCGTGGGGATCACGGCGCTGTGCTGCATTCCCGCCAGCGCCATCGTCTATGCGCTCTTCGATGTGCCCAACGTGGCCAGTCTGCCGTGGACAGCGGGGCTGATCCTGATCCTCATCAGCGTGTTCCTCTCGTTCATCGCAGGGCTGATCCCGGCGCGCTCCGCCAGCAAGAAAGATCCCGTGGAGGCTCTTCGCAGCGAGTGAGGGCGAGGTTCCGGCTGGATTTGGGTATCATGCCCAGAGTTGATGAGGTCAGAGAAAGGCGCACAGCATGTTCACCGTTGTCGAGTGCGATCGTTATTTGCAGCGCATCAAGTACCAAGGGGGCGTGACTCCCTGTCTGGAGAATCTGCGCGCGCTCATGTTCGCCCATCTGACTTCCGTTCCCTTTGAGACGGTCCAGATCCATCGTTCGGGGAAAGCGCCCGACCTCTCTCTTGAAGCCCTGTATCAGAAGATCGTGATCGATCATCAGGGTGGCTATTGCTATGAGCTCAACCGCCTGTTCTTGGAGCTCCTGCTGACGTTGGGGTATGAGGCCCGCGCGTGCGTGGCGCGCTCCACCACCAACCCCCAGCGCACAGATCCCATCAATCACCGCGGCACGCTGGTGGAGCTGGATGGGAAGACCTATCTGGCGGACGTGGGATTCGGCGGCCCCACGGCCCGCGGTCCCATCCTGCTGGAGGACGTGGGCGTGCAAACGGTCTGCGGCGGTGGTTTCGTCGTCACGCCTGGTGAGGACACCTGGTGGCATCTTCGCCGGGTGACGGGGGAGGCTGACGAGGAGGGCCATCTTCCCACGGCAGGGATCATGGATCTCACCACGATCCCCGTCATCGAAGAGGATTTCACCGTCCTGAACCATTTCTGCTCAAGGCCGGGCGCCCTGTTCCACGACAAGCTCCTGGCCAACATCTGCACCAAGGACGGCCATGCTTCCCTGACCGATGAGAAGCTGGTCATCCGCAAAGGCGCTGATGCCGAAACGCGCACGGTTGCGCCTGATGAGGTGGACGCGGTCTTGCGCAAAGTCTTCAAGATCCGTCTCTGAATGGCGGGGCGCGCTCTTGTGCTCACGCGCCCTTCGCCAGCTCCGCGCTCGTTCCAACCGTTTCAGTCCGTGGTCTGCATCCGCATGCGTCCGATCAAAAGGCCTGCAAGCCCTATGGCCACGGCGAACATGACCAGCACGCCTGCATCGGCGAAGACGCTTTGGGTCTGGGACAGGCCTTCATGGGCTGCCAGCGTGCACGCGTTGGTGTACCAATAGCCTGGCAGCCAATGGGCGATGGCCTGAACCTCCGGTGACATGAGGGAGAGGGATATCCATGCCCCGCCGAAGAACGAGACCACCATGCCCGTGATGTTGCCCACGGCGTTGCAGACCACGTCGCTCGCCCCTATCTGCCCCAGCAGCAGCCCCAAAGCCAACGGCACCAGGCAGTATGCCAGCACGGAGAGGGCGCATAGGCCCAGCCCCGTCGCTGAGATCTGCGCCACGGCCTCCGGGAACGCCACGAGCCCTAAGCAGAACGTCCACGCCCACGCTCCCAGCGTGACGAGCGCGCAAGCGAGGCCCAGCTGCATGTTGTAGGAGATGAAGCTCACCGGGGACGCCAGGTTGCGTCGGCGCACATCCGCGCGCCCCATGGCGCAGACCAGCATTCCCACGCACACGGTGATGCCGGCGAAGAGCGTGTAGGTGCTCCACTGAAGGAAGAACACGAACCGGTCCGCTTCGGAAACGGCAGAGACGGTCTCGATCAAGGAGATGTCCGCCTGTTGCGAAGCGTAGCGGGCGGCTTCAGCGGCGATCGCATCCATCGGCTCGTCCGGCGAGACAGCCGCCAACGTGCGCATAGCGCCCATGTATTCGCCCACCGTTTGATCCACCAGCGCGCCCTCCATGGAATAGAAGCTGTACACCACTTCCATCTGCGGGGCGTCTTCACCGTTGCGGGCCGCAGCCAGGAAATCCTCCTGGAACCCCTCTGGCACGATGAGCAGGTAGTCCGTCATCCCCTTCGCCACAGCATCTTGGATGGCGAACTCATCGTCGTCCACGGCCACCTCCGTGCCCGTCTTCGCCAGCTGTTCGCGCACCGCCTCTGACAAAGCGGACCCATCGCGGTCGATCACGGCGAAATCATAGGTTTCACGTTCGAACGTCCCTGGCTCGTCGCCGAAGTCGAAGGAGGTGGCCATCATGAGCCCCATGAAGCTCAAGCCCACGATGTAGATGAGCGGGAAGATGAAGTTGCCGCGCAGGATGCGCAGCGCGCACTTAAAGACTTGCATAGCGACGCCTCCTGAGGGAGCGGGCTGACAGGATGAAGAGCAGCGCGGTCATGATGAGCAGGATGGCGACGTGCCCCATCAGAGGACCCGGAGAGCTGTAGTACATGATGCTGTAGAACGCTTGGGAGATCTGGGTGGCCGGGTTCACCCAGTCAGCGGCCGGGAACGCGCGCGATATCTCATCCGCCAGCTCCATGGTGGGCTGCCCATAGAGCCCTGCGAAGAACGACGCGAAGCAGACGATCCCCGTGAGGATGCCGTTCTTCCCGTCTTCCGGCACATGGGGGATGCAGGAGATGGCGCATCCGAGCGCGGTGGCCAAGAGGGCGGATACGGCGGTGACCAGCAAGCATTCGCCGTCATGGCCCGCGAAGTCCACCCCTGCCACGAACCTCATGTAAAGGTAGGCGACGAACAAGCACGCGAACGAGACCACCCAGGTGGCTGCCACCGTGGCGGCCACGGTGCGCCCATGGCTTGTGGCGCCCACGGCCCTGCGCGCGCCGAGCGCGGAGGTGTTGGGCTTCAGCCGTTGGAACGCCGCCAGACCCAAGCTCCCGCCGAACAGGGCCGCCATGCCCAAAAGCGCGAAGTAGAAGCGCACCGTCTCTTGCGGCTGGTTCTCCGTGACCGTGATCTGCTCAGTGGCCTGGAGGGGCGAGACCAGCTCTGCGATCTGCGCGCTCCGGCTGGAATCGGACGCGAGGAGCGGATCTTGGGCCATGAGGTCCCTGATGAGCGAGGAGTTCGCCACGTAGGAGTCCATCACGGCCGCCAGGATGGAGGAGCGCAGCTTCTCAATGCCCGTGGTGTCCGAAGAGCCGGTCACATGGACGTCCGGTTCGCCCTCCTCAAGCTGGACGTAGCCGGTATACGGGTCGTCTGATCCAAGGCTGTCCTGCACGATCCGCTCGGCCTCGGCGGCATCAGCAGCATAGGTGACGGTGAAAAGGGCTTCATCCGCGTCATCTTCGCTGCTCTCCGCGCTGTCCTCTCCCTCGTCGCTCAGAGCCTCCAGAAAAGCCTGGAACGCTTGCCCTTCCGCTGATTCATCCGGCTGCACGATCGCGATCCGCACGGGATCCATCTCCGCCTCCTCTTCAAGGGGCTGGAACATCATCATGAAGATCGTGGACATGATGAGCGGGAACGCCAGCGCCCATACGAGCACGCCGGGCATGCGTATGAGCGAGAGCAGCGTGTATTTGAAAGTGTTGCCCATGATGCCCTCTAATCCCTCAACTCGCGTCCGGTGATCTCCAGGAACACGTCGTTGAGCGTGGGCGGTTCAGCCCAGATGCGGCCTGCGCGCACGTGAGCCCGCGCCAGCTCTTCCAGCACGTCAGAGACGTTGTGCTCCGCGTTCTCGCAGGTGACGGAGAGCTGGCCATCCTCGTAGCCCACGCTGAGCGCATGGGGGAGCGCCTGGATGCGCATGAGCGCCCCTTCGGGCACGTCGGCCTCTATCACGATCTTCTCACCGGCGGCCACGAGCCTCTTGAGCTCTTCGTTCGTCCCGCAGGCGAGCGTGCGCCCTTTGTCCATGATCATGATGCGCGTGCAGATCTCCTCCACCTCTTCCATGTAATGACTCGTGTAGACGATGGTGGAACCCTCCGCGTTCATCTGCTGGATGCCGGAGAGGATTGACGCGCGGCTTTGGGGGTCCACGGCCACGGTGGGTTCGTCGAAGAAGACGAGCTCTGGCTTGTGGGCGATGCCGCAGGCGATGTTCAGCCGGCGCAGAAGGCCGCCGGAGAGCTTCTTGGGACGGGTGCGCGCATAGTCTTCAAGCCCGACGAAACGGATCGCGTCCGCGACGCATGCTTTGCGTTTCGCGCTCTCCGGGATGTACAAGCCGCAGAAATAGTCGATGTTCTCGTGGACGGTGAGCTCATTGAAGACCGCGACGTTCTGAGGCACCACGCCGATGCGCCGCTTGAGGTCATAGCTCGTCTGGGTCATAGGCTGCCCGAACAGGCGGATCTCGCCTTTGTCGTAGGTGAGCAGCTGCAAGATGCAGTGGATGGCCGTGGTCTTGCCAGAGCCGTTCGGGCCCAAGAGGCCGAATATCTCACCCCGCTCTATCTCCATGTTCAAGTGATCGAGCGCCAGCAGGCTGCCGTAGCGCTTCACCAGATTCTCAACCGACACGATCTTTTCCATGCGTCCTCCCGTGATGCAAGGTGGGTTTTGCCATGCACCTTGCACTTTGACCCATGACGGGTCCCGACCGCAAGCGTTACAAATGTCACGAAGTTGAGAAAGGCCTGTTCAGAGCTTCGATGGAGAGATCTCAGACGAAGAGGGCGGATGCTATCATTGTTCCCATGGAACGGATGATTGATGAGATCTGCGTCGTGCTCATGAGCGCTGTGTTCGCTGTTCTCTCCGGCGATCAGAGCTTCGGCATCTTGGGTTTTCTGGCGAGCATCATCTTGATATGCGCATGGGAATGCTCAAGGAACGCTCTTGGGGGCCGTCGCGGAGAGGTGGTGCGCGCGGGTCTGATCTGCGCGTTTTGCGCTTGCGCCCTTTTCACTCCCGTGCTCTTCTTCCTTCCCGTGGCGGCGTATCTGGGTTTGCATGAGCGGGCGAAGCCCGTGCGGATCCTGTTCGCTGCGCCGCTCATCGTCCATGCTGCGCAGACCGGCGCCATCGAACCGCAATGGATGGTGTGCTGCGTCGGATGCGCGGTGGCGGCGCTTTTGGCCGTGCGCGATGTCCGTGAGGCCTCTGAGCGATCAGGGCTGCGTTTCGCGTTCGATGATGCACGGGAGGAGAACTTGCAGATGCGGGTCCGGTTGGCTTCTGATGAGGACCGCGCAGGGAAGCAGGAGACGTCCGAGATTCGGAACCGCGCATTCGAAAGGCTTTCCAAGCGGGAACTCGCCATCGCGAAGCTGGTGGCGGAGGGGAAGGATAACCGGGAGATAGCCTCTGAGCTGTTCCTGTCAGAAGGGACCGTGCGCAACCATGTGAGCTCCATCCTCTCCAAGATGGAGTTGGCGAACCGCACCCAGATCGCCATCGCGTTCTACCGGTAGCTGCTGGTGCGCTTTTGCGCTATGCTGGCGACCATGGAATCCACATCAAAGACTTCTCAGCGCGAACGGCTCTTCTCTCCCATCTTCCTCATCATCGTCGCCGTCATGTTCTTCACGTTCCTGGTCGGCCAGGGCGTGAACTCAGGGACCACGGTCTACTTGGAGCGGGTAGGGGGCACCGCCACGTTGGCAGGCATCGGCGCCATGGCGTTCTCTGTGGCAGCTGCGGTCATGCGCTTGGTCTGCGGGCCTGTGGTGGATGCGCGCGGACGGCGCATCGTCATGGTCGCAGGTGCGCTCATCATGCTGGCGGGCACGCTGGGTCCGCTCGTGGTGAACGAAGGCGCGCCGTTCGTGGTGTGGCGCATGCTCCAAGGACTTGGATTCTCCGCTGCGTCAACGGCGGCTGCCACGGCGGTGGCGGACGTGCTGCCCTTCTCCCGTTTGGGCGAGGGGATCGGGTATTCGGGCTTGGGCCAAGCGCTCTCCATGTCCATCGGCCCCGCGCTCGCCATTTTCCTCGTGTCCACCGATCCTGCGGAGAACCTGTATCTGGGCGTGACGTTCTGCGCAGCCATGGCGCTCCTCCTAGCGCTGTTCTGCCGCTATGAGAAGCATCCCCAAGACCTGCCGCCCACATCCGAATACCGCGTCCGCTGGGAGCGGGGGGTCGTGCGCACCCATGCGGCGGAGCAGACCGAGCCCGCTCATGAGGAGCTTGAGGTTGCGGCGAAAGCGCCTGCTTCAGAGGCTGTGGCGAAGAGCCGTTGGCAGGCCATGGCGAGGGCCGTCATCGAGCCCACGGCTCTGGGCGGCACTCTGGTCATCTTCGTCATGGCGACGGCGTTCGCCTTCAACGTGTTCTTCATGGGATCGTTCGGCAATTCGCTCCATGTGGCGAACGCGGGGCTGTATTACACCATCGCCGCCATCATGATGATCCTCGTGCGCCTGACCTCAGGCCGGTTCATGGACAAGGTGGCTCCAGTCAAGCTCATGGCCGTGGCAGCCGCATCGGGCATCTTGGCGTTCTTGCTGGGCGCTGGGTGCGCCCAAGGGCTGTTCGGCGGCGCGACCGAGATGGTGTTCTATGCCATGGGCGTGCCTTTCGGACTCTGCATGGGGCTGGGGCTGCCGGTGAATCAGGCCGTGGCGGTGAAGATGACGCCGCCGGAGCGGTGGGGAGCGGCGAACGCCATGGTGCTTCTGGGCTTGGATCTGAGCAACGGCGCGGCCTCTATCATCTGGGGGCTCATGATCGAGCATGTGGGTTTCCTGGCCGCGCTCGTCGGCTGCGTCCTCATGCTGGCGCTTTCGTTCCTTTTGGCATGCGCGCTCTACCCGAAAGAGGATACATAACGCCGCAAAAAATGCGCCGGTTCATTTTCTCAACCTGCATCTCCATTCCAGCGCCTATCCATATGCGCAGCTCAGCTCTTCGCGTACAGCGTGAGGCTCTTCGCCAGGTGATCCACGAACCGACTCCCCAGCTCTGAGAGCTGGGCGTCTTCGCGTGTGATGTAGCCCAGGTGCAGCACCACGTCCGTTTCAAGCGGGATGGTGGTGAGGGCGGAGCCGTCTGTGATCCCCACCAGGATGCCGCTCGTGACCGTGTAGCCGTTGAGAGCCATGATGAGCTCGGTCAGCGTGGCGCGATCAGTGCAGGCGACGCTCTTCGCGCGCGCGATGTCAGCCAGGGCCTCTTCCGCGAAAGCGACAGGCGCGTCAGGTTCCTGCGCGAAATGGATGTACGGGTAGTCCGCCAGCTGCTCCAGGTTGAGAGAGGCCGCGTTCACGAGCGGGTGGCTTTTCGGCAGCGCCACCTGGGGCGCGGAAGCGGCCAGTTCGCAGAAGGTGAGGCCCGCTTGCTCCAGAGCCGCATCCAGCTCCGGCTTGGTCTTCGATGTCTGCATGAGGACGCCCACTTCAGAGACGCTCTGGGCCACATCATCCATGAGGCCGCGAGTGGTGCGGTCATAGAGCGCATAGTGGAAGCTGGTGCCGCCTTCAGCCAGGATCGTGTGGGCGAAGGATTGCACGTCGAAGAGGTAGTGCTGTCCGGATATGGCGAAACGGGTTTCCATGGTCATCCTTTCTGTGGAGGCGTCAGCAGCGCATCTGGCTTCGGTGGCTTGCGGCGGCGCTCACGGGCGGACGCGCTCGTCGATGAAGCGGGAGGCTTTGTGCTCGGAGGAGGTGCCCAGCTTGCCCGCGTCATACACGATCACCTTCGCGGGACGCACGCCGGTGTGAGCCTTGAGCGCCGCGCCCACGCGGGCGGCCACGGCGTCGAAGGGCTCATCAGAGCCTTGAGCGCGCTCGACGGACACTTCATAGCGGGTGGAATAATTCTCATCATAGACGCGGATGGAGTATTCGCCGGTGAGGCCCGCTTCAGCGCGCACCACGTATTCAACGTCCGTGGGGAACACGTTCACCGCGCCCACGATGAACATCTCATCTTTGCGCCCGGTCACGTGGATGCGCGCCAAGGTGCGCCCGCAGGTGCAGGGCTCCGTGCTCACGTATCCGATGTCTCCCGTGCGGAAGCGGATCATCGGGCGCGCCTTCTTGCAGAGCGTGGTGTAGACCAGCTCCCCGGTGCTTCCTGGCTCAAGGACTTCTCCGGTCTCCGGATCCACCGTCTCCACCAGGATCTGATCTTCCACGATGTGAAGGCCATCGTGCGCTTCGCAGGCCGCCGCGCACGCGCCATAGATGTCGGACAGCCCGAAGAAGTCCACCACCTTCGCGCCCCACAGCTCTTCAATGGCCTTCCGCGTGGAGGGGATGGAGCCGCCCGGCTCGCCGGCCACGATGATGGTGTGGATGTTGAAGTCCTCTTTCGGGTCGAAGCCCTTCTCCTTCGCCTTCTCACCCAGCGTCCAAGCGTAGGAGGGAGAGGTCCAGATGATCGTGGGCTGGTACTGCTTGAGCACGAAGAGCAGCCGGTCAGAGGGCACGGCGCCCACCCAGATGGCCAGCGCGCCCAACCGCTGAGCGCCGATGACGTCGGGGCCGCCCACGTACAGCGCGAAATTGAGCCCGTGGACGTAGCGGTCGTTGGGGCGCATGCCCGCCTGCCAGAACAGGCGCGCTTCGGTATCCTGCCACAGATCGAAATCCTCCTGGGTGAAGGGGCTCACCGTGGGCACGCCCGTGGAGCCGGAGGAGGTGGCCATGAAGATGACCTCCTCTTCGGGGACGGAGCACATCTCGCCGAAGAAGCTGCCGACGTGCTGGGTGTCCCGTTCGGTCTTCTTGTCGATGAATGGGAATCGCTCAAGGTCCTCAAGGGCCCGGATGTCTTCGGGCTTCACGCCCGCCTCGTCGAAGGAGCGCTTGTACCAGACCGTGTTCTCATAGGCGTAGGCGACCATCTCCTGCAAACGCTCAAGCTGCATGGCGCGAAGCTCTTCGCGGGGCATGCACTCGATCTCAGGATCGTAGTACTTCTGATCGTAGGGGATGTTCTTCAACGCCATGGTCGCTCCTCGTGGTCCTTCGGAATGTGCGAGGACCCATGAAACCAAAAGCGCGCCGTCATCACAAGGTCAAACGCCATTGCGATCAGCGAACGACGTCCATCTGCAGAACCGATGACCTGGGCCAGGAGAGGAAAAAGCCCCGCGAACGGGGCGTTCGCAGGGCTCATCGAACCTGATGCGGCGCAGATGCGCGAAGGGCTTAGCCCATGAGCGCGCTTTGCAGCTCCTGTTCGGCGCCGGGCGCCGGCTCCCAGGTGTTGCCGTTGCGCACGTATTCGATGGTGATGGGCTCATGGGTCTCGACCGGGGCGGCCTGGATGGTCTCCATGATCTTGTTGCCCGCCCATTGCTTGATCTCATCGGGGGTCATGTTCGCGAACTGGTCGACGTTGTCCATCATCTCATCCTGGAGGTTCTCCAGGGAATCCTCCACTTCGCTGAAGTTCTTGGAGCTCAACGTGACGACCGCTTCGGCGGTGTTGCCGTTCACGGTCACGCTGTCGACGGTGCCGTCGAACCCTTCGAGCACCGCTTTGACGACCTGCTCAGATGTGAGGCCCACCTGGTTCATGACGGACTCTGGGAACGCTGAGGAGTACTGGTCTATCAGCTCCGCGTCCATGTTCTTCAGCTGGTCGAGCTCTTGGGTCAGGGACTCTTTGATGACCTCTTCGCTGTTGTCCGCGCATCCGGTGAGCGCGCCGAGCGAAAGCGCCATCACTGCGCTCATGGCCAGAGCTGCCAACGCCTTGCTTGCCTTCATCTTGGTTCTCCTCCTGTTGGATTTCGAGGCTCCCCGAGCCTCCCTTGGCATCGAAGTATAAGCCGGATGCTCACTTATCCGTTCCTTTGTGGATTATTTGTAGGATTTGGAGTGGAAGACGGCATTCCATCGCTTCTCCATCTCCAAGCGTTACCATTTCGTTTCCAAAATGACCGCAGTCCAAACGGAGATGAATGCAGCTGATAGTCGGCACAAAGGCGGAACGCATGGCGATGCGCGCAGGCGCATCGCTTCTGCTCGCAGGCGCCTTGCTGTTCTCAGGGCTGCCCGCCGCGTCCCCCGCTTTCGCTGATGAAGGGGAGGAGCTCTCCACCGCTGAGCAGCTGGACGCGCTCCGCAGCCGGGCGAACTCCATCAAGTCCTCCATCGATGCGCTCCAAACGGAGCTGAACCAAGCCAACGAAGAGTATGAGGCGGCGCTGGACGCGCGGCGGGTGGCCGCCAAGGCCATGCGCGAAGCGAAGGTCAAGATAGATTCTTCCCAGGAGAAGATGGAGAAGCTCCAGGCCCAGATAGAGGCGCTGGCTTCCACCATGTATAAAAGCGACAAGTCAGGCGCCAGCTCCAATTACGTGAACGTCCTTTTGGGCGCCAACACCTTCACGGATTTCATGAACGGCGTTGACATGATGGAGCGCGTGAGCGACAGCCATGCGGAGCTGGTCGAGGAATGCCGTCAGGTGAAGGAAGAGGCCGAAGCCGCCCATGCCGAGTTCGACCGGCAGAAGGTGGAGGCTGATGAGAATCTGGCCCGTGCGCGCGAGATGAAGCTGGAGATCGGGGAGAAGCAGGGACGCCTGTCCGCGGAAGCGGCCAGCGTGGCCTCTGACATAGCTGATACCGAAGCCCAGGCGGAGCTGGAAGCCGAAGCCGCGGCCCGCGCTGAGGCCGCCGCCCGGGCCGCAGCCCAGGCCTTCGCCGCCAGCATGTCGGCCCAGGGCGGCCGCGACGTGGGCAACGGCTTCTTCGCGAATCCGTGCCCGGATGCGTGGGAGTCCAGCGGGTATGGCTGGCGCGAGTTCGATCAGAAGTTCCACCTGGGGACGGATATGGCCGCCCCCATGGGCGCGCCCATCTACGCCGCCGAATCCGGCACGGTGATCGGGGCCAGCCAGGATGGCGGCTACCACGGCGGCGCTGGCAACTTCGTCACCATCGCCCACGGCAATGGCCTGGTCACCAAGTATTTCCACTGCTCCGCCGTGTTCGTGGAGCCGGGCGACCGCGTGGAGCGCGGCCAGAACATCGCGGCGGTGGGCTCCACGGGCAAATCCACCGGACCCCATCTGCACTTCCAAGTGGAAGTGAACGGCGTGGCGGTCTGCCCCTATGATTATCTGTGAACTTGAAGCAAACTCCCTGCTGACGCTTTATAATGCCTATCCACGATAGGTTGACGATATCTGATGCGCCCATGGCTCAATGGATAGAGCATCGGACTTCTAATCCGGCGGTTGCAGGTTCGAGTCCTGCTGGGCGCACCAGGTATCTTCGGCTGTCACCGACGTCCCCATTAGGAGGAACAAGATGGATATCCGCGCTTCTCTGCAAGAGATCATCGACGCCGCCATCAAGGCGGCTGTGGAAGACGGCTCCCTTCCGCTGGATGAGGCCCCTGAAAGCGCCCTTGAGCGTCCCCGTGACGAAGAGAACGGCGACTGGGCTTCCACCGTGGCCATGCGCTCGGCCAAGCGCGCCAAGATGGCGCCTCGCGACGTGGCGGCCATCATCGTGGAGCATATCCCGGACAACGCCATGATCCAGTCCGTTGAGATCGCCGGCCCTGGCTTCATCAACATCCGCCTGGCTGATTCCGAGCTCCAACAGGTCGTGTGCGTCGTCCGTGAACAAGGGGACGATTACGGCCGCGGCACCATCCCGGAGGGGGAGCGCAAGATCAACCTGGAATACGTCTCCGCTAATCCCACTGGTCCTTTCCATGTGGGCCACGGGCGCTGGGCCGCGCTGGGGGACGCCATGGCGCGCGTGATGCGCCATGCGGGCTATGACGTCTACGAGGAGTTCTACATCAACGACCACGGCACGCAGATGGATGTGTTCGGCAACTCCGTGGCCGTTCGCTACATGCAGCTTCTGGGCCATGACGTCGAGATGCCGGAGCAATGCTACGGCGGCAGCTACGTGGCTGATATCGCCCAGGGCATCATCGACCGCGATGGGCGCAAGTACGAGGATATGACCGATGAGGAACGCACCGAGGTCTTCCGTGAGATGGCCTATGAGGAGATGTTGGCCCTCCAGCACCGCGTGATGGACCGCATGGGCACCACCTTCGACAAGTGGTTCTCCGAGCGCAGCCTGTACGTGGAGGATGAGAACGGCGAGAGCCCCGTCAGCCGCTCGCTCAAAGCCATGGAGGACAAGGGCTACGTCAAGGAAGAGGATGGCGCCATCTGGTTCCGCTCCTCTGATCTGGGCGATGAGAAAGACCGCGTCATGATCAAGGCCAACGGCGAGATGACGTACTTCATGTCGGATGTGGCCTACCACTACGACAAGAAGATGCGCGGGTTCGATCATCTGATCAACATCTGGGGCGCGGACCATCATGGGTATGTGAAGCGCTGCGAATGCATGCTGGAAGCCTGGGGCTGGCCGGGGGATCTTGAGATCGTCCTCGGGCAGCTGGTGAACCTGTATCGGGATGGCGAAGCGGTGCGCATGTCCAAGCGCACCGGGGAGATGGTCACGTTGGAGGAGCTTCTGGACGAGGTGGGCGTGGACGCCACGCGCTATCTCATGCTCTCGCGCTCGTCTGACCAGCCCATCGACTTCGACATCGAGGTGGCGAAGAAGAAGGACGCCTCCAACCCCGTCTACTACGTGCAGTACGCCCATGCGCGCATCTGCTCCATCTTGCGCAAGGCCGCTCCTGAGGCGCTGGCGAAAGAGGAGGAGTCCGGCGCCATCACCATGGGGGACCTGGCGAAGAAGGTGGTCCCGGAAGACGTGGACCTCTCTCCGCTCACGCATCCGGCAGAGCTCGCGCTCATGCGGAAGATCGCGGACTTCGCGGATTTCGTGGCCTTGGCCGCTCGCGACCGCGCGCCGTTCCGCATGACCCACTACGCGCAGGATCTGGCCAGCCTCTTCCACGGGTTCTACACGGATTGCCGCGTGCTCACGGACGACGACAATGAGCCGCGTCCCGCTGACGACCCGGTGCGCCAGGCGCGTCTGGCTCTCTGCGATGCCACGCGCATCATGCTGGCGCTCGTGCTGGGGCTTCTGGGCGTGACCGCGCCGGAGAGGATGTAGTTTCCGTTGCCCCTTGCGCGCGCGGTGCGCACATCCTATAATCCCGTCTTGCGCTTTTCGCATCGGCATCCGCGAGCCCTCATGAAGAGCTCGCTCGGATGCGCAGGAGATGGTGGCTGTAGTTCAGTCGGCTAGAATGCCAGATTGTGGCTCTGGAGGTCGTGGGTTCAAGTCCCATCAGCCACCCCATTTCCCTTCGCGGGGAAGCGCAGGCGAAATGCCTCCTTGCAGACGCGCGAGTGTTCGCCTACAATATCGTCCGCTGCTTTGAGCAGCGCACAAGCGCCATTAGCTTAGTTGGTAGAGCAGGGGACTCTTAATCCCAAGGTCGAAGGTTCGAGTCCTTCATGGCGCACCACGAAACGTTCGCGACCGGCATCTTGTCGGTCGCGTTTCGCAAGAAGGGCCCTTAGCTCAATGGTGGAGCAGAGGACTCATAATCCTTTGGTTGCAGGTTCGAATCCTGCAGGGCCCACCAACATGCCGGTCATATGAACGCAGTTGAAACAGGGGAGTGACGGCTTGGAGACACTGACGCTCGTGTTGCTGCTGGTCATCGCGGTGCTCATCTCCGCTGTGGCCGACCGGCTCATCCCGCGTGTGTCCCTGCCGCTCATCCAAGTGGCCCTTGGCATCATCATCGCGCTGTTCGCGCGCGGCAACATCGTGATCGAGCTGGAGCCGGACCTGTTCCTGGTGCTCTTCATCGCGCCCCTCCTTTATATAGAAGCGAAGAACGCGGATAAGGCGATCCTATGGCGCAACCGCGGCCCCATCATGTCCCTGGCCGTTGGGCTGGTCATCGTCACCATGCTCATCATCGGCTTCACGCTGAACGCCGTCATGCCCGCCATCTCGCTGGCGGCCGCGTTCGCTCTGGGCGCCGCGTTGGGCCCCACGGATGCCGTGGCGGTCACATCCCTCTCCAAGCAGGTGAGCATCCCGGAACGGCAGTGGGGCGTGCTCAAAGGCGAGCTGCTCTTGAACGACGCCTCCGGCATCGTGTGCTTCCAGTTCGCCATCGCGGCAGCGGCTTCCGGCGCGTTCTCCATCGTGGGCGCGGCGGAGAGCTTCGTCGTGGAGTTCGCCGGCGGTCTGGCTTTCGGGTTCGCCATCGGGTATCTGGCGAACTGGGTCTTGCGCAAGATCCGGGACATCGGCGTGGAATCCATCACGTTCCATGTGCTGTTCGAGGTCTGCGTGCCCTTCGTGGTCTATCTGGCCGCGGGCGCGTTCCATGTGAGCGGCATCATCGCGGTGGTGGTGGCGGGGCTCGTGAACGTCATCGCTCCACGCACAGTGAGCCCGTCCATCGCGCACATGAACATCGTGTCGTCGAGCGTGTGGCAGGTCATCTCCTTCACGTTGAATGGCATCGTCTTCGTGCTTCTGGGCACCCAGATCCCCACGGCCATGTTCTTCACGTGGGAGGATGATTCCATCTCCAATGGCACGCTTCTGGGGCTGGTGGCGCTCGTCACCGTGCTCCTGATGGGGACGCGATTCCTCTGGTGCACCGCCATGGAGTTCTGGCATGCCCGGCGCACGGAAGGCGCGCGCTTCTCCAAGCGCAACGTCCGCAACGCGCTCGTGGTGACGCTCTGCGGCGCGAAGGGGACCATCACGCTCTCCATCCTGTTCACCATCCCGGTGTTCCTGGCCACGGGCATGCGCTTCCCTGAACGCAGCCTCCTCATCTTCGTGGGGTGCGGAGTCATCCTCTGCACGCTCCTTCTGGCTACGTTCGTCGTGCCGCTGGTGGCGCCGAAGCGGGAGCGCAAGAAGTCGGAGATCCAAGAGCGGCAGAACTACTTCGAATGCCTGGCGGACATCCTGCGCAACGTGATCGAGGGCCTCACCGCCCAGCAGACGCGTGAGAACCTGACCGCCACGCGCCGCGTGATCCAGATCTACCAAGATCGCCTGGAAGACACGAAGAACATGACCGGCGCTGATACTTCACCTGATATGGAGCTGCGCTGCGATGCCCTTGAGTGGGAGCAGGAGCACACGCTCTCCCTGATCGAGCAGGGAGAGGTCTCCCATGACATCGGCTATGAGTACATCGGGCGCTTGGAGCGGATGGAGCGCTATGCCCGCCACCGAGGCGATCGCTTCTCGCCGAAGAGGATCGCAGCGCTCACCCACGCGCTCATCGCGCGCGCTCGGCAGAGGATCTTGCGCCTGCTGCCTCAGGCGGCGCACACGGACAACACCGAAGAGATGCGCGCGTTGCAGCTGAAGACCTATGCGCACGTCGTGGGCATCTTGCAAGAGATGATCCAGGAGGAGGACACGCTCACCGAAGACGTGAGCCGGATCTTGGTGGAATACGAGACGGCGCTCGCGGCGCTGCGCCGCCGCAATCCCAGCGTGACCACTTCCTTCAAGATCCTCGACCAGACCGATGACATCCGCCGGCTCGCTTATCAGCTGGAGCTTGAGGAGATCCAGCGCATGTATGAGCGCGAGCGCATCGATCGCCATGCAGCCAAGAACATGCGCGACAACGTGTATCTCATGCAGATGGACCTGGATGACGCCCTTTGATCCTTTCTGAGGATCTTCGGCTTGATTCGAGAACGCGAAGCGGTTAGAATACGCGAACGCAGTGATTCCGTCATTGCGGATCCGGTCGCTTGGCTCAGCGGGAGAGCATCGCCTTCACACGGCGGGGGTCACAGGTTCAAATCCTGTAGCGACCACCATGAACCCAAGGCCGTCCAGATGGGCGGCCTTTTTCCTGCACGGAGCGGAGGAGGGAGCGCCATGGCGCGCGTTGAGTTCACACCCCGGGGCGTTTGCTCCAAGAAGATCGTCGTCGAGACGGAAGAGGGCGTCGTCAAAGACGTGCAGTTCACCGGCGGCTGCGACGGCAATCTGAAAGCCATCTCGAAGCTGGTGCGCGGCATGGCCGCCGAAGACGTGATCGAGCTTCTGGAGGGGAACACCTGCGGTCCGCGTTCCACCAGCTGCGCTGACCAGATGACCAAAGCGATCAAAGAGACCCTCTGAACCCTTCGCGCACTTGACGGCGCAGGGCGCACCCGACGGACAGAAAGGCGAGAGCATGGCCAGCACGGATACGTTTTTGACGCAGAAGAAGATGAGCGACGAGGCGAAAGAGCGCCTTGAGAAGGACCCGTCCTCGTTCATCATGCTGACTGGCGACCGCCCGACAGGACGCCTGCACCTGGGCCACTACTTCGGCACGCTGGTGAACCGCGTGAAGCTGCAAGACGCGGGCGTGCACACCAACGTCGTGATCGCGGACTACCAGGTCATCACGGATCGCGACAGCACGGCGGAGATCCATGACAACGTGCTCAACATGGTGATCGATTATCTGGCCTGTGGGCTGGACCCTGAGAAGACCATGATCTTCACGCACTCCTCCATCCCGCCGCTGAACCAGCTCATGTTGCCGTTCCTCTCGCTCGTGAGCGAAAGCGAGCTTCTGCGCAACCCCACGGTGAAAGCGGAGAAGGAAGCCAGCGGGCACGCGCTCACCGGGCTGCTTTTGACCTATCCCGTCCATCAAGCGTGCGACATCCTGTTCTGCAAGGGCAACATCGTGCCCGTGGGCAAAGATCAGCTGCCGCACATCGAGCTCACGCGCCAGGTCGCGCGCCGCTTCAACGAGCGGTTCGCCCCTGTGTTCCCGGAGCCGGTGGGCCTTCTGACCGAGGCGGTGGAGATCCCCGGCCTTGACGGGCGCAAGATGTCGAAATCCTACGGCAACGCCATCTCCCTTTCCGCCACGGCGGAGGAAACGGCGAAGCTCATCAAGAAGTCCCAGACGGATTCCGAGCGCAAGATCACGTTCGACCCTGAGGGCCGTCCCGGCGTGAGCGCGCTTCTGACCACGGCGGCGCTGACCACGGGGCGCGCGGAAAAGGACATCGCGGATGAGATCGGGGATGCGGGCTGCGGCGCGCTCAAGGCCTACGTGACGGAATCAGTGAACGGGTATCTGGCGCCCATCCGCGAACGTCGGCGGGAGCTGGAGCGCGATCTCTCTTATATAGAAGACGTGCTGGCGGAGGGCAACCGCCGCGCGCTGGAGGTGGCCCAGGCCACGTTGGACGAGGTCCGCGAAGCCATGGGGATGGTGTACTGAAGCCGGCTGCATCAGCCGCCATCCTGAAGCGCGGAGGCCATCCCCGCCAGGCGCCATCCGTCTCATTCTGATGCATTCAACTTTCAGTTGCCGTTCCACCGCTTTTGGTGGTGCGAAGTCTTGCATTTCGCGCGCCCACGGCGGATTTTTGGTGCTATACTTCGGAAGCCTGCGAAAAGTCGCAGGTGAGAAGACAATATAGGCCCTTGAGACATGCTGGTTTTACAGACCATTCGTCTGCGACCGCGCACGCGAACAAAGTATCATCCGTCATGAGCAAAGGGTCCCCGTACTGCGAAAGGGGTCCGTTTTGACTGAGATTCAAAACACTTCCGTCATCGAGTTCGACGATGTATCCGACGATCAGCTCAATGCCATGATCGACGGCACCCTCACTGATTTCGACGAGGGTGATCTGGTCGATGGCACGGTGGTGAAGCTTGAACGTGACGAGGTGCTCGTTGACATCGGATTCAAGAGCGAAGGCGTCATCCCGTCCCGCGAGCTGTCCATCCGCAAGGACATCGATCCTTCTGAGATCGTGAACCTGGGCGACCAGATCGAAGCCCTCGTCCTTCAGAAGGAGGACAAGGACGGCCGCCTGATTCTCTCCAAGAAGCGCGCCGAGTACGAGCGCGCCTGGAATCGCGTCGAGGAGAAGTTCAAGGCGGGCGAGACGGTCACCGGCGAGGTCATCGAAGTGGTCAAGGGCGGCCTGATCATGGACATCGGGCTGCGCGGCTTCCTTCCGGCATCCCTGGTGGACCTGCGCCGCGTGAAGGATCTGGACATGTATCTCAACACCGAGATCGAAGCTCGCGTGATCGAGATGGATCGCAACCGCAACAACGTCGTGCTGTCCCGCCGCGTGCTGCTTGAGGAGGGCCGCCGCGCCGAGCGCACGGAGATCCTCTCCAAGCTCTCCAAGGGCATGCGCCTCAAGGGCACCGTGTCCTCCATCGTGGACTTCGGCGCATTCGTGGATCTGGGCGGCATCGATGGCCTGGTGCACATCTCGGAGCTCTCTTGGAACCATGTGAACCATCCCTCAGAGGTCGTCAAGGTGGGCGACGAGGTCGAAGTCGAGGTCCTGGATGTGGATCTGGACCGCGAGCGCATCTCCCTCGGTCTCAAGCAGACCACCGAAGATCCGTGGATCAAGCTGGTGGAGCAGTACCCGGTGGGCACCATCGTGGACGGCCATGTCACCAAGATCGTGCCGTTCGGCGCGTTCGTCGAGCTGGGTGACGCCGTTGAGGGCCTGGTGCACATCTCTGAGATGTCCCCGCGCCACATCGACACGCCGGCCCAGGTGGTCAAGCAGGGCGAAGACGTCAAGGTGAAGGTCATGGAGATCAACCCTGAGCGCCGCCGCATCAGCCTGTCCATGAAGGCCGCCGCTGAAGAGCTTGGCTTCGAGATCGAAGTGGACGAGAGCGTCGAGGCGCCGGAGCCCAAGCCCGCGAAGGCCAAGCCGGAAGAGGCTGAGGTCGTGGAAGTGGAAGACGTGGCGCCTGAGGCTGCGGAGTCCGATGACGCGGCTGAGGTCGAAGAGGCCATCATCGAAGACACGTCCGCGACTGAGTGATCCAACGGGACAGGTGGGGGAAGCCATGAAGAAGCTGTTCGTCATAGGCGGCATGGGCGCGGGCAAGTCAACGGCCAGCAAAGCGCTCACAGATCAAGGGCTTCCTCTCATAGACCTGGATGAAGTGGGCCATGACATCCTCAAGTGGGAGATCGTCAAGGAGGAGCTGGGCGAGACGTTCGGCGAGGACATCTTCGACGAAGAGGGTGAAGTGATCCGCCCGAAGCTGGCGGCGAAAGCGTTCAAGACGCCCGCTGACACCCGCAAGCTCAACCGCATCACCATGCCCCGCATCGAAGAGGCGTACACGGAGCGCATGAAAGAGCTGGAAGCGGAGGGTGCGGAGGCGGTGGTCGTCGAGTATTCGGCGTTCAAGAACCGCGAAAGCTCTCTGGCCTATTCCGCTGACGTGGTCATCGCCGTGTTGGCGCCCACGGATGTGCGGATCCAGCGCGCCGTGGCATCCGGTTTCGATGAGGACGACGTGAGGCGTCGCATCGCGCGCCAGATCACCGATGCGGATCGCGTGGAAGCGGCGGATGTGGTGTTCAACAACAACTCCACGAAAGATGAGCTGTACAACAAAGTGCTCACCTGGTGGAACGGCTACAACGCTTGATCTTGGCCATGTTCAGAGACGGGACCCGGATGCTTCGCCGTCCGGGTCTTTTCTTTTTGGGTCCGCTGGTTCCGTGGAGTTCTGAAAAAGATGGGATTCTCAAAATAGCGAACGGGTGTACGGTGTATCATAGGCTGATATCGATTCCACCCGTGGGAAAAGAGGATGCTTGTCAACGCATTTGAGGAACATCGAAGGCATGGAGATGGAGGGGAAGCTCCCAGAGGTCCGGCTCTCTGACACGCCATTCAAGGTCGTGGCCCCCTATGAGCCGTCAGGGGATCAACCCGAAGCCGTCAGCGCCTTGGCGAAAGGCGTGGAGGACGACCTGCGGTACCAGACGCTCCTTGGCGTCACGGGGTCGGGCAAGACCTTCACCATGGCCAAGGTGATAGAGAAGGTGCAGAAACCCACGTTGGTCATGGCGCCCAACAAGACGCTCGCGGCCCAGCTGGCATCCGAGCTGAAGGAGTTCTTCCCAGACAACGCGGTCGTGTACTTCGTGAGCTACTATGACTACTACCAGCCGGAAGCCTACGTGCCCTCCTCAGACACCTTCATAGAGAAAGACGCTTCCATCAACGAGGAAGTGGAGAAGCTGCGCCACGCGGCCACCAGCGCGCTCCTCTCCCGTCGGGACGTCATCGTGGTGGCGTCGGTCAGCTGCATCTACGGCATCGGCAGCCCGCAGGATTACGCGGGCATGGCCGTGTTCGTGGACAAGCAGATCCCCCAGGACCGTGATGAGGTCATCTACGGCCTCATAGACATCCAGTATGACCGCAATGACTATGAGCTCTCCCGCGGCACGTTCCGCGTGCGGGGGGATTCGCTGGATGTGTTCCCGCCCTACGCGGACAATCCGCTGCGGATAGACTTCTGGGGGGATGAGATCGAAGAGATCGCAGAGATCGACAACGTCACCGGAGAAGTGGTGAACACGTTCCAGGCGGTTCCCATCTGGCCGGCTTCCCACTACGTGACCGCCCGCCCCAAGATGGACAGGGCGCTCCACACCATCCGGGAAGAGCTGAATGACCGTCTGCGCGAGTTCAACGAGGATGGGAAGCTCTTGGAAGCGCAACGCTTGGAGATGCGCACGAATTACGATCTTGAGATGCTGGAGACCATGGGCTTCTGTTCAGGGATCGAGAATTACTCGCGCCACTTGGATGGCCGCGCTCCCGGTGAGCCGCCCTATACGCTCATAGACTACTTTCCCAAGGATTTCCTTTGCATCATAGATGAGAGCCATGTCACGGTGCCGCAGATCCGCGGCATGCATGAGGGGGATCGCAGCCGCAAGGTCACGCTGGCGGAGCACGGATTCCGCCTGCCCTCCGCCCTTGACAACCGGCCGCTCCGGTTCGACGAGTTCGAGGAGCGCGTGCCGCAATTCATCTACGTGAGCGCCACGCCAGGGGATTACGAGGAGAAGGTCAGCCAGAAGACGGTCGACCAGATCATCCGCCCCACGGGCCTTCTGGATCCGGAGATCATCGTGCGCACCTCGAAGAGCCAGATCGATGACATCATAGATGAGGCCAAAGAGCGCGCGGAGCGGGACGAGCGCGTGCTCATCACCACGCTCACCAAGAAGATGGCCGAAGACCTGACGGATCACCTTCTGGACCAAGGGGTCCGCGCCCGTTACATGCATTCGGACATCGCCACGCTGGACCGCGTTGAGATCTTGCGGGATCTGCGCATGGGCCAGTTCGACGTGCTCGTGGGCATCAATCTTCTTCGAGAAGGGTTGGACCTTCCCGAAGTCAGCTTGGTCGCCATCCTGGATGCGGACAAAGAAGGGTTCCTGCGCAACCACCGCTCGCTCATCCAGACCATCGGGCGCGCGGCGCGCAACGTGTCGGGCCAGGTCATCATGTACGCTGATCGCGAAACGGATTCCATGAAACGCGCCATCCAAGAGACGCGCCGCCGTCGCAGCATCCAGATGGCCTACAACGAAGAGCATGGCATCAAGCCGGAGACCATCCGGAAGGCCATCAACGACATCATGGGCGCCATCACGGAAGATTCGATGGGCATCGATGCCGTGGAGATCAACAAGGAGCTCGCTGAGCTCTCCCGCGAAGAGGTCATGCGCATGATCGCTTCCATGGAAGAGGAGATGCAGGCGGCGTCCGCGGGCATGGATTTCGAAGAGGCTGCCCGTCTGCGCGACCAGGTGGTATCTCTCCGCTCCACGTTCGATGGCACCACCAAGGAAGATGCGCTCTCGGAGCTGAGGAAGAGCGCGCGCAAAGGCTCTGCGTATGGAAGGCGGAAGAGACGTTGATAGATGAGATCTGCGTATCGGATATCGCTCTGATCCAAGAAGCATCCATCCAACCAGCACCAGGGCTCACGGCCATCACGGGCGAAACAGGTGCGGGAAAAACGGCGCTTTTGCAAGCCTGCCGCTTGCTCTCAGGCCAGCGCGCGGACAAGACGTTCGTGCGCGAAGGGGAACCGGAGGCCAGCGTTTCCGGACGGTTCTTCCTGGCGGATGGTGAGGGAGAGCGCGGTTCTGAGGGCGCCTCCGCAGAGGACCAGGAGATCGTCGTCTCTCGTCGTCTCAGCGCCGATGGCCGCTCCCGCGTCAAGATAGACGGCCAGATCGCCAGCGTCACGGAGCTTTCTGAGAAGATCGCCCCTCTGATAGACCTCTGCAGCCAGCATGATCAACAAGCGCTCGTGTCCGTGAGCGCCCATCGCCAGCTGCTCGATCTGTTCGCAGGGGAAGAAGCGCGCGCGTTGAGGGATGCTTACGCATCCGCCTTCGCCGAAGCGAAGGGCGCCGCAGAGCATCTCGCCCAGGTCCAGGAGATGCGCGCGCAGTCAGATATCCGCGTGGAGGAGGCACGCTACATCCTGTCCCAGATAGAGCCGCTCAGCCCCTCGGCGGAAGATTTCGAGGAGCTCTCCGCTTTCGTGCGCCGCTCGGAGAACGCGGAGCTGTTGGCCCGCACCTCCACAGAGGCCTACGACGCGCTCTGCGCGGATGAGGGCGTGCTGGATGGGTTGAACGCCGCCATCGCCTCCCTTGAAGAAGGAGCGCGGTATGACGGCGCCCTCAACGAGCAGGCGGAATCCCTGCGCAACGCGACGTATCTCATAGAAGATGCAGCTCGCGAGGTGGTGCGGTATCGGGATGCCATAGATCTTGATCTTTCCACCCTCGAAGAGGCTCAGGCGCGCCTGTCGGCCTATCAAGGGCTCATCCGCCGCTATGGCCCTTCTCTGGAAGACGTCATCGCCAAGGGGGAAGAGGCGCAGCAGACCATCCGTCTCATGGAGGATGCGGAAGGCGTCGAAGCCCAAGCGCAAGCGGAGGTGCAGCAAGCCGAAGACCGCCTTGCAGAAGCAGCATCCGCGCTCCATGGGGCGTGGATGGATGCAGCCCCCAGTTTCGCTGGTGAGATCAATGGCGTGTTGGCGGACCTTGAGATGGGCAGCGCGTCCATCTCCTGCTCGGTCGAGATGCAGCCGCGCGATCAGTGGAGCGCGGCGGGAGCTGACAAAGTGGAGCTTTTGTTCCGCCCCTCAGCCACCATGAGCGAACGGCCTCTTGCGAAGGTGGCTTCTGGTGGTGAGCTCTCTCGCGTCATGCTCGCCATCCATGTGGTCATGGGAGAGGCAGATGCCACAGCCACTCTCATCTTCGACGAGATAGATGCCGGCGTGGGCGGCACGGTGGCGAACGCGCTGGCTGAGGTGCTCGCCCGTTTGGCGCGCACGCATCAGGTGATCGTCGTCACGCATCTGGCCCAGGTCGCCACGCGCGCCTCCCGTCACTATGTGGTCGCGAAGTCAGAGCAGGATGGCGTGGCATCCACGCGCATCCAAGCCGTCCAGGGGGATGCGCGCATCCATGAGATCGCTCGGATGCTCTCAGGGAATGCCAGCGAAGCGTCTCTTGCCCACGCGCGCGAGCTGCTGGAGACGTCTCATTGATGAGAGAGGCCCTTCGCGGCCTGTGTATTTTCGTTGCGCCTCTTGAAAAAGACGCCGCTTTCCGGGATGATTTCAACGGTATGGTCGAACGCACTCAACATAGAACACGCCATCGAGCATCCGTCCATGCTCTTCTCTGCCTTCTCTGCTCATGGGCGCTCGCATTCTCCATGCCCATGGAAGCGCTGGCCGCCAGCGTTCCTGCTGCTGATGTGAGCCAAGCGCAGGCGAAATATGAAAGCGCGGAAGCGGCGCTCCAGGCTGCTGAGGAGAAGCTGGCGACCATCTCGGAGGAGTACGATGCGCTCTCCGATGAGGTGGATTCCCTTCAAGCGAAGATAGATGGTCTGGCGCAGCAGGTGTTGGATGTGCAAGCCAGCATGCTCGATGGGCGCAGCATCATGGCGAACACCGCTGTCTATGAATACCGCACGTCCTCCCTCTCCTCGTTCTTGAGCTCCATCTTGGGCGCGCAGAGCTGGAATGAGCTTTCCCGCAACGTTGATTACGTTGACAAGATCATGGACCAGCAAAGCGAGGAGATCGAGAAGCAGAAAGAGCTCAAGACCCAGTTCATGCAGGCTTCCGATCAGCTGACCGCGCAGAAGAACGCGCAGGATGCGAAGCTGGAAGTATTGAACAGCAAGCGGAGCGAAGCGTCCGCCGTGGTCGAAGAAGCGGCCTCTTATGTGGACGAGAGCTCGGAGAAGCTGGCTGAGCTCAAGCAGCAGGCTGAGCAGTTCATCTGGAAATCCAAAGAACCGGAAGCCTCGGTGGATGAATCTGCGGACACGGTGGATCGCGAAGAGGTCATCTCTCCCTCCACGCCGGTCGTCCCCGATCCCTCTCCCGGTCCCGCCGCGGGCGAATACCTCACTGGCGTGGCTTCAGCCTATGGCGGCTCTTCTGATCCCTATACGCCCAACCCCGGCAAATGCGCGGACGGCGTCTCCTGGTGCACGGATACCTCCATGGGCGTCGCGGTCCCCATGTCCCTGCCCAACTTCAAGAGCTACTTCGGACGCACCGTTGAGATCACCTACAACGGCATGACGGTCTACGCCACGGTGAACGACTGCGGATACATGGGTGGCGGCTCGCGCGCCCTTGACCTGCAACCAGGCGTCTTCAAAGCCTTTGGCTTCGGAGACTGCTACGCCTGGGGCGTGCGCACGGTCAAATACCGTTTCCTTTGATGGTATCCGCCCACCTGCGGAAGACAAGCGCGTTCAGACGCTTATAATCAAGGCTCATCCAAACGATCCAAAGGGGTAGTGATGACGATCATCGAAGAGCTTGACTCTTTGAAGCAACGCGTCCTCGCAGACATCAGCGCAGCGGAGGACAGCGCGGCGCTTGAGGATGTCCGCATTGCGGTCCTGGGCAAATCCGGCACGCTCACCGCATACCTGCGCAACATGGGCAACGTCCCAAAAGAGGAGAAAGCGCAGGTCGGGCGCGCGGTCAACGAAGCGCGCACGGCGGTGGAGACGGCTCTTGAGGAGGCCAAGAAGCTCCTCCAACAACAAGAGCTGGATGCGGCCATCGCCTCAGATGCGGTGGATATCACGCTTCCCGGTCGCTCTCAGCAGATCGGCACCCGCCATCTCATCAACGGCATGATCGACGAGATGACGGATGTGTTCTTGGGGCTGGGCTATTCGCTCTTCGAAGGACCTGAGGTGGAGACGGATTACTACAACTTCGAAGCCTTGAACGCGCCCCCGGATCATCCCAGCCGCTCCATGCAGGACACCTTCTACGTGAAGGACCTCTCCGGTGACGGCAGCGCCGTCAAGGGCGAATCCGACGTGCTTTTGCGCACGCAGACCTCTGGTGCCCAGGTGCATGCCATGGAGGATTGCTCGCTGCCCATCTACATCATCGTGCCAGGCAAGGTGTATCGCCGCGACGTGGCGGACCCCAGCCACCTTCCGCAGTTCCACCAGATCGAGGGTTTGGTGGTGGACAAGGGGATCACCTTCGGGGATTTGAAGGGCACGCTCGATTACGCTTGCAAGGCCATCTTCGGCCCTGATCGCCGCACGCGCTTCCGCGCTCACTATTTCCCGTTCACGGAACCTTCAGCTGAGGTGGATGTCAGCTGCGGGGTCTGCGGCGGCGAAGGTTGCCGCATGTGCAAGGGCACCGGCTGGCTGGAGCTTCTGGGCTGCGGCATGGTGGACCCCAACGTTCTGGAGATGAGCGGGATCGATCCGGAGGTGTATTCCGGATTCGCGTTCGGCCTGGGCGTTGAGCGCGCCGCGTGCCTCAAGTACAACGTGCCGGATCTGCGCATGCTGCTGGAAGGCGACATGCGCTTCCTCAGGCAATTCTGATAGGCGGGGAGTGACCGATGAAGCTATCTCTCAAATGGGTGGGCGACTACGTTGACGTGCCCACGGACACCCAGGCGTTCTGCGATCGCTTGGACCTCACTGGCACCGGCGTCGAAGGCGTCGAGAAGCTGGGGGCTGCCTTGGAAGGCGTCGTGGTGGGCCATGTTCTCACGTGCGTTGAGCACCCGGATTCCGATCATATGCACGTGGTCACCGTGGACGTGGGCGAAGAGGAGCCCGTGCAGATCGTCTGCGGCGCGCCCAACATCGCTGCTGACATAAAGGTGCCCGTGGCCACCGTGGGCGCGGTGCTGCCCAGCGAAGACGGCGGCTTCAAGATCAAGAAGAGCAAGCTGCGCGGCGTCGTAAGCTGCGGAATGTGCTGCTCCCGGCGGGAGCTGGGCCAGGGGACGGACCATGACGGCATCTGGGTGCTCCCCGAAGATGCTCCGGTGGGCATGGCGTTCACGGAGTATCTGGGCCAGGGCGACACTGTGCTGGACTTGGAGATCACCCCGAACCGGCCTGACTGCCTGTCCGTGACGGGCCTGGCCCGTGAGATCGGCGCCATGTACCAGACGCCCGTGGCGTTCCCGCTGCAAGAGGATGCGGCGAAACTGGACGCTCTCACCGCAGGAGAACCCGTTGCGGATTCCGTTCAGCTGGAGATCACGGATCCGGACCGCTGCCAGCGCTACACCGCCCGCGTCATCGAAGGCGTGAAGGTGGGGCCGTCCCCGGACTGGCTGGCTGAGCGGGTCGTGGCCTCTGGCGCGCGCTCCATCAACAACGTGGTGGATGTCACGAACTACATCATGTTCCTCTACGGGCAGCCCCTCCATGCGTTCGACTATGACACGCTCAAAGATGCGGATGGCAACGTGAAGGTGATCGTGCGTCCCGCCGAAGAGGGCGAAGAGTTCACCACCCTTGACGGCACTGATCGCGTGCTGACCTCTGACATGACCGTCATCGCCACGCCGGCCTCCGCCGTGGCCTTGGCTGGCGTCATGGGCGGCCTCCATTCGGAAGTGGAGGACCACACCACTTCCATCCTCCTGGAGACAGCCACGTTCAGCCGCGCGCACACTTCGCGCACGAGCCGCAACCTGGGGCTCATATCCGAGGCTTCCATGCGCTATGAACGAGGCGTGGACGACGTGCCCATCGCGGACATCTCAGCCGCGGCCGCCGCGCTCATGGCGGAGGTCTGCGGCGGCACGGTGCGACCGGGCATCGTGGATCTCTACCCGGTCAAGTCTGTGCCAGTGCCGCTCTCATTCCGCATCCAGCGCTTCAACGCCATGATGGGCGCTGACATCCCCTCTGGCTTCGTGGTGGACATCCTGGAGCGTTTGGGTTGCCAGGTGCGGCCTTCCGCAGAGGACGGGGTGCTCGATGTGGTGGCGCCCACGTTCCGCCCTGACCTGGAACGCGAGATAGACCTGTACGAAGAGGTGGTGCGCCTTTGGGGCATGGATCGCATCGCACCCACGCTGCCCTCCTCTCCTGATCGCGTCGGCACGCGCGAGCAGTCTGAAGTCGTCCGCGGCATCGTGAATGGCACCCTGCGCGCCAGCGGCATGAATGAGACCATGACCTACTCCTTCGTGGAACCTGCCGATGTGAAGGCCATGCGCATGGACGGCCTTGATCTGGGCATGGCCGTGGAGCTTTTGAACCCGCTCAATGCGGATCAGTCGGTCATGCGCCAGACGATCCTTCCGGGCCTTCTGCGCTCGGTGGCCTACAACCAGCACCACGGCACGAAGAACATCCAGCTCTATGAGATCGGCACGGTGTTCTTCACCGCCGAGGGTCGCAAGAAGCCCAAGGAGCGCACGCGGGTGGCGGGCGTGCTTGCCGGCGCCATGGGAGAAGATGGCTGGAACGAGAAGCGCGCGCCCTTCGATTTCTTCGATGGCAAGGGCATCGTGGAGAACTTGGCTCGCGAGCTGGCGCTGCCGAAGGTGCGCTTCAAGGAGCTTGTCCCAGAAGATGCGCCCCAGCTCCAACCGGGACGGGCGGCTCAGGTGCTCTCTGGTGGCACGGTCCTCGGCTGGGTGGGGGAGGTGCACCCGCTGGTGGCGGCTGCCTTCGACGCCGAAGCGCCCATCGTGGCGTTCGACTTGGATATGAAGGCCCTTGAGAAGTCCTACCGCCCGGCACGGGATTACGTGGACGTGCCCACGTTCCCGGCGGTGGAGGTGGACCAGGCGTTCGTCGTGGATGAGAGCGTCACTCACGAGAAGATGGAGCAGGTCATGACCTCTGCGGGCGGCAAGATGCTGGAGAGCGTCGCGCTGTTCGACGTGTACCGGGATGATGAGCGCGTGGGCGCGGGCAAGAAGTCCATGGCCTATCGCCTGACCTACCGCGCGCCGGAGCGCACCCTCACCTCCGAGGAAGTGGACAAGGCTCACGAGAAGCTGGTGAAGAAGGTCCAAGGCGCCACCGCCGCCGAAGTCCGCTCATAGCTGCGCTGATTCGCAAGGCGAAGCGCGCCTTGCACCCAGGAACGCGCTCGCGCACAAAAATGCGCGTTGGCGGAAGACCATCGCCAACGCCATTCATTGAGGCGCCTGCCCGGGTCAGCCTGGCGCACCGGATGATCCCAGGTGATGCGGAAGCCGCTCCAATCAGGAAGCTCGCCCAACCGGCGGATGCGCAGGCGACCGTTCCCGTGCGCATCACCCTCGTTGGCGGGCGATGCCCGCGCTACGCAGATCAGGCTGAATAAAAAACCAAGGAAGCCCTGTAGCGCACCCATCGGGTGCCAATGGTCAACCATGCGAACAGGACGGGTATCCTGCGCATCCGCCGTCAGATCCTGCATCAGAATCAGGGGAAGCCACCGCAATCAAGTTGCAACCCAGGCTGCCTTTCGCTGCGCCCCTTGATTCGCGGCTGCGAGAACGTCAGATATCCAGGGTGAGGCCGTCGTAGGCCACGGCCACGCGGCCGTCGAAGCCGGCGCAATGGCGTTCCAGCTTCGCGGCGGTGATGGGCTCGTCGTAGTGCATGCACAGATGCGTGAGATAGATTCGCCCAGCGTCCAGACTCAAGCCCTCTTCGATGCATTCCTGCACGGAGTGGTGGGCATCCGGATTCCAGTTGCGCTTCCAGAATGTCGCGTCCATGGCCAGGATGTCCACCCCGCGCACGGCATCCGCCGTCTCCTCAGGCAAAGGTCCCGTGTCTGAGGCGTAGAACAGGCGCGTTGCCTCAGTCTCTATGAGATACCCGTACGTGCCCGGCGCGTGGGTCACGGGCAGCGCCGTGTAGCGCACGCCGTCGAACTCGATCGCGTCGAAGGGCGCCACATCTTGAAACGCCAGGCAATAGTCCATGTAGTGAAACTCTTTCAGGATCCCCTCACGGGCAGCAGGGGAGGCATGGACCGGGAGCGGCGCTCCACCCCGCTTCAGAGCCACCAGATACTCGTATTCGCCAAGGCCGCCGATATGGTCGTAATGGCAATGGGTGAACAGCATCTCATCCACATGGCGGACGCCTTCCCGAAGAAGCTGGTGGCGCGCATCGGGCGGCGCATCGATCACCAGCGTGGGCGTATCCGCTTCCGGCAGTCCCGCGCGCCGGATCATGACGCCGCAATCCCCGCGGGCCAGATCCGGATCCGCCCGCGCCTCCGTGCACGCGGGGCAATCGCAGAAGAAAGAAGGCACGCCGCACCCGGCTGCCGTGCCCATGAATGTGAACCGATGATCCGTCATCTTCGCCCTCCTCAGCGCCAAGCCGCTTGCCGTCTTCAACGAAACGCGCTTCACAGCCTCTCCCGATTATACGGCGGAGCCGCTATAATCCAGGGACACAGGGGGAAGCCTGTCCGTTCGTGCGTCTGCGCGAAGGCTTACGAGAAGTAGAGAGGAAGGTTTATGGCGGAGATCGATATCCACGCAGAGGGAGTCGAGATGGTGAAGTCGCTTTGCTACTTCTGCCATGCGAACTGCGGCGTCCTTGCCTACGTCAAGGACGGGGATGTGATCAAGATCGAAGGCGATCCTGACTATTCCAGCCAAGGCGGCCTGTGCTGCCGCGGCACCAGCGCCCTTTTGCACGTGAACCACCCGGCCCGCATCAACCATGCGCTCAAACGCGTAGGGAAGAAGGGCGAAGGTCAATGGGAGCAGATCCCCTATGACCAGGCGATCCAGGAAGTCGCCGACAAGCTGAACCAGATCAAAGAGGAATCCGGCGCCGAGTACGTGGCATCCGCTGGCGGCACCACGCGCACCGACGACTGGGCGCGCAGGCGCTTCCTGAACCAGTTCGGCACCCCGAACGGGTTCCACAACGCGCTTTTGTGCTGGATCCCCACGTTCATGGCCGAGACCTGCGTGGCGGGTTGGTCTCCCTTCGAGACGGACCTGGGCGCTGCGCGCAGCCTGATCCTCTGGGGCATGAACCCGGGCGCATCCACCCTGGGCGGCATGCACGGCTACACGGACCTCCAGCTGGCGGGTCTGAAGATCATCGTCGTCGATCCCCGTTATTCTGAGACGGCTGCGAAGGCGGACCTGTGGTTGCCGCTGCGTCCCGGCTCGGATGCGGCGCTGGCTCTCGCCATCCTGCACACCCTCATCTTCGAAGGCCTCTATGATGTGGAGTTCGTCACGAAATGGTGCGACGGCTTCGAAGAGCTCATGGGCCATATGGCCGACTACTCTCCCGAATGGGCCTCTGAGATCACGTGGCTCGATCCTGATCAGATCCGCAACGCCGCGCGCATGTACGCCATGAACAAGCCTGGCTGCATCCAGTGGGGCTGCACGTGGGACCAGAACGGCTCCACGTCCACCACGGCATCTCACGCCCTCGCGCTCTGCCGCGCCATCACGGGCAACTTGGACGTTCCGGGCGGCGACGGCATGCCGGGTCCGGCCATCAACTTCCTCACCGACGAGGAGATGGAAGCCAACGAATGCCTGCCTGAGGAGATGAAGGCCAAGCAGATCGGCTCCAACAAGTTCAAGCTGACCAGCTGGCCGGGGTATCAGAAGATCTCCGACAACGCCATGCGCAAGTGGGGCAAGACCCTGCCGACGGAGTGGTTCTGCGAAGCCCACGGCCCGTCTGTGTTCAAGGCCATCCTCACCGGAGACCCGTACAAGGTGCGCGCGCTCATCTGCAACGCCACCAATCCGGTGAACTCCTACGGTGACGCGAAGATGGTCCTGGCGGCCCTCAAAGAAGTCGAGTTCCTGGTCACGGTGGACTACTGGATGACCCCCACCGCGCTCCTGTCCGACTACGTGTTCCCGGCCGCCGGCGCTCTTGAGCGTCCCACCATCATCACCCACTACGGCGCCACCGACTCCCTCATGGCCGGCCGTCGCGCCATGCAGCCGAAGTACGACCGCCACACTGACATGGTTTTCTGGCGCAAGCTCGGTCTGGCCTGCGGCCAGGATCCGGAGATGTGGCCCTGGGAGACCGAGGAAGAGGCCTACTGGCACATCATCAAGGGCATCGGCCTTCCCATCAGCAGCTACAACGAGTTCGTCGACAACGTGCGCATGTACTACCCGCCGCTGCACCAGATGAAGTACGAGAACGGCGGCTTCTGGACCCCGTCGGGCAAGGTCGAGTGCAACTCCACCATCATGCGCGAGCTGGGCTACGTGGGCATGCCCACCTACGTCGGCTCGCCGGAGAACCCCATTGACACCCCTGAGCTGCTCGAGGAGTACCCGCTGGTGCTCACCACCGGCGGCGGCTTCATGCCCTACCACCACTCCGAGCACTTCCAGATGCAGGGCATCCGCTACCTGTACCCCGACCCGTACTTCTCCATCAACCCGGCCCTCGCCGAGCAGCTGGGCATCGAGTACGGCGACTGGTGCTGGATCGAGACCCGCCGCGGCCGCATCAAGATGCGCGCCAACGTCGACAACGATACCCATCCCAACGTGGTGTTCGCGCCGCGCGGCTGGTGGTTCCCCGAGCGCGACGGCTCGGCCGACCTGGCCAACCCGTTCGGCTGCCTGGAGTCCAACGTCAACGTCCTGACCTCGGTGGATGAGGAGGACTGCGATCCCATGGGCGGCTC